>JAGUZQ010000007.1 GCA_020060765.1 Planctomycetota bacterium | reverse complement strand
GTGATAGCCGCCGTCAGGGTAGTCTTGCCGTGGTCGACGTGACCAATGGTGCCGACGTTGATGTGCGGCTTCTTGCGCTCAAAATTTTCTTTCGCCATTACATTTTCCTTTCCTGAAAAAAACTTCACAAACAAACTGTTAAACAGACAATCTCTTGCATTTACATTATACCGGCAGCCTGCGCCGGATCATACCCCAGAATCTCCGCGAATTTGCGGCGCGGCACCGCCACGTACGCGCACGGCTCCATTGTGAACGAAGCGCGCCCGGTAGACAGCCCGCGCACCGCCGTCGCATAGCCGAACATCTCCGCCAGTGGTACTTTGCCCCGCACCAGGCGGAGTAGCCCGCGGTTGCCGATCTCGCCGATTTCCGCCCGGCGTCCGTTCATGTCATGGATAATGCCGCCCAGATATTCCTCCGGCGTCGTCACCTCGAACGCCATGACCGGCTCCATGAGAGACGCGCCCGCCTGCTCCACCGCCTGGCGCAAGGCGTTTTCGGCGGCGGCGGCGAAAGCCAGTTCGCTGGCATCGTTTTCGCGCGTTTTCCCGTCAACCACCGTCGCCTTGAGATGAATCAGCGGATACCCTCCCAACGGCCCCGACATGCAGCCGCTTACGACCGCATTTTCCACTATCGGCACATACTGCTCCGGAATCTGCAACGCATTAGTCCTGTTCTTCGCCACCGGCTCGGCGCAGTCGGCGCAAGGCTCGATCTCGACCGTCACTTCGGCATAATGGTTACGCCCGCCAATAGTCTGCTCGTAGACGCCGGTGCCGCGCCCCCTGCCCGCGATCGACTCGCGGTAAGTCACGCGCGGCGTGCCGGTGTTGGCTTCAACTTTGTAATCGCGCGTAATGCGGGTGCGGATAATGTCCAGATGCAGCTCGCCCATGCCGGAGACCACCAGTTGCCCCGTCTCATCGTCGGTCTTGTAGCGGAAGGTCGGATCCTCGCGGCAGAGCTTCGCCAGCACATCCATCAATTTTTCGCGCGCGTCGTTGGTGCGCGGCTCAATCGCCATGCTGATGACGGTAGCGGGGAATTTCGGCGGCTCCAGCTCCACCAGCCGCCCCTCGGCGCAGATGGTGTCGCCGGTAGTGGCGAATTTGAAACCAGTCACTGCCACGATTTCACCCGGGCCGATCAATTCCTCGCGGGTGCGGTGGTTGGCGTGCATCCGGTGCAGGCGGCTGGCGCGTTCCTTGCGACCGCTGTGGGCGACAATGACCCGCTCGCCTTCCTTGATCTCGCCGGAATAAACCCGGATAAAAGTCAGCGCGCCGTGATCGTCCTCAATCACCTTGAACGCCAGCGCCGCCAGCGGCTCCTTGCGGAGGGGCTGGCATTCGATTTTCGTATTCTCGTCCTTCGGGTCGTGGCCGACCATAGGCGGCACGTCCTTGGGACTGGGCAGAAAATACACCACCGCATCCAGCAGCGGCTGTACGCCCTTATTGCGCAGCGAAGAGCCGCACAACACCGGCACCACCTTGCGAGACAGAGTCAACGCGCGGATGCAGGAACGGATTTCGTCGGGAGTCAGTTCCTCTTCCGCCAGATATTTTTCCATCAGAACGTCGTCCGCCTCGACCACAGTCTCCAGCAGATGAGCGCGCGCCACTTCGGCATCAGCCAAAAGCCCGGCGGGGATTTCCGACTCGATCACCGTCTCGCCCAGCGATTCCTCGTCGAATGTATACTGCTTCATCTCCACCAGATCGATCACGCCGACGAACTTGTCTTCCAGGCCAACGGGAATCTGAACCAGGAGCGGGTTAGCGCCAAGACGCTTGCGCATGTCGTCCAGCACATGCTCCACGCCCGCGCCGGCACGGTCAAGCTTGTTGATGAAGGCAAGGCAGGGAACGTGGTAGCGCTCGGCCTGGTGCCAGACGGTTTCGCTCTGCGCCTCAACCCCGCCCACGCCGCAGAAGACCAGCACCGCGCCGTCCAGCACGCGAAGGCTGCGCTCCACCTCGGCGGTGAAGTCCACATGTCCGGGAGTGTCGATCAGGTTGACCTGATGCTCGCGCCAATAGAACGTGGTCGCGGCGGAAGTGATGGTAATGCCGCGTTCCTGCTCGTCCTGCATGTAATCCATGACAGCGCTGCCGTCGTGGACTTCGCCCATGCGGTGTTCTTTGCCTGAATAATAGAGAATCCGCTCGGAGGTGGTAGTCTTACCGGCGTCGATGTGTGCGATAATGCCGATATTACGAATCCGTCCCAGCGGAGCGCTCTTGAGAGAGTCGCTCATAGGTGTCTTCTTTCTGAATCTTAATGTTGCAAGTCGAGTTATCCTAACTGAATCGGGAAGCGATGCAACAGTTTTTTTATTTTTTTATGCTTCTCTTAACTGATTTGTCTGCAAAACGTTAGCCTGCAAAATCAGCAAAGTCCCCTGCCCCTCTGCACCGGCTAGCCTTGACAAGCGCTGTCCATCTATTATAATTCATATAGCGAAGGAGTGATTCGTTATGCGAACGACGGGTATTCAAGTTCTTGATCGTGCCTTGACTATTCTTGAAATCATCGGCAAATCACCGGATGACCTGCTGGGGCCGGCGGAATTGGCGCGAGAGGCAGGAATCAACGCCGCGACCTGTTCCAGAATTCTCAAAAGTCTGCTGGATCGTGGTTATGTCGAACAGCCGGAACGGAAAAAAGGCTATCGTCTTGGCTCCATGGCATTTGCACTGACAGGCGGCGAACCGTATAGGAAAGATCTGGTAAACCGTTGCGTTCCTGTAATTGATGCCATGGCGACCGAACTGGACGAATCGACGTTGCTGGCGGTGATGCGGCGGGGCGAAAGAATCGTGCTGTATGAAGCCGAAAGTCATAATCAGGTGCAGGTCAGACGCGAACCGCAGCAGATTATCGACCCCCTGACCAGCGCCACCGGTCGCCTGCTGCTGGCCTGGCTGCAACCGGATAAACTGAACCACTTGGCATTGGCAAAGCGCCTTCCCACCAAAGCATGGCCGGAAGTACGTAACAGCGAGGAACTGTGCACAGAGCTGGACAAAATCCGCCGGGAAGGCCATGCCCTGCGACATACCGGCAGCGTGGTCGGCCTGGCTTTCCCCATCAGAGAAAAGGGCGAAGTGACAGCGGCGCTGGGATTGCATCTGCCGGCCTACCGTTTTACAGGGGAACACCAGCGACGGATCATGGAGCGGCTGAAAACTGGTTCGCTTGAACTCAGCGCCGACTGAAAAGTTAAACACGACTCGCACAGGCGAGGTAATTTTTGGCCTTGTAAAAATTTAGGAGCAAGGAATGGATACAGCGGAAGTAAAACAGAAAGCAAAAGAGTTTGGAGCAGATTTACTTGGCATCGCCTCACCGGAGCGATTCGCGAGCGTGAAACCGCAACGGAGCCCGTTGGCGGTGTTCCCGGATATGAAATCGGCCTTGGTTGTGGGCAGGCGAATCCTGCGCGGCGCGATGCGCGGCGTCGAGGAAGGCACCAATTTTCACAGCACTTACAGCACGTTCGGCTACCGGTGGCTGGAAGATAACTTTCTGGCGCGCACCACCTACGACCTGACCTGCTGGCTGGAAACGCAGGGATTCGAGGCGGTGCCGCTGTTCGGTTACTGCGAGGACGGAATGCCAACCGGCGTGCCGGTCGCGCCCGGAAAACCCGAGCCTAACGTCATCGTCGACATGGATTACGCCGCCCACGCCGCCGGTCTCGGTGAAATCGGGCTGGGAGGCTTTTTTCTCACGCCGGAATACGGCACCCGCCAGCGTTTCGCCCTCATTCTCACCGACGCGAAACTAGACGCCGACCCGATCCGGGACAAGTCTATCTGTTCAGACTGCGGGGCTTGCGTAGCGGCGTGCCCGCTCCAGGCGATTGACGCCTCGCACCTGGAAACCGTCGGCGTACCCGGACACCAGATACAGGTGGCTCATATCGATTACGAAATCTGCAACTCCTGCCCCAACGGCGCGATGAAAGGGCCGGGGCGCGGCACGCGGCCTGACCGTTGCGCCGCCGCTTGCGGACGCATGTGCCTGACCAAACTCGAAGGCGCGGGCAAATGCGGCAACACTTTCGCCCAGACCTTCCGCAAGCGGACACCCTGGGCGCTGGACAGCCTCAAACGCCCCGTGCCCGTCGCCGGAATCGAGGCGGGATGCGATCAGAAATACGCCAAGTAAAGAGGCTGCATAAGCTGACATTTATCCGGATTACTGCCGGAAAGGAGAACCTGTGAAACTTACATCTGAAATGGTCAAGGAAGCGGCGCGAAAAGCCGGTTGCGGCGACATCGGGATCGCCAATATAGAGCGCTTCGATAACGCGCCGCGCCTGATGCACCCCAAAAACATTTTTCCCGACTGCAAGTCAGTCATCACCATCGTACAGCCGATCCCGCGCGGCAGTTATCGCGGCATAACCGAAGGTACGCATTGGGCGAATTACACGTTCTATTCCTACAACCGCCTCAACACCCTCTTCCGCCCGGCAGTGACTTTCGACACCGCCTGTTTCATCGAGGATCACGGTTGGGAGGCGGTGCCGGTTTATCCCGGCGTGCCGGAGCGTTCTTCGGCGATGAACACGCCGGTGCTGCCGGGACGTCCGCCCGCCGACATCAATATCAACGTCCGCATCGCCGGCGTGGCTTGCGGATTGGGAGAAATGGGCTGGTCAAAAGTGTTTATCAACCGCAAATTCGGCCCCCGCGTACGGCTTGGCACTATCCTGACCGACGCGGAACTGGAGCCAGATCCTCTGCTGGAGCCCAACACCTTCTGCAACCGCTGTATGCGTTGCGCGCGCGATTGTCCCGGCGGAGCCATTCCGAAATTGAAGGATCGCCCCCCTATCAGCATCCAGATCGAGGACAAGACCTACGAATGGGGCGACGTGCAGATGGGGCGCTGTACGCTGACCCACCACGGTTTGAATTACGAGGCAAGCCCCTTCCTCAAGAAAGACCTGCCGGGGCTGCGGCTGAACGTCCGGGAAACCGACATGTCGGAGGAAGCGGCGTACCGCATGTGCTACCCGCTGGGTTTGGCCAACTGGGGAGCCAGCCCGGAATTCCCGATCAACTCGACCATCGGGTATTACAAACAGATCCTGTCCCACACCGGCTACTTCGCCATCTGCGGCGCGAAGGGCTGCATCCGAAGCTGCATGGATACTTTGGAAAAGCGGGAGTGCATTGAACAATGCGGCTTCCCGACGCCGGTATTTCCCGACAAGTCCTGGCAGCTTCCGCCGCCGGAAGACGACAAATGCGGAGGCATCGCCGAAGGAAAATATCCCGAGATGTTCAACGATCCCGACCCCAACCCCGGAACCTGGACATAACCCGCGACATGAAAAAAAGGCGACAGCCGTAATGGCTGTCGCCTTTTGCATTAAAGCTTATGAACTTACCAGGCGAAGTGGGCGAAAGCCTTGTTCGCTTCGGCCATGCGGTGGGTATTTTCCCGCATGTTGATAGCCGCGCCTTCCTTGTTGAAAGCGTCGATCAGTTCGGCTGCAAGACGCTCGTGCATGGGGCGACCCTTCTTGCCGCGGATCGACTGCAAGACCCAGCGAATAGCGAGGGAACGCTGGCGCTTGGGCGTGACCTGCACCGGCACCTGGTAGTTGGCGCCGCCCACGCGGCGGCTCTTGACCTCGACCAAGGGCTTGACGTTGTTCAGGGCGGTCTCGAACACCTTAACCGGCTCCTGATCCTTCAGCTTGCCCGCGATCAAATCCATCGCCTTATAAAAAATCTGCTCGGAGACGGATTTCTTCCCGTCCCACATCATGCAGTTGATGAATTTGCTGACCATCGTATTGCCGTATTTGGGATCCGGTTTCAGTGCCGGTCCGGTGACTGCCGTAGATTTAACGCTCATGCCGCCTTATTCCTTTCTCCTGGAAATGCAAACCTGGTTATTTTTTCGGACGCTTCGCGCCGTACTTGCTGCGGCTCTTGCGCCGCGCGTCCACCCCCGAGGCATCGTTCACGCCGCGGATCAGGTGATAACGCACGCCGGGCAGATCGCGCACGCGACCGCCGCGCACCAAGACAATCGAGTGCTCCTGCAGATTGTGCCCCTCGCCAGGGATATAGACCGTCACTTCCTTGCCGTTGGTGAGCCGCACGCGCGCCACCTTGCGCAAAGCAGAGTTCGGCTTCTTGGGCGTGGTGGTCTTCACCTGCAGGCAGACTCCCTTGCGCTGCGGGCAGCTTTCCAGCACTGGCGACTTGGACTTCGCGACAATCTTTTTCCGACCCTTGCGGACTAATTGGTTGATCGTAGGCATTCGAACTTTTTCCTTTATTGCCACCTATAACAAAAAATCGGGACTGCTTCTTATACCACCAGCCTTTCAGGAATTCAAGGCTTTTTCCAAATCTCTGCTCAATTCGTCTTCAGGCGAAATTTCCGGCTCTTCGGCAACCACCGCCTCTTCCGACAGGCAGACCTGCGCGCGGCGCAGATACGGCGCGCCGGTGCCGGCGGGAATCATGCGGCCGATCGCCACGTTTTCCTTCAAACCGCGCAACATGTCGCGCCTGCTCGCCAGCGCGGCATCGGTCAGGACTTTCGTCGTTTCCTGGAAGGACGCCGCGGCAATGACCGATTCCGCCGACAGGCTCGCGCGCGCCACGCCCTGCAGCAGCGGCGTACAGGTAGCGGGCTTGCCGCCCTTGGCGATTGCGTCCATGTTCATCTTGTTGAACTTGGCGCGGCTGACTGCGTCGGTGATGAGCATTGCCGTGTCGCCCGGATCCTCGATCCTCACCTTGCCCATCATCTGACGCACCAGAATTTCCACATGCTTGTCGTTGATCCGCACGTTCTGCGCGCGGTAAACCTTCTGCACCTCGTTAAGCAGGTAGAACTGCAAGGCTTCCTCGCCGCTGATGCGGAGAATGTCGTGCGGCACCAGCGGGCCTTCCAGCAGCGGCTCGCCCGCGCGCACCTTGTCGCCGGTATGCACGCGCACGTGCTTGCCCTGCGGCACCAGATGCTCGTATTCCTGTCCTGCCTCGGTGCGGACAATGATGACCCGCTTGCCGCGGCGGCGCTCGCCCAGCTCGACCGTGCCGTCTACTTCGCTCATGACGGCCGGGTCTTTGGGCTTACGCGCCTCGAACAGCTCCGTCACACGCGGCAGACCGCCGGTAATGTCCTGGGTAGTGCCGATCTCGCGCGGGGTACGCGCCAGTTCTTGGCCAGCCACAACCTCTTCGCCTTCCTCCACGCGCAAGTGCGCCTTTTCCGGCACCGAGTAGTAGGCCAGAATCTGCCCGTCCTTGTCGGCGACAATGAGCTGCGGATGCAGGTCGCCCTTGTGCTCGCTGATAACCTTGCGGGGGAAACCGGAAGCGTCTGTCTCCACGCGCATTGTGACGTTTTCGACAATGTCCTCGTAACGGACGAAACCGCCCTTTTCCGTCAGCAGCGGAGTATTGTACGCATCCCAGTTAGCCAGTGCCTGGCGCGCCTTGACCGTGTCGCCTTCCTTGACCATCAGCGTCGCGCCCGGGGGCACGTCCAGCGGGTCGCCGATTTCGCGTCCCTTGGCGTCGCAGATCACGATCGCGCCGTTACGGTTGAGTACAACGGAAACCTCGGCGTCCTTGCCCTTGCTGTCCTTGCGCATGGTTCTGACGGTGTGGAGGTTGAGGAACTTGGCCTCACCCGCCACGTCGGAGCGGAGTTCGCTTTCGCGCACCGCGTGCTTGGCGATGCCGCCGATGTGGAAAGTACGCATGGTCAGCTGAGTGCCAGGCTCGCCGATCGACTGCGCGGCGATGATGCCCACCGCAGTGCCGTTCTCTGCCAACTTGCCGGTCGACAGATCCATGCCATAACATTTCGCGCAGATGCCGTAAGGCAATTCGCAGGTAAGCGGGCTGCGTACGCGAATTTTGCCCAGATCAAGGTCTTCGATCCGCTTGGCGATGTCGCGGGTTACCAGCTCGCCCTTGGCGACGATCAACTCGTTGGTCAGGATATCGCGGATGTTGTCGCAAGCCACGCGGCCGAAAATGTTGTCGGCCAGTGACACTTCCTCGTGCTCGCCCTGGGTGATGGCGCCCTTGGCCACGCCGTTCTCGGTGCCGCAGTCAAGCGCGCTGATGGTGACGTCCTGCGCCACTTCCACCAGTTTCCTGGTCAGGTAACCGGAGTCGGCGGTCTTCAGCGCGGTGTCGGCCAGACCCTTGCGCGCGCCGTGCGTCGAGGAGAAGTATTCAAGCCCGCGCAACCCTTCGCGAAAATTCGCGCGGATGGGGGTTTCGATAATCTTGCCATTAGGCTTGGTCATGAGACCGCGGAAACCGGCCAGCTGGCGAATCTGGGTGGTGGAGCCTCTGGCACCGGAATCGTACATCGCCCAGACCGGGTTGATGTAGGGCTTGCCGTCGCGCGCCTTGTCGTTCTTCAGTTCGATCAGCAGTTCCTGGGTGATTTCCTCGGTGACGTGCGTCCAGGCGTCGACGATCTGGTTGTAGCGTTCGCCGTCGGTGATATCGCCCAACTGGTGGGCTTCTTCGATAATCGCCACCTTTTTCTCGGCGATGGCGATAATCTCTTCTTTCCGCTTGGTCGGGGTTTTCAGATCCATGGCCGCAAAGGACAGGCCGGATATAGTGGCGAAGTGGAAGCCCAGTTCCTTCATCGCGTCCAGCATGTCCACCGTCGCCGCGCGCCCCAGCTCGATGTGGCAGTTGCTGATGACCTTGTTCAACTCTTTCTTGTTCATGGTACGGTTGTAGAAAGTATGCCCGTGGGGCAGCGTGTCGTAGAACAGGATGCGCCCCGGGGTGGTCGGCAGCAGGCCGTTAGCCTCAATCTTGTCTTCCGGAATCTCGGGAATAACCACCAGTCCTTCCGGCGGGCGCACCTTGATCCTTGCACCCAGCGCTACCACGCCTTCCTCGTAGGCACCCATGGCTTCCATGAAGTCGCGGAAAATCATGCCGTCGCCCTTCAGCCCGTCGCGTGCGAGGGTGAGGTAATAGCAGCCCAGCACGATGTCCAGGTCGGCGGTGATGATGGGGTTGCCGTGCGAGGGCGAGAAGATGTTCGCCGTCGAGATCATCAGCAGGGTCGCCTCGGTCTGCGCGTCGGTCGTGAGCGGCAGGTGCACCGCCATCTGGTCGCCATCAAAGTCGGCGTTGAAGCCGGAGCAGACCAGTGGATGCAGGCGGATGGCGTCGCCCTCCACCAGCACGGGATAAAACGCCTGGATACCCATGCGGTGCAGAGTGGGCGCGCGGTTCAGGAGTACGGGATGGCCTTCGATCACCTCCTCCAGCACGTCCCAGATTTCCTCGTCCTTGCGCTCCAGCATGGTCTTGGCTGATTTGATGGTGTCGGCCAGCCCCTTTTCCTTGAGCTTGCGGATAATAAAGGGCTGGAACAGCTCCAGCGCGATCTTCTTGGGCAGACCCACCTGGTCGAGTTTCAGTTCCGGCCCGACGATAATGACGGAACGCGCGGAGTAGTCCACGCGCTTGCCAAGCAGGTTGGCGCGGAAACGCCCCTGCTTGCCCTTGATCATGTCGGTCAGGCTCTTCAGCGGACGGTTGCCCGAACCCTGCACCGGGCGCTTGCACCGGCCATTGTCGAACAAGGCGTCCACCGCCTGCTGCAACATGCGCTTTTCGTTGCGGACAATCACCGAGGGCGCGTTCAAGTCCAGCAGTTTGGACAGACGGTTATTACGATAAATAACGCGCCGGTAAAGGTCGTTCAGGTCGGAAGTGGCGAAGTTGCCCGAATCCAGCGGCACCAGCGGGCGCAGATCCGGCGGAATCACCGGAATCACGTCCATACACATCCAGGCCGGGTCGTTGCCGCCGGCGATGAGAGCCTGCACGATGCGCAGCCGCTTGACCAGGGTTTCGGTCTTGAGTTTCTGCGTGCACCCCTTCAGATCAACCTTGAGTTCCTCTTCGAGAACCGGCAGGTCGATATACTTGATCAGTTCCCGCACCGCTTCCGCGCCCATCATGGCCACGAAATCGCTGCCGTATTTCTCCCGGCAGTCGCGGTAGCTTTCTTCGCTCAACAGTTCGCCCAGTTTCAGCGGCGTATCGCCGGGATCGGTCACGACGTAGCGCTGGAAATAGACCACCTGCTGCAAAGCGGTGGATTTGATGCCCAGCAACAGCCCCAGACGCGAGGGCATAGCACGGAAATACCAGATATGCACGATCGGCACCGACAGGTTGATGTGACCCATGCGGCTGCGCCTGACTTTCGAATGCGTTATCTTGACTCCGCACCGGTCGCAGATGATGTCCTTGTACTTGATGCCCTTGAACTTGCCGCAGGAGCATTCCCAGTCGCGTTCCGGGCCGAAGATGCGTTCGCAGAACAAACCGTCCTTCTCCGGGCGGTAGGTACGGTAATTGATGGTCTCAGGAGTCTTCACCTCGCCGTACGACCAGCTCCGGATATCGTTGGGGCCGGCCAGGCTGACGGTGATCGTCGTGCAGTCGTTAATGCGCTCGTACACTTGCTCAGGCATATTGTTTCCTCAATATCTAGAAGGAGGTTCCGTCTTGTTTGTCCGGTCGGTGCCGCCGTGGCGCTATTCGGTCAGCGCGGTTTTCTCCATCCTGATGTTCAGGCCGATGCCGCGGATTTCGTTGCAGAGCACGTCGAAGCTGACCGGCGTGCCGGGTTCGACCGTGTTCTCGCCCTTGACCATAGCATCGTAAATCTTGGTACGGCCTTCCACGTCGTCGGACTTGACCGTGAGCAGTTCCTGGAGAATATTGGCCGCGCCGTAGGCTTCCAGCGCCCACACTTCCATTTCCCCGAAGCGCTGACCGCCATTTCTGGCCTTGCCGCCGAGGGGCTGCTGGGTAATGAGGCTGTAGGGGCCGGTGGCGCGCGCGTGAATCTTCTCGGAAACCAGGTGGTGCAGCTTGAGCATGTACATGAAGCCGACCGTCACCGTCTCGTCGAACGGCTCGCCGGTGCGACCATCATACAGCACCGCCTTGCCGTCGTCGGGCAGACCCGCTTCCTTGAGCGCGGCGAAAATCTCGTGCTCCTTGGCGCCGTCGAACACCGGGGTAATGACCCGGAAGCCGAGTTTGTTGGCCGCCCAACCCAGGTGCGTTTCCAGAATCTGCCCCACGTTCATGCGCGAAGGCACGCCCAGCGGGTTCAGAATCATCTCCATCGGCGTCCCGTCTTCCAGGAACGGCATATCCTCTTCCGGCAGAATCCGGGAGACGACGCCCTTGTTGCCGTGACGACCCGCCATCTTGTCGCCGACCGACAGCTTGCGCTTTATCGCGACGTAAACCTTGACCAGTTCCAGCACGCCCGGCCGCAGTTCGTCGCCGCGCTTGAGCCGTCCCACCTCCACCTCGCAGCGCGCCTCGATGAAGCGGATGCGGCGGTCGTACTCCAGGCAGATGGCCTGCGTTTTCACCTTCTTGGCTGCAGTCACTTCCAGGTCGTTGAAGACCAGCTGTTCCTGCAGTTCGATCAAACGCTCGTAATCCGCCGCGCGCGGGAGATGCAGCACCTTGCCCAGCCTCTTGCTGACAGGGCTTCCGCCCAGCAGATCGCTCAGGCGCTTGTACTTGGTCTTGATCTCTGTGGCGATGTCTTCTTTCATCGTCGCCTCGAGTTTCTGGCACTGGCGGCGGATCGAACGGCGCTCCTCCTCAGTCACCGGCGAACGGCGGCTGAATCGCTTGACGCTGATGACGTAACCCTCGGTGCCGGGCGGCACGGTCAGCGAATCGTTCTTGACGTCTTCACCCGCACGGCCGAAAATCGCACGCAGCAGCTTTTCCTCGCTGGAGAACTCGCTCTTGGCTTTCGGAGCGATCTTACCCACAAGGATGTCGCCTGGCTTGACCTTGGTGCCGATGGCGATCAGGCCGTTGTCATCGAGATTAGCCAGAGCCGCTTCGGAGACGCCGGGAATATCCCGGGTGATTTCCTCGCTGCCCACCTTGGTCTCGCGGATTTCGGTGGTGAATTCCTCGATGTGAACCGAGGTGAACGCGTCCTCGATGATGAGCCGCTCGGAAGCGAGAATCGCGTCCTCGAAGTTCGTTCCCTCCCAGCTCACAAAGCCCACGTGGACGTTGCGTCCCAGGGCGAGAATGCCGTCTACAGTAGCCGCGCCTTCGGTCAGCGGGTCGCCGCGCTTCACCATGTCGCCAGGCTTGACCATAGGCGTCTGGTTGAGGGTGGTGCCGTCGTTCAGTCCCTTGTATTTATGCAGCTTGTACACCCGCTCGCCGGAGGACAGATCCTCGGACGTGGTCTTGATTTCCAGCGCGTCGACATACAGCACCTTCGCGTCTTCCTTGGCGCGCACCACCATGCCGGAGTTGCGCACCACCGCAGCTTCCATGCCGGTTCCGATCAAAGGCACCTGCGGCACCACCAGCGGCACAGCCTGGCGCTGCATGTTGGAGCCCATCAGCGCGCGGTTGGCGTCGTCGTGTTCCAGGAACGGGATCAGGGTGGCGGCCACGCCCACCAGTTGCCGCGGCGCAACGTCGATCAGCGTCACCTGATCCGCCTCGCAGGTCTGGAACTCCTCCTTGTGGCGGCAGATAACCCGGTCAGGCACGATCCGCCCCTTGGCGTCGACCACCACGTCGGCCTGGGCGATGAAATGCTGATCCTCCTCGTCGGCGCGCAGATACACAAGTTCGTCGACGATCTTGCGGTTCTTGACCACATAATAAGGCGTGATGAGAAAACCGTAGTCGTTGATGGCCGCGTAATTGGCCAACGACACGATCAGGCCGATGTTGGTGCCTTCCGGCGTCTCCACCGGGCAGATGCGACCGTAATGCGAGGTATGCACGTCGCGCACTTCAAAGCCCGCGCGCTTGCGGTTCAAACCGCCGGGGCCGAGTGCCGACAGGCGGCGTTCGTGTACCAGTTGCGAAAGCGGATTGGACTGGTCGACCACCTGCGAAAGTTCGCCGCGCGCGAAGAAATATTCAATCGAGCTGGACACCGTAGTGGCGTTCACCAACTGGTGCGGGCGGATTTCGTCGATTTCCTTGATTACCATCTGCTCGCGCACGCCGCGGCGGAGCTTCACCATGGCGTTGCGCAACTCAGTCATGACCAGATCCTTGATCGTACGCACCCGGCGGTTTTCCAGGTGGTCGATATCGTCGATCTCGCCCTCGTCGGCGCGCAGCTTCAGGATATAGTGGCAGATGTTGAGAAAGTCAAATCCGCCCAGCACGGCGCGGTCGTCGTTTTCAATTTCGAATTTGCGGTTGAGCCTGAACCGGCCGATAGAGCCGAAGTTGTAGCGCTTCTCGTCGAAAAAACGCTCGTTGAACAGGTCGCGCGCCTTGTCGGCGTTCACCGGGGTGCCGGGGCGCAGGCGAGCGTAAATCCGCTTCAGGGCTTCCTCGTGGGAATGCGAATCGTCCTCTGCGAGGGTATTGAGAATCATCTCATCGCCGATATCGGCGATGATCTCAATCTGCGCGACACCCAGATTCTTGAGCTGATCGAACACAAAGTCGGTAAGCCGAGCGCCAGTGTCGACTATGATCTCGCCGTTAGCGTTGTCGATCACCTGGGAGACACAGACCGCGCCCTGGTATTTCTGAATATTGCGAGGCGTGATGTCGATTACCTCGGTTTCGTGGAACGCGCGCAGAATGTCGGCGTCGGTGTCCAGTTCCGGTGCCAGCGCGCGCAGGAAAGTCGTGGCCGCGATCTTGCTGGAGCGGTCGATCCTCACCACCAGCACATCCTTGCTGGTCACTTCCACCTGGATCCAACTGCCGCGCTCGGGAATAATGCGGCAGGAATGCAACCGCTTGCCCGAGGAATGCGTTTCCGACGCGAAGTCAACACCGGGGGATCGCTGCAACTGCGTGACAATCACCCTCTCCGCGCCGTTGATGATGAACTCGCCGCCGCCGATCATGAACGGCACCTCGCCCAAGTAAACCCATTCTTCTACCGGTTCGGTGCGGTTGAGGCGCAGCTTCACCTTCAGCGGCCCGGCATAGGACAGGCGCAACTGCCGACATTCGTCGGGAGTGTGGCGCGCCTCACCGATCTGGTACTCGAGGTATTCCAGATTCACCGCTCCGTCATAGCTCTCGATGGGGAAAACTTCCCGGAACACCGCTTCCAGGCCGTCGTTCTTGCGCTCCGCCGGAGGTGTGTCTAGTTGCAGGAATTCGGCGTAAAACCTGCGCTGCGTCTGCATCAGGTCAGGCAATTCCAAGGTCTTGAAGGCTTTTCCGTAATAACGGATGTCCATGGGCATGTTATCCTCGGCATAGCAAGCGAATGAGAGGTCAATGACAAACTTGCAGATCAGCGGCCGAACTCACGTCGACCGCTGATCTGGATTAAGCTCTATGCACCGTTTTATTTAAGTTCGACAGTGGCACCCGCTTCTTCGAGTTGCGCCTTGAGCTTGTCGGCCTCTTCCAGGGCACAGCCTTCCTTGACCGGAGCCGGAGCGCCGTCGACCATGGCCTTGGCTTCCTTCAGACCCAGGCCGGTGATTTCGCGCACGACCTTGATGACCTGAATTTTCGCCGCGCCGGCGCTGACCAGAATCACGTTCTTGGTGGTCGGGCCTTCGTCTTCGGCTTCGCCAGCAGCGCCGGCAGCCGGGCCTGCGACCATGACCGCGCCGCCGGTGGCGGGCTCGATGCCATGGACTTCCTTGAGGTAGTCGCTCAGTTCCTTCGCCTGCAGCAGGGTCATGCCGACGATCTTGTCTCCCATCGCCTTCGCTTCGGCGGACCAGACGCGCGCTTCACTTTTGGTTTCGACTTCAGCAGTCATTTTAATCCCGTGCCTCCATAATAAACGTAACAGAAATCTTGACTCAGCAAGAATAAAAATTTATCGAACCGCCTACGCCGCGGTTTCTCCACTTTCCCCGTCTGCCAGCTTCTTTATCTGGCTGGCCAGCATAGCCCCGGCTCCCAGCAGTGCGCCGGAAACCTTCGCCCCAGGCGACAACGCCTGCCCGGAGATCATGCCCTTCAGTTCCGCCTTGGTCGGACTCTTGGACAGGTCGATCACCCCCGCCTCGTTCACGACCGTATTTTCCACCAGCGCGCCGTGAATCTTGATTTCCTTGTGCTCCTTGCGGAAATCCACAAGAAACCGCGCCAGTGAAACCGGATCCTCGCTGTCGGCGAAAGCGGTCTGGCCTTCGCACATGGCGCTGATGTCGGGACGTCCCATTTCCTTGAACGCGATGTTGGCGATGCGGTTCTTCACGAACAGCAGGCCGTAGCCGCGCTCGACCATGGTGTTGCGCATGGCGTTGGTGCTTTCGACCGACAGCCCCTCGTAGCCGATGGAGATCAGGCTGGACTTGTCCTCGAAAGCCTTCATGTACTGCTTGACCAGCAGTTGGTTAACCCGGTTAGGCATAATACTATCCTCTGTCTTTTCAGGCCGTTGTCGCGCCCACGGCCAACTCCAACCCGATCCCCATGGTCGAAGACACGTGTACGCCCATAATATAATTGTCACCCTTGACCGCGGTCGGCCGCAGGGCGATGATGTGCTTGACGGCGGTCTCGATGTTCTCGGCGATCTTCTCGGCGTCGAAACTCACCTTGCCCACGATCATGTTCACGCCGCCGAACTTGTCGTTGCGGAACTCAATCTTGCCGGCGGAAAACTCCCGCACGGCCTTGGCCACGTCCGGCGCCACCGTGCCGCTCTTGGGGCTGGGCATCAGACCCTTGGGACCCAGCACCTTGCCCAGGCCGCCGACGAACTTCATCATCTTCGGGTGGGCGATAGCCACGTCGAAATCGATCCAGCCGCCCTTGACCTTTTCCACCAGTTCTTCCGCTCCGGCCTCGAGCGCACCAGCCGCCTTGGCGGCCTCGATGTCAGGCCCGTCGCAGAACGCCACCACCCGCACCGACTTGCCGGTGCCGTGGGGCAGCGACAGGCTGCCGCGCACGAGCTGGTCGGACTGCTTGGTGTCAATCGCCAGGTTGATCGCCAGTTCGACCGACTCGTCGAATTTCGCGCTGGCTTTTTGCTTGATGATCCGGGCTGCGTCCAGCGGCTGATACTTGGCGGTAAAATCAACGCCCTCGACCGCCGCACGGTATCGCTTGCTTCTCACTGCAGGCATAATGAAAAACTCCTCTGATTTCCGAAAGACCCCGACCGATCTCAGTCGGCGACTTCAATTCCCATGCTGCGCGCGGTGCCGGCGATGATCCGCTTGGCGTGATCCACGTCGCGGGCGTTCAGGTCTTCCATCTTCGTCTTCACGATCTCCTCGAGATCCTTCTGCGTCACAGTTCCAACCTTGACCTTGTTCGGTTCGCCCGACCCGCTGGCAACACCAGCGGCTTTTTTCAGCAGCACGGCCGCGGGCGGGCTCTTGACGATAAAGTCAAAGGTCCGGTCGGCATAGACGCTGATTTCCACTGGGAGAAGCATGCCACGCGCATCGGAGGTGCGGGCGTTGAACTGTTGCACGAATTCGCCGACAGGAACCTGCGCCTGACCCAGAGCCGGGCCTACGGGCGGGGCGGGAGTAGCCTGGCCGCCGGGCACCTGCAGTTTGATTTTTTTTACGACTTCTTTTTTCTTTGCCATTGAATTTACGCTCCGGTCTTTTCCATGCGACACTGCTCGGCGCAATCCCGCCGACTGTCAAATTTTTCAGGTTCTCTCGACCTGGCAATATTCCAGCTCCACCGGCGTCGACCGGCCGAAGATGAACACGTTAATCTTGAGCAGACCCTTGTCGGGATATACTTCCTCAACCTGCCCCTCGAAGTTGGTGAACGGGCCGTCCTTAATCCGGACGCCCTGCCCCACTTCGAATTCGATTTTCGGCTTCGGCTTTTCCTTGCCGTCGTCGATCACCTTCAGGATGCGGTTGATCTCCTCATCCGGGAGCGGCTGCGGCTCGCGCGGGTTGGCGGAGACGAAACCGGTAATGCCTGCGGTTTCGTTAATCGCGTACCAGGCCTCGTCGACCAGATCCATCTCCACGAACAGGTAACCGGGATAGGTCTTCTGTTCGACGACCCGCTTCTTGCCGCTGCGGATTTCCGACACGCTTTCCGTCGGGATCAGGATGGTGCGGATCTGGCTTTCCAGACCGTTGTTGCGCACGCGCTCCAGCAGAAGATTCCTGATCTTCTCCTCGCGCTCAGGCTGCACTTTCAGCGTGTACCAGGTTCCCATTTATCTTCCGCCCTAGGCTGCAAGCCACTGCAGCAGATGCTGCGTTATCGAAAAATCAAGCACGCTGTCCACGATCCAGATATACACGGTGATGATGACCGTGCAGGCGATCACGATGTAGGTCGAACCCCAGGCCTCGGCCTTCGGGTCAAACAGCGGCTGGATGGACGGCCAGACCACTTTGCGCAACTCGACGTCCATATCGATCAGATAATCGGAGGACGAGGGTCGCACCATCGCCAACAGATAACCCAACACGCCGGAACCGAGCAGCAGCAGCAGCGTCCCCGCCAGGCGCAGGATCATATACACCTTTTCCTCGACGGCAGAGGCTTCCATGTCCGCATGGCAGAAATAGTACCAGCTATAGCCGGCATAGAATCCCACTATCAGCAGCAGGCACATGACGCCGACCCGGGATGTCATTCCCTGACCCTGTTTGTACACTGCTTCCCCTTCTACCGGATCTCACGCCGGATTTTTTGCGCTGGCAGGAGAGAAGGGACTCGAACCCCCAACCGCTGGTTTTGGAAACCAGTGCTCTACCAATTGAGCTACTCTCCTGCGTGTATCATTGCCCGAAAGCGCCAGTCACGACACCGACGGGATTTTCCTACTCGACCACCTCGGCCACGACACCGGAGCCGACCGTGCGACCGCCTTCGCGGATCGCGAACCGCAGACCCTGTTCCATCGCGATGGCCTTGTGCAACTCGATCGTCATCGTCACGTTGTCGCCCGGCATCACCATCTCCACGCCTTCGGGCAAGTGCGCGCTGCCTGTCACGTCGGTCGTGCGGAAATAGAACTGCGGACGGTAACCCGTGAAGAACGGCGTGTGGCGACCGCCTTCATCAGCGGTC
>JAGUZQ010000084.1 GCA_020060765.1 Planctomycetota bacterium | reverse complement strand
GCCGCCGCCCGCAACGCCGCCCGCAAGGCGCGCGATCTGGCGCGGCGCAAAAGCGTGCTGTCGGGCAACGGACTGCCGGGAAAACTTTCTGACTGCATCAGCCGCGACAAGGAGATGACGGAAATCTACCTGGTCGAAGGAGATTCCGCCGGCGGCTCGGCGAAGATGGGGCGCGACAGCCGCATCCAGGCCATCCTCCCCTTGCAGGGCAAAATCCTTAACGTCGAAAAGCACCGCCTGGACAAGATGCTGTCGCACCGGGAAATCTCGGCTATCATCACCGCCCTGGGAGCAGGCATTGGCACAGATGAATTCGAAATCGAAAAACTGCGCTACGGAAAAATCATTATCATGTCCGATGCCGACGTCGACGGCTCGCACATCCGCACTCTGCTTCTGACGTTCTTTTTCCGGCATATGAAGGAACTGGTTGATTCCGGGCGTCTCTACATCGCCTGTCCGCCGCTGTACCGCGTGCAGCGCGGCAAGAAGATCGAGTACATTACCACAGAGGACGAGATGGAAACCTCGCTGCTGAAACTAGGCATGGACGGTACCCGTTTCGAATATCGCAACAACGGCTCCTCGCGGGTTTTGGAAGGCGATGTTTTTGAAAATCTGCTGGCTTTGATCCGGCGGGTGGAAAGCCTGGTGAAACTGATCCATCGCCGCGGGCTGACCTTCAAGGAATTGCTGGCGCTCAGGCAGGAGAAAGGCGTTTTTCCCAAGTATCGCGGCGTCATCAACAGTGAAGTGATGTATTTCGGCACCGACGATGACTATAACGGTTTTGTCAAAAAGCGCGAGGAGGCGGGGAATCCGGTCGAGGTGACCGAGGAAGATATTACTCTCAGCAGTGATGAAATCACCGAGTCGATGCTGGTGATGTCAGAGTTCACTTTCTGCGGCGAACTGGAAAAAGCGGCGGAGGAACTGCTCGGGCTGGGCTTCGAAATGAAGGATTTTCTCCCACCCGAGGATCCGGCTTCCCCGGCGCGCTTTTTCCTGGTGACGAAATCGGACGAGTTCGACCATCGTTCGCTGGAAGACATTCTGGACGGAACCCGGCTGATCGGCGAAAAGGGGCTCGACATCCAGCGCTACAAAGGTCTGGGCGAAATGAATCCGGAACAGCTCTGGGAGACGACGATGGATCCGGAGCGGCGGCTGCTGCTGAAGGTCACGGTGGAGGACGCGCTTCAGGCCGACCAACTGTTCAATCTGCTGATGGGCGAGGTGGTGGAGCCGCGCCGTAAATTCATCGAGAAATACGCGCTCGACGCACAACTCGATATCTGACGCGCGGCGCGGATCGGTATGCGGGGCGCGGTGCGCGAAAACGCGCCGCGCCTTTTTTGTCGAAAGGTTTTACGGTTGAAGAAACTTTGCGCCTTGATATTGCTTTCGACCGTCGCGCTTGCGGGCGAACGGGAGGTTGACATCACGCCGACCACTGGCAGATATTTCAGGCCGGGACAGTGGGTGCAGGTCATGGTCGAGGCGGTTGTTCCGCCCGGGATGCGGGGAAATTATATCCCGGAACTGGCTGTGATTTCAGCGAAAAGAAAAAAATTCGTATCCCGCATGGGAGAGATGCTGCTGGGCGAGGGCTATCGCTATTCGTTTTCTTTTTACATTTTGCCGGAGGATAGCTGCAGGTTGCGATTTTCCCTGCTGCCGGTTGACGGCGACGCGATAATCGATTTTCCCGAAAGCGAAAATTCGCTTTCACCGGTTCCGCCCGGACGGAGGTTGTTCCTGCATCTCACCGACGAACCTGCTGCCGCTTTCGCGCAATGCGAAGGATTGCTTTCCAGGAGATTGCCAAAAAAACTGCCGGGACTGGCTGGGGCAGACTTACTGGTCATGGGCGCACCAAGCCGCGTCATGCAAGAGTTGCCAGACCGGGAACAAATGGAAAACCTGCTGGATTGGCTGCTGGGCGGCGGCGTGATGTTGGTGTGCGATGCGCGGTTGTGGCGGATGCTGGAGACGACCGTGACCGGCCGGGGCTTGCGTCAGGCAGTCAGGAAACCGTTTGTGTTGCCGGAGAAATACGGCGTCGATCAGCGTGCTGACGTGCTGACGGCTTGCGACTTGGGCTTGGGAACGGCGGTATATCTGTGCGGCGATGAGAATAACTCGCTGGCGAATTTGCGTAAGCAGGCGTTGTGGCATAAGCTGAATAATGAATATTTCCGCACGCGCGCGACCGATTCCCGTCTGGCAAAAAAACGCTACGACGCGTTTGGTTCCGACTGGCCGCCTCCGCGAATATCACGGGTAAAGCTTTGGCGCTTTCTGGGGGCATGGCTGGCATTGATCGTGACGACGGCGTTGATTGCGACTGCCGCAAAGCGGCGGGTGCAATTCACGACAATCGGATTTCTGCTGGTTTCGATCGGCTTGGGACTGGTTTTTAAATATCGAGAGCATCCGGAGCAGATAGCGGTTTATCAGGCCAGAATACGCGAGGCCGGAGCGTTGGGCGCGGTCGATCTTTCCCGCGACGAGGAACTCTGGTGCGTCGTTCCCTTCGCCGACCGGCGCGAGTTAGTGCTGGCATTTACTGGGATGCCGCCTCTCATGCAACATTACTCCCATGGAGAGATGCGGTCGATCTCGCTGATGCTGGAGATGAACGGAGGAGACGGCAGGCTGAGTTGCCTGAGCGATGGATTTGCCCGAGGGATGCCGCTGCTGTTTTCGCGCAGGACGATCGGCGGAAAGCTGGCGCGCCCTGATGCGGTCTGCGCCAGGAAACAGGACAAACTAGGTGTGACCGGGCGGATCGGGATTGTTTTGCGCGACGCGGAATTGTTTATCGCCGACGGCGGGGCGCGTTTCGCGACGCTGGAAAGCGCTGGTGGATTCGCGAAGCTGGAAAGACATTTCGCGCCGATAAGCAAAACCGCGCGGAGGCGGTTTGTGCAGGCGATCAGCCGGGAACATCTCCCCGGCAGTTATGCCACGCTGCTGGGGTGGGGCAATCCCGGCTCAGACGAAACCGATTCGGGCGAATTGTTGATTTACAGCCTTCCTCTCTTGCCGCGATAGGCGCGGCGGAAAGCGGTAACTGATGCAGGGGCTTGACGCGCGAACCATATTTCCACACAAGCTCAGGCGCGCCCGCCTGCTGGCGGCGATTATGACTCTGTCGCTGCATGTCGCGCTTGCTTCGACTATTTTAATGGCATATCTCTGGTCGGTCTATGCGCGGGCGAAAAACGAGGCGGCGACTTTTCTACTGGAAAGCGTTCCTGAAAAAACTCCCTTGCGCGTCGCTGATTTCGCTGTGGAAAAACCCGATGACACCGGCGGCATGTCGCGAAGTGAAGCGATGAAAAAACTGATCACCGAAAAAAACGAAACCGACAAGTTGCACGAAACGAAAAAACTTGAGCGACTGGGAGAACTTTCTAATCTGGCGTCTGGCATCTCCGACAATTCTATGGAGGAGATAGCAAAATTCCTCGGCGCGGGAAAGAAGATAGAACCGCGCACGTATTATCTGGATGCGGGAAATCCGAATATCAATTTCGCCCGCTCGCGCCTGGCGCGCGCCTTTCGTTTTCTCGACGAAACTGGCGACGCCGGTTATACCCTGACTTTGGCCGATTTGGAAAAAGACGAATTCACTTTTTCGGTGGGGGGCGATAATGCGAAAAAGCTGGATCGGTTGTTTCCGGCAAAGACAACGGCGGCAAAAGGAAAAAGTGAACCGGTCGCGGATTTATCCGGTTTCGGGTTGACCGGTATCGCCCGCAAGGAAGACGCCGAACCGAAATTCGCCTGGACGGTTTCATTCGCGGATAACGCCGACAGGAAATTTTCTCTCGATTTTTACGGCGGAGCGGCTCAACCGTTTTTCGCCCAGGCTATGCGCTTCAGGCAACGTGCGGACGGCCAGCCGCTGGTGGACAACGACAGCGAGGAGACGATTAATCCCGGTAATTTTGACAGCGACTCGTCAATAATATACAATATCTCACGCCTGCCTGACGTTGATGGTTCGCCGCGCGTGAAGGTGGTTCTGATTGATCCCGACGGCGAGCGATCAATAGTCATATACAAGGGAGAAGAGGCCAGGCAATACCTGGGAACCGCCAAGGTTTATGAAAACGAAACAATAAAAAAGTGCGCCGACATCATGATGCGCCTGCTGCCGGAAATCGAAAAAACAAAATGAAAGGAAATTCATGCCGTCGCCGAAAATCGCGGAGTTGAGCGAAGGAGCATCTTTCGAAGGCTTTTACGCCGTCAAAGACGCCAACCTCATGACCACCAGTCAGGGCAAGCCATATATCCGCCTCGTGTTGAGCGACGCGAGCGGCTCGATCCAGGGAAATTTATGGGATGCGTCGCGGGATCTGTTCCAGAGTTTCGCCGTCGGCAGCGTGGTCAAAATCCGCGCCGGGGTGGAAGCCTATCGCGGCAGCCCGCAATTGAAACTCTCCGCGCTCCGGTTGGCGCACGAGTCGGAATACGACGCCTCCTCGTTTGTAGCCACGACCACCGCCGATGTGGAGGCGCTGAAAAAGGAATTGGAAAACATTATTCAGTCCCTGCGCGACGGGGATTATCAGGCGCTGTTGCACTCATTTTTCGACGAGGCGGAGGTGCTGGAAAAATTCGCCCGCGCTCCCGCCGCCAAGGAAAATCATCACGCCTATATCGGCGGGCTGCTGGAGCACACCATGAGCATTGTTCGTATCGCCGACGCTTTTTGCCAGACCGCGACCGTGCCGCTGAACCGCGACCTGCTTTTGGTGGGGGCGGTGCTGCACGATATCGGCAAGATCGAGGAGTTGGAGGCGACCACCGCCATCGACTACACCGACGTTGGAAAACTCATCGGGCATCTGGTGATCGGCGCGATGATGGTGTCCCGGCGGGCGGATATGATCGAGGATTTTCCCGTTGAAAAGAAATATCTGGTGATGCACATGATCCTGAGCCACCACGGCAAGCGCGAATACGGTTCGCCGGTGCTGCCCGCGATTCCCGAGGCGCTCGCCCTGAACCACATCGACAACCTCGATGCGAAAACCGTCGCCGCCTGCCGCATCATCAACGACGACGCCGACAACGATCGCCACTGGACGGAACGTTCGTGGATGCTGGAGACCCAGCTTTACAAGGGAGCGCGCGTCGCGGAAAGCAAGGTAGACCGTTCGCCAGACACGCTGTTCTAAACGCCGGTGTTTCCTTCCCGGGCGAGAGTGCCGATCAGATCCGACATCTGCGCGGAGTTGGTGCAGGCCAGCAGCCTTTTTCTCACTTCCTCGTTGCCCAGCACGTGAGCGGTCGAGGCCAGCAGCTTCAGGTGCTCGCCGGGATTACGCGCTGCCGACAGAATCAGCAGGATCAGGTGGCACGGTTCCTCGTCCACTCCGCCGAAGACCACCCCCGTTTCGTGCCGCGCCAATACCAGCACTGGTTTGCCCAGCCCCATCAGACGGCAATGCGGAATCGCGATATTGTTGCCGAATCCGGTCGGGGACAGTTTCTCGCGCTCGCCTATGACCTGCAGCGCCTGCGAGCGGTCGATATGCTGATCGGTTTTCTTGCGTGCATGGTCGACCAGATACTCGATGACTTCTGACTTGGTTCTGCCGCGGCAGTCGTGAATGACAAAAGCTTCTCCCAGGAAACAGTGCAGCAGGCGTGCGGCGTCGGCGATGCCGCTGTGGGTGGAAACCTCGCGCAAGGCTTTTTCCTCGTCGGCGACCCAGCTGCGCCAGAGCCGGAGGCTGCGGTCGACCATATACACCCCGCAGATTTCGAAAAAGACAATCGCGGGCAGGATGATGGCGCTGATTTCCGGTTTCTGCAGAATGTCGCTGACGTAGACCGCTTCCACCGCCGCCACTCCCGCCTGCGGCAGCATCAGGCTGGGCAGGCAGGCGGAAATCTTGGGGTCTTCCTTCATCAACCGGCAGCCCAGTTTCGTGCCGCAATATTTTCCGGTGAACCGCATCGCCACGTACATCAGCGCCATCAGAGCCGTGTCCCATTGCAGCCCGGCGAAAGAGATGTTGGCGCCGATCAGCGCGAAAAAGCCCAGGTTCATCACCGGTGAAATGTTGTCAATTTTGAGCGAGTCGAAAATCGCGTGCGAATGAAGATTGGCGACCATGAACCCCGCCAGAATCGCCGCGATCAGAAACGGCCAGTGTTGCGAATACGCAAAGCCGCAGCCAAGGGAAACCGTGCCCATCACAATGAGAAGAATTTCCGCCGAGGGCGAGGGATGCTCGGCCAGAATTCGATGCAGAAAGAGTTTTTCTTGTTCGTGGTGGACGGTAATCTCTTCCTCGAAATGCGCGGCATGTCTCCGCACCAGGAGTCGCAGGGCAAGATAAATAGCCACGCCAACAAGCAGCGCAAAAATCGTCTCTTGCAGCATCGGGCGCAGGAAGGAACTTTCCGCGCTGAACTTTTCCGGACGCACCTCGCGCATCGCCATTTGCACGAAAAATGAAAACAGCAGCACTTCCATCACGTCGGCCATCACCACGATCCCGCCCACCATCTGCCGCAGCCGCCCCTCGACGGAAAGCTGGTTCATCAGCACGAACGTCACCGCCGGTGCGGAAGCGGTGCCGATGGAGCCGATCAGCATCGCCTCCCACAGCGGCATGGCGGAAAAACTGGAAATTATTTCCAGCCGCGTGCCAAAGTAGAACAGGGACGTGATGCCGACCCAGGTAATGAGAACGTGAATCAGGCAGATTACGACCGCCGCGCGACCGACCTGGCGCAGTCGGCTGAGGTGCAACTCCTCGCCGATGCCGAAAGCGACCATGCCAAGAAAAACGAACACGAAAAAATGGAACGATTCCAACGCCAGATCGTAGGAGTTGTCGCCCGACGGCAGCAGGTGAAGCAGGTGCAGTGCGAAAGGCCCCACCATCGCTCCGCCCACGAGTTGCCCCGTCACTTCCGACATGCGCAGCTTATGGCAGACTTTACCGCCCAGATGCGCGGCCAGAATCACCAGCCCCAGCGCCATCATCTGCATGGGCGGATGGATTGCCGCTCCGCCAAGAGGATTAGCCAATGCGTTTCTCCGTAGTCGCAAAACCGAGTCCGGCGATTTTCCCCCTCAAACCGGCGGTGGCGTTTGCCAGCCTGACAACAGTGTGCCTGAATTCGCGCCTTCGGGGGTATTCCTTGCGCAGGCGCGTAAACCAGTTTCCCTGCTCGGCATGAGGCAAGGTCAGCAACTTCCGCAAAGCCGCGTCGTCGGCGCGGATGTCGTACACCTGACCGACGATCTCCGCCAGTATGTCTTCATCCGCGCGTCCGGTTGCATCGATTTCGATCAGCGGCACTTCCGGTGGCGGCAGCAGCCCCGCCGGATCCCACGGCATTTCCGCGCCCAACGCTTCGCAGGCGGCAGCGTAAATCATCCGCGTCCCCGCCACCTTGCCGTCGAAGGAATAGCCGGCGATGTGCGGCGTGCCGATGAAAGCTTTTGCCAGCGTCGCGGGAGATATTCCCGGTTCATTCTCCCAGACGTCAAGCACCGCTTCGGCAATGCGCGAGTCCCGCAGGGCGGCAAGCAGGGACGCCTCGTCCACTACCTTGCCGCGGGAGGCGTTGAGATAGACCGCCCCCGGTTTCATCTGTGCGAAAAAAGACGCTTCAGCCATGCGCAGTGTCTTGTCTTCGCCATCATTGATGAGAGGGACGTGGGTAGTGACGAAATCACTGGCTGCAAGCAGTTCCGGCAACGGGATAAAGCCAGTTGCTCCTTCGCGACGCTGGCGAGGCGGGTCGTTCAGCAGGACTTTCATTCCCAGCGCGCGCGCCTTGGCTTCGACTATTTTGCCGACATTGCCCACGCCGACAATGCCGATGGTTTTGCCGGAAAAGCCGATTCCCTCTTCGCGATCAAGCCGGAGCAGCGCCGCCACCACCCATTCCGCCACGCTGTTGGCATTGGAGCCGGGCGCGCTCGCGAAAATTATGCCGCGCGAAGCAAGATAAGCCTGGTCGATGTGATCGACGCCGATGGTGGCGGTGGCCACGTATTTCACGGTGCTGCCGGAAAGCAGTTGCTCGTTTACTTTCGTCACCGACCTGACCAGCAGGCAGTCGGCATCCTTGACCGTCTCCTGGGTAATGGCCTTGGCGGGAACAGTCTGAACGCTGCCCAGCAGCCCGAACGCGTCGCGCACGTAGGGAATATTTTCGTCAGCTATGGTCTTCATAAAAGAGTCTCCCTTGTTTTCAGGGATTTATACATTTCCGCGTCGGTCAAGTCAATCGTCAGCGGCGTCAGGGTGGCGTAGCCGTGCTGCAGAGCCGTGCCGTCGTAAGTGTCGTCGGGGTCGCGAAGCTGCATCTTGCCGTCTATCCAGTATTCGTCTTCCGGCGCGCCCCGGCGCTGGAAAAAAAATTCGTCAAAGCCACTGTGGCCGTGACGGGTAAGTTTCAATCCCTTGATTTGCTCCAGTGGCAAGCCAGGCACGTTCAGGTTAAGACAGAACGGCGGCTTGCCCTGAGCCTGTCTTTCCAGTTCGAGTTCTCCGGCAAGTTTCGCGACCATGACCGCGAAATGCGCTGCGGCGGAAAAATCCGGATGAGGATAGGCGTCCACCGACACCGCCACCGAACTTATTCCCTGGATGACTGCCTCGCGCGCCGCGCCGACAGTGCCTGAGTAAAAAATATTGTGTCCGATGTTGGGACCGCTGTTGATGCCGCTGAAAACCAGGTTGGGGGGAGATGGAAAAATATTTTTCAGGGCAAACTTGACCGCGTCCGCCGGGGTGCCGTCCACCGCGACCCGATCCGCGCCGCTGGAGCCGGGAGGGAATTTATGCACCGTGACCGGATTATGGATGCTGATGGCGTGGCCAATGGCGCTGTTGTTGCGCAGCGGCGCGACGACAGTGATTTTGCCGAGAAAAGACAGCGCTTCCTCCAGCTCCAGCAGCCCCCCGGCTTCTATCCCGTCATCGTTGGTGAGGAGTATGTTCATGGTAGAAAATCCGGGCAGTCAAAAAAAAGTCCCTGTAAATTTCGCAAACGAAGCGAGCTCGGGCGCTGTGTGCGTACTGAAACCCTTGCGGAAAAAGTCACTGGCGACCCGCGAGTCAATCTTAGTCGGATTAAGTTTGCTTGACAAGGCTAAAACCTGATAGTATAGTCTAGTAGTAAGATTCATGCGCCAAAAACCGGGCATTGGGCTGAATACTGGTAGATTACGTTAGTGTGGCTCGGATTTGAACGGGTTGTCATTATTGTTTAAGGAAGACATTCGTCATTGCTTTTTTTTAGCAAGATCCGGAATGATTTATTCGATTTAACGACACAGGAATAGTAAGTCTCCGTGGACAATGATTTCCAGGGATAAAAATACATGCAGGAACAAGATAACGCACCGGCCGCTCCCGTAAGGAGCAAAAAAACCACAAAGATTTTCCTCTCGCGGGAAAATGAGAACCTTCGTCGCAATGCCCTTAGTTGGGAAGCGTTGGGTGCTATTGCTTCGCGCCTCTCTAATGGTCAGAGTTTCGACACTGTCCTTAATGAGGCTATACGCGAATGCGCCCAGTCGCTGGACGCCACGCTGCTGTGCGTGCTGTTTGTCAACGAAACCGGCACTTCCTTGGAAATACAGGCTTCGGTCGGTTTTACCCCCGGTTTTACCCAAGATATCCCGATAGCGGAAAACGAGTCTTTCGTCGACGCGGCGCGACGCGGCCTGCCTGATTGGATGTTGCGCGGCGACGACGAACTCGCGTCCTATGACCCCAGCCTGGAACACGCCGTCTTTATCCCCGTCACTTATCGCGAAATCCCCCTGGGAGTTTTATGCGCGGCCAGAATGTCGGATTACCGGCGTTTCAACCAGGAAGAAATGCGGGTGCTATTGTCGATTGCCAACCAGATCGCGCTTTCCGCTTTCCTGGAGGGGCCGGTGCGCGCGGTGATTGAAAAAGAGAGGGTCGAGCGCGATCTGCAATTCGCCCATGCTTTGAAAGGGAAGGTGCTGCCCCGAAAATTCCCGGAACTTCCCGGCTTTTCCACCAGCCTGCGTTGCCTGCGCAGCCTGCAGCCGCGCGGCGATTTTTACGACGGCCTGATCCTGCCCCAGAATCGCGCGGTGCTGGTCGTGGGCGAGAGTTCTGGTTACGGGTTCCAGGGCGCGTTGAACGTGGCTAATCTCATTCCTGTCATCCGCGGCGGCCTCGCGCGCGGCACCAAACCGGAAGATATTTTATCCAACCTGAATACCTCCCTGATCGAAAACGGCTCCCGTAGCCAGATGGTCAATATCTGCCTGGCCGACATCGATCTGACTACCAGAAAGCTTGTCCTGTACAAAGCAGGCAACACCGCCGTCTATCTCAAGAACCAGCGCAAAATCGAGTGTTACCACAGCGTGTCAGGCGCGCCGCTGGGCGTAATTTCCAATTACGCCATCCATAAGGAAGAAATACAACTAGGTGAGGATTCGTATTTCCTTATTGTCACCGATGGCATCAGCAAATGTGTGGCTGGCGACGGGCAATATTTTTCCCGTGACAAGATACTGTCGATTCTGCGTGAAACCGACGGAATCAGGAACGAAGCTGACTGCAATATCGCCGATATCATGGCCAGCCGCATCTTGGAACAGTCGACCGGCACCATTGTCGAGGACGATGTGGTTTTACTTGGGGTCGAGACCCGCCAGTGAAAATCCCTTACCACCGATACAAGGACTATCTGGAGCAGGCATTTGGCTGCAATATCCGGAAGGTAGTCGTCGATGCGGGGTTTACCTGTCCTAACCGGGACGGAACCGTTTCTCTCGGCGGTTGTGCCTACTGCAGCCAGCAATCATTTACGCCTCTCACCAACCACCGTCTGTCAATTACCGAGCAATTGAATAAGGGCATGGGCAATCTGTCCATGCGATTTGAGCGGTGCGCGTTTCTTGCCTATTTTCAACCCAACAGCAATACGCACGCGTCGACTGAAACTTTACGGAAATTTTATGACGAGGCGCTGGCGGCAGACAACATCGTCGGCTTTGCCATCGGCACACGGCCGGATTGCATCGGCGAGGACGTGCTTGACCTGCTGGCGGAGTTTGCCGACAGGACTTATGTGCAGCTTGAACTTGGCTTGCAGACTGCGAATGACCAGACATTGGCACAGATGAATCGCGGACATACGGCAGGCGCTTTTTTTGAAGCGGCGGCTCGGGCGCGACAGCGCGGGCTTAATGTCTGCGCGCACATTATCGTCGGTTTGCCGGGAGAGACGGAAACTGATTTTATGCACACCGCCCGGTTGTTGTCCGAGGCTGATCTGACCGGAGTCAAGATTCATAATTTCTACGTCGCCAAAGGTTCCCCGCTGGCGGAGAAATACTGCCGCGAACCATTCCCACTGCTTACATTGGCGGAGTATTCTTCGCACGTGGTGTCGATGCTGGAAGTGATGCCTTGGAAAGTCTGCGTGCAACGGCTGTACGGTTCGGTACGGAATGAAAACCTGATCGCGCCGGAATGGGGCAGAAAAACCAATCTGATCGACCAGGCACTGCTGGAGGAATTTTCCCGCCGGAAAACTTTTCAGGGAAGACTGGCGTAAACACACTGCTGTTTGATTAAGGAAAAGCTTCTGTTTTTAGAAAAAAGTTACTGTTGTCATTCTCGCGAAGGCGGGAATGACGGTACAAGCTTTTTGTTTAATTAAACCGTATTGGGCTTGCGAATATTGCCAGAGCCTTCAGTCAATCGACAGCTTGCCCCGGTTGTAATGCCAGGGGCAGCGCCGACAGAGGGGATTGCGTCCGGTCTTGATTCCCGCCCGGAATTTCTCCGCCGCCGGGTTTGTCAGCAATTCGGCCAGCGGCGCGATCCGGATATTGCCCAGCGAAAAATCGTTATGATCGACGCAGAAATCCACCTCACCCCCCGGGCGCAGGTGCAGGTGGCTCCAAGGAAGATTGCAGTGCCGGTCGCCTGTTGAAACGTCTGGCTGATACCAGTCTTTAATATTGCCGCTGTGCCATTCACTTGGATGCACCATCACTTCCAGAGGATAGCATTGATCAGCGATATTGTCCTCGATCTCCGCGCAGACCGCTGGCAATTGAGTGATCCAGTCGCCGAAGCTTTCGGTGACCCAGGAATCGACATTTTCCGCCGACAGGGAAAAGTCGGTTTGCAGCCAACGCCGGTACTCCGCCGCCTGCGCGCCGGAGCAGTAGATTAGATTCTGGTAGATGAGCTTGTTTACGCCCAATTCCGCCGCCAGAAACGGAAACGCTGCTGCGGCGTGATAATTGCCCTCGCACAACGTGAACAGTCCAACCACCTTTACCCGCTCGTGGTCGATCAGGCTAAGTCCGCGGTTGACTTCCTCGAACAAACCGGGGCGGTTGCGCAGTTTTTCGTGTACCTCCGGCGGTCCGTCGAGTGAAACATATAAAGTGTTGATGTTTTTATTAACGACGTCGGCGAAATCCCGGAGTAGAGAACCGTTTGTCACCACCGCCGTGCGGTGTCCGCTGCTGCGCAGATATTCCGCCACCGCAGGAAACGCGGGGCTGAGTAACGGTTCCCCGCCCCACAAGTTATAGTCTGCATGGGCGGGGCTGTTCAGATTGTCGATCTGCCGGATCGCGTCGAGCCATTCAGGCGCGGTCAGCTCTTTCGCGCGTTGGCGGGAAGCGAACCCGTGCTTGCCCCATTGCCCGCAGAACGAACAGCGCAGATTGCACCGCAGGCTGAGTTGGAGATGAACCAGTTCAATCGGGTGTTGCAGCATTAACGGCGCTTTCCAGCGCCGACAGGGATCGGCGCAGACCGTCTTCCACGTCTTCCGGCAATTCGTATTCGATCAATCCCACGCCGGGAAACTCGGCGAACACGACGGCCAATTTACTCCAGTCCAGTTTACCATCCCCGCAGGCGCAGGGCAAGAGTCCGCCGGTGGAAAGAGGCGCGAAATCCTTCAGGTGAAAATAACAGATCCGGTTTCTGTATTGTCTGTAAAGGGAAATAACCTCGTCGGTGTCCAGGCCGACCGCGCCGAGATTGCCGGGGTCAAACACCAACCCGACTTCGGTCGGAAGCTCCCCCATCATTTTTTCCAGTAGATCCGGGCGACTGCTGGTGCTGTGAAAATGCCGCACTCCGCCGCCGCAGGACTCGACCCCGCCGTGCGTTTCAACTGCTATCCGCACGCCATTCTTTTCCGCGGCGACCGCGGCCTGGCGCAGGCAGTCGATCATCAGCTCCCATCGCGCGTTACTTACTTCCGCCGCCGGGCTGAACCCGGCGAAGACGCGCACGTGTTTCGCGCCAAGTCTGCCCGCGATTTCCAGTTTCAGGCAGATATCGCGCAATTGCTCCCGGCATTTTTCAGGCTCTGCAAACGTGAAGTCGTTGCTGGCGGAAGTGGCGGATAGGCCGATGCCGTACTCCGCATACAGTTTTTTCACCTGCGCAATTTCTGCGGAGGTGCAGCCCAGTTGCAGGCAGTCGTTGGGGTGCCCGGCAATGCTAAGTTCAAGTTCCGCCAGTCCGTATTTTTTCATCAGCGCCAGTTGCTGTTCCAGCCCGGTTTCTCTGAACCCCCAGGCGGCTGCTCCGTAGATCATGTTATGCTCCTCTATGCGCGTCAGGCCCAATCCAGAATAACCTTGAATATCTTATCTCCCGCCTTTTCCTTGGCGGTAAAGGCCTCATGGCATTTTTCCACCGGGAAAGTTTCAACCGGCAGATGGGACGTGTCGAACCGGCCGCTATCCAGCCAGCCCAGCACCGTCTCCTTGTTGCCAGGAGCCAGCGCACAGGACATAGTCACGGTGCAGTTTTTGCAGAACCAGTGGTTCCATGAATCAAGGACAATCCTCTCGGGATAATCTCCCTGTAGGTGAATGTGCGCCGGAGGTTCGCTTTCAGTCCAGCCGCCTTCTTTCACGTACTTGTGCAGACCGCCGACCACCGTCGGGTTGCCGCTGCATTCGACGAGTTTGTCCGCCATTTTTCCGCCGGTAGCCTCCCTCACCGCAGCAACAGCGTCGTCATCGGCAGGGATCACCAGGTCGGCGTAGTGGCTGGCGATATCCCGCCTGAAGGCGGAACGTTCCAGACAGATGATCCGGGCTTTGGGATTCAGGATTTTTAGCGCTTGCATTGCGCCTATACCGATCATGCCCGCGCCGATGACCAGGATATTTTCCTGTCCATCAAAACTGAAGCGGCTTACGCCTTTTAGCGATACGCAAGCCAAATAACCCAGAACCGCGTCGCGGTCGCTGACCCGGTCGGGAATTTTCACCGCATAGTCGAACGGCGAAGGCGCGGTCACGGAGTTCTTGATGATGTAGCGGGCATTGCCGCCCCAGGCGGCGCAGACGTCGCCGAACTTTCGGCATTCATTGATCATGACCCTGTCGCCAACCTGTAGTGAGGTCTTCGCTTCCGGGCCGATCTGTTCGATCACGCCCACGTTTTCGTAACCAGGCACCAGCGGATACCAGCAGGACGTGGAGTGTTGCTGCCCGCGCCAGGTTTTCATGTCTGTGCCGGAACTGATGGCGCTGAGGGTGGTTCGACAGACAATGCTGTCAGGCGTAACCTCGGTAAGCTTGATGCTACGAAATGAGGTCTGCTTCGGGCGCTCGATTACAACTGCGTCGGTTGTGGTGATGTCCATATAGTTCCCTTTATAGAGATTTCACAGAGACGGAAGAAAGATGTAGTAATGAAAGCGAAGTACAGAAAGCTAGATCTATACCTCCATAAACGTTTAATATACTGTATAAATAGCATTTGTCAAGCAAAATTGTTGTTTTTGCATTCATCAATTTTTTCATATTTACGAGCTCGGCCTGTTGCTGAAGGGAATAGCAGTGAACTATTCATCTGCCGCTTTGCTTGCGCGAGGTTTTCTGCTATAATCACTTAACAGTTTTTTGAGACGGAGAGCAATGGACAGGCAGAAAATAAAATTCGGCGTAGCTTTAGGCGGCGGCGGCAGCAGAGCCATGACCCACCTGGGAGTGCTTACTGTCTTGCAGGACGCTGGCATCAGGATCGATGCGGTCGCCGGTTCCTCCATGGGCGCAATCCTTGGCGCGATGTACGCGTTCCAGCCCGACGCGGCGGAGGTGAAGCGGCAGGCGTTCCGGTATTTTGCCGGTTCCTCGCTGTTCGGACTGACTCCCAAGCCGCCGAAAAACGACGGACTACAGCCGCGTTACGGACTATGGGGAGGTATAAAGAAGTATGTCCGCACCGTCACTATCTCCAATATAATCTCGTTCCGGAAATCACTGCTGCGGAAAAACCAGGCGCACCAGGCCATCGACGATCTGCTGCCGGACGCCGACATCGAGGACGCGCAAATCCCGTTTGCGTGCAATGCGCTGAATCTCACCGACGCCATGCTGGAGACTTTCACCACTGGAAAACTGCGTCCCGCCGTCAAGGCGGGAACAGCGGTGGGCGTGGTTTTCCCGCCGTATCATCATGCCGGAAAAGTTTACGTCGACGCCGCGCCGGTGGCTTCGGTGCCGGTGGAGGCCTGCCGCCGGTTGGGAGCGGAAGTGGTGCTGGCGGTCGATATTCGTACGCCGGTGCCGGTGCCGATGGCGATCCAGAACGGATTCGACGTAATCAGCCGGGTGGAGATGATCGAAAGCAACCTGATTAACTCGCGCGAGGCGGCGCAGGCGGATTTTCTGTTGCGGCCGGAGGTAGGCGACGTGTTCTGGGGCGATTTCACCCGCCTGGAAGGCGTGATCGCGGCTGGCGAAAAAGCGGCGTCGGAAATGCTTGGCGAAATCAAGGCGGCGCTGGCAAGGTAACTTCGGCAATCAAGCGCCTGCCCGGAAATCGCCGTCGCCGGTTTTGCGGAATTTTCCCGGCGGCAGGCCGTGCGCGCGGCGGAACGCGCGATTGAAGTGATATTCGTTTTCCATCCCCACCCGCGTGGCGATTTCCCCAACTGTCAGGTCGGTGGAAAGCAGCAGCACCCGCGCGCGGCGCATCCTTTCCTCTCTCACCAGTTCCTGAAAAGAGGCGCCGCATAATTCTCGCACCAGATGGCTGGCGCGCGAAGGCGTAAGGTGCAGAGACGTGGCAAGCATCTCCAGCGTTATGTCACCACAAGCGTGATAGCGCAGGAACTGCATGATCGCCTGCCGCCTGGTGCCGGGGCGGCGAGCGTCCAGGGATTCGGATTCCATCCGAGCCAGCATTCCCTGTCCCAGCGCCAGCAGCAAGGTGCGCAATTCCTGCTCAAGCGTTTCAGTTAATAATTCCAGTTTATTGAATTCCTCGCTCCACCTGGCAGGCATGATGCGACTGCCAACCGGGCGCTTGTCCTTGCGCCAGCTTCCCGCCATCAATAAAGCCCTGACTTCTCCCCGCCAGACCAGTGGAATCACGATCTCCTCCAATCCTTTCCAGCAACGGTGCCGAAACGGTTCGCCTCGGCGCGTGGCGTCGCCGATCACGCTGCCGTGGCAGTGCGCCATGCAGCGGGAAGGGACGAAGCCCAGGCCGCAGACCGGAATCTTGCGGTGCGTCTGCCAGTGCGAAGGCAGCAGTGACTTACCCTTGCCGTCATGCAACAGGCCGGTCAGATCATAACAGGTAAGCCTGACGCCCAGCCGCTCCTCGGCGGCGGTAAGCAGTTGCTCCACCCAGCTCAGGTTTTCCCAGAGTTCATTGTTCATGGTTGATTCGCTTTCGGCTATGTGTTGCATTTGCATCAAAAACCAAGCTTTTGAATCGTCATTCCCGCGCAGGCGGGAATCCAGGCGGTGTTGTGTACGGATTCTCCATTGGATGCCGCTAAATGCCATCAATAGCATAATAGTGCAAAACAACAGCATTGCCAGCTATTTTTTTAGCACCGGCGCAGGGTAGACTGAAAATGTGATAACTGACTGGATCTTACGGAGGCTACGCGATGAAAAAGTATGTAATCGACCGGGGCTGCAAGGCGTGCGACGCGTGTTATTGGGCCTGTCCGAAAAAGGCGATATACGTCGATCAGCAAGGCGCGCATATCGAGCAGGAAAAGTGCGTCCACTGTGGCATCTGTTACGAAAGCTGCGCCAACGAGGCTATCAGCGTTTACGAGGAATAGGCGGTTCAAGATAGAAACTTTCTTAGGAGAAAAAAATGATTACGCTTCAAAAGAAAAACGGCAGGATTATCGACCCCCAGCGCGAAGTGCCTTGTTTGGGCGAATACGACGTGGTGGTGGTGGGCGGCGGCATGGCGGGTATCGGCGCTGCGATTGCCTCGGCACGCAAGGGTTGCAAGACGCTGCTGGTCGAACGCGAATCGGCGCTGGGCGGATTGGCTACGCTGGGCTTGGTCAATATCCCGCTGGATTTTTCCGCCGGTATCGGCAAGGAAATGCTGGCTAACCTCGACGCGGTGGAAGGCCACTGGCACCGTAACTCCGACCCGGAAAAGCACAAACTCATTCTCGACCGCATGGTGACAGGCGCGGGCGTCGATCTGCTGCTGGTCTCGCACGTGGTTGACGCAATCGTGGATAAGGGCAGAATCTGCGGCGTGGTATTGGAAAATAAAACAGGCCGGCAGGCAGTGCTGGCAAGCCGCGTCGTAGACGCCTCCGGCGACGCCGACGCCGCATTTTTCGCGGGTTGCGAGTGCATGTCCGGCCGCAAGAGCGACGGCAAGAACCAGGCCTGTTCGCTGGAATTCCGCCTCGGCGGCGTGGACTGGGACAAGTATAACGCCAGCGAGTTGAAAAAGAACGACCCCTCCTGGCTCAAGCTGATCGAAAAAGCAGTGGCAGAAGGCGATATGCCTTATGCGATTGACAATCACCTGAACTGGGTAACGCACGTTCCCGGCCGTCCCCAGCATTGCGGCCAGGACGAAATTTCCATGTGCTTCGCCCACTCGCGCAACTGCCGCCCGCTGGACGCGAAAGATTTGACGCGCATGTATCTGGAAGGCCGCGAACAGGCCGACATTCTCTGGAAGTTCATCCGTAAATGCGTGCCCGGCTATGAGAATTGCTACCTGATCGACACCGGCACATTGCTCGGGGTGCGCGAAAGCAGGCGCGTGGTAGGCGAATACGTCCTCACCACCCTCGATTTCGCCCGTGCCCAACAGTTTGATGACGTCGTCTGCCTGACCGGCCACCACTACGACCTGCACAATCCCGATGGCCCAGGCAACATCAAGTGGGCCGCGGAGACTATCAATGGCCAGACCCACTACGTCTCGACCCACGGGCAGTACGGCTCCTGGGCGCCTCCCGGAAACGCCGAACTGTCGGACGGCTTCGGGCGCAAGGGCAAGGATTTTCAACGCAAGACCCTGCCCAGCTCCATTCCCTACCGTAGCCTGGTGCCTGCGAAAATTGACGGCCTGCTGGTGGCGGGGCGCTGCCTGTCCAGCGAGTTCATGGCGCAGGCGGGTTGCCGTCTGGTGTTGACCTGCCTGAACATGGGACAGGCAGCGGGAACAGCGGCGGCGCTTTCGCTCAAGCACGATATCCAGCCGCGCAAGGTGGATCGCGTCGAGTTGCAGCATGTTCTACTGAAGGACGGCTGTGACCTGGGACAGAAATACTGGGAAATACCCGGACTTGAAGGGGAGCTGGCGACGCTGGAAACTTCGACCAGGACGTGAATGACATTTGCTTTGCGGAACATGACAACCATCTCTCCCAGCCCGGGGGAGATGGTTGTTTTTGTGCCTTGGTTCAGTTATCGATGTCACGCAGGCTTCGCCGCCAAGTTTTTCATTGAGGTTTGAGCCAGTCGCAACATATAATGTATTGCGCGAGAGTAGGACAGTAAGCGGGAACTCGAATTTACACCTTGACTGGAGGCAGATATGACAAAACTTTCAGCCTGTTTGACTGCGCTGCTGGTATGCGGGATGGCTTTCGGCGGAGATTCTTCGCAGTGGCGCGGGGAAAACCGCGACGGCAGATTTGTGGAGCAGAACCTGCTGGACAAGTGGCCCCAGGACGGCCCGGAACTGATCTGGAGCAAGTCCGGCATCGGTGCCGGTTTTTCCTCGGTCGCGGTGGCGGATGGGAAAATCTATATCACCGGCATGATCGGCAAGGACGCAACCATGACCTGTTTCGATCTGGCGGGAAAACAGTTGTGGGCGAAAAGCTACGGGCCGGAATGGAAAAACAACTATCCCGGCTCGCGCTCGACCCCCACCGTCAATCAGGGTTTTGTTTACGCCCTCAGCGGCGAGGGGAATGTGGTCTGCCTCGACGCGAAGAGCGGAGCGGAAAAATGGTCGCGGAACGTGTTGCAGGAATTCAAGGGAAAAAATATCAGTTGGGGCGTGAGCGAGTCGCTGCTGATTGACGGCCAGAACCTGATCTGCACTCCTGGCGGCACAGGCGCGACAGTGGTAGCGCTGGAGAAGAAGACCGGCAAGAACGTCTGGCAGACCAAGGGGTTGAGCGACCTGTCGGCTTACTGTTCGCCGGTGCTGATAAAGCAGGGGACTACCAACCTGATTGTCACCATGACGTCGGATAACATCGTCGGCATCGACGCGAAAAGCGGGAACGTATTCTGGAAATATCCTTATAAAAACAAATATGCGGCGCATCCGGTCTCTCCCCTGTTTAATCAGGGTTGCGTCTACGTCACCAGCGGTTACGGCAGCGGCGGAGTGATGCTGTTGCTTTCGCCCGATGGCAAAAGCGTTTCGGTAAAATGGAAAAACGTGGAGCTGGACACCCACCACGGCGGCGTAGTCTTGCACAACGGGCTGATTTACGGCTCCTCCTATAACGGGAAATGGATGTCACTGGCTTGGAACACCGGCGAAATCAAGGATCGCGACGGCGGCGTGGGCAAGGGGTCGGTGGTGTTTGCCGATGGCATGCTGTACTGCTACGGCGAACGGGGGGAAATGGGATTGGTCGATCCGGCGGGACTGAAAGTGGTTTCGAAATTCAAGATCACGCGTGGACAGGGGCAGCATTGGGCGCATCCGGCAATTGCCGACGGCAGGATGTATATCCGTCACGGCGAAGAATTGTTGGTCTATAAAATCAGTAAATGACGAACCTTTCCGGCGCGGTTGGCGTATATAATTATATACCCGGAAGGAAACAGGAGGAAGCGAAATGTCCAAGTCCAGAAAACCAGCCCCGCAAGAGCAAGACCAGGAGGAAAAGCCCCGTCGCCGTAAAGCGAAATCATCCGACGAAACGATATGGATGTATGCGGCAGGCGTTTTTCTCGTGTTTATCGTAATCGCGGTGGCGCTGATAGCTCCGGAAAAAATGAAGAAACAGACCGCCCCCCTCCGGGTAGAAAAAGATCATGTCACGGTGACCACCCAGTACAAGTGGCCCGACGGCACCGTCCACGACGAGCCACCGCCGGCAAAAGAAAAACCGAAAAAAGCAGAAAAGAAAAAACCGGCGAAGAAGTCGGCTGCGAAAAAAGCCCCCAAGGAAGAAGAGACGGAGGAAGACGCTGCTGAAGAGGAGACTGTAACGGAAACAAAACGCAATGAAAATCCGATGAACCAGAGCGACCCTGACCGTCCCGCCCGTTTCGGCCTTTTCTCCGACAGCGAGGGGCAGGAAATAGCACCGCCCAAGGCGACTGAAAAAAAGCCTGGTGCGGAAGAGGGAAAAGCCGACGAGAAAGACGAGGAAGACGGGGAAACGGAAACTGAGGGCGAAGCTGCGCGCCGGAAAAACCATGTTTCCCCGCTCAAACCCGGCGCGATGGGCGATGGGCAGGATAACGAATAGCGGAGTCTCCAGTGTTGGTTTTCGGAAAACTCGTACCCCAAAAAACTGGAGACTGGAGACTAAAAAATCTCTTTGCCCGGAAACATCACGTAGAATTATAATCGACAGGAACGGGGTTAAACCATGAAATTATTATACATCTACGCCTCTCCGCGCGGGGAAAAGAGTTGCTCCATGGCTGTGGCAGGCGAATTCGTGAAAGCCTATCTGGAGAAAAATCCCGGCACTGAAATCGTGACCCTGGATTTATTCAAGACCGAACTGCCGGTGTTCGACCGTTACGCGGCGGAAGGCAAGGCTGCCGCCGCGCGGGGCGGGGAGCCTTCGGAGCGCGCGAAACAGGCCTGGGATAAAATCGCGGAAATCGTGGAGGAATTCGTCTCCGCCGACATCTACGTCTTTGCTGTGCCGATGTGGAATTTCGGCCTGCCCTATGTCTTGAAGCATTATCTCGATTGCGTGATCCAGCCTGGCTATGCGTTCCGCGTCGGCGAAAACGGCTACGTGGGTTTGCTGGATAAAAAGAAGGTTTTCGTCGCCTACGCGCGGGGAGGAGTCTATGCTTCGGAGGAAGCTGCAAAAATCGATTTTCAGCGCCCCCACCTGCGGCATCTGTTCAAATTCATGGGCATTGAAAACGTCGATGAACTGACGGTCGAAGGCACGATGATCGCGTCGGCGGAGGAGTTGAAGGAAAAGCTGGACAAGGCGCGCGCCGAGGCTCGCGCGCTGGCGTTCAGGTAAGCGCCTCGCGGCGCGCCTGGTTGGCGGCCAGGCGGCGTTGCGCCTCCGAGTCGATCATGCGCGAGGGGGTGAGGATGATGTCGACCGTCTCGTCGTGGCTTTCGACAGGCATGAAATCCACCACTTGGCAGTCATAGGCCAGCGCCGCGCGGGTGGCGTCCAGCGTCGGCAGCAGCCGGTCATAGTAGCCCTTGCCGCGCCCCATCCGGTCGCCGCGGGCGGAAAACGCGCGCCCTGGCACGATGACCAGGTCGATATTCTCGCGCCGCACCGGCGGGAGCATTTCGCGCGGTTCCGACACGCCGTACAACCCCTTGACGATATCGTCGCTGAAATCCCGGACAAGATGAATGGAAAGTTCGCCGCTGGCGGCGACGCGAGGCAGGGCGAGATTAACGTCTGCCTCGACGCAATGCGCCAGGATTTCGGTAATGTCAGGCTCGTCCTTCAGCGGCATGTAGGCCATTACGGTGGAGCCGGGCATGAAGTAACGGGAAAGCAGGTCGAGAGTGAGTTCGACCACCTGTTGATCCATTTCCGCGCGCTTTGCAGCGGGGATGGCTGCGATTTTTTTCGAGATTTCCCTGCGCAAAGCCGCTTTTTTGTCTTGAGTGTCAGTCATGCTATTCCCAGAAGTTTCTTCGCCGGATCGTCGACGACCGCCCTCGCCAATAGTATTTTACTCAAGGCGAAGCGAGGGAGCAAATTCAAAGGGGTTAGTTTTTCGTAAAATTCGGCCAGCCCGCAGGTGGCCGCCAACCAGCCGACCACGGTTGCCGCCTCTACACCGCGTTCGCGCAGGGTGGAAATACGCGTATCTCCGTGGCGCTTGGCCAGGCGTTTACCGTCAGAACCGACCACCAGCGGCACGTGGAGAAAATCCGGCGGGGAAAATCCCAGAGCTGCATAAAGCGCCAGTTGGCGGTGCGTGCTTAACAGCAGATCGTCGCCCCGCACCACTTCCGTCACTCCCATAAGTGCGTCGTCAACCACGACCGCCAGTTGATAGGAAGGCAGATTTTCTCCCTTGGCGACGACGAAATCGCCGCTCCATTCCGCCGGTTTATTCGATTGTACTCCGCAAAAAACATCTGTAAACGAAAAATCCTCGTCTGGCAACAAAAACCGCCAGGCCGGAGCGCGACCGGTTGCGGCTTCGGCTTCTTCCGCCGACTGGTATTTGCCCCGGCAGGTATTGGGATATTTCATTTCCTCGCCCGGATGCGGCGCGGATTGGGCATTCTGGATATCCTGGCGGGTGCAGGTGCATGGATAAATCAGTCCGCGTTCGCGAAATTCATTAAAATAGCGGCGGTAAATTTCCAGGCGATTGCTCTGGATATATGAAGAGTCCGAATCGGCACCCGCGTCCCAATCCAGCCCCAGCCAGCGCAGATCGTCATACGCCTGCGCGGCGGCGTCGCGCTTGACCTTGGGATGGTCGAGGTCTTCCAGCCTGAGCAGGATGCTACCGCTGACGCTCCGCGCCCGCAGCCACGCGAGCAGAAAAGTCCGCGCATTACCCAGGTGCAGCGCGCCGGTGGGAGCAGGAGCGAATCTGCCGACGTAGGCGCTATTTATTTTTGAGCAGGCGTTGGGCATAAGTTAAACCTTGGCGGATTTGGGCACTGGCTTATTGGCGAAGTGTTTCAAGGGTGCTCCGGTTTTTAATCCTGAAACGAGAATCTCTGGCGGCAATGCGGTTTTTTACTAAGGGGAAAACTTGTAACGTCATTCCCGCGAAGGCGGGAATCCAGGCGGGGAAACCGTACGCAACACCTCCTGGATTCCCGCCTTCGCGGGAATGACGTACGTAACTTTATATGCAAAACAGAAAGCTTATCTCCTTAACAAAACTGTACTGCCTCTAGCGCGGCATAGTTTTATCTACCACACAAGCAACCCATCCAGCCAACAAAATAACAAACAAACCATTTTCATGCTTGACTTACGGCACGAGTTGATAAAACTTATCTGTGTCGGCTTTGGTTTACAGGCTTCGGGCATAAAGAGCGCCTGCGGCCTGACTGCCGGAGCCGGAAAACTTGTTATCATTTAAATAATACATAGGAGAAAGCAGATGGCAAAGAAAACTATTCGTGACATCGACGTCAAGGGGAAGCGCGTGCTGATGCGCGTGGATTTCAACGTGCCGCTGAAAGACGGCAAGGTCACCGACGACACCCGCATTCAGGCGGCGTTGCCCAGCATCCGCAAGGTGCTTGAAGGCGGTGGCAAACTGATCCTCATGAGTCACCTCGGTCGTCCCGACGGCGAGGCCAAGCCGGAATTCTCGCTGAAACCGGCGGCGCTGAAGTTGGCGGAACTGCTGGGGCAGCCAGTGCAACTCGCCCCTGACTGCGTGGGCGCGGAAGTGAAGAAGCTGGTTGCCTCCCTGAACGAGGGCGAGGTCATCCTGCTGGAAAACGTCCGCTTCCACAAAGAAGAGGAACTGCTCAACAAGTACAAGAAACAGGACGACGCGACCAAGGCGAAAATCGACGAATTCTGTAAAGACCTGGCTTCTCTTGGCGACGTCTATGTCAACGACGCCTTCGGCACCGCCCACCGCGCCCACGGCTCCACCCAGGGCGTGACCAAGTACATTACCATCTGCGTGGCCGGGTTCCTGATGGAAAAGGAAGTAAAATATTTCGGCGATACTCTCGCCAACCCGGCGCGCCCGTTCGTGGCGATTCTCGGCGGTGCGAAGGTTTCCGACAAGGTGATGGTAATCGACAACCTGCTGGATAAAGTCGACACCATCATCATCGGCGGAGCGATGGCCTATACCTTGCTCAAAGCGAAAGGAGAGCCGGTCGGCACCAGTCTGGTCGAGGAGGACAAGCTGGACGTGGCTAAAAACGTCTTCGTCAAGGCAAAAGAAAAGGGCGTGGAAATCCTGCTGCCGGTCGACCACCTGGTCGCCTCCAAGTTCGACGTCGAGGAAGTCGAGCAGATTGCGGCAAAAATTCCGGCCGGAACCATGGGCTTGGATATCGGCCCCAAGTCGATCAAGCTCTTTACCGACGCGGTGCGCAAGGCGAAAACCGTGGTCTGGAACGGGCCGATGGGCGTGTTTGAGAAACCAGGCTTCGCTGCCGGCACCTTCGCCATCGCCGAGGCTCTGGCGGAAACCGACTGTGTGTCGATCATCGGCGGCGGCGATTCGGTGAGCGCGGTCAACAAGTCCGGCGTCGCCGACAAGATGACCCACATCTCCACCGGCGGCGGCGCGAGCCTGGAATGCCTCGAAGGCAAAGTCCTGCCCGGAGTGGCGGCGCTGAACGAAGCCTGAGGCAAAAAGCTGGTAGCGCGACACAGGCGAAATTGATATAATCAATGCCTGTCTCCACCGGGAGGCAGGCATTGTCTTTATCTTGAGGCGGAAACATGTTTGAACGCTATCCTTTTTTGCCAGACGTCGCTTTCGTGCTGGTAGGGCTGTACTTCATTACTATCACCAACTACGGCAAACCGGCGGAAAGTGCCGAGGCTGGCGACAACCGCAAAACCGTCAGTTCCCCGATTGATAAAAGCCCCCGCGATACTGCCGTAAAAATACCGACGGCGTCGCAGTCTAGGCAGGAACAGGAAACCATCCTTCCCTTGGCTACGGGTGAGGAAGCGCAGGCGGTCAAACTGGTGCTGCGGCAGCAGGAAGGGATAATCCGGTACGAAATGGAGGGGGTGGCACTGAAGGGACTGGAGGAATTACGTATAGCGCTGGCGCAACTGCACGGGCAGGGAAAAACGGTGGTGGCGGTGCGCGGCGAGGGCAGGGGGGTTACTGCCAGCGAAGTGTTGGAAATCTGCCGCTTCTGTCGGGAACAGGGAATGGACGCGCGCTTGGGGCACGAGGTCAAGGGCAGATGAACCGGATAATCCGACTGCTGGCCTGTTTGGGCGCGGGAGTAGTGGCGTTTGCGGCGGTGGCTGCGCCTGCCGGAAGATTTTTCATATCCGGCGGACTGCCGGAAAGTGACGCGGGTCTGCGCGCGCTGCTGCTGGCGGGAGCCTTGGAGTTTTTATGGCTGCCGCTGCTGGGCGCGGTTTTCCTGGGTGAAAAGTTCCGGGGCTTTGCCGAAACGGCAGGCGCGCTTGCTGGCGCGACCTTGGCAGGTGTAATCTGCAGCGCCGCCTATGGTGAAGCGATACTATCTTTTCTCTGGCTTCAGGCGCTGGTGCTGGCGGTGACGGCGTTGGCGCTGTCGTCGGGCTGGCTGGTGACGTCCTTGGGGTTTGGCCTGCAATGGGGGCGGCAGAAGATTTTCTGCCTGACCCTGTTTCTGCTGTCGACGCCGTGGTGGAGCGTGTTTCTGGAAGAGGCTACCGAAGGTGCGACGAAGACGGTGGTCATGCACGCTCGGGTGTGGCTGAGTCCCTTGGCGTGCATGTCGGTGTGTTACGAGAAATACAATTTCATCACTCTGACCCGGATGTACGGTATCTGGCACGGGCCGCTGGCGGCGTATCCCTCGCACCCGGCGCTGGTCGTGGGCGGGTATCTGACGCTGGCCGGTCTGCTTTGCGCGGCGGCATATATCGTTAAAATTTTGAAATCGGAGACGGAAAACATTGAGAAAGAATAAGCTGACGGCAAAGACGTCTGATATACACGATCTCTACGAATTGTCTGTGCAATGCGTAGAGGCGGAGATAGATTTTGTGTTGGATATTTTCAAGAAGCGCGGCAAGAAGGCTCCGCGCAGCGTGAAGGAGGATTTCTGCGGCACTGCCAGCGCCTGCGCGGAATTCGTACAACGGCACCGGGACAATTTCGCGGTTGGCGTCGATCTGGACACCGACACGCTAGACTGGGGGCGTGAGCACCGGCTGGCACCGCTGGGTCAGGACATGAACAGGGTGAAGCTGCTGAACAAAAACGTGCTGTCGGTGACGCGGCCGAAAGTAGATGCGGTGATGGCGTTCAATTTTTCCTATTTCATCTTCAAGGAACGGAAAACTCTGCTGAAATATTTCAAAACCGCGCGCGCCTCGCTTAACAGCGGCGGGATGCTGTTTCTGGATGCTTATGGCGGTTCCGACTCGCAGGTGGTGCTGGAGGAGGAGCGCAAGCTCAAGGGGTTCACCTATGTCTGGGATCAGGCCGAGTTCAACCCGATCAATAACGAGGTAATCAACCACATTCATTTCCGTTTCCGCGACGGCACCAGTATCGAAAAAGCTTTTTCCTACGACTGGCGGCTGTGGAGCCTGCGCGAGATTACGGAACTGCTGGCGGAAGCCGGGTTTGCCAGATCCGATGTCTACTGGGAAGGCTGGGACGGCGAGGCGGAAGAAGGCAACGGTGTCTTCAAGCCGTCGCAAAAAGAGGAAAACTGCCCCGGCTGGATCGCGTATGTAGTCGCGGAGCGGTAGATTTTCAGGATAATAGTTTTCAAAGCGTTATTAACATATTTTAAGGAATTAACACATGGCGAAGGACGGCATCAGGGCGATTGAGGGCACCAGGGATTATTTCGGCGTCGACGGTATCCGTTTTGAAAAGGCGTTTGGAGCGGCGGCGGAAATTTTCTCGCGTTACGGGTATGAGAAAATCACGTCTCCCGTGTTCGAGGCGACAGGATTGTTCGCCCGCTCCATCGGCGAAGCGACCGACATTGTCGAAAAGGAAATGTATACCTTTACTCCCGGCAGCGATTCCATTACTCTCAGACCGGAAGGAACGGCGGGGGTGATCCGTGCGCTGCTGCAGCATTCGATGCACAAGCAGGGCGGGCTGGTGAAACTGTGGTACGGCGGTCCGATGTTCCGGCGGGAGCGGCCGCAGAAAGGCCGGCAGCGGCAATTTCACCAGGTCGGAATCGAGGCGGTGGGGTCGGGCGATCCGCTGCTGGACGCGGAAGTGATCCGGATGGGGCTGGCGTATTACGAGCGCCTCGGCATCGGCGGCGTGCGGCTGCGGCTCAATTCCATCGGTTGCGCGAAGGACGAATGCCGTCCGGCTTACAGGAAACTATTGAAGGACGCGATAGCGCCCAAGCTGGGAGAATTCTGCAAAACCTGCCAGGGGCGGTTTGAAAAAAATATCTTGCGGATACTGGATTGCAAAAACGAGTCGTGCAAAAAACTGGCTGCCGATCTGCCCAAAAGCCACGAGAAACTATGCGGCGAATGCGACCAGCATTTCACGGCGGTAAAGGAAGGTCTGGACGCGCACGGCGCGCAATACGACGTCGATCCCACGCTGGTGCGGGGTCTGGATTATTATACCAGGACGGTGTTTGAGTACACGCATTCGGCTTTGGGCGCGCAGGACGCTATCGGCGGCGGCGGCCGATACGACGGCCTGGTGGAGGAACTGGGCGGACCCGCCACCCAGGCGGTGGGCTTTGCCCTGGGGGTGGAGCGGATCATGATCGCGATGGAGGCGCTGGGCTGCTGCGCGTGCGAGACGCCGTTGCAGGTTTACGGCATCGGTCTGGGCGAAGATTGCCACAAGGCGATGGCGGGAATGATCGCGCGGCTGCGCAACGCCGGAATTTCGGCGGACATGGATTATGAAGGCAAGTCCTTCAAGGCGCAGATGCGCGCGGCCAACCGGCGCGGGGCGCTGGTGGCGCTGATCCTGGGCGATAATGAACTGGAAAAAGGCGAGATCACGGTCAAGGACATGCGCGAGGGCGGCGGCCAGGAAACTGTTCCGCTGAACGCTGGCGTCGAAGCTGTTCTGCAGATGTTGCCCTGAGCCAATAGAGGCAAACGCGAAAAGTCTTTGACGTCGGCGGCGGAAATAGTTAGGCTATGGCTATGCAAAAATTACCGGACGTTTTTCATAAAGATACTCGATCTGCCACATGCAATAGTTTTTTCGAACTTTTTTACTCGAGATGCGATTAAATATGTAACACTTCGCTTTCAGCGGAAGATGATTCAAAACGGAGTTTCATGTTTTATGGAGGATAGTTTAATGAATTATCAGGTTATACGAGGTCTACGCGGCTTCTGTTTGGCTATGGCGGCAGGCCTGTTTTTTTCCTGTTACGTAATCGCCGGAGAAGATTTGACGCCGATTGACGCCCCGATTGACGTCTCCCAGATAAAGCCCGATGAGTGCAGGCGCTGCTCCGCCAAGGGATATGCGCCATGTCCCGAATGCCACGGCAAGGGAGTGTCGCGCAATGCCCTAGTCAATTGCCCCGACTGCGACGGCAAAGGTAAGATTCCCTGTAACAAGTGCGACAAGGACGGCATGATGGATTGTCCGGAAAATTGCAAGGAGCGTCCCATCACCGGCACCGACGGGGAAAAAACCAAGGTGTTTTGCGTGATAACCGACGAATGGAGGGCATGGGACAAGAAGTGGTCCAGGATAGCGGAAAAGTTCATCGATCCCATAGCGCGCGCCAAGAAAGTTCCGGAGGCTCCCGAGAAATATGCGCCGTGCGCCAAGTGCAGCGGCACTGGGAAAGTTAAGTGCAAACACTGCGACGGCACCAAGGAACTGGAATGCAAAAAATGCAAAGGCACTGGCAAGATCAAAGGCACCGGCACTTGTCCCGCCTGCGGGGGGATCGGAAAAATTGCCTGTCCCGACTGCGCGACACTGGAGAACCTGGGAGAGACCAAGGAGTTCGAAACCCTGAAAAAGCTGCACGATCAGAAGCTGGTCGATGACGAAACCTATTACCAGAAATTGCGCCTGCTGGTGGCGCAGGAGAAATACCGCCGGGAAGTGATTGCCAAGCGGCGCACGGCCATTGAGGAAGCGGAGCGAATCCAGGCGGAGAAAGACAAGGAAAAAAATCAGGAAGCACAGTCCAAGGCAGCCGAAAAAGCTAAGGAGGAGGCCGTCGCCCAGGCCGGGAACAAGGAAATCGAGGAGAAGATAAAGGCGCTGATCATGGGATTTGACAGCAACCTGTTGAAACTGGATGTTTACAAGCAGAAGTTGCGGGAACTGGGCGCGTCGCCGGAAGTGGTGGAAAAAATCGAAACCGAGCAGGCGGCGGAAGCGCCCCGGTTGCAGAAGTATCTGGAACTCAAGCAGCAGTTCAAGGACGGCAAGATCGACATGAAGAAGTACAAGGACGCAATGAACAGCCTTTAGCTGGAAATTTTCGTGCACAAAAAATCCTTCCCTGGCGGGAAGGATTTTTTTTCAGGCATGAGAGCGCTTGCCAGAAGCGGTGGTTTGACCTTATAATTATCCTGGCAGGCCTGAAGGGATGGCATGTTGCCATAACCGTCTTTCGCATCCGATTTCTGGGCGTCGCACTATCCGCGTTTCCTTCGTTTACTGTTTTCGGGTTGCAGCAGGAGATGATTTTCATGAATAAGCTTACCGAGCGCGATCCGGATATGTCGCCGCTGAAATTCTCGCAGGAAATGCAGGCGTTGCGGGAAGAAGCAAAAAAGCCTTTTGCCGGCGGTGCGGTGCTGGTATTCGCGTTGCTGGCGATCGGCCTCTTTGTCCTGCTCGGGAACACTCGCGAGAAGACGATAGTCGATCCTGAAGTTATCGGCGCGGCGGGTGCCACTTCCGAGCAGTACGGCCCGGGCGATTACATGAACCCGACCAAGCTGCTTTACGAGGAATGGAAAAAGCAGCAGAGCAAGAGAGTTGATCTGCCCGGCGACGAAGACAACGCCGATGATCTGAAAAACTCCACGCCGGTTGCGCCGCTGCCCGAGGGTTACGTCAGGCTGGCGGCGGTGCAGTTCTATTCCGAATTCGGCGAGCCGGAAAAAAACCGCCAGCGCCTTGCCACCGTGGTGGAGAAGGCGGCGGCGGGAGGGGCGAAAATAATCGCGTTGCCCGAGGCCTGCATTCCGGGGCGCGCCGACATGAACAAGGAAACCGGCTGGACGCGCGGAGAGACCGACGATTGGTCGTGGAACGTGCGCAAGGTGGCGGAAAGGGAAAACGGGGAAAGCGTGAAATTCTGCGCCATCCTGGCAAAAAAATACGGCGTTTATCTGACCGTGCCGTTTATCGAAATCGAAAACAACCTGTTTTTCGACACCGTGCTCCTGCTCGATCCTGAGGGCAAGTCCGTGCTCAAATACCGCAAGCGCAGGCTGGTGCCCAAGACCGACACGGCCTGGGCCTCGGAGGGAAAAATCCCAGCCAAGGCCGTGCAGACTTCTTACGGAAAAATCGGAATAATGATCAGCTACGACATCCACGACGCCCTGCCGGAGTTGAAGGACGGCGGTGCCGACATTGTCCTGCATTGCTGCGCGCTGTATGGGCATAACTTCGACCGCTTCTTCCGTAGCGACAGTTTCTCCACCCTGGTTAAGGACGCGGGCGTGGCGCTGGTGCTGTCGAATTGGACTTACGAGTTCCGCCCCTACTGGGCGGGCTACGGCATGGCGCGGGTGATAGGCAGGGACGGCAAACTCCTCAGCCGCGCGCGCAGCGACGTCGGCACCAGGATTGTAATGGCTGACGTGGAAATCAGAAAACCGGCGGAGGCTGGCAAATGAAATCGGGCGCGATGGTGGTGCTGGGGGCTTCTCCCAAGGAAGACCGGTATTCGAACATGGCGGTACGGGAACTGCTGGCGGGAGGATACGAGGTGATTCCCGTGCATCCGGCGGCAAGGGAAATTCACGGAGTGCCGTGCGTGCCGTCCCTGGCTGAAGTGAAAGTGAAGGTGCATACGCTGACGATGTATGTCAACGCCGAGATTTCCGGCAAGTTGATCGGGACTATAATCGCGCTGCGACCAGAGAAAATCATTTTCAATCCCGGCACGGAAAATCCGGCGCTGGCAGAACAGGCTACGCAGGTGGGAATCGAGGTGATCGAGGCTTGCACGCTGGTCATGTTGCGGACAGGATGTTTTTAGGTTTTTTAATAGCTGGCGTAGAGGGAAACCGATGCGCAATTTCGCGTTACTCCTGTTTGCGGTCTTATCTTCCCTTGTTTCTTGGGGATGTCTGCCGGAGGCCGGGAAAAATAATCTTGTCCATCTGGCCGGATGGGGCGGAGGTAAGCCGGAGGAAATAGTTCCCCTGGCCGCCGACACCGGTTTTGACGAGATAATTGTCTGGAGCAATGATCCGGCCTATCTCAATATGCTGGTCGAGTGGGGCAACAAGTTTAACCTCGGGATTTACAGTTCCCTGTCGCTCTCCCATGTCGACCGGTTCAAAAAAAGATTTCCCGGTAGCGAGCCGCCGTTGCAGGCGATGAATGAAAAAGAAACCGCTGCGTTGCAAAGAATCAAGGAAGACAAATCCTTCGGGAAGTCCAGCTACCAGTACGGCGGCGAGCCGGTGGGAGAAACGGAAGTCCTTACGTCCCCGCTTCTTTGCCTGCACTGTCCGGAGACGCTGGCTTATTTCAAGGCTGAGATCGGGGATATCCTGACTGCGGCGCCGGGATTGACAGGCATGGCGTTCGATTATTTCGGATACCAGAATTACCGCTGTTGCCGTTGTGAACAGTCTGCAAAACTGCTGGCAGAATGGCGCGAAAAACATCCTGAGATTACGGCGGAAAAAGCGGAGGAGGCCTTCTCCCTGGAGACGCTGGTTGAATTCAACAACCAACTCGCGGCCTATGCCAGAAGCGTAAAGCCTGACGTTAAGATCGCGACCCATGTCTACCCCGTCTTCCTGCCGGAACCGCTTTACGGCAATCGGCTGGACGTAGATTACTGCGGGCAGACGGCGGCCTGGTTTTTCGAGCCGTTCTGGAGTATGGGAAAAATAACGGAATATTCCAGGATCATCACCCGCGACGAAAAGAAGTATTTCCCGCGTGGCGAAGGCGTGGCCATGATCGGCGTCTATGTCGAATCCAAGGCTCACCCGGTCAAGAATGCCGAAAGAGTCAGGCTGGAGTTGCAGGCCATTGCAGCAGGTGGCGCGGATCGGGTGCAGGTCTGTTCGATGAACCATGTGCTCAAGGACGAGGCGGTCAGGCAGGTGTTCAAGGAATTTTTCGGCGGGAAGGGAAATAAGTGAGTTCGCGCGGATTTTAGCAAGAGGTATCGCAATGAAATATTTAACATGGCTGGTAATGTGCTTGATCTTTCTGGCTGGCTGCGAATCTTCCGGGAGCAGAACCGGAGTCGACGGCGAGGCGCTTTTTGCGCAGGCGGGAACGGCCTACGTGGAAAAGCACTACGGCGAGGCGGCAGAATTGTTTGCCCGCAGCCGCAGCTCTTTTGGCAGCACGCCTCGGTCGGTGGAAGCGGCGGGTTGGGAGGGCTTGAGTCTGCTGGAACTCGGACGGTTGCGCCAGGCGCGCGCGGCTTTGGAAAAGGGTTTGCGCTCCGGCGAGCCGGGCGTGCGTGCGCGGTCTGCCAAGGGTCTGGCGCGCTTGCTTTTCGCGGAAGGCCGCTACCGGGAGGCGGAGGCGGCGTATGAAAAGCTGGGAGCGGATTATCCCGGCGAGACCGACGCGGCGGAGTTGCTGGCGGCGCGGATTGAAGCGCTTGAAAAAGGCGGCGAACAGTCCGGAGCCGATTCCCTGCGGCGCGAATTGAACCGGAAATTTCCCAATAGTCCCTATGCAAAAGCTATCACTGAAAACGTCGTCGAGGATGGGGGCGACTGGTATGTGGTGCAGGCGGGGGCGTTCAACTCTATTGCCCGTGCGCGCGAGTTGCAGTCGAAACTCTGTAAAATCAAGGTGGAAAGTTTTATCGCCATTCGCGCGCGGAACGGAGAAAGCCTGTACACTGTCCGCTGCGGGTCTTTCCGCCTGAAAGACGGCGCTATCCAGCGGGTGCGGGAACTTTCCGCGCGCGGGGTCGAGGCGGTGGTCGTCACCGAAAACAGGAACCGGTAGATGCTGATAAACTGGATTCTCTGGATTCTGGCAGCGGTGATCGAGGCGATGCTGGTGACGCTGCTGCTCATGCAGAAACGCATGATCGAGCGCGCCCGGCGCATGATCGGTGAAGTGGGTGCTATCGCACGCAGCGGCGACATGTCGGTGCGGCTCCAGCCAGACGGGGTGGACGAGCTTTCCAATCTTGCGCGATCGATTAACGAGCTGATGGCGACGGTGGAGAATTCCCGCCAGGCTTTGCGCGAAAGCGAGGAGAAATACCGCAAGATTACCGAAAACCTCACCGTGGGCGTGACGCTCCTGACGGCTGAGGGCAAGGTGCTGGCGACCAACCCGCAGATGAAAAAATGGTTTCCGGAAAAACCGGGAGCGGAATTCGCCGATCCCGTAGCGGCTTGCGGTGCGGGGGAAGATCCCTGTAAAAAGTGCCTGGCCGACGGCATAACGCACGAAGGTATGATGCGGATTCGCACTGCCGCGGGACTGCGCGATTTCCGGGCGACAGCCTGTCCTATCCTGGGCAACCGCGGGGAAGTGGCCAGCGTAGTGCGCCTGCTGGAAGACGAAACCGAGCGGTTGCGCCTGCAGGAGCACATGCAGCAGGCAAAGCGACTGGAGGCGGTGGGCACGCTGGCGGCGGGCGTGGCGCATGAAATCAACAATCCCCTTAATAATCTGGAGCTGACGGTCAGCGGCCTGGAATTGCTGTTGGAACGCCGCGAGCCTTCCGCCGAGCGGGACGAGGTGCTGGCGCGGCTGCGCAAGGCTACCGGCGAAGTCGGGCGCATCGGCGAAATCGTGGCGCACATGCGGTCGCTGGTGAGGCACAAGAAGACAGACGTGATTTCGCCGGTCGACGTGAACGCCTGCGTGGAACAGGCGCTGAAACTGCTGCGGGCGCAATTGTCGGTGCATCAGATCAAGCTGCAACTGCTTCTGAGCCCGGGGCTGCAACCGCGCCGGGGAGACAGTCACCAGTTGGAACAGGTGGTGATTCACCTGGTAACTAACGCCATGCAGGCGCTGGATAAAAGCCGCGTCAGGGAAAAGCGGATACTGGTCAGGACGGAAAGTTGCCCCGACAAGGTGGTCTTGACGGTGGAAGACAACGGTCCGGGGCTGGGGTCGGACGCGGACCGGGTATTTGACCCGTTTTTCACCACCAAGGAAGCCGGCGCGGGCATGGGACTGGGTCTGTCCATCGTGTATTCCACCGTGACCGGCTGGGGCGGGGAGGTCGAGGCTTTCGACAAGTCCGAAGGCGGAGCCGTCTTCAGAATCACTCTGAAAGAATAATTGCCATCCTGAACTCGTTAACCAGCAACGGTTTTTCCTTGACAGAAACCGATTCGGCCATTAGCATATGATGCTTGTCCCTGCTTTTCGCGAACTTACGCCAAAAGCCTGGGTTTTTGTGTGCATTTCGGCCTATTTTTGTCACCTACTAGCTAAGGAAGGAGCCTCCATATGACTGTACAGGCATCTCCCGTGATTGATCTGGTCTTGCTGCAGAAAATCGCTAATACCATCCGTTTTCTCTCTGCCGACGGCGTGCAGAAAGCCAAAAGCGGCCATCCCGGCCTGCCGATGGGCTGCGCGGAAATCGCCACCGTGCTGTTGACAAAGTTTCTCCGCCTAGACCCCGCCGACCCGAAGTGGTCAAACCGCGACCGGTTCATCCTTTCCGCCGGACACGGCTCGATGCTGCTGTATTCCATGCTGTCGCTGGCCGGTTACATTCCCGCCGAGGAATTGCAGAAATTCCGCCAATTGCACAGCATGACCCCCGGCCATCCCGAGGTAGACGACGTTCCCGGAGTGGACATGACCGCTGGCCCCCTTGCGGCCGGTTTCAGCTCCGCCGTAGGCATGGCTCTGGCAGAACGGATCATGGCGGAAATGTACAACACGCCGAAATATGAAGTTACCGAGCATTATACCTACGTCCTCATGGGCGACGGCTGTCATATGGAAGGCCTGAGCCAGGAAGCAGCCAGTTTTGCCGGTCACAATAAACTCGGCAAGCTGATTGCCATCTACGACGACAACGAAATTTCCATCGAAGGTTCGACCAATCTTGCCTTTACCGAAAACGTCAACGCCCGTTACGAAGCCCTGAACTGGCACGTGCAGGATATCGACGGGCACGACATGGCGGCAATCGAAAATGCCATCACCGAAGCCAAGAAGGAAACCAAGCGCCCCAGCCTGATCGTTGCGCATACCATCATAGGTAAAGGCGCGCCCCACAAGCAGGGCACTTCCCATGCTCACGGCGAACCCTTGGGTGAGGAGGAAGTCCTCGCCGCCAAGCAGGCGATGAACTGGCCGGAGGAGAAGTTTTATATTCCCGCGGAAGTGAAGGCCTTTTTCGAGCAGAAAAAAGCTGAATGGGCGGAAAACCGCGCTGTCTGGGACAAGATGCTGGCTGAATATGACAGCAAACACAGGAAGATCGCCAAGGAATTCATGCGCGTGACTTCAGGGCAGTTGCCGTTGCAGTGGAAAAACGCCACCCCCGACTTTCCCGCCGGTGAAAGCATGTCTACCCGCGTGGCCGGCGGCAAGGCGATGAACGCTTTCGGCGCGGTGCTGCCGGAACTGATCGGCGGCTCGGCTGACCTGGAGCCCAGCACCAAGACCTGCATCAAGACTGGCGATTATCCCGACTACATCGCGCCGGGGATGTTCCTGGGGCGCAACCTCCACTTCGGCGTACGCGAGCACGCCATGGGCGGCATCGTCAACGGCATGGCGCTGCACGGCGGCATCATTCCCTTCGGCGCGACCTTCATGGTGTTCCACGACTACATGCGCGCGCCGGTGCGCCTCTCCGCGCTGATGAAGCAGCGGTCGCTCTGGGTCTATACCCACGACAGTATTTTCGTCGGCGAGGACGGCCCCACCCACCAGCCGGTGGAACATCTGGCGGCGATGCGCTGCATTCCGCGCCTGAACGTGTGGCGTCCCTGCGACGCGAACGAAACCGCCTACGCCTGGCAGCATGCGCTAGCGCGCACCGACGGCCCCACCGCCTTTGCCTTGAGCAGGCAGAACCTGCCTGTCCTCGACCGCACGCACTATGCTCCGGCCAAGGATACCCTCAAGGGCGGCTACATCATCGAGTACGATCCCGAAGGCAAAGCCGAGATTATCCTGATCGCTTCCGGCAGCGAGGTGCATCTGGCTATCGAAGTGGCTAACATTCTGCGCGAAGCCGGACGAATCGTCCGCATCGTCAGTATGCCCTGTATCGAAGTTTTCAAGGAGCAGGCCGAAGGATATCGCCGCAAGATCATACCCAAGCGCTTCAAGAAACGCGTCGTGATCGAGGCTGGCGTGATTCAGGGCTGGGAAGGCATCCTGGGCGACAGCGGCATCTTCATCGGCCTGGACGATTTCGGCGTCTCCGGCCCGTACCAGGAACTCGCCCGCCACTTCGGGCTGGTCGCCGACTCGATCATCGACAAACTGGCGTCGGCTGATTTCTAAGTTCTTTCACAATTGTTCATGAAGAAAAAGCCCGCTGGCGACGGCGGGCTTTTTTGTTGTACACGTTACAGCAGAAAATTCAATATCTGATCATGCACCAAAATCGGTCGCGAAGCGTAATCTCTCCAAAACAATCGGCATGACCGCATTCTTCTGATTCCATTGTTTCGGAAACTGTTCCATCATCCGTTATGACTATTTCATGCTTCCTGCACCTTAAATTAAAATAATTGTCTCCGGGGTCAATATTTAGCCATATATGGTATATCAACTTCCGACCCAAATCGGTTTCAATATAGTCTGGGCTACCCAGAAGTTCCTGAACCTCCATCTCCGACATGCCGACTTTCACCTGCCGGATAAGACTTTCTTTCTGATAATCCAGCACGGCGTAATATGTCCGCAGGCAAATAATTGGAAGCGCAAGCACAAAGGCGGCGGCAAAATACTTCAGCAGAACTATCCGCAATCTGGGGCAGCGATACCAGGATTTGGCTTGCCAACCTTCGCCGTGACTTGAGCAATTCCGGCATTTTTTTTGCGTATAAGCTTGAATGATCTCCAAAGCGCGTCGCGCCTGATCCGAAGGTACGCGAATCTCTATCCCTCGCAAACCGGATGCGCGACCCTGAAGATGTTCGCCGAAAAAAAATACAGGAATGTTCTCTCTCTCCAAAAGCAACCTTGCTGTCTCGGCTTGGACACGAGACCGGTATTCAGCAACAGCAATCAGATCTTGGGGTGATTCCGCATTGAGGTTATAGTTTTCAGGATTTTCAATCATGCTGAAAGAATAACTTAACAGTCGGTACGCGACAACTGGATTTTATCATGGAATTACATTCGTTTGCTTTCGCACAATCCGCGAACGAAAGGAGCGCGGAAATATTATGCGTACTAGCACGCTTGCGCAGTAAGTCAGCGGCGACCCGCCGCCTGTGCGGCACACACATTTATGAAACATCTGCTTGACGAAAAACCGGTTTCGAGCTTATGATGTGCTTCGAGTTTTATCCGTGTTTAAAGCAGGTTTCCGGCGCGGGGATTTTCGCGCGCGGAAAGCCGTAGTACAAGGAGCGGGGCGTGGGTCAGATCGAACGTATCCGGGTGGAGCTTTCGCCGTTCGAGAAGTTGCAGATATTGCGTGCGGAAGAGGAGGACAGAAAAAAGGAACTGGCGGAACTGGAGGCCGAAATCCGCGAGAAAAACCAGTTCGTCGCCACCCAGCGTTATCTGGAATCGCTCAGTCCATATTATGCAGCCAATCCTCGCGCAGGTCTGCCCACCCGGGAGGAAATCGACGCGCTGGAAACCAGGCGCGTGCAACTGCATGAATTGATCGCCAATATCGCCGCCAGTATGGAAGTGGCGATTCAGTCGACCGGGAAAAAGGGAGGTGCCGCTCCGGCGCAACCGGAACCTTCCGCCGAACCGGCAGGGTCTGCCCGCAAGGCAAAATTCGATTTCTGAAACAGAAAGCATGATTTGCCTAAAATGAAAAAAAACTTTGCCAGTCTCTTCCTCTTGCTTGCCGCGCAGATATTTCTCTGCGGGTGCATGATGGATCTTTATCCGGAAAAATGGACAGCAGACTCGGTGCCGCAAATCACTGACAAATCCCTGCTCCGTTCCGGCCTGCTGCTATACGATCCGTCCGCGGAACGGACTGCGGTGGAAAAGTCGACCTCTTCTGTCCCAGTGTTGCAGCCGGCGGGACAGAATTATCATGATAAAAATCCTGATATTCTGATCGAGAATGTGCAAAAAACGACAACGCAGAGCGAGGTAAAAGCAGAAATAAGCGAAATGAAACCGCCAGCCGACAATGGGGAAAACCTGGCCGAAGTAGTGGGCTGGAAACGCGCCAGTTGGGGTGGAGCCGCCACTGTCAGCCAGATCGGCGACGAAAATGCGGCAAAATCACTCAAAATCGTGCCGACGGCCAAAGCGGATAAAGTCGCCGTAGTTTTGAGCAATCCGCGTAATTCCTTTAACGCCAGTGGCTTGACGATGGATATCGTCAATAATTCAGGCAAGGAGGTATCTGTCGCATTTGCTGTAACCATAGGCGAGAAAGGCACTTATCACGAATTCGAGCCGTTCCGCCTAAGTCAGGGTCTAAACCGCGATCAAAAAGCCATATTTGCGCAACCGCGCTGGAAAACTGAAGAAAATGGCTGGGAATACCGGTCTCCGGTGTCGCTGACGGGGGGGATCAGGGAAATTATCATTCTTGTTTACGAACCGTTGACGAATGTGCCGGTCGAATTTACCTCTATCCGTTTCCTGCGTGAAGCCGCCGGAGAAGATGCGCAATTCACCAAAATCCGGCGATAAATCTTATATCAAACCGAACAGATATTTGACAACATCCAGCCGACGCCATATAATCAAGGTGGGGATATAAGTATTTATCTCCGAATATGATAAAAGATATTTTCAGCGCCTTTCGGTTAACTCGACACGCAGGGGTTTGATTTCGTGTCTCGACTGGCGCCAGGCAATGAAGCGGAGACTGTGATGAAAGTCAGCATAGAAGATACGGCGTTGTCGAATTTCGAGATTCACGACAATGTATTGACTGTCAACGTGGAGCTTTACTGGGAAAAACACGCCGAGTTCCTGCGCTATGTCGAGGAGATACTGAGCCACGATTGCGAGCGGGTGATTCTTGACCTCACGCCTGTGACTTTCATCTTCAGCGCCTATATGGGGACAATCGGGCACATGGTGGCGGAATCGGCCAAGGCGGGCAAACGCCTGACCGTGCGCGTCTCCCGCAACCTGAGCTGGCTGTTTGAAATCGCGGGATTTGAAAAACTTGTTGACTTGGAGATAGTCAACTGAAGAATATTGTTCACGGGGCGGTGTAGCCGTCGCCGTCTCGTTGAGGTTTGAGCAACATTGCGGATATTTACAATCAGACCCGGAAAGGGTCGCAGGGAGACCGGAATGAACATAACCATCAGCACGCGCCATTTTGAAATCAGCGACGAAACCAGGAAACTCGTGCACGAAAAGATCAGCCACGTCAACCGTTTTATCAACGGCATCAAGAAGATCGAGGTGGTGCTGAAAACCGAAAGCCGCGACCATCACTGCGAGGTGATTGTCCACGTCAACAATCACGATTCGGTAGTGGTGGATGTGTCGCGCGAGGACATGATAGAGGCGGTGGACGTAGCGGTGGACAAGATCGAGCGGCAACTGCGCAAGGTCAAGGAGAAGCGCACCAGCCATCGCCGCAAAGCCACGCCGGTCGCCGCAGTCAGCCAGAATGAAGCCGTCGACGAGGATGAGGAAGACGAGAACTAGGAATTGCCCCCTTATTTACGGGACACAGGGGCCCTGCACACTTGAATACACGGCATCATTCAGCGAAAGAGGGTATTATGCAATTCAGGGATTTTATTGTACGGACCGCGATAATAGACGATCTGGAATCTACGACCAAAAACGAGGCGATCGCGGAAATGGTGGATGCGCTGATCAAATCGCAAACCATTTCCGAAGATATGCGTCAGGGCGTGATGACCGCGCTGCTGGATCGGGAAAAACTTGGCAGCACCGGCATCGGGCAGGGGATCGCTATCCCCCATGCCAAGCATCCCGGCATCAAGAAACTGGTCGGGCTGTTTGCCCGCAGCCGCGAGGGAGTCAATTTCGAGGCTATAGACGGCGAACCGGCGCACCTGTTTTTCCTGCTGTTGAGCAACCAGGAATGCGCGGGCAAGCATCTGGAGGCGCTGGCTTACGTCAGCGGCAACCTGCGCGATGAGATTTTCCGGCGCTTTATCCAGAAGGCGCGAGACGCAAAAGAAATTATCGAGTTGATGGAAGAGGCGGATCAGAAATCCTTGATCAAGGGGTGAAGCCATGGTCAGTTGGCGCTGGCTTCAACCTGGTCTGCATCTGAAAAGATGGGTGCTGGCCATCTGCGCGGGGATGGTGTTTCTGATCCTGGGAGCGATTTCCCTGGGATTGGGCATCTTCGACCTGAAGACGCCGCGTTTCCCCGGCACCACCCTGCCCGCCGACCCTTACGCCGTCGCAGAGGTGTTGATCGGCCTGGGTTCGATCCTGGTATTTGCCGGGGTGTACCGATTGGTGCGCCGGATTGAACGGCTGCTCAAGAGCAAGGAGGAATCGCGCGGACTGGCGGAAATCGCCTACCAGCATATCCGCCTGGAGCAGGGGCCGCGGATGGTCTGTCTTGGCGGCGGTACGGGATTAAGCACGATCCTGTACGGATTACGGGAATATTCCGGCGACATCACCGCTATTGTCAGCGTCGCCGACGATGGGGGGAGTTCCGGGAGGTTGCGGCTGGATTTCGAGATGCTGCCGCCGGGAGATATCCGTAACTGCCTGATCGCGCTGGCTGACGCCGGGCCGGTAATGGCCGACCTGATGCAGTACCGCTTCGAGGAAGGCGAACTGGCCGGGCATTCGTTCGGCAACCTGTTTATCACGGTGTTGGCGCAGCTCAGGGGGAATTTCGGCCTGGCGGTGCGGGAGGCAAACCGGATTCTCTCGGTGAGGGGACAGGTTTTGCCTGCAACGCTGGAGAAGGTCAACCTCGTCGCCACGCACCCGGACGGAAGCAAGACCACCGGCCAGCGCCTGATCGCCAAGTGCGGAAAGCCGATCGAGGAACTGAGCCTGAAGCCCAAGCCCGGGCAGGCGCCAGAAGACGTGATCGAGGCAATCCGCAATGCGGAGTTGATTATCATCGGCCCGGGCAGCCTGTATACCAGCGTACTGCCCACGCTGCTGGACGAGGATGTGGTCGAGGCTATCGGCGAGTCGCGCGCACAGGTGTTTTACATTGTCAACACCATGAGCCAGCCGGGAGAGACCGAGGAATTTACCGCCAGCCGCTATCTGGAAACCCTGTGGAAGCATGTGCCGGGATTACGGATCGACTGTGCGGTGGTAAACGGCTACCGGCCATCGGCGAAAAAGCTGGAGGAGCTGGCCGTGAGCGGGGTGAAACTGACCGAATACGACCGCAAGGAAATGGCGTCCCTGGAAGTGCGCGTGTTGTTGCGGGATGTGGTCGATAGCGACAGCCCACAGAAACACCACCCGCAGAAACTGGCCAAGGCGGTAATGGAGGCTTTCGCGGCCAACCGGAAATAAGGAACAGGCGTGTCACAACAAAGCGTTACCCTCACGGTCGTGATCCGGAACAAGTACGGGCTCCACGCGCGCCCGGCGGCCTTGTTTGTGGAAATGTGCAACCGCTTCGAAAGCGAGGTGGAGGTGCTGAAGGATTCCCTCACCGTCAATGGCAAGAACATCCTCGACATCATGATGCTGGGCGCTGAGGAGGGCGTGGAACTGATCCTCAACATCAACGGCACCGACGCGGAAACCGCCGCGGAACATCTACGCAATCTTATCGACACCAACTTCGGCGAGAATTAGGGCAGCCCTTACTGTTTTAAACTCAAAGCTACGTGCATCATTCCCGCCTTCGCGGGAATGACGATACAAGTTTTTCTTAACTGAACCGCATTAGCTCCATTGTCACCAAGTCGCTTGTCGGGTATAGCATTATTTTCAGTCAAGGGGAATGTCATGCGAATGCCGGTGGTGTATTGTTTATTTTTTATTCTGGCCTGTTTTGGCAGAGGGGAATGCGCGGAGAAAAAATCCAAGGACGATCCGAAGCAGCTTGATCTGGAAATCCGCAAGGCGTCGGGCGAATTCGACCGGGAAAAGAAGGCGAACACCGAAATGCGCCAGAGTTGGGGACTGGCGGAGTTCGAGTTGAAAAACACGCCCAAGAAATTCCTGCCGGAGGGAAAGAATACCAAAGAGGCGAAAATCGAGGCGGCGCGCAAAACCCTTGCGTCCTACCAGGAAGCGGCAAAACTATTGAAGGAAAATAACGACAGTCTGAAATTAGCATTAGGCGGCACTGCCGGGGAAGCCGCCGCCGAGCGCACCAAGCAGCCCAAAGCGCTTACGCCTGAGGACATCGTGAAAAATATGCTTTTGATCATGCAGAATACCGATGCTGATTCAAAGGAAAAAAAATGCGAGGAGTACAGAAAAAAAATAGATGGCAAGCGGTTCACAGCGACTGTCGTGTTTAAGAATAAATTCGTTACCCGACCCCTGGACGATGAGCACGTGTTCAGCCTATATTTTGAACGCTTGGGGTGCAACCTGTACAATCAGCCGGGATTCGATAAAGCCAAGCCAAGCGTGTCGATAACAGTCTCATGCAACAGTTGCGATACGCTGATTTCTTCGCTCAAGCCTGGAGACCGGTTGGTGGTGAACGGCATTACCGAAGGGGTTAGAGGATATGCCGGGGGCAAGGACGGTGCCAGAGGAAATATCGATTTTAACCTTGCCCGGTGCGAGGTGAAAAAGGCGGAATAAAAAAATGCCGGATACTGTGACTCTCGGCGCGGTCGGCGACATTGCCCCTGCCGGGCAGATCGAAGAAGAAATTGCTGAACATGGCGCCGGTTGGCCATTGGCGAAGATGCGCCAGCACCTCGATCAATGCGATATACTCTTCGGGAACATGGAAGCTATCATGCTGCCGCCGGACGTGCCGAAGGAGCGCTTCGGTAATGGACTCTTTGTGCGCGATGCCGGAGTGGAATTTGCCACAGCCATGCGGGATGCAGGTTTTGACATCCTGAACATGGCCGCCAATCACGTCCTTGATGGTGGTTCGGTTGGAATGGACTATACGAAAAACGCGATTGAGCGGGCCGGTATCATCGCTGCGGGAGTCGGCTATTCTCAGGCCGAGGCGCGGAGAATGCCGGTAATCGAAAAGAACGGCATCAGCTTCGGGTTTCTCTGCTATGCGGAGGACAACAATTATTCCCTGGGTCATACCAATCCGGGGCCAGCCTATTTCAAAAAAGAAACCGTGCTGGAGGATATCAGGAGCAACCGCGACCAGGTGGATATTCTGGTAGTATCCAACCATGCCGACCTGGAATTCATGCCTACGCCTTCGTGGCCGCGCCGTGAAGTCTCCCGTGAAATCGCCCGTGCCGGAGCCGACATATTCCTGCAACATCACCCGCATGTGCCCCAGGGTGTCGAGATGGTTGACGGCTGCCTGATTGCGTACTCGCTGGGCAACTTCATCTTTTGCGCAAAGACTTCAGCGTATCAGGCAGAGAACGGGCCTCATACCGCGCACAGTTTCCTGCTAAAAATCCAGGTCGGCAAGAGCGGTGTAATCTCGCATGAAAAAATACCGTTTGATATATACGACCCGCCGGAGCAGCGACCGACGCCGGTATGCGGGGATGCTCGCGAAAAGGCGTTGGCTTATCTTGCAGAACTTGACCGGCTGGTGCGGGACGACGAATTCGTGCGCAATACCTGGAGAGAGATAGCCTTGCGCCATTTCGAAATCTATCACCGCAGGATCCGGGAGATGCCGACCGAACGGGTACTGGAAGAACTGGTCGGGCGGCTGCTGCTGGTGGATGAAAATCTCCCATGGATGCGCGAGATTCTGGAGATAGCCAGGGAAAAATGGGAACGGCAAAAGTCGGAAGAGTGCAAATATGCACGTCCCCATAACAAGTTTGAGATTATGTAGGCGTATTTGTCGAAAAAGACAGCAAGTGAAAAACTGCACGCAGGTATGCGGATCCTACATCGACGCGAGCAGCCCCTTCAGGTCGGCCATTCCCGCGAGCGCTCCGGTTTCGTCCACCACCGGAATTTCCGCGATCCGCTTTTCGCGCATCAGGTCGAGCGCCTCACCCGCGAGCGTGCCTGCCTTAAGCGTGGCGCAATTTTTCGTCATGACCGTGCCGACCTCGCGCGAAAGGATTTCGCGGTCAGCCTCCAGCCCCCGGCGCAGGTCGCCGTCGCAGAAGATGCCGAGCACCTTCCGGTGCGCGTCGATCACCACCGCCGCGCCGGAACGCGCGCGCGTGATGGAGAGGATGACTTCCGAGATTTTCGTTTCCGCCGCCACTGCCGCCACCGCCTCGCCTACCCGCATCAGCGCCTCCACCGGCATGGTCTTGCGCCCCAGCGCGCCCGCGGGGTGAAAGCGGGCGTAATCCAGTATCTTGAATTCCTTGCGGTCGAGCAGGCACATCGCCAGCGCGTCCCCCAGCGCCAGCATCGCCGTGGTGGTGGCGGTAGGTGCCAGCCCCAGCGGGCAGGCTTCGCGGATTTCGCCGATCAGGATGGCGACGTCGGCGTGGGCGGCGAGGGTGGAGCGTTCCGACGCGGTGACGGCGATTATTTCCACGTCAATGCCGCGCAGGCACGGCAGCAGGCGCGTAACTTCCTCGCTTTCGCCGGAGTTGCTGAAGATCAGCGCCACATCGCCGGGACTGACCATGCCCAGGTCGCCGTGCAGGGCGTCGGCGGGGTGCAGATAGAAGGACGGCGCGCCGGTGCTGGAGAGGGTGGCAGAAACTTTTTGGGCGATAAACCCGGCCTTGCCCATGCCGCAGGAGACGATATGGCCGGAGCAATTCTGCATGACATCCAGGGCTTTTTCGAAACTGTCATCCAGGGTTTCCCGCACCGCCTCGATGGCACGGATTTCGGCAGTAAGTATTTCGCGCGCGTGGTGCAGGCTCATTTTTTCTCCAGGGTTGTGACGCGAACCCTGTTGCCGCAGATTTCAAGTCTGTCTTCGGCAAACAGGCGGATCGCTTCGGGGTAGGCTTCGCATTCCTGCTCGAACACCCGGGCGGCGATTTCGTCCGGCGTGTCGTTGAACAGGACAGGGCAGCATTTTTGCAGAATAATAGGGCCTGCGTCGTATTCATTGGTGACGAAGTGGACGGTGCAGCCGGTGATCTTGACTCCCGCCGCCGCGACAGCTTCGTGCACGTGGTGGCCGTACATGCCTTTGCCGCAGAACGCTGGGATCAGGGCGGGATGGATATTCATCACTTTTCCCGTCAGTTCCGGCGGAAGGATATACATGCACATGAATCCGGCGAGACACACCAGGTCAGGTTTGGCCGCGAGAATGACGTTTGTTAATTCATGCGACATCGATTCCCAGTCGGGGATGAGGCAGCCGACGTCATTACGTTTGCGGAATTTGGCCGACTCGACCACAGCCGAGTCTATGCCGCGCCGCCGCGCGCGTTCCAATCCGAAAGCATCCGGCTTGGATGAAACCACCAACGCGACTTCGGCGGGGAGGTCGCGAGTTTCAATATGCTCGAAAATATTTTCCAGCGTGGTGCCGCCGCCGGAGAGGAGAACTGCGAGCCGGATAGGTTTTGTCACATCATTCCCCCCACAGCCGCACCGGTTTGGCGCCGGGGTAGTAGCGCGCAAGAATGTCGCGGTAGCCCCAGCCCTTGGCCTCGGCGCAGTAGCGGGCGCCCTTCTGGCACATCCCCACGCCGTGGCCGAAGCCTTCGCCCTCGAAGACGAAATGCGTGTCGGAACTGGCAATGGAAAACCATGTACTGGGCAAAGCGTCGCGACCGGGGCCGACCGCCAAGCGGAAATCACTGGCGAGAATTTTCTGCGTTGCGCCGCTTTCGAGAGTCGCATCGAGCTTGTAGACCCGCCCGATGGCGGTCAGGGGCTGGTCGTATTTGTCCAGCAGAACCAGATTTTTGATTCTGCCGCGCATGAGGCCTTTTTTCGCCAGTCGCGAGGCCAGGTCGGTTTTAGCGATGGTGAAGCGCCAGGGTTTTTCGCTGGCCGCCCCGCTTTCCGCGCAATAGGGACAGCGCACGCCCCAGAGCGCGCGAATATCTTTCTGGTTGAAAACCTTGCCGGCGTCGGCGGTATAGCCGCCGCAGCGGGAATGGAAAAAGGTGGGGAAGAGTCGGTTGTTCTCGGTCACGACCACGCCGCGTGTGGAGTTGACCGCAATCAGTACGCGAGGGTCGGGACTGGGAACCGGTTTCCACACCTGACTCATAATGGTATTTTCCACGTCCCAGTCCTTGTCGGCGCGGGTCTTCATGTGGTAGAGGGCAAACGTCCGGCTGGCCACCGCCTGCGCGCGCAGGGATTCGGCGGGATAGTTGGCCGACATTTCGTGAGGGAGCACGCCGGTCAGGTATTCCTCGATGTTGAGCTTGGCCAGAATCCGCAACTTCGGAACCGGGGCAGTTCCGGACATGACCATCGCCCGCATGATGAGAATAGGATTAGGATAAGCGATTTCCTCCTCGGAACCGGAGTCGCTGGCGTAACGCAGGGTGATGGTGGTGTTCTTTTTCGGGATGATGAGGGCGCTACGGACTTCGGAACTGCCGAGGGAAATTCCCTTGGCGTTGGGGATGGCGGTGACCGAGACCGCCGCCGCGTCGCCGCCGCTTTCGGAAGTGCCGTCCAGATGAACCACTTCCAGCTTGTAATTGCCGCTGACAAAAATCGAGGCGCTGTCGAGTTTGTCGGCGACCAGCACGCGAATCTGCGGCGCGTCCTTCAGGCCGGTGGGGTAGACCGCCAGGTCTAGCTTCGTCTTGTCCGGCAACTGGCCGCGGCAGGACAGACCCATCAGGACAATCGCGGCAAGCACCGCGCAAAGGCGGAGAGCGGTTTTCAACATGGGCAAGATTTCCTGGTACGCTTTTTCAATATCTATACTGTACGAATCGGCAGGGCAAAAGTCAAACCTTTGGCGCATTCATATTTATCCGTGGCTCCGACCGTTTGCCGGTATTTAATGCGTAAGGAAAGTGGCAAAGTCTCTGTAACCTTCCAGCTTGCAGAAACCAGTTTAACCTGTTACCATCAGAATACCGGACAAAGTTCACTCTGAATGAAGAAATACAGGCGAAAGGAAGTGACTTATTGTTGTCCCGCGTTTTTCGCTATCCAGGCTACCTGTGGTTCAGCTATAGCTTTCGCTTAGGTCTAATTCTATCAGCAGTGTTTTTGCTGCCGTTATACTATCTGGGCTGGACTTCAATAAACTCCATCAAGGAGTCGGCCAGGCAGACGGCGATAGTGGAATTCAAATTCCAGGCTCAGAGCCTGGCTAGCGCTATTTCTTCAATCCTTGGCGCAATACCCCAGATATCGGATGGCGTTGCAACCACGGTGTATCCCATGGGAAAAACACCGCAGGAGGCAGAGACCGTTCTGGTAGGATTCCGCCACTCATCGCCTTTAATCAAGAGAATCGCGCTTGTGGCGACAGACGGTACTGAAATAGCCGCATCGGACTGCGGACGTCAACCCCGTGACTGGTCTGGCACAAAGCTTTGGCGTGCGATCAAATCTGCCGAATCCCCTTGTTTTATTAAACATGTTGAGACGGGAGAAGCCCCTTTCGTCGTATTTGTCAATCCGGTTCTATCGGCAGATGGTTCCACCCGCATCTTGATTAGCGAAATTGACTTGCTTGGGATCTGGCAGTCGATCGATGAGCTGCGTTTTGGAAAAACGGGAACCGTCGAATTATATATCGACGATTATCCTCTTGCCGCCGACAACTGTATGTCTGTCGTTGCGGGAGTGGCGGAAAAACGCAAATGGATTCTCGACGCAATAGGCGACAGGCTGGCGAGCCCGCAGGCATCGTCGGAGGCTGGTGTTTTCTTTGCCTCAAAAAGAATTGAGTTCATTGGCATCAGCGTACTTATTCGAAAAAAGGCGGTTGAAGTTTTTGAAAAGTCACGTCACATTCAATCCTTATGGTTATGGGGCTTGTTGATTTGCACCGCGACTGTTTTTGTATCCTCCGTTTTCCTGCCCAGAATAATCACCAGGCCGCTGAAGCAGTTGTCTATCCGCGCCCGAACCATTGCTCAGGGAAACTATGAGGCGGAACCGCTCAAGTCGAGATCGGACGACATCGGCATATTGTTTGAAGATTTCAACGACATGATGCGACGGATAAAAGAAATACGCATGTTGGAACAACGCGCCACTGTCGGCGACGCTGTCGAGCGGATTGCCCATGATCTGGGATCGCCTCTCACCGCCATGAAAACGCTTATCGCGGTTATTGAAAAAGAACCCGGAGACGCGTCCTGCCTTTCGGATTTTCTTTCAATAGTACCGGCGGAAATAGAGCGCCTGGAACGGCTGGTCGCCAGTATCCGCGAATATTCACGCGATCCCAGTTTAAACAAAACGCTTATCGATATTAAAATACTTATAGAGCGGATAATTTTAACCAACAGGCCTTTGGCGAGAAAGAATGGCATTGCGCTGACCGCGGAGCATACAGCAGATAACTATCTCATTCATGCCGACCAGGATCATCTTCAACGGGTACTGCTCAACCTGTTGAATAATGCCATGAATGCCCTTCCCGAAAAGGGCGAAGTCAGGTTTGTGGTGGAAAATCGCACGCTAGGGGATGATATCGCTGGAATCTCGATAACAATTTCAGATAATGGCTCTGGCGTACCGGAAAATCTGGTCGCCAATCTGTTCCGCCCGTTTGTCTCCGGCAGGAAGGACGGGCTGGGGCTTGGCCTGGCTATTTGTCGATCCTTGATTCATTGTCACAACGGGACTATTACTTACAGCAAAAATGACGCGGGGGGAGCCGACTTTGTCATCTGGCTTCCGCAGGAACCGGAGGAATGAGATGCAGCCCAAGGATTTCGCGATTCTGGGAATCGACGACGAAGAGTCGATGCGCTCGATCTACCGGATCCTCTTTCGGGAATATACTGTTCATCTGGCGGAAACCCTCGATAAGGCGGAAGCTGTTTTGAGAAAAACAGTTTTGCACCTGGTCTTGCTTGACCTCACCCTCCCCGATGGCGACGGGATGACGTTTCTGGCGACAATGCGTAAACAATACCCCCACTCGAACATCATCGTCATAACCAGCGATAACATGGCTCCCCGGGGGGTAAGAGCCATGAAGCTGGGGGCGGCTGATTATATTGTAAAGCCCTTTGATGACGTTAAAATCAAGGAAATGGTGCATGGCTTTTACGAATACGAAAAACGCCTGCACGAGCTATGGGAGTATTCCGGGGATGAAGAAAGGGCGTTGATTGGTGAAAGCCCGGCGATGCTCAAGGTGAAGAGCCAGATTGTCACGTCAGCGCAAAGCGACGCCCCGGTATTAATCAAAGGCGATTCAGGCACCGGCAAGGAACTTGTCGCCAGGGCAATACATTTACAGAGTGCGCGGAAAAATAAACCGTTTGTGGCCGTTAATTGCGGAGCCTTGTCAAAAACGCTTCTTGCCAGCGAACTTTTCGGGCACGAAAAAGGAGCCTTTACCGGCGCCACCGCGCAACGCAAAGGATGTTTCGAAACAGCGGACGGAGGGACGCTGTTTCTCGATGAAATTTGCTCACTGCCTCCTGACGCTCAGGTTGGCATTATGAGAGTCCTGCAGGAAAAAACTTTTAATAAAGTTGGATCCGAAAAAGAGCAAACAGTCGACGTTCGGATAATTGCCGCCACTAACAGCGACCTGAACAAGCTCATCGAGTCGCAGCAGTTCAGGTTGGATTTGTTCTACCGTTTGAATGTCCTGGAAATTTCCATGCCTACATTGAATGAACGCGGAGAGGATATTTCGCTCCTCGCACAGTATTTTCTGCTGAAATTCTCACGGCTATACCATAAACCGGGATTGCGCTTTTCATCGTCAGTTGAAACAGAATTGAAAATGAGAAAATGGGCGGGAAATGTCAGGGAACTGGAAAACCTCATGCACAGGCTGGTGGTAAATACTCCCACTGATTGCGCAATTACTACGATTGAGAGCCTGGGCTTCGGTGCGGACATGACCGGGATTCCTTCAACCTCAACCAGTCTCGCTGAAGCCAAAAGGACTTTCGCGCGTCAGTATGTGACTGCTGTACTTAAACAGAATGACGGCGATTATGCCAGAACCGCCGAGGCAATAGGCGCAAGCCTGTCAACGGTATACCGGATTTTGGAATCCTGATGCTTCTTTACCTGGTTTCCCACGACAGCATGGCAGAACCTTTCCGGAACGCGCCATAAAATCCCTCTATGTCACCGGTGAATCTGTTCGAATAAATTTGGAAAATATAGGAACTCGCCAAGGGCATGGCAAGGTATTCGCGTGACAAAACGCCTTCAACCGAATCATTTTCAAGTCGGAAAGATTTCATCCATGGCACAAGAGGAGTGTTCATCCAAAAATAGTCGATAAATTCATTAGGGGTGCAGGCTGGCGAGGTGATAAGAATGGCGTCCACATCACGGAAGTCGAAATTTTCGTAGTTATGCTTGTTATGCCGTATCAAAATTCTTATGCCATGGGCGGCGAATTGCTCGCGCAGCGCCAGGGCAATTTCATGATGTTCGACAGATTCACCATCAATAACCAATGAAAATGAAACTACATTCCCATCCAGCAACCAATGGTTGTCTCTGTTTTTTTTCCATCTTGAGTCAGCCTGCCGCATGCAGGGCGTATTGCCGTTGAGTCCGGCAAATGGGGAATGTTGGTTTTCAGGGTCTTTTTGACGGTATATGCTGTTAGCGATTGCAAGTGGTATTTTGCATTGCTTTGTTATCAGTCTGGACTTGTCAATAAATGACAGTATTTGCTTACGTAGCTCTCTGTCGTTGAATTTTTCCAGAGGATTAAAAATAAGACAAGTCATAAGGTAATTCGGTATCTTAGCGATACAGATATCTTTTATAGAGCTGACTTTGTCCGGGTCGTCAATGGCCATATGTCCAGGCATATCTATTTTGTTGGCGACCAATGCCTGCCAGACATCATCCTGTCTCTTGTAATTCTTCACCAGGATTCTATCCAACTTCGGGCGTCCTAAATAGTATTTATCGTTCGCCTGCAATTCAGCCCCGGTATCAGCATCGAACCTGATCAGCCTGAATGGGCCAGTCCCATTGGGCAAGGGTGTTTGCTGCGTGTCTTTGGAAGATATTATTTCATGATTAGCCGCCAAGAAGAGAATAAGAGGCTCTTCCTGACGAAGTTTGAAGCGAACAGTGTAATCATCAATCGCGCATAAAGAGTTTATGCAGGCTAAACGGTATCGGCTCAATTGAGAAGCCTTTTTCCTGGAATAGCTGTAAACGACATCATGCGCTGTCAGGGATGCGCCATTATGAAAAGCGATATTTTTTCTGATAAAGAAAGTGTATGTAAGCCGGTCTTCAGAAACTTCGTACTTCTCTGCGATGCTGGGTACGGGGTCGCCCTGTGAATTAAACGTCAGCAGGCTATCGTAGATCCAATCGCAAAGCTGGGTGGTGAATGACGACATGGTATTATCTATATCAAAGGGCAACAGTTTGCCTTCAACGCCGATTCTGAGGACTCCTGGCTTGCAATCCTCTTCAATATTATCACTGATGGCAGAATGTGACGGGCATTTATCGTAACCCGCCAGGAAGGCGAGAACAAGCGCCAACATTATGCAATAAACCCAAAAGTGTTTCTTCATGTTATTGTTTCACCGCGCACGCGACGAGCCTGATTTCTGGCACAAAAAGCAAAAGGCTTGTATTTACGTAAATTTCTGACATTTGGGAGCCAGAAATTCCCAAAAACAGATGAAACACCTAAACCTCGACCAGTAAGTAGCATAATTTATCGGTGAAAAATATACAATACAATTTTGCATTGCATCAGGATGACTTGATATATCGCACACGCCTATTCCAAAATGTATTTGCCAGGTAGCACTTTCCGTTAATACCCCGCCATCGTCAGTTTTTCGCAAAAACAGGAACGCATTAATCGTCATTTTCCTATTATTGCGAAACTGGGTATGGGCATAGGTATTATCCGTAATCAAGCACGTAATTCGCGAAAATATCCAACAGTAAAAGGTAAAATCAGCAAAAATATCTCCCGTTTATTGGGCATTATTGGCACCAAAGTTGCAATGTTCCCACAAGGCCATATTGAAATTGGTAATTACAAAACGACATCAGGTTATGGGAAAGGAAAGAAGGATGAGCCAACTTAAGCAAAACAATATTATTGTCGCCTCTAATCGCAAGACAACCAATGATTTTTTCAAGAAATACATCGCTCAACTGGGGAAGATAATTTGTGTGTCGACAATTGAATCAGTGATCGGCAAGATATACGAAAACCGGGATATATCGGTGATAATAGTGGACGAAGAGGTCAGTCTCAGCAGTGGCGCTTCTCTTGTCAGTTTTTTAAAATCAGTCCCTCCGTTCAGAAACATTCCCATGATCCTGTTGTCGTCAACCGACGGCAAAAAGCAGCATGATAATGATTGCGGTGCTGATTCCTACCTGGTTTGGCCTTGCTCCAATGAAAAACTATCTGCGGAAATCAGTAATATCATGATGTGTGAAGACGCGGTAATAACAGCAAAATAGTGTTCGCTAAAATTCCAGCGAAAGTCCAGCCTCGATGGTGCGACCAGGCATCTGGGTGAACTCGTCGAATCCGTATGCGGTGTCGAAGATATTCCGTCCTGTCAGGAATAGTTCGCAGGCGACCTTTTCTATTTCAAACGTCTTGTTTATCCGCATATCCCAGATCATGTGCCGCTCATCCGGCTGGATGATTTCTGGTTGGTTCCAGTCCTCATATCGACCCAGAACCGAACAGGATACTCCGCTTTTGTGGTGGTAGGCAAGGCCAAGCTTATAGCTTCGCTTGACTCTTCCCAGGACTTCTTCGTGAGTCGCCATATCTTCCGTATTTCCCCAGAACGCGCTGGCGTTCAGTTCGAAGTTTCCCAGCCTGTGCCGGGTCTGAATCTCCACTCCCCGCCGCCGATGTTCCCGGTAATTCTTCATCGTTCTGACGTAGCCGCTTACGATTTTCGTATCCAGAGCATTGTCGATCGAAGAAGAAAACGCCGAAATACTGGCCCAGAACCTGTCTCCGTAATCAAAATCAACGCCGCTGGAATAGGTCAGTGCTTCCTCGGCTTCAATATCCCGGTTTGGAATAAAGCTCGGTGAGGAATAAAAACGCCATAATACCGGGGGCGCGGAAAAAGACCGGTTGACGTTTGCACGCAGAATAATATGATCCCTGAAAATCCGGTTGCGCGGGGTGAACATCACGCCTGCTTCAGAGGAAAAATAATCGCCGTAAGCTTCGGTCTCATCGTAGCGGCAGCCCAGCGTGAACGACACCGAGTCAAACGCAACAATGTCGCGTAGGAACATGCCCTGGGTGGAATACTGGACAGGATCGGGGATGGATTTGTAATCAATGGTGGAGCGTTCAAGATTATACCCGACTGTCAACTTGTTTGAACACCGCCAATTCTCGGATAACTGGAAAGAACTTTTCCTGCTCAATTCCTCGTTCAGTCCCACCACGGTTGAGCCCAGTTCCGTTCTGGAAAGACGATTGCCGGTAGAGAGCGAGTTGGTATCCCGCCTGAGAAAATGATCGAAACCGTAGAGAGACAGGGAATTTTCCCAGGAGCCGAAGCGACCGAGTTGCAGGGATATCTGCCCGAATCTGCCGATAGTGCTGGGATGCGACCAGTAATCATAAGGCGGATACTCGAATTCCTCCAGGTTCGCCTCCGAGACGCCTCCGCTCAGGACTATCCGGTTGGATTCGGAAAAATCGTACGTGAGTTTCGTAAATCCCTGTCTGGCATAAAAACCGCTTCGGGGTCTGTATCCTTCGGAGTCCTGGTAGGATGCGCTGCCGACAAAGCCGAACCGGTCTTTCCTGAAACTGGTCATACCGCTGGTCGAGGACGAGCTATCAGAACCCAGGGATTGCGAGATTCTGGTCTTGCTGCCGTTTGTCGCAGGCGGATCGATAGTCTTGAATTTGATTGCCCCTCCCAGGCCGGAGCCGTAAACGGAAGAACACCCGTCTTTCCATATCTGCAGGGAATCCACCGCGGCAACAGGGATGATATTCACATTCGACGTGCCCTCCTCCGGAAAAGAGAGGGGAATATCGTCCAGCATCACGCGGACATGCCGTGACAGCGACCCCCGGATAGTTGGCGAAGAACTTCTGATCAGTCCGCCATATGTAACCATGTTCACGCCAGCCTGGTTTTGCAAAACCTCTTTTGCATCGCCTGCCGGTTTTGAATTAATGCTTTTCCTGTCTTCGCTGATGAGGTCGACGGTTGCATACCTTAGCGGTTGAAAGCCCTTTATGATTAGGGAAAGCTGAGGCTTGGGCGAGTGGATAGCATCCAACTGGTCAGATGACGGAGTCAAAGCAACTTCGCTGTCATCTTGCGGTTCTGATTCACCAGCAACGCCACAAAGAGAAACCGATATATTCATCATCAGGAGAATATACGCAATATGCAAATATCTGAATGTCATTATAATCAGATTCTCTTTAAGCTGAGAAATCGCGATCCAAAAAAAGACACAGCCTACCTGTTGTGCGACATAGGGATTGAAGCATTTTTTGCGCATTTTGCAAGAGGATTTATTATTGCAAGGGTCGGATCGATAGCAGACCTGCGCAAAACAAATAAACTTTCGACCGTCATTCCTGCCTTCGCAGGGATGACGGTTAACAATAAGCGCAAAAATCCACTTATTATGACCTCATTTTTTACGAAATCTGATATTATTAACCCCGCACCGCCTGGGCAGGCGTCTAATCAATCAGATTTTAGTAAGCTGATTTTCACAAAGGCGCGTCAGGGTATACATTTTTTCAGGAAAGGGCAGGCAATGAATATTTCAAGAAAGCGGGCATCGCAGGCGGCGTGGGCAATTCTTCTAACCTCGGTGGCGGTCTTCGCGACAGGCGCGGGACTGAAATACGGGCAGCGGATCACCACGGAAAAGCTCGGTGGCAAAGAACGCTATCTGGCCTACGCCAGCACCGATAAGCCAATCTATCGCGAGGGGGAGACTGTTTATCTGCGCGTGGTCGTACTGGACGCAGCCAGCAACATCCCGGTCAAGAACGGCAACATGTACGCGACTGTGAAAATCGGCGGTCCCAAAGGCGATATCGTCTTTCAGGGGGCAGGGCAGGGCGCCGACAGCAGCGCGGGTCTGTTGTGGAAAATTCCTCCGGGACAGGCAGGTGGTTGCTACACCGCGACTGTCGCCTGTCCTTCCCTTGGCGCGCCGGAGACCGAGCGCAAATTCGAAATCCGCGCATACCGACCGCCACGCCTGAAGACACAGATTGAATTTCTGCGCAAAGGTTACGGCTCCGGCGACGAGGTCAGCGCTACGGTGAAGGTGACGCGCGCCGAGGGCGGTATTCCGTCCGGGGCGAAGGTGACGGCAATCGCGCGCGTCGACGGCGCGGAGGTCTTTTCGAAAAGCGGCCTGAGTGTCAGCACCGATGGCAACTGCACCGCCGCTTTCTCATTGCCAGCGGAAATTTCGGTCGGCGACGGCACGCTTTCCTTCATCATCGAGGATGGCGGCGTGGTCGAGACCGCCAGCAAGACCATTCCCATCTTACTACAGACTCTCGACCTCGCGTTTTATCCCGAAGGTGGCGATCTGGTCGCGGGGCTGCCATGCCGGGTCTATGTCGAAGCGAAACGTCCCGACGGCAAGCCTGCCGATCTGGAAGGCCGCATTGTGCAACTGTCCGCTGACGGCAAGCCGGGCGAGACCGTCATCGCGGAACTTCGCACCGTGCATGAGGGGCGCGGCCTGTTGCAGTTCAAGCCCGAGGCGAAGGTGGCTTACGCCCTGGTATTGGACAAACCCGCCGGGATTGCGCGCACTTTCGCTTTGCCTGAAGTGAAAGCGTCAGGCGCGGCGTTGCGTTCTTTGCAGGAAGTATATCCGTATGAAGGCGGCATTGCGTTGAAGGTGACCTCAACCCCCGACAGCGCGGCAGCGAAAGTAGTAATCTGCAAGCGCGAGGTGGAGCTTGACGCCAAGGAGATAACCGCCGGGAAAGAGGCGTCGGTCACGCTCGACCCCAAAGACGCCGAAGGCGTGTTGATGGTGACGGTGCTGGCGCAGGACGGGCAGCCGCTGGCCGAACGTCTGGTCTACCGCCGTCCCAAGTTTGCGGTGAATGTGAAAATCACGCCGGAAAAAGCGCCGTTCATCCCCGGCGGCAAGGTGAAGCTCAACATCGAAACTACCGACGAAAACGGCAGGCCGGTCGAAGCGGTAGTAGGTCTGACCGTGACTGACGACGCGGTGCTGGAGATGATCGAGAAGCGCGAACAGGCGCCGCGCCTGCCGGTGATGGTGTATCTGGAAAACGAGGTCAGGGAACTGGCCGACGCCCTGGTCTACCTCGACCCCAATGCGGCGGAAGCTCCTACGGCACTTGACCTGCTCCTCGGCACCCAGGGCTGGCGGCGGTTTATCCTCGTCCGCTACGACGAGATCAAGAAAGAGATGTCGGCCCCGGCCATGCGCGTTTTGGCGGAACGGGTAATTGTCACCGTGCCGTGTGCTGTAGAGAGAGGAGCAGGGGCGTTTGTTCTGGGAATGGAGAAGAAGAAACTTGCCAAGGGCGCGGAAGTCGATGCGCTGGCAGACGCTAAAAATGAAGGCGCCGAAATGCCGGAAGAAGTCGCGGAAGCTTTGGAAGATGATGATGAAAAACCGGCTGTCGCGCCGCAGGGGAAAGATAAAGCGTCGGAGATGGCGCTTGTGCCTGCCAAAGAGGAAGCCAAGGAGGCGAGAAGGGCGTTTAAAGTATTTGCAGAGGTAAAGGCTGATATGGAAGCGCCTATGCGGGAAATGGTCGCCATCCGCGAATACGCCCACCAGGTGCGCGACAACCGCAAGCCGAACGACCGGGTCGATTTCACCGAGACATTATACTGGAACGCAGGCATCCGCACCGGCGCGCGCGACGGCAAGGCTACGGTCGAATTCGGCCTCTCCGACAGCGTGACCACGTTCCGCGTCATCGCCGACGCCTTCGGCAACAACGGCGCGCTCGGTTGCGGCGACAGCGTGATCGAATCGGTCGAACCGTTCTATCTCGAACCCAAAATGCCGCTGGAAATCACGGCTGGCGACGTGATCGAATTGCCGGTAGCGCTGGTCAATTCGACTGTCGAAAAATTCGACGCCGTCAATCTCGCCGTGCGCGGTGAAGGGCTGGATATCATCACGCCTGTCGCCGCAACGCTCGACGCCAACACCCGCGGCCGCGCCATGGTGAAAATCTCGGCGCAAAAAGCGGGCGTCTATCAACTCGTCATCTCCGCCGCCGCAGGCGGTTATACCGACACCGTCACCCGCACCCTGACGGTCAAGCCCAAGGGCTTCCCCGTCTCGATCCATCACGGCGGACTGGTGGGTGCCGACTCTCCCGTCAACACGGTTGTCACCATTCCCGCCACGGTCGAACCGGGCAGCATGGTAACGGTCGCGCGGGTCTATCCCACGCCGCTGGCCAGCATGGAAGAGGCGCTGAACGCGCTGCTGCGCGAGCCGTGCGGCTGCTTCGAGCAGACCAGTTCCTCCAACTATCCACTGGTGATGGCACAGCAGTATTTCACCACCCACCAGGGCATCGACCCCGCGAAAATCGCAAGGGCGCGCGACTTGCTGGAAAAGGGCTATAAGAAACTGACCGGCTTCGAGTGCAAACAGAAAGGCTATGAGTGGTTCGGCGGCGATCCGGGGCATGAAGCTTTGACCGCTTACGGTCTGATGGAATTCGTCGATATGGGCAAGGTGATGGAGATGGACAGCGGCATGCTGGAGCGCACGCGCCAGTGGTTGCTGGCTCGTCGCGACGGCAAGGGCGGCTTTATGCGTAACGACCGCGCGCTGGACAGCTTTGGCCGCGCGCCTGTTCCCACCACCAACGCCTACGTGGTCTGGGCGCTGATCGAAGCGGGGCAGGACCCCAAGACGCTGGAAAAAGAAATCGCCGCTATCCGCGAGGAAGCGGAAAAGACGCAGGACACTTATGTCATCGCCCTGGCCGCGAATATCCTGTACAAAATCGGCGACGCCGCGCCCGGACGCAAACTGGCCGCGAAGCTGAAGGACGCGGTGGAGAAAGACGGTTCCGTCGGCGGTGCGAAATCAACCATCACCTGTTCCGGCGGCGATGCCCTGCGGATCGAAACCACTTCGCTGGCGATTCTGGCCTGGCTGAAAGACGACGCGACCTGGGCGGATCAGGTGGAACTCTCGATGAAGTGGCTGTTTGAACTGTGCAAGTCCGGTCGCTTCGGCTCGACCCAGTCCACCATTCTCGCGCTCAAGGCGATCAACGCCTACGACCAGGCGCGCGCCAAGCCGAAGGAAAGCGGCGCGGTACAACTGCTGCTGGACGGCAAGCCTTTCGGCAAGCCCGCCCCGTTCGACCCGGAAACCAAGGGCGCGATCGAACTGCCCGACTTCTCCGCCGCTATGACGCCGGGCGAGCACAAGCTGGAACTGGTGATGGAAAAAGGCAGCAAGATGCCGTTCTCGGTGGAGGTGACTTGCAACACGCCTCTGCCCGCCACCAGCAAGGAATGTGAGTTGAAATTGCAGACCGCGCTTTCCGCCGCCACCATCCGCGAGGGCGAGCCGCTGGAACTGGTGGCGACCGTGACCGCAGGCGAGAAAATCGCGCCTACGCCGATAGCGATTATCGGTCTGCCTGGCGGTCTTGAGCCGCGCCACGATCAGTTGAAGGAACTGGTCAAGGCAGGCCGGATCGACAGCTACGAAGTGCTGGGGCGCGAGGTGGTGCTGTACTGGCGCGCGCTGAAGGCCGGGGAAAACCGCATTGTGCCGCTCAGTCTGACCGCGGCGATTCCCGGCAGCTACACCGCTCCCGCCAGCCGCACATACCTCTATTACACCGACGAACACAAGCAATGGGTGGCAGGTCACGCGGTAACAGTGACGCCTCGCTGAAAAAAACGCGGGTGATTTTTCCGGCGACGGTATCGAAAGATGCCGTCGCCGTTTTTTGTTGTCGCGAAATAGCTTGACTGCCTGCTTGCGCGGAAATAGGATCAACGCTTGCGAATTTCACTCTTACGGAAACCACACCTATGACCGCGCAACCTGTGGAGTATCGCTCTCCCGTCCGTCGAGGGCTGAATGCGGCTAAAGCCAATTTAGTACCAGGTATGATTCTGCAATCGCTGGCAATATCTATATTGCTATCCTATTATTTTTACCCTCCTGCGCAGGATTTTTTTGCCTGGTTGTCTGAATTCAAGCAAAGTTTCGGATTGCCTTTCCCATTTTTTTCCACTGCATTATTTGGCGCAGCGCTGCCCTTTATATTGCAATTCTTGCAATCAGATACGTCTAACCATGAAAGACTAAGATATTTGCCAATCCTGTTGCTATATTGGGGATGCAAAGGCATCGAGGTAGAATATCTCTATCGCTTGCAGGCGGTGGTATTCGGAGAAGGAGACGAACTTCGCACTGTTCTGCCGAAAGTACTGTTCGATCAGATGGTGTATTCTCCTCTTTGGGCGATACCCACTATACTGACGTTTTATGCATGGAAAGACTGTGGTTTTGATTTTTCTGCCACTTTGGCAAAAATAAAGCACGGTTTTATCAAAAATCAAGTGATCCCTTTTGTCATTCAAAGTTGGCTGATATGGGTTCCGACCGTGGTAGTGATCTATTGCCTGCCTACGCCATTACAGCTTCCGATGGAAAACATAATATTGTGCCTGTGGGTGTTGCTGTTGGTGTTTTTGTCAAAGTCTTCGCATTAATAGGCGCCTGCAAAACAAGCGGGCTACGCCAGCTTATCAGGATATAATATGTCTGTTCGTTTATATATGTCTCCTGTCCGCCGCGGACTGGAGGCGGCGAAAGCCAATTTCATCCCCGGTCTTCTCTTGCAGATTCTGGCAATGGGATTGCTTCTGTCTTATTATTTCTACCCCCCGGCGCGCGAATTCTTCACCTCGATTTCGGAATTCAAGTCGCGCTGCGGCCTGCCGTTTCCATTTATTTCAACCGCGATTTTCGGCGCGGCTTTGCCTTTCGCCTTGCAGTTCCTGCAGAAAGACGCGACTAAACACGAAAAAACGCGCCACCTGCCGGTTCTTCTGCTGTACTGGGGTTACAAGGGCGTGGAGGTCGAACTGCTTTACCGCGCGCAGGCGTGGGTGTTCGGCGACGGCAACACCTTTTCCGTCATTCTGCCCAAAGTCCTGTTTGACCAGTTGATATACTGCCCGGTCTGGGCGGTGCCGACTATGGTGATGTTCTACTGCTGGAAAGACTGCGATTTCAGCCTTTCCCGGATGTGGGCAAAAATCAGGCCGAATTTCATCAAGAACCAGGTGATTCCAATTCAGATTCCGAGCTGGCTGGTATGGTTGCCAGCGGTGGCGATTATCTACTGCCTGCCCACCCCGCTGCAACTGCCGATGCAGAACATCGTGCTGTGCCTGTGGGTGCTGCTGCTGGTGTTTTTATCCAAATCTCATCGGGACTGAAGTTCCCCGATCAGCGTCAGTGCGCCGCAGGCATTTATTTTCAGCGTCACCAATTTGCCGACAAGCGCTTCGGCGTCTTCCGGCGCGGGGAAGACGCATATCAGATTATTGCTGGTGCGGCCGGTCATGCGGGTTTTGTCGCGCCGGGAAATTCCTTCCACCATTATTTCCTGGGTTGACCCGACCAGACTTGCGGAACGCGCGCAATTCACTTCTTCCTGCGCGGAGAGCAGTTCGTGATTACGTTGCTTCTTCACTTCTTCAGGCGCGTTATCCACCAGTTTTTTCTCAGCCACCGTACCCGGTCGCGGCGAATACTTGAACACATACGAGTTTTGAAATTTCGCCGCCTTGATCAGCTCGACTGACTGCTCGTGATCCTCGTCAGCCTCGTCGGGAAAGCCGACAATGAAGTCGCTGGTGACGAGCGCACCGGGGCAATGCTTGGCGATAATTTCCAGCCGCCGGTCGTATTCCTCCCGGGTGTAGCCGCGATTCATTGCTTTCAGCATTTTGGTCGAACCGGATTGCGCCGGCATGTGGAAATGGTTGCACACGCGGGGCAGGGCGGCGACGGTTTTCACCAGTTCCTCGGTAATGTCCTTGGGATGAGACGTGACGAATCGCATACGCACAAAGTCCTCGACCTTATCCACCTCGCGCAGCAGTTCGGCCAGCGACGAACCGATGTCCTTGCCGTAGGCGTCGACGTTCTGCCCCAGCAGGGTGATTTCTTTCGCGCCCCGCGAGACCAGGGCGCGCGCCTCGCCGACCACCGCCGCGATGGGGCGGCTTTCCTCGCGGCCGCGCACGTAGGGGACGATGCAGTAGGTGCAGAAATTGTTGCAGCCGCGCATGATGGAGATATAGGCCTGTATGCCGGAAAACAGGCTGCGCCCGTGCGCGTCGAGCGTGCCGGGAGCGGTCAGCGATTCCTCCTCGACGGCCAGCACCGGCCCGGCGAAAGACTGCTCCAGCAATTCCGCGATCTGCGGAAACTTGCGCGTGCCGCAGACCAGGTCGAGGTGAGGAGCTTTATCGAAAAGTTCCCGCGCCAGCCGCTGCGCCATGCAGCCCATCACGCCCAGCCGCAGATCAGGTTCGGCTTTTTTTCTGGCTCGCAGGTGCGCGATTCGCGACAAGACGCGCTGTTCGGCATGGTCGCGCACGGAACAGGTGTTGAACAGGATCGCGTTCGCTTCGGCTTCGTCGGCAACGATTTCATGCCCGGCAGCAACCAGCGCCTCGGCGACGAGTTCCGAATCAAGCTTGTTCATCTGACAGCCGAAGGTGTGGATTAGGATTTTCAAGGCGTATTTCCTAGCTTAAGAAGTTCGTTATAAATATCCCATAAAGTTTTGATCAAAAGCGGAATCACAACTAGCACGGTACCGGTAGATTTCCACAACTTTAACAAACGGTGCGGGTCGCGGTCGGTTTCGCGAAAGTCGCGCAACCCCTCCCACCAGACAACGAACCACAGGAAAATGTAACAGGCAGGAAGAAAATACACCAACTGGATTCCGGGTGTCAGTGCTGGGATAAGTGCGGCGAAACACAGACAGACGATAATTGGAGCAGAGTAATACAGGGTCATAAATCCAAACAGACCATAGAAGGTAAACGTTAACAGCCTAATGTTTTGCATGGGGAATATATGCCCTAGCAATTGTCCCAGCATGTAGGTTATGCCAATCCCGACAGGAGGGAACAACATGTAAAAAATACATTCCCTGCTCCACCGCCAGATCGTCAGCGCACGCGGGCAGGCGATGGGGCGTTCGATCAGGCCGGTGGCGGGCCGAGAAGAAATAGTTTCTATCTTGTTAACATGGCGGCTGGAAATGTTGCCGATAATTTTCAAAGTTTGCTGTCCTTATCTGATCGCTTCAATAAGCCGTATAAAATAAGCGAAAACCAGTATAAAAGTCGCTGCTCCAGCCAGCATGACGGCGGGATACACAAGTATTTTAAAAAACCGTCGATAGTCGCGATCAGTATTTCGCATTTCCAACAGGCCATGCCACCAGATGGCGAACCATTGAAAAATATGGCAGGAAATCAATATCACATATTCGTAAATTTCTTTAGAAGGATGATGTGTAATTTCCGAAAGAAAAAGCATACATGCCAATGTCGGTGCTGACAGGCATAACCACAAAAACATCGCCGGGAAGAAAACGCCTTCGTGTGGTGAATAGGCATTTGTAAATGCGGTGACGCATAACGGCAGTAACGCGCAGAAAGCGCAATTCCTGCTCCACCGCCAGATCGTCAGTGCGCGCGGGCAGGCGATGCGGCGTTCGATCGGGCCGGTTGCTGGCTGTTTATGGGGTGAGGATTCTTGCAAACTTGAATCTTTCTGCCCTCCAGGGGGCTACGGATGTCCAGCGGTTTGTATCCCTACATGATGTTGACAGCGTTAAACAAGCGTATGATGAATTTTATACTTAAACGATGTAAAAGCAAGCATGGAAGGTGGAGGAAATCCCTGATGAATATTCATTGCAGGGAAATTAACCAATATTCGCCCCTACATAATAATCCGCACCGCCGGGTGTTGGCCGAGGGCGGCGTAGATTTCGTTGCGGTGGCTTTCGTTTCGCACCGTCAAGGTCAGGCTGAAGGAACTGAATTTGCCCTTGACGTTGGCTTTCTCGAAAACGTATTCCGTGTCGCCTAGCGTCTCCCGCACCGCCAGTTCGATTTCCCCGTGGTCGGTGCCGATGATGCGGTAATTCCATTCGCAGGGATATAGAATCAGCGGCTTGTTGTTCAGGTCGGTAATGAATTTTTCGGTGGTCATGTTTGATCCTTGCAAAGTAACGAATTACCATTGTTTTACCCGCCCCTCCCGCCAAAACCAAGATTTTTCCGGAATTTCCTCAAGTTTTCCCCAGCCGTCCGATAATAACTGAAACGGCAGGGAGGCCGTTCTCGGACGAATGGTTGCGGGGTTCAGGGAGGAATCCGATGGCGGGTCTAACGATTGTCGCCTCCGGTTTGGAAGAACGGCAGGAAAGTTTCCAGACAGTGCAAAGAGAGGGATCAGCTCTCCGTTCTACGCCGGAGCAGTCCGGAAGCGCCGCGTCCGAGGTTTTTTCGCAGGATTCCGTGGAACTGTCGGGACAGACGCTGAAATACCCGCAGAACAACGGCTTGACTCTCTCCTATGGTTCCTATTCCCTTTCCGCCTCGATTCAGTATCTCTCCCTAAATCAGAGCGCCTCGGAAACCCCGGATACCAATGCTTCGTTTGATTTCAACTCTCTCCACGCCGATGTGGAATCAATGTTGGGCAACCAATTCGGCACCGATTCCAAGGCAATGCAGAATTTCGGCGAACTCTCCGACCGGCTGATGATGCTCGACGGCAAGCTGTACCAGGCGATGCTGATCATGATGAAAATGGCGGGAGAGGAAAGCCCTGAACGCGCCGCTTCGATGATGAAATCCTTTGAAGGAATAGCCGATTTGATGGAGGCGGCGCCGAAAGTATCCTCCCAGAGCGGCGGCGTGTTCCAATCAACATCGTTAAAGCTAGATATCGAGATGAAATTCGCCCGCTTGTCTGCGAATATGCCGGATATAGACGGCATGGAAGTAGACGCGGAAAGCAAAACCGTCTCGCTCAATATCACTTTCGAAAACGGTCGCATCGTCTTCGGCTCGCAGGAGGCGCAAGTCTGTGATCCGCTGGTGCTCGATCTGGCGGGGAACGGCATCAATCTGCGTGGCGCTGACGAAGGGGTGGATTTCGATCTGACCGGCGACGGTCGGCAGGAACGCACCGCATTTATTCAAGGCGACGACGCGCTGCTCTTTCTTGACAAAAACGGCAACGGCACCGCCGACAACGGGCGCGAGCTTTTCGGCGACCAGGAAGGCCATGCCAACGGTTTCGCGGAACTGGCGGAATACGACGACAACGGCGACGGCCTGATCGACGCCGCCGATTTGATTTTCCGGGAGTTACGCCTGTTCCAGGATAAAAACGGCGACGGCATCAACCAACTCGACGAAGTTCTCACGCTGGAGGAAGCAGGCATCGAAAGCCTGAACGTGGGCTACACCGACACGGACGAAGAGGACGGCAAGGGCAACCGCATCGCACAAAAGTCTTCCTTCACCCGCACCGACGGCAGGGGCGGCCTCATGGCCGACGCGCTGTTGAAATATTACGGCTGATTTCGCCCGCCCAGCAGCGCCACGATCTCCGCCGTCATGGTGCCGCGTACGGTCTCATCCGACAGGTTCAGCCCCAGCGTTTTAGACATGCTGTGCCGGTTGGAGTGATAGAAGAAACTCAGCGCCGAGAGGCTGAAGAGATAGGTTTCAAACGACACCTCAGCGCGGAACGCGCCGCCTGCCTGTCCCTGTTGATAGAGTTCGCGCAGGCGGGAAAAAGTCTTGTCCCGCATCCCCTCCAGCGCATCGGCGTAAATCTCCCCGTCCAGGTTCGCCCACGCCAGCAGCCGCCAGAACTCCGGCGTCCGCTGGTGAAAATCCATGTACGCGCGGAAAATCAGGCCGGTCATTTTTGGAATTTCCTTTTCCGTCAAAGCCGCCAGTTCCAGTTCCAGTGCGAGAATTTCGGCGAAACAATCCTGCAACGCAGCCACGAACAGCCCGCGCTTGTTTTTGAAATATGAGTAGATGCGCTCCTTGTTGCAGCCGGATTCCGCCGCCACCGCGTCGATGCGGGCACCCTGGGGGCCTTTTTCGGCAAAGTGCCTGCGCGCCGCCGTCAGGATTTTCCGCTGCGTCTGATAAGCCCGGTCGATCACGGGAGGTTCCTTTCATTCTGCAAACCGATTATGGTTTTTTTAGTGCTGACAATGTTGCCTTGATAATGAACATATTCCTCTATAGTATCTTTTCGATAATCGTAAACAGTCCGCAAGCCCTCCGGCGTACACGGTATATTGCGATCATAGGTTATTGTGTGGAGCATTCCATTCTTGTAGTCCCAAAATTTGAGTAAGCCGTCAGCGTTTCCCTCGTAACAATTGTATTCCGAACAGATGGTTCCGTCCTCGTTCCAGTTGACGCCTTTGCCATGACCTTTTCCATTACGCATGGAGCAGCAACATCTTGGTCGTCCATTTAGGTACCATTCCCGCCATTCCCCAGTATACTCATCAGGAACCGGAATTAGCCCATTGCGGTGTTTGGGGTAATAATACGCCTGGAAAATATAGACCCATCTGCTTGCCTGTGGGTCGGAATACGCCAGAAACAAAAGCCCGCCAAACCCGAGCACCGCGACCAACATCGTCGTGCGGATAATGCGGCGCTTCAGGCAGATTTTCTGTTGCATAGGCATAATCATTTACCCATCCAGCCAATTTGCCAGATGCGCTCTCACAAACTCATCATCGTTCAGGTGCGGATAGGATTTGTATACCCGGTCGATTTCCTCGCTCTGTCCGGGAGACAACACTTCGTGCGGATTCAGGCACCACGTTCCCGCCAGCAATCCCTGCCGCCGCAGCACTTCGTGAATGCCGGGAATGCAGCCGGAAAATCCGTTGGCCGCGTCGAAAAAAGCGGCGTTGCTGTCAGTCACTTCCGCCGCCAGCGTCAGCATCTCGTGCGGAATCCCTGATTGCGCGGCACGCACGGCTTTGCATTTTTCCAGCAGTTCCACCGCGCGTTTAGTCCACACGCACCAGTGCCCCAGCAGCCCGCCAACAATGCGCACCGTCTTTTCCCCCGCCGCCGTGCGTATGTTGAAGGGAGTCAGCAGATCAATAATGATATTGTCATCGTTGCCGGTATAAAGCGAAATCTCTTTCTCGCGCCCCGCGTCGCACACCGCGCGCACCACATCGAAAGTCTGGTAACGGTTGAACGGCGCCATCTTGATCGCCAGCACGTTTTCGATTTCCGCAAACTCGCGCCAGAAACGATAAGGCAGCACGCAGCCTCCAACCGACGGTTGCAGATAAAAACCGATAATCGGCATGACCTTCGCCACTGCGCGGCAGTGCGCCGCCATCTTTTCCGGCGTCTCGTGTTTCAGCGCGGCAAGACTGAGCAGACAGGCATGATAACCATATTCCCGCGCGGTTTCCGCTTCGTTCACGGCTTGCGAAGTCTGGCCGCAGGCTCCGGCCACTTTCAGAATTTTCCGACCGTATTTAGCGCACGCCGCGTCCATCGTTTCCGAGGCGAGGCGCAGCACCGGCTTGAACAGTCCCACTTCCGGCTGGCGGATTTCAAATTGCGTGGAATGGACGCCCACCGCCACCCCGCCTGCGCCAGCCGCCACGTAGTAACGCGTCAGCGCGCTCATCCGCCGCTCGTCCAGTTTCCGCTCCGCCGTCAACGCCAGCGGTTGCGCCGGGATAACGGTTCCCTCTCGTAACTGCGCCAGAACCTCGGGGGGAATGTCGGAGATTTTCATGAGTGCCCTTTCTCTGTTGCCAAAATCCTTCTGTACCATAAACCCGCGAACGAAGGGAGCGCGATTAAGTTTAATGCTACGCACACGCTTGCGAAATACGCCCGTGCGGCACGCACCGAACGAAGGGAGCGCGATTAAGTTTAATGCTACGCACACGCTTGCGAAATATGCCCGTGCGGCACGCACCGAACGAAGGGAGCGCGATTAAGTTTAATGCTACGCACACGCTTGCGAAATATGCCCGTGCGGCACGCACCACTCAGAACTTGCCGTCATTGACTTCGAAGTGAGTGGGCTTGCCCAAAGAGCGATGACCGTTTTTCACCCACAACCCCGTCCACCTGATCATCTGCAACAGCGACACGCGCGGATAGCCAAACAAAGCCGCCGCCCGAGCCGCGTTGTTCAGATAGGACTTGTCGACCGGTTCGCCGACAAAGCTGACGTCTTTTTCCATCACCCGCGCCAGCTCTGCGGCGGCGTATCTGACCGAAACCGTTTCCGGCCCGGTGATGTTCAGTATCGCCGCTGGCGATGCGCAATGTTCCAGACTGAGCAAAGCCTGCACGTTGGCGTCGCCCTGCCAGATCGCGTTGAAGTAGCCCATGCCCAGATCAACCGCTTCGTCGTTCATGATTTTCATCGCCAAGTCGTGCAGCACGCCGTAACGTAAATCGATAGCGTAATTCAGGCGGAACAGCAGGGATTTTATCTTTCCCGCGCGGCTGTAATATTGAAATACCCGCTCCCGCCCCAGGCAGGATTGCGCGTATTCTCCGACCGGCGCGGGCGAATTTTCTTCGGTGCAACCGATTTGACCCAACGGCAGCAACGGGTAAACACAGCCGGTAGAAAACGCCACTATGTTGGTGCCAGTAAAGTGGTTACAGACATTGGCCGGGACTTCCGTGTTCATGATCCAGGTCAAGTCCTCGCTGCCGTCAGTGCCGAATTTACGGCCTGCCATATAAATAATATTCGGTATAAGCGGCAGCTGCGCGACTGACGCCCGATCCAATAAATCACAGGCAAGTGTTTTAATGCCATGACCTTCCAGCAGTGTGCGCGAGTCGGGATCGGAAAAACGGCTGACTCCGATCACCTCTTTTTTCACCCCCGCCGCATCAATCGCCCGCCGCGCCGCCAGACCTAAAGTGATTCCCATCTTGCCCGCGATGCCAAGAATCATGATGTCGCCGGGTATGCGTTTCATGAAACCAACCAACTGGTTGGTTGGGAGGGATAGCGTTTCGTCAAGTTCCGCATCGCTGCGGAGTTCAGCAGGATAATTTTCAGTCATTTGCTTGCTCCGGGCAGGAGAATAGATGTAAGTCTATTAATATAAATAATTTAAATGTAAATATATATGTCGAAAGGCAACGAGTCATAAAACCAACCAACTAGTTGGTTGGATTATACGCCATGAATTGCTGTTGTCAAGCAACTGCCAGACTTTGCCTGCGATTAGCAGACGTTTTCGGTTTTATGCCAATTTTTGATAATCTGGAGGATTTCGCGCACAAAGGCGCATTCGCAGAATGCGGTGCAGCGTTCAAGCTGATCGGAATCCAGGCAATAGCGGGGGCAACCATCCTGTCCGGCTTTTGTGCCTTTATAATACGGGCCGTTATAAAGATTTTTGAAATCACGAACCTCGACAGCCATGGTGGAGCAACAACCAGGCGTTCTGTGCGTAAAAAAAAACAGGCCTCCCTCCAGGTTCTTGAAGTTGGCGGTATAGCCGTTGATGTTAAGGAGCGGGTCAGAGAGGAACGCGTCTTGCGTCTCCCATTTTTGTTGACAGGAAGGGCACTTTTTAAACAGGTTCTCGCTCATGCTGAATTCCTCGACAGGGGCAAAGGTGTAACTGCTCCCAAGGTATATCGTAGAAGTATACCACATGGCCTGAGAACAGTATTGGGATCATGCGAGAAAAAAGTTAAAACATGCAAAAAAGAGTTTCAACCGCTGAAGTTTTATTGATGCCGCGCGCGGTCGGCTTCGATTACTTCGCGATAGATATCGAGCATGGTATGGGCGTGCGCCTGCCAGGAAAAAGTCCTGGCGCGGCGCAGGCCTTGGGCGCGCATGTCACTGGCCTTTTTCGGATCGAGCAACACCTGTTCCAGCTTGCCGCGCAAGTCCGGCAGATCGCCGGTTCTGGCGTAGGACACCGCATCGCCGCCGACTTCGCGTAGCGACGGCAGATCGGAGCAAACCACCGGCACGCCGCACGCCATCGCTTCCGCCACCGGCAGGCCGAAACCTTCCGCCAGCGAGGGGAAGAGCAGGGCAGAGGCGCCGGAATAGATCACGGGAAGATCCTCGTCGGGCACGAAGCCGGGAGTAACCACTTTGTCGGCAAGGCCCAGTTTTTCCGGCAGGGCGAGTATTTTTTTATCCCACCCCCGGGGGCCGACCAGCACCAGCCGGTGCGGCAGCTTGTGCCCCAGCACCGCGGCGAAGTAGGCTTCGATTACGGCGCGCACGTTTTTCTTCGGCTCGACCCGCCCGACAAAGAGTATATATTTTTCCGGCAGACCGTATTTGAGCGCGACTGCCTCTCTCCTTCTCTCGTCAGCAACCGGCTGGAAGCGGTGGTCTACTCCCCAGGGAACGACCACGATTTTTTCCGCCAGATCGGGGCAATCGAACTTGCGCTCATTGCGCCAGGCGAGGATTTCGTCCCGCACCCAGGCGGTGGGAACGATTATTTTCCGCGCGCGCAGAATGGTTTTTGGCAGCATTCGGGAATAATGGCTGCGGTTGGCGAGGGTGCAGATTTCCGGCTGGCGCAGGGCAAAGATGTCATGCACATTCACGATCATCGGTTGCAGGCACCAGTGCGGCGCAATGTAGGCGGGGCAATGCAGCAGATCGGTTTTATCGCGAAAGACGCGGCTGTGCAGGAAAAACTGTTCATAGGAAATCCGCCCCGCGCGCCAGCCTACCGGCCACCACGGATGGGTATACCTTACTTGCTCGCCAGGGGAGGGGAGTCTGTCCGGCAGCCGCCGCTGCGAGTAAACCGTCAGGCGCGTTTTCGGCGGGAGATTTTCCGCCAGAGCATTAAGCAATCCCCGCACCGCGACATGCACGCCGGAGTATTGCCCCTGTTGCAGAATAAGACCGTTAAAGCCGATATTCATGCAGAAAGCATCGGCTATTTTTATCTTGCTGTCAAGCGTTGACGGGTTGACGGAAAAAGTTCTCCCCCTTACAGGGGGAGTTAGAGGGGGTAAAGAGGAAAAGTCATCACCCCTCCTAACCTCAATACGGTTTATTAAGGAAAAACTTATACCGTCATTCCCGCGCAGGCGGGAATCCAGGAGGTGTTGTATACGGTTTTCCCAACTGGATTCCCGCCTGCGCGGGAATGACGATTCGTGAGTTTAATTGTTAAACCACCCAACAAGGCAAACATGCTTGACGTAGTGCTGATTGGCGGATATCCTCGCCGGTTTAAATTTGTCCCCTTGGAGCCGAAATGCCGATACGCCTGCGCGAACTGATTTTACCCTTGGATTATAATGATGTCATCATGTTTGCCGCCACTGCGAAAGCGCTTGGCTGCGAGGAGGTGCAAATAATTTCTATCAGCCTGGAGCGGCGGTCGGTCGACGCGCGCGTTATCCGGGGTACGCCGGTTTTCGTCTGCACGGTGCTGGTCGAGACAGTCGCGGAAATCACGCCTCTGCCGGAAAAAGCTGTATTGGTTGCGGAAGAAACCGTTCCGACGACGGTAAAAAGAAACTTTGGTGAAGCGAAAATCGCGGTGGTGGGAGCTGGTCCCGCTGGATTATTGGCAGCTTTGCTGCTGGCTCGGGCTGGCGCGAAACCGGTGGTTTTTGAACGGGGGGCGGAAGCGGAAGAACGTGCGGGAGTTGTTGCGAGTGTCTGGCAGGGGAAGGAACTTGATCCCGACTGCAACGTATTGTTTGGCGAAGGAGGAGCAGGGCTTTTCTCTGACGGCAAGCTGACTGCCCGCAGCAAGGATTCCCTGCGCCAGCAGTTAGTGCTCGAAACGCTTGTCGAGTGCGGCGCGCCAGAGGAGATTCTGTGCGACGCCAATCCTCATCTGGGGACAGACGTATTACAAAAGCTGGTGCCGGTTCTGCGCGAAAAAATCATTGCCATGGGCGGTACTTTCCGCTTCCGGCAGAGAATCGACGGCTTGCGGGTTGAACAGGGGAGCCTGCGCGCGCTGCGGAGCGGAACAGAGGAGTTTGCCTGCGATGCTTGCGTGCTGGCGGTCGGACACAGCGCGCGCGATACCTATGCGATGCTGCACGGGGCTGGAGTCAGGTTGGAGCCCAAGGCTTTCGCCGTCGGCGTCAGGGTCGAGATTCCGCAGGCGCGTATCGACCAGTCGCAATGGGGCGTGTTTGCCGGGCATGAAAAACTGGGAGCCGCTTCCTTCCGCCTCACCCGCAAGCCGGAGGGAAAGGCGCGCGCGTGCTACTCTTTCTGCATGTGTCCGGGCGGGGAGGTGATTGCCTGCGCTTCATCTGAAGGCGAAGTCACCGCTAACGGCATGAGCTATTCCGCCCGCGCCGGGAGTTCGGGCAATGCGGCGTTTCTGGTGCCGGTGGAGCCTGCGGATTTTCCTTCCGCCGCAATGCCGGAACTGGCAGGCATCGAATTCCAGCAGGCAATCGAACAGAAAATTTTCGAACACGCGGGCGGATATTTCCTATTGAAAACCAGGTTGACCGAATTCATTTCAGCCATAAACAAGAACGAGCCGTGCCGATTCATTTCCACCGGCGGCAATGTCGGCGAAATCGCAATCAAGGTCGCGGAAATACTTCCATCTTACGTCGCCACCACCCTGGCGCTTGCGATTCCGCGCATGTTGAAATCGCTGCCCGGCGTCAATCTGGAGGACTGTTCCGTCTATCTCGCTGAAACTCGTTCCAGCAGTCCGGTCAGGATCGTGCGCGACGATAATTCGCAGGCGGTGGGCATAGGAGGGCTGTTCCCGGCGGGGGAGGGGGCGGGCTACTCAGGCGGAATCGTCAGCAGCGCCATCGACGGCCTCCGCGCCGCCGAGGCGGTGTCGGGGTTATTCGCCGATTGAGTATGACTCATCGGAAAGCAGCTTGAGACGGCTTTCCAAGGCCTTGCGTTCGTCGGCAGACGGCTTTTTCACCAAGGCTGATCTCAGAATCTCCGCCGCATCCGCCTTTTCATCCAACTGCTGCGAAAGCAGGTCGGCGGTTCTGAGGGCGGTCATATAATACTTGTCCGGAGAGAGGTTGTCTGCCAGAGCTTCCCGCCATTGCCTGGCGGCGTCATCGAAGCGCTTCTGGCGATAGAGAAAATTCCCGTAGTTAAGGTGTACGTTGGCGTAAAGCGGTTTTTTTTTCTCGGAGGAGTTTGTTTTCTCCGAGATAATATTAAGGAAAATTTCTTCCGCTTCTTTAATCCGGTTCTGTCGCTCTGCTGCCTCTGCCTGGTCGCAGGATTTTTCCAGTACGATTTTTTTTTCGAAATCCATTCCCATCAGCGATTCCATGATACGCGACCACATGGCCGCCAGCAGCAGGCAGTTTGGAGCGGCCAGCAAGACCAGCACCAGTACCATCGCCACCACCGCGAGCATTGACCCGGCGCTGGCGGTTCCTCCCGGCCTGATTTTGCTCCAAGATAGAGTGCATAGCACTACCATGAGCGTGGAAAAAGCGAGCCAGGGAAGCGCAAAACTGGGCTTTGACATCCATTCGAGACGCTTGTTTCCGCGGAAGCATTCGAGCGCGATAAAAACGGTCAGTGCGTCCAGAATTACGGCAGGCAGCAGGTTCAGCATACTCATGCTCCGAACAATGTCTGCGGATGTTTCATATGAGTCTTGGCCACTTCCTCGGAAATCTGCCCTTCCATATATAACTGTTTCAGCGCCTTGTCCATCGCGACCATGCCTGCTTTCGCCTGGGTCTCCATGACCCCATAGATATGGGCGACCTTGTTTTCCCGGATCAGGTTTGAAACCGCCGGATTGGCGCGCAGGATTTCGCAGGCGAGGATGCGCCTTTTTTCCAGAGCGTGAGGCAGCAGGCGCTGGGAAATAACTGCCAGCAGGCAACTGGAAAGCTGCGCCCTGATCTGGTTCTGCTGGTTGGGCGGAAACACGTCTATGATCCGGTCGATCGATTGCGGCGCGTCGTTGGTGTGCAGGGTGGCCAGCACCAGATGCCCGGTTTCGGCGGCGGTGAGGGCGGTGCCGATGGTTTCCGTGTCGCGCAGTTCGCCTACCAGGATGACGTGCGGAGCCTGCCGGAGGGCGTGGCGCAGGGCGGCGGCGAAGGACAGCGTGTCTGTTCCCACCTCGCGCTGCTGGATGACAGACTTTATTCCCGTGTGGAGGAATTCAATGGGGTCTTCAATCGTGATGATATGGCATGACCGGGTTTTGTTGATGTGGTCGATCATCGCGGCCTGGGTAGTGCTTTTTCCGTGTCCGGTGGGGCCGGTCACCAGAACCAGCCCCTGGTTGGCGGCCGCCAGTTCCGTCACGATGGGAGGAAGCCCCAGGTTGCTGATGGCGGGGATTTCGGTGGGAACCAGGCGCAGGACAGTGCCAACCGAATTTTTCTGCCAGAAGGCGTTGCCGCGGAAACGCATGTTGCCGTTCAGGGAGATGGAAAAATCCAGCTCCCGTTCGGTCTCGAACCTGGCAATCTGGAAGCGTTCCAGCAGGCTGTAGACCAGCTTGCGCGTCTCTTCCGGGCTCATCAGGAAATCGCCCAGCCGGTGAATTCTGCCATTGATTATAAGTACTGGCGGCATTCCGGAGGAGATAATAATGTCGCTGGCTTTTTCCCGGCCTGCCCGTTCCAGGATTTTATCGATGGTAAGTTCCATGTTTATTTCTCCCAGGTCTGCGATGATGATTATTATTAGTATAGAGATATCAGGAAAATGTAAAGCGGCAATTTGTGTTTCGCAGGCAAATGAATCTGCGCGCCGAATTTTCAGGCAAGCGGGCTTGATTTGGCAAGTGGCGGCGGGTATTATGGAATTGTTTACCAAATCAGAAGCAAGGGAAGGCGCATATGCCCAAATGCAGCCTGTGCGGGAAAAACGTACAGACCAAGGCGGAACTGGTGCTGACCCGCAACGCGGAGAACCGTTGGGTTACCCTCTGCAGCGAGTGTGTCCAGGATAAACCCACCGAAGTCGCCAAGGAAGCGCCTGTCCCTGAAAGTGCGCCGGACGAAGAGCGCTCCCTGCGTACCATGCAGGAAAAAGTCGGTAGCCAGCATACCCCGCCGCTACGCCGGCCCCAGGCGCACGTGGAACACGACCTGCGCGAAATGACCCAGAAGTTCGAACAGATGCGGGATTCCCTGAAAAAATTCGACGTCCCCGATGAAGCTCCCCGCTCCCACGAACGCAAGACCGAACGGCACGTTGCCAACCTGTCGGTCAGCTTTTCCCTGATGCGCGACGACGAGATTTGCCAGGGTCGGATCCGCGACATTTCCCAGGGCGGTATGCGCTTCGTCACGAACAAGAAAGTTGACGAAGGGCAGATCATCATGTTCGAGGTCGGAGTGGAGAATAAAAACAAAAGCAAGACCCGCCTGATCAGTGGGGGGGAAGTCAAGCGTGTGATTCCGCTGGAGGACGGGCGGTTTGAAATCGGGGTGATGTTTGTCCGGCGCAGCCGCGCGCGCGAGGAAAACCGACGCCTGTTCCGCCGCTACAAGGCTGATATGGCGGCCTATTACACGCCCAAGGGTGGGGAGTACGTCGCCAAGGCAAAGGTCAAGGATATTTCACAAGGCGGGTTTCGCCTGGTGCTGGACGAATTAATGGAGACAGACGCCGAAATGAAGGTGCGCGTGAGGGGCGAATCGGGGGTGTTTCTCAAATCGGATCTGCAGGCAGAGGTCAGGATCATCAGGATCAGATTGGTCAAGCCCGGCGAGTACGAGGCGGGGTGCAATTTCCTGCAGGTGGGCATGGTTCCACGGCACTGACTTTTCTTTTCGGAGCGGGCGGATGGAAGAAAAAACAGCGGGCCGAACCTGCGTTGCATGCCGGAGGTGGTTTCCCGCCGAATACAAGTTCTGCCCTCTCTGCGGGAAGATTCTGGGCGAGTGCAACAACTACGAGTCGGCGTTTTCCGAGCAGTTGCACGCCGAGCGAGAGAGCGAAGCGGTGGTGCTGCGGGGGTGGCGGCTGCGGTGTCTGCGGCTGTACGGTTTCGGCGCGGTGATGCTGGTCATCCCCGACATGGCCCTGCTGTTTATTTTTTCCCGATGGGTGGTGGCAGACGGCATCAAGATCACCCGGTTTCTTTTCAGCGACGTGGCGGTGGGAATGCTGGCGGTGTTCCTGGTGATTATCTGCGCAAGGCGGGGAATCGTGGGCGAGCTGATGTTGAGCGGTCTACGCCTGGGGCAGTTCGCGTTTCTGGCGGTGGCTGGACTCCTGCCTTTTCCGGCCTACCGGGGTTTACTGAATATGCTGCTGTTTGGGTTGGTGCCGGTGCTCACGTTCGGGTTTCTGGGACTGGTGCTGAGAATCCACCTCACCGACATCCTCGACAGCCTCAGCCGCGCCGCGCCGGAAATGCCGCGCGAGGAAGTTTAGGACAACTCCCCGGGAAAAGGGGGCACAAAAAACGTATGATCGTCATTCCAGCGAAGAACGGAAAGATTTCCTCTGAATTAAACCGTATTGCCCCTAATCCCCCGGTCCCCCAGTCCCCTGTTTACCATTCCGCTTCTCCTCAAGTTCCATCCATCTGCCGTACAGACGATCCACCTCGGCCTGCGCGTCGGCGATCTGGCTATATAATTCGTGCAGGCGCTTGTGATCGTTGCACAGGGCTGGATCTTCCTGTTGGGCATGCAGGCCAGCCACGATTTCCTCCGCTTTTGGAATCAGCCTGGCGAGGCGCTCCAGCTCCCTTTGTTCCTCGCGCGAAAAGCCGGAGGCGGACGGCGCGGCGGCAGGGGACGAAGAGGAGCGGGGCAAAGGCGCAGGGGCTTTCTCAACCAGTCGTTCTTCCGCCGCTTCCCATTGGTCAAGGCTGGCGTAGAGGCGACTTTCACCGCCGCCGTGCAGGCCGACAATCGTCGTGCAGATGCGGTCGAGCATGGCCCGGTCATGGGTAATAAGCACCACCGCTCCCGGGAACGCCGCCAGCTTTTCCTCCAATACCTCGATGGAATCAATATCCAGGTCGTTGGTTGGCTCGTCGAGGAACAGCAGATCAGCCGGTTGCCGCATAAGCGTAGCCATGAGCACGCGCGCCTGTTCGCCACCCGAGAGGCTTCCCACCGGCTGATCCAGTTGGTCTGCGCGGAACAGAAAGTCCTGCGCCCAGGAAACCACGTGAACCGTTCGGTCGCCGATCCGGATCAGATCGCCGTTAGGAGACAGGGCTTGCTGCAGCGTCAGGCTGCGGTCAAGTTGCTCCCGCCTTTGGTCGAACCACGCCACTTTCAATTCCTGAGCGCGCTTGATCGTCCCGGCATCCGGTTCAATATCGCCGACCAGCGTACGGATTAACGTGGTCTTGCCGGTGCCGTTGTTGCCGACCACGCCGAGACACGTGCCCGGACTGAGGGTAAAATCGAGTTTGCAAAATAGCGAATTGCCGCCCAGAGACTTGTTCAAGCCTTGGGTAACAATCAGGTCATTTGTCTTCCGTCGCGTGGCCGCGAAATCAGCCTCCATCCGTCCGCCTTGCCGGTTACGGCTGCGCAGGTCTGACAGGGAGTTGATCTTTTCGTGCGCGGTCTGGATTCGCCCCTTGGCTTTGGTGCGGCGCGCCTGGGGGCCGCGGCGCAACCAGGCAACTTCCAGGCGCACCTGGGACGACAGCGCCTGCTCACGCTTTTCCTGCATTTCGAACCATGCCAGCCGCTGTTCCAGAAAATCGCTGTAGCAGCCGGGAAAGCTCAGGTAACCTTCGGGGTATTTAGGATTGATCTCGATAATCCGGTCGGTCACGCTTTCCAGAAGATACCGGTCGTGGCTGACCAGCATGAAACCGGTGCCGGTTTTCTGCAGCAGGCGCTCAAGCCAGAGAATACCCGCCAGGTCGAGATGGTTGCTGGGTTCATCTAGCAGAAGCAGATCCGGTTCCTTGACCAATTCGCGGGCGATAGCCAACCGCTTGCGCCAACCGCCGGACAACGCGCCGGTGCGTTGGCTGAAATCGGTGAATCCGACCTTGCCCAGCATGACCCGGACGCGCGTCAGTTGTTCGTGCTCCTGCAGCGAACTTTCTGCCAGCACGGCAAGTAGGCATTCCTCCAGCGTAGGTTCTGGTGCAAGCTGGTCTTCCTGCGGCAGGTAGGCAATCCGCAGGGTCTGGTTACCGTCTACCGAACCGCTGTCAAGTTCCTCCAGGCGGGCGAGAATCCTGAGCAGCGTAGATTTGCCGCTGCCATTGGGACCGATCAGGCCGATATGTTCGCCCGGATGGAAGGAAAATGAAAGATTTTCAAACAATGTGCGCGAGCCGAAGCTCTTGCCAAGCGCCAATGCCCGGATATGCATGAAGTGTTCTCGCGTCAGGTTGTTGACCGGTCTTGGTTGCCGCCCGAAAAGGATATCACAATTTATCAGAGTTCTCGGTTACCGGAGTCGGCAGCAATAGTACCAGTCGGACATTGCTTCCGCAAGGGCGGTATTTTGTGAAGTCGTTGTTCAGCTACGAAACTTCTATAAAAAAAACGGCGCGATTTCTCGCGCCGTTTGCACAGTTTGGGTCGGCGTTATTTCTTCCATTCAACCGCAATCACGCCATAAGGCGCGAGTTTCGCTTCCAGCAAATCACCCTTCAACGAAATCGGAACATCCTTATCTGTCAGTAGAGAACGGATTTCAAGCGGAACCCGAGTTAATTTGAATTTCACCGTTATTTCTTTGTAATCGAGATTAACCGCCACAAGCGTCGTTACGCCGTCGGTTTCAACCGCCCGCCAGACCAGGTCTTCGGGTTGTAAGAGGGAAATCCCTCCGGCTTCGGCTTCCGTCATGAAGCGGGGCGCGACCACCGCCAGTTCCGCGCGTACGGGAGCATAGGCCTCGTACAAAGTGGGATAGGATGGAAGGCCAGACCATAGCCAGATACCGCGCGAACCGGAGGCGAGGGTCGAAAACGCCAGCGCGCGCCATTCCAGCGGAGACGGACAGCGTACCCCGTTGGCATAGGCTCCTTCGTTCGATTCCAGGCAACGCCACATCGGGATATCGTAAAAGTCTGCCGCGTCCATCGCCACGCGGACGGTATAATAATTTTCCCGGAGGTTGCGCGTTTGCGGGCCGGTGACGGTGGCGTAGCGGTCATAGGCCAGCGCGTCGGTGGCGTCGAAGGCGTGGCGGTAAGTCAGGGTGCCGCCGGAGACGAACCAGCAGATATGGAGCGGGTCTGCCTCGCGCAGGAACCGGCGTATCTCGCGCAAAGCCCGTTCCGAGGTAAGCGGATTCGGCCGGCAGTTAGGCTCGTCGAATACATGTATGCCGACATACGCGGGATGCGTTTTGACTTTACCCAGCAGTTTTTCCAGTTCCGGAAAAAACCACCCTGCATCCACATCGGTGCGGCGAATCCAGTCCGTAAGATCGATGAAAACAGCTACGCCCGACTTATGCGCTTCGTCGAGATAGGCCATCAAATAATCCGTATCGGCGTCTTTCACCTGCCGGAAAAGCGTCATGTTATAATTCTGATCGCGCAGGGAAGACAAAGCGTCAAACGGCGTGTAATAGGGCGCGTAGGGGAACAGCGCCTGCCCGTTTATCTCCAGTGCCTTGGTATGGGCGTTGATCCGCGACCAGCTGGGCGGGTTTTCGGCCGCGATGTAAATCTCTTTATCCGCCTGATAAACTTCCTTGCCTGCTTCATCAGTCAGAGTCGCGCGAAGATGATAGTTGCCAGCCTGTAACGCTGTTTCCGGTTTCAGTGAAACACTCCCCGCCGACAGCGGCGCGTCGATTGACGCGAAAACTTTTCCCGGCAGGCGCGAAAGAGTGGCGTGAACGTTGTACTTGTCGGTAGCCAGGAAATGCTTCCAACTTACCCGCACCGGTTCTCCCGGCAGCAGCAACTGGTTAACCCGGAAATGCAGCGGCGGCATGAAGACGATTGTGCTGGAATAGCGGGCAAGCTGCTGGCCGTCGTTTTTGGCAGACAGGGAGATTTCGATGAAATGCAGGTCTGCAAATTCTGCTTCGACCGGAACAGACAAGACCGAAGACTGCCCGGCGGCGATTTCGGCATTCTGGCCGGGGAGCTTTATCTCGGCGGCTTTCTTGTCCGCGCCGCGCAAAGTCACCTCGCAGATCAGCGGCAGATTCCCGCCGGTAAGATTTTCCACGGGAATATGCAGAAGCTGGCGGTTCCCTGCCAGATCGAAGCTGGCGCGCGGCTGGCGGATAACGGCCTTGCGCGGGGTCTGCATGTCTTCCAGCCCCTTGACCAGACCGAACGAGGCGGGATCGTGGAAGCGCATCCTGACCGGCGCCCATGTCGTCAGTTCCCGGCAGATATTGAATCTCGGTGAGCCTTTGCCCATGCGCGCCTTGAGCCATTCCAGCGGGATCGCCAGTTCCAGGCACCAGTAATCCTGCCCGACATTGGCGGCATGGGTGAAGGGGGCGTTCCAGGTCAGGTCGGAAATGTTCTGTTCGCCGTAGGCGAAACGCGCATCCCAGATCGCGCCTTTGGCGTTAAACACCAGTTGATAATATTCCGGCGTCTGGTCGTCGGGCTGGAAAAACAGCTCCAGCGTCTGGTCGCGGAAGATGTCTCCCTCGCGTCCCTCAGCCTCGGCTTTGGGCGGATTTGCCGGGTCGAACTGCATCCGCGCGGAAAGATACAGATTATTGCTGTCGCGGAAAAGACGCACCTCGGTTTTATCTTGCGCCAGAACAGGAGAATCCAGCAGGTGCAGGCGTTGAACTGACGCATCCCCGGCATAGCAGGCTTCGTCCATGACCCCGTCGATTTTCAACAACCCGTCTTCGACCCTGCCTAAGGATAATTCCGGCAGGATGCGGTTGGTCTCAAGCACTTCGAATGACGTGAGTTCGACTTCGCTTTCCGCGTACGGGTTTACGGTTTCGCCGTGTTCTATCTGCAACCCGTCCAGCCAGATTTTTTGTCCCGCCAGGAACAGGGGCAAGCCTGTCTCCGGGTCTTTTTCATCTGTAGGAATGAACTTCAGATAGACGTAACGCCTGCCGTTAGAGTGGGAGGGGCCGAATGTGCTGGTAAAGGAATACCTCTGCCATTCCTGCCCGATTTCGAAAACCTTGGAGCGGGAATCATATCCGGCTCCAAGCTTGCTGCCCGGCTTCAGCGCCTTGGCGTAAAAGGAGAAGGTAAACGGTTTGCCTTCCTGCGCCGATACCGTGTTCCCCTGCCGCATGCCGAAGAAATCCTGGGGGAAGTCTTTTTCCAGATGGGTCGTGTCGATGCAGAGCGAGGATTTTCCCAGGCAGGCGTCGGTGTCGCAATACACGCGGAAGCGGTTGCGCTTTTTGGCAGACAGCCAGCCGATTTGCGGATTCCAGAAATTCGGCACGTCCAGCACGTCGTGATGTTCGAAAGAACCGTTGATTACCAGGTTTTGCACAAGCTTGGCCTCCTCTCCGGCTTCCTTTTCAGCGGCATCGTCGGCGGCAACGCCCTCGATAGAGATTTCGTTGATTGACAGGGAATGGCTGGTGGGCTTTTCCTGGCGCATGAAAGGAACCGCCTCCATCCGCACGAAACGCATGGGCTCGGTCTGTCCGTCCGCTTGCCAGATGAACCACTGGGAGCCTTCCTTCCCAAGTGGAGGCGGAGAACTGCGCCCGAGGTCTGTCCACTCCCGGCCGTTTGCGCTGGCCTGGAGGTCAATCCACTCCGGCGCGACCACGCCCCAGTCGGTGCGCTGGGTGCCGTGCAGCCTGACAGCGGAGATACGGGCGGCCTTTTCCAGTTCCATGACGAGGCTTAGTTTTCTGGTGAACAACTCACTTTTGGAAAAGCTCCACAGCACGCCGGTTTTGTAGTTGCCCTCGGTCTTGCCGTCCTGCAGGAGCCCGTAATCGGCGTAATCCTCTCGCGGGGCGGGAGAGCAGATGAATTTTGTCACCCGGATTTTTTCCAGTTGCTGTTCGATCGCCGATGCCTTCGCGCCTTGAAACGCAAGCGTCGCCAGAAAGGCAAACGTGACGAAGGTGAAAACGGCGCGGGTCGTGTTTTGCATTTCGCACTCCTGAAAATAAGGTCGGAAAAATCAAGGCTTGTCGGAATAAGTATCTGTCAGCTTGGGAATAACTGAGGCGGAACTGGTCCAGCTGAAATCGCATATCTCGCTAAGCGAGGTCGGGACGTGCTTGACGTGCCCGTCTACGAACAGCACGTTCAGGCCGGAGGGATGCGGCATCCAGAACTCCTGTTTGCCGGCGGCGTAATCCCCGTAGGAATCGGTGGCCAGCCAGCGGTTGGACGAGTTGCCTGACAGGCGCGCGCGCATTCTCGCCGGAGCCAGCCCGTCCTTTTCGCAATAGAGATTGGTATATTCGCACCATCTCAGCCAGTAATTGTTCAGGATATGCTGGGTGGTAGGGCTGGGTCTCCATTTGTATGCGCCATCCGTTTTGCGACCGGTGTAACTCAGCACCCCGATAAACCCGGTGTTAGGCAAGCCATTGAACGTGCTGGCCCAATACTGGTTGCTTTGGCTGGGACAGTAGAAAATATGCCCGTCGCCGCCGAGGTATTCCATTTCGTACAATTTTCCAAAACCGTACCAATGCCCCTTTCCGGCGGATGAGGTGTACCAGTACAGGGAATGGCCGGGAAGTGAGTTTGCTTGGGTCGGCTGCGGTTCGCCAAGTATCTCGTAACGGAAGGCTGGCTGGCGCCCGGCTTCGTTGTCATACAGAGAATAAGCCAGGTACAGTTGCTTTTGGTTGCTGGTGCAGCTTATCTGGATGGCGGCGTCCCGCGCCTTGCCCAGCACCGGCAGAAGCATTCCTGCAATGATCGAAAGTATGGCTATCACCACCAGCAGTTCCACCAGCGTGAACGCGGCCATGCGCCGGAACCTGTTTCCCGGTTGGCGACCCAATATTGGTATGGTTGAAACTCTTCTGTCGATTGCATTGTTTTGCATGATAGCAGCCCTCAGATTAAGCACGTTTTTGCAGGAGGAAACCAGAAAGCGCCGGGCATTGGCGTCTGTCCGAATCGCAGCTTCCAGCCGGGCGATTTCGCCGTCCCCGGCCGCGCCCAGCAGATACGAATCAACCAGATATTCAATATCCACCAATCCCATTTTACCTTACTCCGAAAGCCTGAGCTTGCGTTCGACACATTTTTGTAAAATCACTCTCAGCCGCTGCAAGGTCATTTTCACGCTGGCAAAAGACCGATTCAGCCTGGACGCGATTTCGTCCACCGCAAGAGACTCCGCATAGCGCAACTCCAGCAAATGCTTTTGCCCCGGCTCCAATTCGCGCAAACACTCCCGTAGTTTCACGATCTCGTCATTGTCGTCAGGCGGCATTTCGGCGGCGGTTTCCGCCAGCAGCTCCAGCGTGTCGCCGGAAAAATACAGGCGGCTACGCGCCAGCTTCTGCCGCCACTTCAGGAATTGCAGCCGCGCCACGCCCAAAGCCCACGGTAAAAACGGTCGGCTTTCGTCATAATCGGCGAATTTCTCCCATAACACAACACTTGCATCCTGGAAGATTTCTTCCGCCACTGCCAGGTCTCCGCAGAGGCCAAGCAGATACGCGCGCAGATCCTGCTCGCATGAAAGAAATAACCGGAGAAATTTTTTATGATCCATCGTTCTTGCTTATATTCCTCTTGAAGCGAGGAAACGGATCGAAAAAAAAGAAAAAACTGCATATGTGTCAAACGGGTTTTCTTTGCGCCGTCATTCCTGCGAAGGCAGGAATCCAGGCGGGGAAGCCCCGCTGCTATATTACGCAAGCGTTTAAGTTCGCATGAAACTTTCGCGCGTTCTTCGCCCGCGACCAACGGGAGCGCAGAAAGCATTCACGCTTCGCCGCCGCTTGCGAAAAATGCGAGTGCCGCAGGCACCTTGCGAAGTATGCGTGTGCGGTACGCACTTGGATTCCTGCCTTCGCAGGAATGACGACCAGTAAGGTTTTTATAATCCGTAATATATACTCGTTCAAGGCATTTTGTATTTTTCAGGTCTGCCGCAATCTGAGGCGATATCAATCCTCAAACAGAAAATTTCTATCCTGTTTCAAGTGGGAACGGGCTTTTTTTTCCCGCAGACGTTTTCCGTTGGAGGCGCGGGTGGGTTTGGTCGGCACACGTTTCTTGCGCACGGTCAGCGCCTGGGCGAGCAGCGCGGCGAAGCGCTCGCACGCGAGCTGGCGATTGCGAAGCTGGGAACGTTCCTCGTCGGCGGTGATACGCAAGACTCCGTCGGCGGAGATGCGGTTGCGCAGGCGTTTTTCCGCGCGGCCTTTCTGCGCAGAAGTAAGCGCGCCGCTGCCGGAGACGGCAAAGCACAGCGTCACGCGGGAACTGACCTTGTTCACGTTCTGCCCGCCCGGCCCCCGCGAGTGGGAAAACTCGAACCAGATTTCGTGTTCCGGTATATCGATCTTGTCATTAATAAACATAGCTTTCTTTCCTGGCACCTCCCTTGCATTTTAACTGACAGATGCGCCGATGTGAAAAGAATTATCGCTATTATCTCCGGCATCCAGGCGCGAGCTGCTAACTTGTATGTGGAAAAATCCGTCATGATGTAGGAAAAAGCCACAGTTGCTATGCAATAAAACGCCTACAGAATGAGATTTTTGCGCAGGTAAAAATATTTTTAAGAAGCCATCGCGAGAGTTTATTTGCAACTGACGGCGGAATCGGTTATGCTTAAGTAGGCTAAGTATCTGTTTGCAAAGGCGATTAAATGAAGTTCGGCAACCGCCGCTCCGGGCAGGCAATGACTGAATACATTATCCTGGTTTCGATGCTGATTGTGGCTTTTCTTGCGGTGGGAGATATTTTCGTGGCGGCGCTGGGAAATTTTTACAGCAACGTATCCAAAGTGATCTGCCTGCCGCTGCCGTAATTTGAGTCGTATAGCTGAATGTTTTTTTGCAGTCAAATTGAAATAATATATCTTTGTTCAAGGTTTTAAGGAGGAAAAGGCAATGTTTGGTTTTTCAGGGAACGGGCTGCGGCGCAAACTCAAGCGCGCCCAGGGCATGACCGAGTACATCATCATCGTCGCCGTCATCGCGATTTTGTCTATCGGCATTATCACCAAATTCGGTGACCAGATCCGCGAGTTCTTCAGCCACTCCGGTGAAAAGATGGTTGGCGATACTGGCACGGTCGACAACAAGATGAACGGAGAAACTGTCGACAAGTCTTTGGCTGATTTCTGAAAGCAAACGTTTGCTCAAAGAGATCGTGTCAAACGATTTCGTTTGCTGTCAGATTGCACGAAAAGCGCCTTTTTCTATTGAATTTCGCGGTGTTTTTGGCGAGCAAACGATTGCTCATAAATTACGATTTACGGTGTGATTAAAACCATTAAACTGACAAGAAGCGTTTTTGCGTTTTGTGAATGAGGCGGAGGATTCGTGACAGAGGGAGTTTTTCTCTCCGGTTGTGCTGTGGCGCAGGGGGTGCTGTTTTTTTTCGTGATTTTCGCCAGCGCCATCACTGACGTCTGGCAACGAAAAGTGCCCAATCCTGTCTGCGCGGTTGGCCTGATCGGCGGACTGATGCTTTCGTATCTGCGGGGCGGCCTTGAGGGCGGCCCCGTATCTCTTTACAGCAGCCTGGGTTGCGCGGGAGCAGGCTTTTTTATCTTCTTCCTGTTTTACCTGATCGGCGGTCTGGGCGCGGGCGATGTGAAGCTGATTACGGCGCTGGGCGCGCTGGCGGCAGACTGGGGTTTGCTGAAATGGGTGATAATCTATACTGCTATATTCGGCATCCCCTTGGCGCTGATAGCTTTATGGCGAGGCAAAGCTTTGCGTCGCGGTGTTTTAAAATCGGTCGGCGGGATGTTGCGCTGGCGATATAAACGCAATGTGACCAAGCCAGATGTAAATGATTCTTCCGAAATAACTGACAATGCCGAAGAATCGATTACAATTCCCTACGCCTTGGCAATTTGTTTCGGCGCGGTGGCGGGAGTGGCGCAGTTGCTGGCGCAGGGCAGGGCGCTGCCGTTTTTGTAATTCTGGCACGATATTGGCATATTATTCAAAAAGTATTATCAGAAACGAGGTGGGCGAACTATGATGAAGCTGGCGCGGGAATTCTGGCGTGACGACGAGGGGAGCGGGCAGGCGTTGTCTGAGTTCGCTATCGCGTTTCCCTTGCAGTTGTTCATTACTTTCGGCTTGATGCAGATGATACTAATTTCCATCGCCAACCTTTGCGTGAATTATGCTTCGTACCGCGCCTGCCGCGCGGCGATCGTGGGCGAGGACAAACATCTGGCGGCCGCGATCGTGCTGGCGCCGCTGGCGGGGAAAAGTATAGACGCGGAAGACCTGGAAAAATACGGCATGATCACCGTGCCGGGCTGGGGGCCGCTTCGTGGCAGCGACGTCGCGCAGGCCAAGACGCTGGTGGAGGAAGTGACCACCAAGGAAGACAAAGATCTGACCGTGGTGGTGGAATTCGATTACGAACTTATTTTCCCTGTCGTCGATACTCTTTACGCCGCTTTTTTCCGGAGCGACGAGGCTGAGGAAACGGAAACAGCTTTTGGCCAATTGGATGAGTCTGCCGAAGCTCAACCCTACCTCCAGCGTATGCTCAATTACAATCATGTTTCAAAAGATTATGCGCGCGGCCGTATCCGCAAGGTGGGCGGCGCAAATCACTTGACTATCGCGCGCGAATGTACGATGTACCGCCAGTATGGGCTGGACAACAGCGGCGATGGCGGAATGATCGATTTCGGGGGGAAGTGAGGTTGACGGCGGATTGGGTTGATGGGTTTGTCCTGTATCTCAAACTTGTACCGTCATTCCCGCGCAGGCGGGAATCCAGTGGGGAAACCGCACGCAACACCTCCTGGATTCCCGCCTTCGCGGGAATGACGCGCGTAAGTTTATTTGCAAAACAGGAATTTTGTCGCCTTTGCGAAGCATAACTTGCGGAAACCCCTCACCCCAGCCCTCTCCCCTTGTAAGGGGAGAGGGGGATTTTAATGCGCGATTGAACTGCCTACGGAGGCGAACGATGTGGAAAAGAATTAAGGCTCGCACGCTTGATTTCCGGAAAGACGAAGGGGGGCAGTCTTTTGTCTTTGCCGCGTTCACCATGTTCCTGATCGTGATTTTTTCGCTGATGATTCTCGGTATCGGCGAGGCGGGCAGCATCCAGATCAGGTTGCAGAACGCCGCCGACTCCGCCGCCTATTCCGGCGCGCAGGTGCAGGCCGATTGCGTCGCCCAGATCGCCTGGACCAACGAGGCCATGGCGCAGGTATATTATTACACCGTCCGCCGCTGCGTCGACACCGCTACCTATGCCGTCTATGCGGAAATCGCCGACCCGACCTACCTGGACTGGACGCCGGAAAGCACGGACGGGATCAAGCCGGACGACGGCGTGGTGGGCATCAGCGGCGCGGTGGGGAAGTGGAAAAACGCCTACGACGAGGCGGTGGAATGGGTGCCGCGCGGAGAACTGTGGATGCGGCGGCTGTCGCAACTGGAACGGGGCATCGCCTCCATCGCGCCTGCCCTGGTCGAACACCAGATTTTTCATACCGCGGAAAACAACGGCGCGGAACGGACTTGTTTCTATCCCGGTTTTTCCTTCCTGCCCGACGGCCCCAACAAGCGGGATGTCGATATCGCGAAGCTGGAAGATCCCGACGGCTGGCACGTCTGGAGCGATACCGACCAATTCGATTTGAGCGCCGTCCATACGACCAAGATCGAGCCCGAAGACGAGGGATGGGAACAGGCCGAGTGGCACGATGTCTGGGACATTTCCTCGCTGGAACTCGAAGCCCTGTCGCAGATCAGCATTAAAGCGCGGTTCGAGGAAAAAGGAGAAACCCGCCCGGCCACGTACCGCTTCACTGTGGTAAAAACCGCCGAAGGCGATGTCGAAGTTGAGGAACCAGAAACCGAAGAACGCACTGTGTTTGTGGATAAAAACGGCAAATGTCTGATCCAGGGGGAGGGGGATATGGCCGATATTTCCCTGACGGTGACGCCGGACGGGAAGTCCATCATCGACATGGAGTATCCCGACGGCAAAAATACTTCAATGTCATATGACAAGGACGGTTTTCTGTGCCAGTGGAACGATGCCGACCAGGACGGGGTGCAAGATCCAGACGAATGGGATCGCGTCAGCGACAAGACCTCGGCGAACATAAACGGCGTGGAGGTGCCGTTCAATTTCAATCCCGTAATCGAGATCGATACCGACGTGTCGGTTAAACTTACCGATCCTATCCATATCTATCTGGGCAAGTTGCATGTCACCCTGACCGAACCGCTGAAGGTCAGCTACTCCACCCACTGCGGCCAGATTTACCTGGAAGACGACTTTGCCACTATCAACGGCCTTTCCACTAAACATGCCGACTCCAAGTGGAAACGCTGGGATACCGACCGCCAGCAGCAGAACAACGACCGTACCCGCCACCGGATGCTGGAGGAATACGAGGCCAAGTGGAAATACGAATGGGTGCGGGTTGGGTCGTACATGACGGAGATGACTTTCAAGAAACTGGGACTGCACGGCATCATGGATGACGATTCCTTTTACGCAAGTTCGGACACGGCTTACGCCATGCCCGACTCCACGGCGGACGAGGAATGGAAGACATCCGCCACCGGCGAGTGGGCGAACTTTCCCAAGTGGGCGCAGCCGCCGCGCGACCCGGCGGATATCGCAGACCCGGAATTTGGCGGCTGGTTTGACCTGGCGGCAGGCGCGCCCCATCAGGGCGAATCAGGCCCGGCGCACGGCACCTGTTTCAGCCAGACGCGGGAATGCTGGTACTGCGGCGACAAGGGCGACGTGGCCGGGCCGCTGGTGGATCTGAATTACACCCACACCGGCACTTTCCTCAAGAAATGCGTTCGCCCCTGCGGTTTCTGGCACGAACTGTTAGGCACCGACCTCGCGGCGGAAAACGCCTGGAACGCCCGCAAGGCCTACTACGGCAGCCGGGGAGCAAATTTTTCCGCGCTGGACAAGGACGATGTGAACAATCCCTATAAATCCTATATGCTCCAGGTTAATTGCCCCTTCGGCTGCAAGAACGTGTTCGAACATGCGCCCAAGCGCTATTGCGCGGAGGGCGAGGAGCACAACACCCCCACCCGGATACGGCGCTATCTCTATCACGCCTTCGGCCGTCACGGAAAGGTGCCGGTTCCGCCGCAGGCAATCAGCAGGCAGATGGATATGGGGTACGACGAGGAGGCGCACCCTGATTACCGGGACTTTTTCGCGTTGAAGCTTCCTTCCAGCGGCGACCATGCCGTGCGCAAACCCCTGGAGCTGACCAGCGAGATTTTCCGCAATTCCATCAACGTGATGACTTACGCCAAGTCCAACGAGCAGGATCTGACGGGATCGGTCAAAGGGAAAGAAGGCAACACTCCCCAGGATCAATGGCAGTGGAACCCGCTGGAAAGCCCCAACTGGGGGCACTTCGCGCTGTCCTCGGCGCGGCTGTTTCTGGCGGTCGGGGAATCGACCATGCCCGGGGTGCACAAAGTCAGCATCGATCCCGGCATGGCCTACGGCGAAGATGGTTTCGTCTGGGATTCAGGGGTTCCCATCGAGGGCGAGGACGACCTCGACCCTATCGGGCGACAGATGAACTGGAACCGCGAACGCTGGCTCAGGAACGGCTACAACCTGTTTGAACCGGCCTGGGGGGCGGGGATTTCGCCGCTGCGGCTGGCGGTGAACCCGCTGGACTATTACACCCAGGAGGAACTGGACGACGGCGGGGTGGAGGATAACGGCGTGGCGCTGATGATGAGGCTGCTGCGAACCTCCTACTGGCGCAAGAGCGTGGTCGATTCCGGCTACGGCTGGCATAACACCGATAACCGCACCGAGGGACCTGTCCAAGGATGGGATAATATCAAGGCGCCGCCGATGCAGGGTGGAAACGTGAACAGTTCCATCAACTGGGAAAGCGACGGGATTGAGAACGTGGTGCGGCATTGACGCGTGACTGAGTGCAGCGCCCCGCAAATATGGGGGCAAAAGCATGCAGGGGACTAAGGCTCTAAGGGACTAGGGGACTAAGATTCTGGTTGAAGTTTTCCCAATTTGCCTTAAGTTGTTCGCGCTCAGGAGCTATTGGCGTCGCGCCTGCAAAGTGTTTTTCTTAGTCCCCTAGTCCCAATACGGTTCAGTCAGTACCACCGGCGTAGCCGGTGGCTTGATTAGCCCTGAAAGGGCATTGTTACTGGTTCCCCTACAAGGGGTACGATCTTATCTTGCATCTTCCG
>JAGUZQ010000051.1 GCA_020060765.1 Planctomycetota bacterium | reverse complement strand
GGCGGTGCTGCTGCTGGCAGGCGTAGGTCTGGTTTTCGGTCGCCTGTTCTGCGGTTTCCTCTGTCCGTTTGGCTGGTTTCAGGATCTTCTGCACCGGATTCCGGGACGCAAATTCAGCCTTCCGCGCTGGACGCGGTTCGGAAAATATCTCGCCCTGCTGCTGCTGGTGTTCGCCCTGCCCTTTCTGCTTGGTTTTGAACAGAGCGGTTATGTCACGATCGGCAAGACCTCGCCCAATAAGCGCGACAACAACCAGCTCGCGCTGGGGATAACTGTCAGCAATCCCAGCGATAAGCCGGTGAGCGGCGTCGATCTGGAAATTCTCTACCGCGACAACGAAACCGGGGTGGAGGAAAAAGTCGCGGACAAGAGCTTTCCCGATTTCACGCTCGCGCCCGGTGAAGAGAAAAATCTGCCGGAATTCGAAATCGAAAACCGCCTCTTCTCCGCCAGCGTGCTGGTGCGCTCGCCCCAGACTCTGATCGAGCAAAACCCGAAATATGACCTGTATTATTGCAAAGTTTGCCCCCTCGGCACCCTGACCGCGCATGTGCCGAAATATTTCTCTGGCAACGTCGACGCCGAAGGCGGCATCTACGGCAAGGCCGGCGACAACTGGCTGCGCCTTTTCGTGCTGGCGTTTTTTCTGTTGTTGATGATCTTCTGCTCGCGCGCGTTCTGCCGCACGTTCTGCCCGATGGGCGCGGTTTACGCCTTGTGCAGCCGCTTCGCACTGACGCGGATCGAAGTCGACGACGAAGCTTGCGTCAACTGCGGACTTTGCGACAAGGTCTGCCCCGTAGCGCTCGACGTACGCAAGGAGGCGGGCGGCATGGAGTGCATCGCCTGCGGGGCGTGCATCGGCACCTGTCCCAAATCGGCGATCAAACGTAAATTCGGCTTGTGACCGATTTAAGTCGCCAGTTGACAGTCGCCGGGATTGGTTTTCGGGAGTTTCCGCGCAGGTAATAATAATTCCTCCCCTTGAGAGGTGGAGAATATTTTCCACTTCGCGTTTTGTTCACTTTTGATGAGCGCTGTGCTAAGGAGAATTTCGGTATGAAAAAAATGTTGATGGGCGCGCTGGTTTTTCTGTTGTCAATGGGACTGACTCGGGCGGAGGAACAGACGCTCAAGGTCGGCCACGTCGGCCACGACCACCAGATCGCCCTGTTCCTTGCCGCGACGCAGGGGGAAAAGCTGAAAGACAAAACCGGCGGCGTGTGGCTGGAGGAAATCGAAAAGAGTCAGGCTTACCGCCTGATCGAAAACGGTAAAAGCCTCTGCGTCGTCAGCCTGCTCAAGGTCGGCGGCGGGGCGGGAATGCCTTCTGCTCTCGCGCGCAATGAAATCGAGGTCGGACTGGGCGGCGTCGCGGCAGTGGTCAGCGCCATCGACGGCGGGGCGGATATGAAGATCATCGCCCCGCTCAACTGCGACGGCGATATGCTGCTGCTGCTTCCTGAACTGAACGTGAAGGGGTGGGACGGTTTTCTCAAATTCGTACGCGAGTCAAAGACGCCGGTGAAAATCGGTTACAAGGCTCCCCGCGCGGTGGCTTACCTGATCTTCATCCGCGCGCTGGCGGAAGCAGGCCTCACCTGCGGCGATTTGCCGGTGAGCGGGGACGGCAAGCCGGTCAACGTCGTCGTGATTAACCTGCAGAAAACCTCGAACATGCTGCCGAGTCTGGAAAAGAAAATCGTCGACGGCATGGTCATGAACCAGCCGGAAATCGCGCTGGCCGAGTCCAAGGGACTGGGCAAGACTGTCTGCGACCTGCGCGACCTGCCGCCCGCGGGAAAATGGCTCAACCATCCCTGCTGCTGCGTGGCTGCCACGGGCGCGGCTCTGCGCGACAAGCGCGCACTGGTGCTGGCGTTGCTGAAGACTATCGTCGCGGGCGGCGATTTCGCGAATACCAATCCGGAAGAGACGGTGAAAATCGTAAGCGACTGGACCAAGTTGCCGGTCGAGGTGGAATCTATCAGCATACCCACCGTCAATTATCAGACCGTGTTCACCGACGGCTGGCGCCAGGGAATGCTGACCTGGTTTGAAATGATGACCGACCTCAACCACTTCAGCAAAAATCTTAAAGACAAGACGCCGGAGGAACTGGACGCTCTGGTGACGGATTTTTCCCTGCTGCGCGAGATCGCGCCTGAAACAGACAAATGAACTTTTCTAAATTCTTGTCGCGCGCGGCGACGGGGACGATTCTTCCGTTGCTCCTGCTGGGAGCGTGGCACTATGCCGCCTCGCGCCCGGGCACGCTGGTGCCGACGGTAAGCGACGTCTGCCGGATCATTCTCCAGCCCGCCGCGAAACCGGAAAGCATCGACACGCCCTGCCTCGGCTTCTCCGCGCTGGTCAGCCTGACGCGGGTGGGGCTGGGTTACCTCTTGGCGGTGACGCTGGCGGTTCCTTTGGGGTTGCTGATCGGTCGGAACGCCGCCGCGCGCGCGGCTGTCTCGCCGCTGGTCACCATGCTGCGCGTGGTGTGTCCCATCGCCTGGCTGCCGCTGGCGATTCTGCTGCTGGGCGTGGGCAACCTGGCCGAAACTATCTGGGGCATTCCGGCAGCGTACCGGCACAAGCTCCTGTTTGAAATCCAGCCCGCTATGGTTTTCATTATCTGCTGGGGCGCGTTTTTTCCAATTCTGCTGGCCACCGCCAGTAGCGCGCATGCCGTGCGCAAAAGCCTCCTTGAAAACGCCTGGCTGCTGGGTGCGGGCAGCTGGTCGCTGTTCCGGCACGTGGTGCTCCCCCACTCTCTCCCCTCGATAGTCAGCGGCATGAGAATCGGACTCGGCATTTCCTGGATGGTCATCGTCGCCGCCGAACTCTATCCCGGCACCCGCAGCGGCCTGGGGTACACTATCTGGGTGAGCCAGGACACGGTGCAGTATCAATACACCTTTGCCGCGGTTTTCTACATCATGGCTATCGGCCTGATCATCAACGGCCTGTTGTGGTTTCTGGAAAAACGCCTCGGCCACTGGCAGGCGGAGGTAGTGTGATGCCAAATGAGCCTGACCTCGCCATCACCTTCCACGAAGTCGCAAAGTCCTTTACCAACCGCGACGGACAGAAGTGCCAAGCGCTGAAGAATTTCACCGTCAGCGCGGAATCTGGTCGCGTCACCTGCCTGCTGGGACCCACCGGCTGCGGCAAGACCACGGCGCTGCGCATCCTTGCCGGACTGGAAAAATGTGACTCCGGTTATTTTTCAGTCAACGCCACCAGAAACGCCGACCGCTCCCCCGCCCTCGCCTACGTCAGTCAGCAACACACGCTCCTGCCCTGGCTACGGCTGGAGGACAACGTCGCCTTTCCCCTGCGCCTGCGCGGCGTGAGTAAAAAGGAACGCAGGCGCGCGGCTGGCGCGTTTCTGGACAAGGTCGGCTTGGCCGGGAAGGAGCGGTTGTTTCCGCACGAATGCTCCGGCGGCATGCGGCAACGGGCGATGCTGGCGCGGCTGCTGGCGACTGGCGCGGGACTCTGGCTGCTGGACGAGCCGTTCGCCAATCTCGACGAAAAGACCCGGTTCGTTCTGGAGGACACACTGCTGGCGCTGATCCGCGAAAACAATATCTCCGCTCTGTTCGTCACGCACGGCATCGAGGAAGCGGTCTATCTCGCTGACCGGATCGTCATCATGTCGCCCAGCCCCGGCCACGTGGTCGCCAACGTCGAGGTTCCCCTCCCCCGCCAGCGTGACCGGCTCTCTTCCGAATTTTCCGCGCTGATGGAAACTATCCGGGAAAATCTCGATTCCGCGATTCTGGCCGGATAATTCCATTCTCCTGTGGTGATTTTCGGAAGCGTGCCCAGTAATAGACGGAAAATATTTTCCCTGCTATTCAAATCTAATGACTTGTACAAAAAGACTAGAGACTAAAAACAATCGCGCCTCGACATATTACGAAGATTTGTTATTATCTCCCCGCATGAAGCCTGCCATAAACAGACAGTTACATTCAGCAACGAGATTCGTGCCTGCAAATTCTTGCATCTTGCCGCATTAAATGTGATAATGCTGGCGCGTTAAACTTTCGACATTTTTTGCCGAGGAAAATACACATGAAAACAGCCAAATACCTGATTATAGTTTGCACTGCCGTTCTCGCCTGCCAGTTCCCCGCCGCCGCGGAAGACAACCGCGCCGAAGAGGACAGGATTCTGGCGCAGGCGCAGATCGTCTCCCAGGCATTTGCCATCATCGCCAAGCGCGTACGCCCGGCCGTCGTCAACATCCGCGTCGAACGCACCCAGACCCGGACGACGGGCGACTTCAACGATCCGACCGAACTGTTCCGCGAACTCCTGCGCCGCCGCTTTCCCGGCCGCATCCCCGACGCCCAGCCCCGCACCACCGTCGGCCAAGGCTCTGGCGTTATCGTGGATGAACGCGGCTATATCCTCACCAACAACCACGTCGTCGGTTCCGCCGACACTATCATCGTCAAACTTTCCGACGGCAAGGAATTCCCCGCCGAACTGATCGGCACCGACCCCGACAGCGACGTCGCCGTCATCAAGATCGAAACCGACCACCTCACTATCGCCCCCACCGGCGATTCCGACGACTGCCTGGTCGGAGAATCGGTGCTGGCTATCGGCAACCCATTCGGGCTGGAGTCCACCGTCACCACCGGCATCATCTCCGCCCGAGGGCGCAGCGGCGTCGGCATCGTCGAGGTGGAGGACTTCATCCAGACAGACGCCTCCATCAATCCCGGCAATTCCGGCGGCCCCCTGGTCAACCTCAAGGGCGAAGTGATCGGCATCAACACCGCCATCTATTCCAAGAGCGGCGGCTCCATGGGCATCAACTTCGCCATCCCGATCAATATCGCCCGCAGCATCATGCAGGGCATCATCACCAACAAGCGCGTGACTTCCAGTTACCTTGGCCTGCAACTGCAGAAGCTCACCCCTGAACTCGCGCGCAGCTTCGGCCTGGAATCCCCCCAGGGCGCGCTGGTCATCGGCGTGCTGGCCGACACTCCCGCCGCCAAGGCAGGCATCATGCGCGGCGACATCATCATCAAGTACGGCAAACGGGAAATCAAGGACGACCACCAGATGCGCAACCTCGTGGCCACCACCAGCCCCGGCACCGACGTCACGGTGGAACTGATCCGGCGGGGCAAAGCTTTCGCCACCACCGTCAGGCTGGAAGCGGTACCGGAGGAAGTCGCCGTGCGCGCCCGCACCGACAAGGTGCTGGACAGCCTCGGCATCGAAGTAGCGGAATTCACCACCGCCCTCGGCCAGCGCCTGGGTTACGAACAGGGCGCGTGGGGTGTGCTGGTGATGAGCGTCGGTCGCCGGAGCGAAGCGGCGCGCATCGGCATCCGCCCGGGCAGCCTGATCATGAAAGTCGACGAAAGCGAAGTCAAGACACCGGAGGAATTGCGCGCCGCCCTGGCCGCCGCCGATATCCGCAAAGGCTTCAACCTGATCTGGCGCACCGGCCGCTACGTGCAACGGGTCAGGATTTCCGTCGCGGAGTAGCCGGGTTGATCTGATTGCCGTTCTCCGGTCAACAATTAAACTTACGGACCGTCATTCCCGCGCAGGCGGGAATGACACGCGTAACTTGATTTTGTAAATCAGAAAGATTGCTTGCTTGACCGATTGATATCCGACCAGGAGAATACGCGTGGGCGCAGGCATCAACCGTTTTGTTTCTCCTCAGGCGCTGTCAGCTCTCGGCAGACTGCCACTGCTGGCGCGCGACGTGGTGGAAGGTTTCATCACCGGCCTGCACACCTCTCCTTTTCACGGCTTTTCCGTCGAGTTCGCCGAGCACCGGAAATACTCTCCCGGCGACCCCCTGCGCGACCTTGACTGGACGGCCTACGCCCGCACCGACCGTTATTACATCAAGCGCTACCGCGAGGAAACCAACCTGCGCTGCTGCCTGTTGCTGGACGCCTCCGCCAGCATGGGCTTCGCTTCTGCCGAAATCAGCAAGTTTGACTATGCCTGCCGCCTCGCCGCCTGCATCGGCTACCTGGCCATGCGCCAACGCGACGCCATCGGCCTGACGATAGCGGGTGGAGACGAGGAAAAACGCCTGCCTCCGTCCTCGCGCATGGCGCACCTGGGGCTGGTCATGGATATGCTGGAAGCGGCCAAGCCCGGCGGCGTTCCCGCCATTCCCGCCGCCTTCCACAATGCGGCGGAGTACATGCGCCGACGCGGACTGGTGGTGGCTTTTTCCGATCTGCTGGACGGTGAGGAAGAACTGGTCAAGGCGCTGCGCCACCTGCGCCACCGGCGGCACGAAGTCATCCTGTTTCATATTCTCGACCCGGCGGAAGAAGACCTGCCCTACCGCCACGTCAGTGAGTTCATAGACCTGGAAAACGGGGAAAAGATCAAGGTCGATCCGCAGGCGGTGCGCGCGCAATACCAGAAAGAGATCGCCTCATTCCGCGCGCGCTACCGCAAGCTGTGCTCGGATTGCGCCATCGATTACGTGGCGGTGAACACGTCGGAGAAATTTGAGACTCTGCTGATGCGCTACCTCGTCCGCCGCTCCCGCGCATGATCAGTCGAGTATCGCCTTGCCAGCCAGAAGCCGCTCCCTGATCCTGTCGTAGTTCGCCGCCGCGACCGGGCAATTTTCTTCCGCCGCCACCGCAGCCACCACGCCCGCGCCCTGACCGATAGCGCAGCAGTTTGACATCAGCCGGAAACACGACAGCGCGCCCGCTTCCGCCGAAATCGCCCTACCGCTCGCCAGCAGGTTTTCCGCTCCAGCCGGAATCAAGGCGCCCAGGGGAATGGGGTAGGCGTCCGCGTAGGACTTCGCCTTCCCGTCGGTGAAGCTTTTCAAGCCATGCCCGCCGTAGCCGCGCCGCCCGAGCGAAACCGGCTTTGGCAGAATAACGTTGTCGTCTATCCCCTGGCAGGTTATCGTCTCCAAACCCACGATATTCCGCGAAGCCCGCACGCCCACGTGTACGGCACTGTCCATCAGGAAACAATTCTCGAAGCCGGGAATATTTTTCCGGTACCAGTCCACCGTCACCAGAATCTGTTCGCGCAACTCTCCGTCCATCCGCGTCATATCGCGCGCAGATAGAGCATCACCAATGGTGAGGGTAAAGTTGAGGATAAACTCGCCCGGATGGAGCAGCGGCCCGCCCATGAAATTGTCCTGATTCTTGTACGGAACCTTGCCTGCTTCAAACAACTTATTAAATGTTTCTACAACCAGATCGCGTTTGAAATTATTCACGTTGCCCAGACGTATGAGGATAGTCTTGGTCATGGCGTCTTCCGCCGGGGCGGTCACGGTGTCGAATCCCGCCCGGAAAGCGAGTTCCGCGTTCGCCGTGGCGTCTATAAACACTTTCGCCTTTATCAACCCCAGGCCGTCTATGTTGTCCACCACGATGGAACCGATTCTGTTTCCCTCGCGCATCGCGCCGATCATTGAAGTATAGAACAGCGTTTCCGCGCCGCTCTCGGCCAGCAGGCGGTTGACGACGATGCGCATTCCCTCAATGCTGATTACAACATTATCAAGCCGCCGGTCGCCGATCGGGGCGGGATCGATGAGGCCGGTTCCGGGAAACTTGATCCGCGCCTCGCCCATCTTGTCCAACCTGCGCACAAGTTCGTCGCCGATGCCGCCGATGATCTGGCGCGCGCCTACCGAATAGCCCATGAGATAAGGGCAGCAGCAGGTCGTGGCCACGCCGCCGGGAAAACCGTAACGCTCAATCAACAGGGTTTTCATGCCTGCCCTCGCGGCGGCGATGGCGGCGGAAAATCCGCCCGGTCCCGCCCCCACGACGACGACGTCATATCCGCCCCGTACCGGGAAGTTTTCGGCAGAAGAAAAAACAGAGGTTTGCATGGTTGCTCCTAGCCAGGAAAGAAGTTATTGACTGAATACCGAAGAATCAGGCAGACACTTGGGACAGTTCGCCCTTTTTCCGCACAGGCAAGCCAGCGATACCACGGGGTACAGGTAGAGCCGCAGATCGGCGTTACTCAGCGGCAACAGGAAAAACAGCCCGCCCAGCAGCCAGAAATACCAGCTATAGAGAAAACCCGCCAGCACCCCCGCCAGCGAAACCAGAACCGCCAGCTTGCACGGCCAGAGATAAATCCGGAATATTCCCCACTGCGTCAGCGCGGTCGAACCGTGGCAATACGGACAGTCGGTCTTATTTTCATCTTCGGCCATGCCCTTCAGTATACGCCGCGGGTTTTATTTGACAAGCGCGCATCCGTCGCTGGCAAAAACTTTTCCGGCTTGACAGGCCGCGGCGTTCTTTTATAATTTCACGAGTTTGGTTGTCTTCCCGGGTTATTTCGCGTCGGGAAAGAATCGCCGCGAAGCCGCTTCCGGGCTATTTTTTTTGCTGTCACTTTACGAACAAGGAGTCTGAAACATGGCGAAAATCAGAGTCGGTATCAACGGTTTCGGTCGCATCGGCCGCCAGGTCTTCCGCATCATGAAGCAGCAGTCGGCCAAGTTCGACCTCGTCGGCATCCACGACCTCGCCCCGGTGGACGCACTCGCGCACCTGCTCAAGTACGACAGCGTCTACGGTCGCTATCCCGGCAAAATCGAGGTCAAGGACGGCAAGATGATCGTCGACGGCGACGTGGTCAACATCAACGGCACCAAGGCTGCTCCCGGCGAATTCGATTGGGGCGGCGACGTCGACGTGGTGGTCGAATCCACCGGCATCTTCGCCAGCAAGGCCAAGGACGGCAAGCCCGGCTACGACAGCCACCTCGGCAAGAACGGCTGCAAGAAAGTCCTGCTCACCGTGCCCGCGAAAGACGAGATCGACGGCATGATCGTCCTCGGCGTTAACGACGCAGACCTGACTCCCGCGATGAAGTGCATCTCCAACGCCTCCTGCACCACCAACTGCCTCGCGCCCGTGGCCAAGGCGATCCACAACGCCGTCGGCATCAAGGAAGGTTTGATGACCACCGTCCACGCCTACACCAACGACCAGAAAATCGCCGACCAGATTCACTCGGATCTGCGTCGCGCACGCGCTGGCGCCATCAACACCATCCCCACTACCACCGGCGCCGCCAAGGCCGTGGGCAAGGTGTTTAAGCCCCTGGCTGGCAAGCTGAACGGCTACGCCCTGCGTGTGCCGGTCATCACCGGCTCGCTCGTTGACCTCACCTTCACCGCCGAGAAGAACTGCTCGGTCGAGGATGTCAACAAAGCGGTGAAAGCTGCCGCCGAAGGCCCGATGAAGGGTATCCTCTCCTATTGCGTCGACCCCATCGTCAGCACCGACATTATCGGCGACTGCCACAGCTCGATTTACGACGCCCTCTCCACCATGAAGATCGGCGACAACATGTTCAAGGTTCTGAGCTGGTATGACAACGAATGGGGCTATTCCAACCGCGTGGTTGAACTGATTGAAAAGGCCATGAAACTGTAATCGGCTGAAAAATGTTTTCCCGAAAGCCCGGCTCCATGCCGGGCTTTTTTGTGACAGGGCTATTATTTTGTTCACTTTTCCTGCTTGCAAAACAGCAATGACTGAATAACATTATTGAAATGGAATAATATTCCAGGAGAATCAAATGAATCTGCTGCTTCTTCGGCATGGCGACGCGGACAGACACGCTTCTTCTGATTTCGCCCGCAAACTGACAGACAAAGGCCGCGCGCAGTCGGCGGCGGTGGGCAGTTTTCTGCGGCGGCTTGACATCAGACCCGACGTCATCGTCACCAGTCCCCTGGCGCGGGCGGTGGAAACCGCCACCGCGGCGCTGGAAAACCTGAAAACAAAAATTCCGCTAATCGAAGACGAGCGCCTGGCCTGCGGCATGGCTCCCAACCTTGCGTTCGAGCTGATCCGGGAACAAGAGAAAGCCTCCTGCATCATGCTGGTCGGTCACGAGCCCGACTTCAGCGGCCTCGCCGCCGCGCTGACCGGCATGGGCGCCTCCCTCAATATAGAGATGAAAAAAGCCTCCTGCGCGTGTTTCGACCTGGACATGCCGGGGCATTCCTGCGCGACGCTGAAATGGCTGGTTCCGCACAAGCTGATCTCTACTCTGGCGGGAGAATAGCTATGGCTTTTGAATTCATAAAAAATATGTTCAATCCCCGCAACATCGCCATTATCGACGACGACGAAGACACGCGCAACGCCTACCGGCGCGTTCTGGAAAAGAAAAAATACAAGGTGATCTCCTGCGCCTCCTTCACCGAAGTCGGCAGCCTGGAGGACTTGAACGACGTCGATCTGTTCTTTATCGACCTGTTCCTCAAGGAAGGCCCCAGCGGCGTGGAGATAGCCAAGATTCTGCGGCAGGAAGGTTTCGAGTGTCCGATCTGTTTCGTTTCCGGCAAGAAATGCAACCTCGACGAGGAGCATCACCTGACCTCATTCGCCACGGGTCTGCACTTCATGCAGAAGCCGATCAATCCCGACGCCCTGTTGCGGCTGGCGGCGGAACTGACGGCGACGATTTGATATTTGGTAGACGGGGGAACGGGTTGACGGGTTACTGGAGTCCCTGTTCTCCAGGTCGCTGCATTAACCCGCTAACCTGTAACCCCGTTAACCCGTTAACCCACAAACAGAAAGGCGACACAATGAACAGAAAATCGATTCTCCTGGTAACGATGTTTATGCTGGCGGCTGGTTACAGCGCCTTCTGCGGCGAAAATCCTCCTCGTCAGACGCCCGGACAAGCACCTAAGCAACCCTCTGCCGAAGACCTGAAAAAACTCGAAAAGATCCAGAAGGAACGCCAGAAGCATCAGGAGATGAAAATTTCCGGCAGCGCCAGCAAACAGTATTCGACTATCCTGAAAATCTGGGAAAAAGGCATTGACAGGCTGATCATCGACGACCTGGACACAGCGGTAAAACAATATCCGGAAGACCAGAAACTCGCATTCTTTCTCGCCTCCTGCCTGCGCGCGGTCGGCAATTTCCCAGCCGCCAACGCCTTGCTGGACAAGGTGATCGAACTCAAGGCCGCTTCGCCCGAAGGCAAATGCGCGTCTCTGCTCAAGGAATGCGACGCGATGCTTCAAGGATTCCAGCAGGGCGCAAATATTACCGAAACCGAAGCCAAGTTGAAGGAGTTTGAAAAACACAGCGGCAAGTCCCCGCTCTTCCGCTGGATGTACGCCCAGGAACTGTCCATTTTCAATAAGCAAGCCGACGCCGCCCAACAGTTGCAGAAGCTGATGGAGAAGCTAGAACCCGGCTCCCCCCTCGTGCACGAGATGTACACCAATCTGCTGATCAAGCAGGGGAATAATGAGGAAATGCTCAAGTATGCCGTAAACCTGGCTCAGTCGACCGGCGAGCCGTGGGCGTTCTGCCTGATGGGGCACTGCTGGGCCGGACTTAACGGACAAGAGACTAATATGCAGGCCGCGTTCGACCAGGCGGTGAAACTCGCTCCCAACCGCGCCGACACCTATATTTCCTGGGGCAACGCCTTTCTCAAACGGAACAATCTCGGGCAGGCCTTGCCGAAATTCCAGAAAGCGCTGGAAGTCGCTCCCAACTCCAAGGCCGCCATGGTGACCCTGGCCAATATCTATCTCAACACCAAGAAATTCAACGAAGCGGCCGATATTCTGGAAAAGGCTGTGGCGCAGGAGCCGGAAAATGTCAATGCCCTCTCCACGCTGGGCGAAGTTTACACCGCGCTGAAACAACCGGAAAAAGCCATGCCACCGCTGAAGAAAGCACTGGAACTTGATCCGAAAAACCAGAAAGCCCTCTTCGGCCTTGCCAATTATTACACTGCCGCCAAGAACTTCAAGGAAGCGATTCCCTATCTGGAAAAAATTTCGGAACAGGCTCCCCAGGACATGGGTGTGCTTAACGCCTTGGGCAACGGTTATTTCACCGCCGAGGATTATGAAAAAGCTTATACCGTCTACGAGAAAATGGTCAATCTGAAAGTCGGCGACCAACCGATAATTCGCTTCAACCTCGCCATCACCGCCGCCGCCCTCAACAAACAGGAAAAAGCCATTTCCGAATTGCAAGCCTGCCTGCTGGAAGGAGGAGTCAAGGCTGATATGCTCAACCTCGCGCAGTTCCAGATGCTGAAAACCAATCCGGAGTTCCAGAAAATTTTGCAGGAAATGAAAGCAAAGCAGAAATAACGGGTTTTCAGCCGGCAGATTTCGGCAGAAAAAAGCAAACTTCGGCAAGCTGTCGACAGGTTTCAGCAAATTTCGACTACCTTGGCTGACTTGCCATATGTCGGATTTCACACACAAGCATAACTGCTTGTGTGTGTTTTTCTGTGCAAATCCCGGCAGAAATTTGTTTACGCCATGCAAACTATTGATTGCTCAAATGTTACGCCCCATAAACTCATATCCGGCCAAAATTGACACAAATATTTTACACTATTGCAATTCCTTTACACTTAACCAATTGGAATAACGAATTAAATTGGCGGGTGAGAAAATGGCAAAAGTCTGGCAATCCATCACCAACGCCAACCGAATTCTTTGTCAGCAAAGACTTTATGGAACTTTACTTGCAACATTTACCTTCAGCAATACGACGTGCCGCCGATAATTATGTATAAGTATTGTTGGAGAAAGACTTATGATAGCCAAAAACAAGCTGCATATAATGTGTTGTGTCTGCAAAAAAGTGAAGGCTGATTCCGGTCGATTTTTTCGTAGAAACTTGCCTGCCGGAGCGCTGATTTCACATACATATTGCCCGAAATGCGCGAAAGAAGCCTTGGCGATGCTCGATGAATTCCGCACCCATATGGCTGCGACGCACGCCTGAAAATCATTTATATGTCTCCCAATTTGCCGGTTTTCACTGATAAACCGGCTTTTTCATTTGCAAAATCATTTCCCGCGTGATAATAACCGACGAGACACTATTTAACCTTCTATTGACTGGAGCAGCCATGAATTCCGATTCATCCCGGATCATCGAAGTCGCCATCGCCGGACAAGGCCGCAGCGGCTACAGCATTCACGCCAACTGCCTGCGTAATCTCCCCGGCAAGTACAAGATCGTGGCTGTCGCAGATGAAGTAGCCGACCGCAGAACAGACGCGGAAAACGAATTCGGCGCGCGCGCTTACGCCGACTACAAGGATCTGATTAAAGACGGCAAGTACGACCTGTTTGTCAACGCCCTCCCCTCCCCTCTGCACAAGCCCGCGACAATCGAAGCGCTGGAAGCGGGGCTGGATGTGGTGTGCGAAAAGCCCTTAGCCGCGACCACGCGCGACGTGGACGAAATGGGCGCGGCGGCGAAAAAAGCTGGCAAACTGCTGGCGCCGTTCCAGAACAACCGCTTTCAGCCTTTCTTCGACAAGATGCAGGAAGTTATCGCCTCTGGCGTACTGGGAAAAATCCTGCACATCCGCTCATACTGGGGCTCGTTCGGCCGCCGCTGGGACTGGCAGACACTGCAGAAAAATATCGGCGGTTCGCTATACAACACCGGCCCCCACTCGGTCGACCAGGCGCTGACGCTGATCGGCTTCGACAAGACGCCGCAGGTGTTCTGCCGGATGTCGTGCGATAATCCGTTCGCGGGAGACGCCGAAGACCTGTGCGCGCTGACGCTGTACGGAAAGGACATACCGCTGGTGGAAATCATCATCAGCGCCTACATGGCTTACCGCCCCCCCTACTCCTACCTGGTCTGCGGCACCTACGGCTCGATGTCGGGCGGAGCGGAAAAACTGGAATGGAAATATTTCGACCCCGCCAAGGCACCCAAACACAAAATGTGGAACTGGTCGGAGAACCGCCAGTATCCGAGCGAAAAACTCGATTGGATCGAAGACAGTTGGGAACTGGAAAAGGAACGGCTGAAAGGCGCCTCGGGCTATACGCTGAAATCCCTCGCCGAGGGACCGACCCGTTTTTATAACAACATCCACGATGTCCTGACCGGCCAGGACGAACTGATCATTACGCTGGAGCAGGTGCGCAAGCAGATCGCGGTGATAGAAGAAAGCCACCGCCAGAACCCGCTGCCAATAAAAGGATGACTCTTCTGTTCCAGATACTCTCGCCCTTTCATGGTGCCGTGCTCAGTCGTGTCAACGGTAAGGAGACATCCGCCGGACTTGAAATCACCGTTCAAGGCCTTGCCGAGCCGTTCGTCGACGTAAAGGTCAACGGTCAACCGGCGTCGCGTAGCGGAGAAACATTTTCGACGCGGGTCACGCTCAGTCAAAAGGAAAACAATCTTGTCGCCGAGACACACGGCTTTGACGGAACGATCCGCCATTCCATCCGAGTGCTCTGGGATAAGCAGTCTTTCCGGCGATATGATTTCTTCATCGACGATAACGTCTTTTTCTTCGAAGACCTGGTAAAGAATGCCCACGCCTCGCTCTTCGACTGCCTTTATCTGGCGGAACTGCGCCGCCTGCATCGGGAATACGGAGCCAAGTTCACACTGAACAGTTTCTATCGCAACGACCACGGCGATGGCAAATTCAACCTTTCAGCTTTTCCGGACAAATACAAAGGCGAATTCCTGGACAATTCCGACTGGCTCAAGCTCGCTTTCCACGCGTACTCTGAATTCCCGGACCGGCCATATCAGTACGCCACCCCGGAAAAACTCGCCGCCGATTACGATATCACCACCGCCGAGTTGATCCGGGTCGCGGGAGAAAAAACCGTCACCCCGCCGATAGTGATTCACTGGGCGATGGCCCAGCCTCCGGCGTTACGGGAACTCCGCAAACGCGGAGTGCGGTTCCTAAGCGGACAGTACGTCAATTCCCGCACCGGCGTCGGCGACCCGGGCGAGAAGAACAACGCGCCGGACATCGGGTATTTCGTCGATCATATCCGCGCCGCCAGATTGGTCGCACACAAGATGGTGCACGATTTCGACCTGGACATAACATTCGTCAAGACCGGCGCGGCCTGCTCCAACCTGGACACCTGCGAGAAGACTTTGCGTAAACTGGAAGCCGCCTACGCCAACCCGGAAACGAACGAAGTCATCGGGCTTGCGACGCACGAGCAATACAGTTTCCCACATTACTTTAATTATATACCAGACCATTTCAAGCGCATGGAAACCGGCGTGCGCTGGCTGACGGAACACGGCTACGCGCCTGTCTTTTTTCAGGAAGGTTTTTTGGGGAATCGCGCGTGGGAGCAGGAGCAATAAGATTCTGTTAAGGAGATAGTACCTTAGAACCAATACGGTTTAATTAAGGAAAAATCTTACTGTCTTAAAGAAAAACATACGATCGTCATTCCCGCATTCGCGAAATTTCCTGCCGTAAATCCAGAGTGATAAGCGGCCAAACCGACCCACAAATTCTGCTGAACATCCCCCACCCTTTTTTATTTAGCATTTTCGCGAAATGTATATGAATATCCTGCAAAAGCGGGGTAAAATCAAATCAACCGAGTTTCGTCAAATTGATTACGCATCAGGATTCTGCGAGGATTTTTATGTTTTCGTTCCACAACCTGTTCAAAACCCAGGAAAACTTGAACGAAGCCGACGTACAGCGCGGATTGCACATGTATATACTTGACGGCATCTGCGCCATGGGCATGGTGACGGTTCAGGGCGGACTCTACCTTGCCGCCTTTGCTCTCGCGCTTGGCGCATCGCAACGGGAAATCGGCCTGATCGCAAGTATCGGCTTCCTGAGCCAGCTTATGCAGTTGCCTGGACTGTATCTAGTCATGAAAGTGCCTAAGCGCCGCGCAATCACGCTCCTGACTGTCGGGCTGTCCAGATTGCTCTGGATTCCCATCATTCTCATTCCGTTCTTTGGAAACGGCAGCGTGTCCCTGCTCCTGCTTTGCCTGCTGATCGCCGCTTTGGTTGGCGCTTTACCTGGACCTGCCTGGAACAGTCTGATCCGGGATTTAATTCCTTCCGAAAGGCTGGGAGAAATTAATGGACGCAGAATAGTCCTGGGGACGGTTCTTTCCCTTCTGTTGACGCTGGGCGGTGGCTACTTCATCGATTACTGGAAAGAGCTTTACCCTTCGCACAGCTTGTATGGATATGCGATTTTATTCACTGTCGGGCTTATTCTCGGCCTTGCCGGGCTTTATGCAATTGCCAACATTCCGGAGCGCACAAGTTCAATGGCCAGCATGGTTTCACTGCGTGAGTTATTGACCGCACCCCTGCGAGACGGAAATTTCCGGGCATTGACTATCTTCCTGTCTTTGTGGACTTTTGCCATCAATATGGCTGCACCCTTTTTCCTGGTTTACATGCTTAACCGAATCCATCTTTCGCTTTTTATGGTGACAGTGCTGGTGGTCACAAGCCAGGTGGTGACAATCTTGTTTCTGAAAATCTGGGGACGGCTATCTGATCGTTTCTCCAACAAGACTGTCCTTGCCGTAAGCGGCCCCATGTTTTTGCTCTGCATCCTGCTATGGTGCTTTACCACCATGCCGGATCCGCACCGGTTCACGATGATTCTGCTGTTCGCAATTCAAGTCCTGGGTGGCATCTCGGTTGCAGGCGTCACGATCGGCACCAGCAACATTGCACTGAAACTTTCGCCGGAAGGAATGGCTCACGGCTATATGACGGTAATCAGTCTGGCGGCAAATATTGCGGGAGCGCTAGGCCCCATTGTTGGCGGCATATTTGCCGATATCATGTCCACGGTACAACTGGAAGTGCCGTTGATCCTTACCACCGCGACCCAGGAACACCGCCTTCCCATTCTCAGCTTCAAGTCGCTGGATTTTCTCTTTGCGCTTACCTTTATTGTCGGACTCTATGCCGTCCATCGCCTGGGAGCGGTCAAAGAAGAAGGCGAGGTCGATGAGCGCGAGGTCATTGAGGGGTTGCTGGATTCCATTATTGTCCCGATGCGCTCGCTCTCCGTCATTTCCGGGATTCGCCGGGTTACGGTGATCCCGTTGCAGGATCTGTTAAGCCGCCTTGCAAGAAACGGCCAGGACACAGAAGCAGATCAGTGACTTTTCGCAGACGGCTTCAGACGTTCATCGCCTCAGCAATGAAGCGGAGGGAATCCTGGATGTGCTCGTCCCAGTATGCCCAGGAATGATCACCGGGGAAAGTCCGGTAGGCGTGCTTGATTTTAAGCTTAGACAGATGCGCGTGCAGTTTTTCGTTCGGGCGAAACTGGTGATCTTTTTTGCCGCAGTCAAAGTAGATTTTCGGCAGTTTGCTCTTGGGGCATTTCTCCGCCAGCGCAAACACGTCGTTGCCCGGCACGTTCAGGATTTCAGCCAGCCCTGGCATTTCCGGAATCCAGCCCCGCTTTTCATTATTCTCATGGGCAAAGCCGAAAGCGCTGGAGTGGGACGCGGTAACGCCGAAGGTGTTGGGATATTTCAAACCCAGTTTCAGCGCACCATAACCGCCCATCGACAGCCCCGCCGCCGCGCGGAATTTGCTCTGTTTGCGGGTGGGAAACAGCTTGTCGATAAAGGCAGGTAGTTCCCTCCCGATAAAGGTTTCATATTTCGCCACCGGGGTATCGCAATAGAAACTGCGGTCGCCGTCAGGCATGACGATCAGGAAAGGATACTGGTTGGCGTAGCGCTCGATCGAAGTCGCGCGCGTCCACTGGGTATAGTCGTCGGACAGGCCGTGCAGCAGGTAAATCGTCGGATACGGCGGCTTTGCCTGCTGGTTTAAAACCACGTTCACGCCTACCGCCTTGTTCAAGACCTCGCTTCGCATCTGTAACGTCAGAAATGCCATTTCGTTCTCCATTCGTTCGTGCTTGCAATAATACCGGCAGTAATTTAGAATATCTTTTTCCCGGCTTTTTGCAAGAGGCGACAATCTTTCCCAGGAGAAACCGAAATGCGCGCAATCCTTTTTTTCGCTGCGACAATGCTGTTCTCTCTCAGTCTCGTGCCTGCGGGCGAAGACCCCCTGGCGCGCGATTTCGTGCCGGAGGAGACGCTGCTGTGCGCGGAGGTGTCGGATCTCGTCAGGGTGCTTGAACTCGGCGTCGACAAGGTAGAGCAGGCTTCGCACGCCCCCGGCGGTCTGCAGCCGATGATACTGATGGGCCTGCAGGCATTCCTGCAGACGCCGGGCGCGGCTACGTTCGGGGATTTGGCCAAAGCCGTGGGTTACGACAGTTCCCGCCCAGGTATTCTGGGGCTGACGACAACGGTGGACGAAGCCCTGGTCGGAGCGACCAACAGTCCGGCTGGAATGCTGTACCTGATCATTCCCGTCACCAACCGCCAGTTCGCGGAGAAAATAATCGTCTCCCAGTTGCTGCCGCAGTTTTACCGGATGAGTTTTCAACGCTGCCAGGCTCTGCGTAACAAGGTGATGTGGTCGCGCACTTTCCGCCGGTTGCAGGCGAAAAAGGCAGAGGCCAAGGCGTTCGAGGATCTGCTGTTCGAGGACGCCTATTTCCGGATGCGCTGCCCCTGCGGCGGCAAGTTCGCCTACTCGGCGGAAAAGAAAAATTACCTGTGCAGCGCCCATGAGGAAAATCCGGATCAGGGCGACTTCCGGGAATTGCTGGCCGCGGGGCTGCCGGAAACCGAAATCGGCGCTTTCCGTTTCGTCGGCGGGGTGGAGCAGGGCTTTGCCTACGGGGTGGGCGGCGGCTACGTGGTGATTGCCCCCGACGCGCGGGTGGTGAAGGCGTGCCTGGAAGCGGCGGCGGGCAAGCGCGCGCGGCTTAAATCCGACTGGCCCACGACCGGGCTGGTGCGCGGGTCGGGCGACTTCAAGCGGCTGCTGCCGCTGCTGGAGCGGGAACTTTTTTCCTCTTTTCAATACGAGATGAACGGACATACCCCTGCGCTCGAACGCCTCCTGGCGCTGCTGCAAGGGATAAATCCCCTGACCTTTTCGCTGGAGGAAAAAGACGCCCTCCTGGTTCTGAACGCGCAGATAAAACTGTCTGCGTCTGACACCGAAAAGCGGCTGGCGCTGGTGCCGCCGGTCGCATCCGCCTTGGCGGGGAAACTGCCGGATAATGCGCCGCTGGTCGCCTGGAGCAATCTGCTGCCCGAGGGGACGGAGATTTTCACCCTGCTGCTCGCTTCATTCGAGGGCGGTGAAAGCGTAATAGCGCAGTATCTGCCGCTGCTGATGGGACGCGAGGCGACTTTCGCCTTCACCAACGCAGACGGCAACGGTTTCGACGGCGCACCCAACATGCTGTTCATGATTGCCGATGGCGGGCAGGAGCATATCCGCCGGGCCTTGAGGCTGACGCCGGAAGTGATTGCAGTGTTGAACGACTTGCGGGTACAGGCGACTCTGCCCGACGGCAAGCCAGCGCCATACCTGAGTATTCTGCCCAGGGAGAACGAGAACATGGGCTGGCGCCGGCAACTCAGTTTCTTCACGGCGGAAACGCCGGATTTTTTCGCGCTGACTACACTGGAAGATGACCTGAAAAAGGTACTGGCCGCTACACCTAAGAAGGATGAAAACTTTTTCCACCATCCCGGTTTCCTCGCTCTGGGTAAATGCCCGGCCGCGGCGAATTTCGTCGGGTATGCCGACATTCCCGCCGTCGTGCAGCTCGTTGAAGAGTCGCAAGCTAAAAACCGCCTGTTCCGGGAAACGGAAAACTGCCATCAGCGCGTGCGCAATCTGGAGAAAATTTTCCAGGAATATCAGGAGAAATTCGGCAAGGCTCCGGAGAGGATGACTGATCTGGAGAAGCTGGATAAGATGCAGAAGTGGCAGGTAACCTGTGAAAAAGGCGCGGAATATGTGATCGAAAACGGCAAGCCGGTCTGTCCCATCCACGGAACGCGGGAGCAGCCGAAAGAAGTCAAGCCACAACCGCAACCGCTACGGCGGGATCAGGCTATCGCGGCCGGTCTGTTTGGGAAAGTCCGGCTGGAGGCGTCAGTCGAAAACGGGGTATTGAAACTAACAGTCGTTCAACAGACCACGCCGCTCAAGATATTGCCGGAGGAACGGCATGACGCGCCTCCCCCGCCCCGCCCTGCCACGCCGCAACCCCCAGCCGCGGTCGAGGAAGTTCCGGCAGACGTGTTTTAAGGAACAGCGAGAAAAATCGGCCGGTGCACTCTCTCCCCTTTAGCTTGCGCCAACGGTCGTTATTTCATTTCGACAAGTTCGCCAACAGCGGGCGGGGTTGTGGTGTCAATATATACACCCGTGCCATAGCCTGACGGCTTTCCCGACGGGCGTCTTTTTTCAAAAAGAATATCGGTAATTTTGCAACCAGTCACTTCAATGCAAAGCTTGTCCCGGGTGTAACCATAGCCTTCGTAACCTGTCATTAACTCGACAGTTTGGCGGGTTCCGTTTGCGCTTGGCGACAGACTGAAACTCTTGGACAATTGGTTTTTTGCGTCCTTGTTTACATTCCTGATCAAAATCCCGGGATTGTCGCCCCGATCGGTAACGACGAAGGAAACGGTGTACCATCCGGCAATAACCGGTACGCTGGTTGTGTTGCTGGCGGCATCCCACAAATTTGCGACTCGCACTCCCGAACCCGCAACCGGAGCAGGACTAATATTTTCAGGCTGAAGACCAAGACTTGCGAGCATCGCCTCGGCATGCAACTTGGCTATATGCTGGTAGCCTTCCGGCGTGGGATGCAATTTTATCAAGGGCTCCCATTTCTCAATGGCGCGAATCGGTATTTCCAGTTCGACCCAGACGACCTGTTCGGGAAATGATTTTGCCGCAAACTTCTCCCTGAGCAATACATTTACCGCGGCATTCGTCTGATCGCGAAGCGGGTTATCGGTAAAGCAAGGCAGTATGCTGCATAGAAAGACTTTTTTTACGCCCTGTTTTTTCAGCAGACCGCTCACAATCTGCGTGATTCTGTCGGCCACGGCCGACGCCCTCTCCGCCATCTGTCCTGGATCTTTTATTCCTGTATCGTTGGTACCGATCAGAACGGAATAGTATGGACAGGCGGGAATCTGCGGCAGCCGTTTAAGCACGCCGCTGGTACTGTTGCCGCCCTCACCGGCGTGCGAGTAACCCAGAACCGCGCTATGCGTACCGACAAAGGCAAAACGGGAATCGTTCTCCAACAGGTATTTCCGCCAATAATCCCCCTGCCCCGCCCACGTTATGCTGTCTCCGATCATGCACAGAGGAATCTGCACAGGATCAGTCGCCTGCTCGAAACTAAATTCGCAGGTCTGCTCTGGGGCACCGGCAGCGCCAGAAGTTTTTGCGGCGGCGACCAGGTCAAGGCCGGTACCAATTTCAATTTTTCGCAACTCTCCGACAGACAGAGAAGCGTCCCAAACCTGATGCTCCTTCCACGGCCCCCAGATACTGTCGCTGCCGGTGATATCAATGCTTACGCCCTGCTGAATCCAGCGCGTGCTGACGCAAGCGGCCTTCGCAGGCGTTGTCGTTATAGTCGGCACATCCGCCTGATTCTGCATATAGTTGACCGTATCTGCCGCCTGATTCAGGATAATGTAAAAGTGTTTGGGAGCCTTCAGATTCTTTATCTGGATGGCAATTCGGTTTTCCAGAAATTCATACTGAATCTCGGCTGTTTCGCATTTTCCCGAAAGGCTGGCCTCATTTTCTTTCGCCAGCGTGAACACAGGATTATCCTGGGGAGAGCACAGGTAGGAACCGCCGGGTAGGGTCTTGGCCTGCGACAGAAATTCCTTGCCGCTGACAACAATGCTGCTGAGATAGCCTTTGCGGTTGACCTTCGCGTTATAACCGCTGCTTTGAATAAGCCATTCGCCATTTTCATCGTTAATAACCGTTGCCGCGAAGCCTTTGCCGCAAATACACGCGGCAATCACGATGACGCATAGTAAAATCCTGTTCTTCATAAGCACCGTCCTCTCGTTATTCGAAATTGGCAGGAAATGATTCGTATGCGCGCACTCGCGTACATTACTGGCACACGCATGATTTTCAGTTAGAAATCTTTTTATTTTTGCCGCCAAGCAATTCCCGCGCCTGCTCGGCGTAGGGACTGTCGGCGTATTCGTTGGCGAGTTTGTCGACGATACGTTGCGCTTCTTCCTCTTTGCCGTCCTTGAGGTACAACTCGGCTGAACGGAAAAACGCTTCCGCCGCGTAGGCGCTGCGCGGGCTGGCGACGACAAACCAGAGCAATTGCGTCTGCGCCTCAAGCTGGTTGCCGTCTGCTTCGGCGATGCGCGCACGCACGATAGAGGAATAGCCATCCAGCTTTTCCAGCGGATATTCCCATTCGAGAATCTCCAGCCACTTCTTCGCCTCTTCCAGTTCGCCCCGCTTGAGAAAGTCTTCCGCGGTCTTGTAAAGCGCACCCTTGCGCACGGTGTTCTGGGAAAAATCGCGCTTGTACACCAGCAGGTCGGCAGCCTCGACATAAGCCTGGCGTGCTTTGGCGCCGTCTCCCTTGCGGCGATAGATGTCGCCGATCTTGATCTTGGTGACGCGGACGATATTCGCCTCCAGCACGTCGGCGTAACGCCCCACCACCTTATCGTATTCGTTCAGCGCTGCGTCGAGGTCTTTCAGGTAATAAAACTGCGTGTCTCCCGCCTGCCGGATCAGTTCGGCTCTGGCCTTGCGGTCGGCGGTCTTTTCGATAGCGGTGCGATAGATTTCTATCGCGTCGTTGGGGCGGTTGCGCTGGCGGTATTTCTCGCCCAGCAGCAGCGCGGCGTCGCGGAAATTATCCGGACTGGCCTTGTCCCGCGCCAGCAACGCCCGGCACGCCACCGACAACTGTCCCCAATATTTATCCTCAGTCGCCATCAGCTTTATCGCCACCGCCAGGTCGTCCTCGCGCAACTGGTCGAAGGAATATTTCGCCACCACTTCCAGATATGGCGCGGGACTGTCGTAATTACCCGTCAGCATCCGCGACGGAAGAGGCGCGACCATGACACGGTTTTTCACGTTATGGCCTCCAGCGAGCATCGTCACTTCATTTAAGCCTTCGGTGCAATAGACATGCTCCAACACTTCGCCGACTTCCGAAGCGCCATCGCCGAAGTTCCAGGAAGTCGCCGCTTTTTCGGCAGTCGCACTCCGCGAGCTAAAACGCATTTTTATCAGACGGATATCATCGACAAAGGCTTCGCCGATATTTTCCACCTGCACCAGCGCCATAGGCTCGGAAAATTGCGGCGGATTACAAAAAATGGATACCGGCGAAAACCGCGCCACCGGTGCAAAGCTTTCTTTCGTGATCGGCAGGATTTTATCCATCCCCGGCGCGCGCCACGCGGCGACGGCGATGGTGTCGCCCCAGACGTTGCAGTGCAGGTATTCAATTTTATGCACGCCCTTGGTCAGCTTGATTTTCTTGTTGAAGCGCGCGTCACCCACCGCGCCGTGATGCCCCGGCCACTGTACCAGCAGTTTGTCGTCGACCAGCAGGAAACTCGCGTCGTCGGAAGTAGTCGCGAAATCGTAATCCCCGTCGGCGGAACAGCCCAGCCAGCCGACATAGCGGCTGACGAAACGGTCATTTTCCTTGCCGAAGTAATGATAACCGTGATAGATCGACTCGACGAAATCACGCCCGCAAGGAGGTTTGTTTTGCGCCTCAGCCAGCATTCTTTGCATATCTGCGAAATTATCAATCTTGGTGTTGTCGGGCAGCGGCCATGTCGTCAGAATGCAGCCTGCGGGCGGAAGCCATTCCTCGTCTTTCGGTTTCGCGACGGTTCCGTCGATTTCAATCGACGGCGCGCCTGCGGCCTGGGCCTGTTCCTTTTTGCCGTAAGAGAGGCATACGCTTTCCGCGTCGGAAAAGGCAAAGGCGACGCGCAGGAAATCGCCGGGGCCAGCCTGCATGATGCAGTGGTTCTGCACACCGTTTTTGTCCGACACTACGACGTCACCGCCGTCGGGTTGCGCCTGGCCGCCGTGGTAAAACTCCACCACTCCCATCCTGCGCTCGCTCCAGGGCTGGTAATTTTCAGGCGCCTTCAATTCCAGTCGGCACCGGCGACCAATCGCCGTCGCGGGCGTTTCCGCTTCACCGCAGAATGCGCCGGTCGCTGGCAGCATTAGCAGGCAGAATAGAATTGGATGAATTATGCGCAAAGGCTTGGTCATTGGGGATTCCGTGAATAACTTGCTGTAACTGATGCTGGCTATGCTCACCCGAGTTTCAGCACATGGCGCTTGCGACCGATCAGGATCACCTGCAGGTCAGGCGAGAGTATACGTCCCATGCTGACCAGCGCGTCCACCCCCTCGGCGCTGTAAACCATCCGCAAAAGCGGCTGCATGTCCACCGGCGCCTTGAGCAGGTGCGGCTCGTAGCCGATCATGCGCGGCAGGCGGCTGTTGATTTCCTGCAGTTTGAATTCGGCGTGGCTCTTGTGCAGGTCGTGGTAGGTGCGCTCCCGTTGCACGCGCTCCTCTTCCTCTTCGCTATCGGCGATAGGGGCAAAGGTGGCGGTTTCCTCCATTTCCCGGCGGTTGACGCGGGGCTTGGTGTTGAGGTCGGAAAGCTTGGGCAGCGGCGGCAGGGTCGGCAGCCGGGTGTGTCCGCTAGGTTTTTCCGCCTCGCCGCAGAGGTGGGTGCCGTTCAGGCTGTGATCGAGCAGGCAGTATTCCTCATGCACGCGGAAAACGGTGCAGTGATAGCGGCTGACGCCGGGGTCGTTCAGCACCAGATCGCAGTCCTCGCCGCGACCGACGATCCAATGCAGCCGCTCGCGGGTGGAGAGATTCAGGCTTTTCCCGGATTCTTCCGCGATCAGAACAGTCATTTTCAGTTCCCGCTGTAAAGCAGCCGCCCGCAGCCCGCGCAACGGCATTGTTTCAGATCCCGCCCCACCAGGACGATGTTTTCGATATTCGCGCTCTGCTTGCGGAAGCAGGTCTGGCAGATGCCGTCGACGCGCATCTGCGCCATCGCGTCGCCGTAGCCGCGCCGGAACGCCGCCAGATAAATCTCCATGGCCAATTCGTCGACCGTCTTGACCGACTCGATCTGCCGGTCGCGCGATTCCTTCAGATCCCGGCTCTTGGCGCGGATTTCCTCCGCCTCGGTAGCAACCTCGGCCTTGAGCGCGGACAGCTTCTCCTCCGCCGCGGAGAGGGAGGCCTGGCTTTCCTTGAGGCTCGCGCGCTTCAAGTCGAGTTCCTCCATGAGCCTCAACTGCTCGTCCTCGCACTGGACGATGCGTTGTTTAAGATCCTTGATGCGGCTGGTGATGATCTTGTATTCCTTGTTGTTCTTGATGATAGACAGCTTGCCGTCCATGTCGTCGATTTCTGCCTCGCAGGTTCTTATATCCAGCGCGATGCGATCCATGTCGCCGGCGCGGTGCTTGATGACGGTTTCAGCTTCGCGGCAGGCGTCGCGGCTGGCGGCGACCCGGTTTTCCTGTTCCTGGATCTCCTGGGGGCCGGCGTCCATCCGCTTCTTGAGTTTTATCAGTTCCTGGTCGATAGCGTAGAGTTTAAGCAATTCCTCGATGATTTCGCTCATTCATTCCTCCGGGTCTGGTCAGCGTCATACGTTAATGAATAATACTTTTTCGCGAAAAGGGCAAGCATTTTGTGCCACGATAAAAAACGCCCGCCTGATGCAGGCGGGCGCGTGATTCACGGCTCCATTGTCTCCTCAAGAAAGCCTTCCAGCTTTCTCGCGCGCACCGGGTGCTGGAGTTTCCTCAGCGCCTTGGCCTCGATCTGGCGCACGCGCTCGCGGGTGACGTTGAATTTCCGCCCCACCTCCTCCAGCGTATAGGTATAGTCGTCGCCGATGCCGTAGCGGAGCTTTATGATCTCCCGTTCGCGGTAGCTGAGGCTCTGCAAGACCAGGTCGATCTTGTCCTTGAGCATCTCGTAGCTGGCGACGTTGACCGGGCTTTCGGCGGATTTATCCTCGATGAAGTCGCCGAAATGGCTGTCGTCGCTGTCGCCGGTGCCGATGGGGCGGTCGAGCGAAATGGGATGCTTGCTGATGCGCAGCACCCGCCGCGCCTCGGCAATCGGAATGCCGGCGAGAGTGGAGATTTCCTCCACCGTCGGCTCGCGGCCGTGCTCCTGCACCAGCTGCTTGGTGATGCGGCGCAGCTTGCTCATGGTCTCGATCATGTGCACCGGGATGCGGATGGTGCGCGCCTGGTCGGCGATGGCGCGGGTGATGGCCTGCCGGATCCACCAGGTCGCGTAGGTTGAGAACTTGTACCCGCGCCGGTATTCGTATTTCTCCACCGCCTTCATCAGGCCGGTATTGCCTTCCTGGATCAGGTCGATGAAGGAAAGCCCGCGGTGGCGGTATTTCTTGGCGATGGAGACCACCAGGCGCAGGTTGCCGCTGGAAAGCTGCTGCTTGACATCCTGGTAAAGACGGTAACGGTTGTGAATATGCTTTGAGCGGCACTGGAGACGGTTAAGCGGCTCCTTGGCTTCCATCTCAATCCGGAGCAGACGCGCCTCGGCGGTTTCCAGCTTTCTGCGCTCGGGGGTGGTGGAGCGGTTGCCTTTTGATCGGATGGCCTGGATTTCGGCGATCAGCTTTTTCGATTCGCGCGCGAGGTTGGCGATTTTATCCTTGATCGGCAACAGCCGCTTGGTGCGCAACCCCAGCTCCTCCAGCAGGCGTGCGACGCGAGCCTGTTTCACCCGCAGTTGCGCGTACAGCTTTTCCGCGCGCGCGGGAGTGGTGGCAGAAGCCTGCATGTTGCGCCAGATTTCCGTCATCTCCGCGTCCAGCTTGGTAATGGTTTCTATATGGCCGGGCAGACGCGCGAGAATATCGTTCTTGCCCAGACCCGTGGGGCTGGTGGTGCGCATGATCTTGTCCAGGCTTTCGCGGTTCTGCTGCACCTTCTCGTAGAGGTCGAGCACGTATGCCACGGCCACGGAGCTTTCCAGCGTCCGCTTGCGGAACCGCTTGCAGGTCAGTTCAATCTGCTTGGCCAGGGTGACTTCCTGGTTGCGGGTCAGCAGCGGAATGCTGCCCATTTCAGACAGATAGACCCGCACCGGGTCGTGCACATCGCTGGCATCGACGGCGCTTTCCTTGCCGCTGGCCTTCTTCTTGACGATGCTGTCGGAGGCGTCCTCTTCCTCGGCTTCCTCCTCGTCGGCCTCGATGTCGATATCCTTGTCGTCGAGTTCCAGGTCGTCCTCGTCGCTCTCGATCAGGTCGATGCCCTCGGTGGCGAGCTGGGTGAGGATGTCGGCAATTTCCTGGCCGTTGATGATTTCCTCCGGCAGCAGATCGTTAAGTTCGGCATAGCTGATCGCCTTCTTGCCCTTGCTCTTGATCTTCTTGAGCAGGGCGGCCATCATCTTTTCGTCGAACGCGACCGGAGCCGCTTCCGTTTCCGGCACGGCTGCTTCCGGAACAAGGAGAATATCGTCCTCCCCATCCGGCTGTTTCGCCTTCTGCTTACGAGCCGGAGCAGCCGGTTTCTTCGCGGCGCTTTTGGCTGTTTTCTTCGTGGTTTTCTTCTTGCTGGCCGTCATAATTGCGGCTTGCCTCCCGTTTTCAGTTTATCAATCGCCTTCACGGTTTCACTTATCTTCACTGACAGCGTCTCGACCGCCTCCGCATCTCCCCGGCGTCCGGCCTCGCGCAGATCGTCCATATATCCCTGCCTCGCCTCCTCCAGCCGTTCCTTTTCCGAACCAGACAGCAGCCCCTTCAATTCCTCGTCGCTAAGCGGAGGCCCGCCCTTCCCGTCCATGAACAGGTCGGCGATTACCGTGGAGGAATCTTCCTCCGTGGCGACATTAACAATCTCCGCCGGGTCGGGTCGTTTGCCCGCATTCCACAAGTCCCGGACAATACCCGCGATTTCCGCGCAGGAGTGGTCGTGGAACTCGTCGGGCGGCACCTGGTCGGCGATCAGGGCGCTCCAGTCCGGCTTTTCCAGCATGAACTGGATCAGCCTCATCTCCTTTTTCTTCCGCGCCAGAAACCGGTTGTGCAAAACCGACGGCACCGTCACCCCGCCGGAGTTCAGCCCCCGCTTTTCCTGTTCGCGGGGAGCGACCGGCCTGGTTCCAGGCGCAGCTTTAGGCTGCTGTCGGGGCAATGCCTCTTCCGGCAGACCCGAGGCAGACGCGACCTGCTTGCGCATCATTTCGCGCTTGATCCGGTTGGGGGAAAGATTGACCAGTTGCATCATCTTTTCCACCGCCGCGGTCTTGCCGTTTATATCAGACGGGCTGATCTTGCCTACGGTTCGCCCCAGCGTGAAACTGAACGAATCCTGCGCCTTGCCCAGTTCCTCCCGGAACGCCTCGACGCCGTATTTGGGCAGAAATTCGCACGCGTCCTTGACCGCCAGACCGCGCGCGATTTCCAGCGGCACATCCTCCTCCATGAACAGCTCGACCGCGCGCTCGGTAGCTTTTTCGCCTGCGCTGTCGGAGTCGAATAACGCCAAAACCCTGCCGCCCTGCTGGACATAGCGCCGGAGCCTGCCAATATGGTCTTTCGTCAGCGCCGTTCCCAGCGTCGCCACTACGTTACGCAAACCGTACTGGTGGCACATGATCGTATCGGTATAACCTTCGACAATAATGGCGGCTCTGCTTAAGCCGATTTCCTTGGCGGCAAAATTCAATCCATATAGTATCTTGCGCTTTTCAAACAGTTTTCCTTCAGCGGAATTGATATATTTTCCGCCGGAATCCGGTTTTTCTTCAAAAACCCGTCCGCCAAAACCAATGGGACGGTGCTGGGCGTCGAAAATGGGAAACATCACCCGACCGCGAAAAGCGTCGTAATACCGGTTTTTTTCCTCATTATAGCGCAAAACCGAAGCCAGAAGGCCGACTTCCTGCGCCATGTCCCGCTTGTGCTCGCCAGCCTGCTTCACCAGCGTCTCAAGCAGCCCGTCCCAGCTTTCCGGCGCCCATCCCAAACGCCAGGACTGGATGGTTTCCTTAGTAAAACCGCGCCCAAGGAGATACTCGCGCGCCCGCCTGCCCTCCCTCTCGTCCCACAGGGATTGTTCAAAATACGACAGCGCCAGCGAATTGGCCCATAAAAGCGACTTACTTTTCTCAGTATCGCGTGTTTCACGCGAGGCACCGCCACCGCCGTCACGCTCGACCTGAATACCGGAACGCTGTGCCAGAACCTCGATCGCTTCCGGATACTCTAGCCGTTCAATGAGTTGCACGAATTTCACCACGTTTCCGGCTACTCCGCAGCCGAAACATTTAAAAATCTGCAACCTCGAATTGACGTTAAAGGACGGGGTTTTCTCGTTGTGAAAAGGACACAAAGCCTGAAAATTGGACCCCGCCCGCTTTAGGGGTATGTTATAGCTTTCCACCACCGCCGCGATATCATTGGCCTCGATCACGCGGTGAATGCAATCTTCCGTTATCAGTCCCACCTGCGCCTCCAGCAATCAGGCCGGTTCGCGCCTACCTCCTGCGGCCTAATCCCGCGGAGTGTTAAAGCAAGAAATATACTCTGTCTTTATCCCTTAGTCAAATATTTTGCCGATTTTTTCAATTGTCGCTTATCCGACTCGTCTTTTTTTTACAACTCTTAACCCAAAGCGCGACATATCTTTACTTTTTTCACACCAATCCTTTTCTAATCGAAATCTGTGGCTCCTGAACCCCACAGCGTGACCACCTGGAAGCCACTGGAAATCTGCGGCATCCGCTATGACCTGACCAGCGAGAAAGAGAAGTTGACAATCACTAATTTTTCATAAATATCTGTAAAAAGCGCTTGACTTTTTCGCGTCTATACCCCTAATGTAATACGCGTTCATATGTCGCTTTTCCCGGAGAAATTATGTCAAATCTGCCAGAATCCACCTTGAAAACCGGCGACCGCCTGCACGGTTTTACCGTTACCGATATTTCCCCGCTGGAGGAAATCCGCGCGCTCGGTATCCAGCTTACGCATGAGAAAAGCGGCGCGCGCCTGCTGCATCTCCTGGCTGATGACCAGGAAAACCTGTTTTCCGTCGCTTTCCGCACGCCGCCCCCGGACGACACCGGCCTGCCGCATATCCTGGAGCACACCGTGCTTTGCGGCTCGAAAAAATATCCGGTCAAGGATCCGTTTGTCGAACTGCTCAAGACCAGCATGGCGACCTTCCTTAACGCCATGACCTATCCCGACAAAACCGTCTACCCCTGCGCCAGCATGAACGAGACCGACTTCCGCAACATCATGGGCGTCTACTGCGACGCCGCCTTCAAGCCGCTGATTACGGAAAACCATTTCAAGCAGGAAGGCCACCACCTCGAATTCGCCGAACCGGAAGACACCGCTTCGCCGCTGGTCGTAAACGGCATTGTCTACAACGAAATGCGCGGCAACTACTCCGATCTCGACGGCATTATCCAGCGCGACACCTCGGCCAGCATCTTCCCCGACAACGCCTACGGACTGGACTCCGGCGGCGACCCGGATCATATTCCGGAACTGACCTACCAACAGTTTGTCAATTTTCACCAGACTTATTATCACCCGTCCAACTCGTATTTCTTCATCTACGGCGACATCGATACGGAAAAGCACCTGCAATTCCTGAACGATAATTATCTCTCGTCCTTCGACCGCATCGAACTTGACACCGGCATCGACGCACAGCCGCGCTGGGACGCGCCCCGCGAGCAGACCGTGCCCTATCCCGTCGGCCCCAACGACCAGACCGACCGCAAGACCGCTGTCGTCGCCACTTTCCTGACTAACGATATCGGCGACGCCATCACGACTCTCGGCATGGAGGTGCTGGATTATTACCTGCTGGGCAACTCAGCCTCGCCGCTGCGCAAGGCTCTGATCGATTCCAAACTGGGCGAGGATCTGGCCGACTCCGGTTACGCCGCCCACCAGCGCGACACTTTTTTCACCATCGGACTCAAAGGCACGGAAGCGGACAAAGCGGGCGCGATCATGGCGCTGATCTTCGACACCTGCCGCAAACTCGCCGCCAACGGCCTGGACAGGGAAAAACTTGAATCCGCGTTTCACCGGATGGAACTGTCATCCCGCGAAATCGCCTCGATGTATCCCCTGCGCCTGATGGGTCGGGTTTACAACAACTGGATTTACGACGGCGACCCGCTGCACCTTCTGCGGCTGGGCAAACAATTGGCGGAATTGCGCAAGAAATATGAAAACGAGCCGAAGTTCTTCGAAAACCTGCTGCGCAAAATGCTGGTCGATAACCGGCATTACACCGTAATTACCTTCGTCCCCGATCCGCGGTTCGCGCCCAAGGCCGAAGCCGCGCAGGCGGAGAAAATGGCTGCGCTCAAGTCCAGCCTGAACGCGGAAAAACTGGAGCTGATCAAGGCCGAAGCCGCGACCCTGCAGCAAATGCAGTCCGCTCCCAATACGCCGGAAGCGCTCGCCACCCTGCCCCGCCTGCAACTGTCGGACGTGCCGCCGGAGCCGCACAAGCTGCCTACGACGTTGGAAAAAATTTCCGGACAGGACTTTCTTTATACCGACCTGGTTTCGGGCGGCGTCAATTACCTGCGCCTCGCTTTCGACCTCTCCGACGTAAACGCGGAACTGGCGGATTATCTTTCCCTCTATGCCGAGGTATTGGGCAAGATGGGCGCTGGCGGATTGGATTACGCGCAGATGGCGGAAAAGGAAGCGTCCCTGACCGGAGGCTTCAGCGCAGCAGTTTCCTCCGGCGGAAAAATCGGCGCGCCCGATGACCTGAACGCTTACCTGATCGTCGGCAGCAAGGCGCTGGATGCGAAGCTCGGCGGCATGCTGGAAGTTATCCACGACCGCCTGCTGAAATGCGACTTCGACGACCGCGACCGCCTGAAAGACATTATCCTGCAGGCGCGCGTCCAACTCCACGCCAGCATCCTGCCTAACGGCAACCAGTACGCCTCGCTCTACGCGGCGCGCAACCTGTCGGCTAACTGCGCGCTGGCCGAAATTACCAGCGGCGTCAGCCAGATTCGCTTTATCGACCGACTTGCCGCCGACTTCGATAACCGCCACGGGCAGATCGTGGAAAAGCTTAAAACCATCCACCGGTTCGTTCTTGCTCGCAGTCGCGTCACCGCCTCTTTCCTTGGCGGCGATACGCAGAAGACTTCGGTCAAAAACTGGCTGGAAAGTTTCCTCGGTTCATTGAGTAGCGACAAAATCGGCGCGGTAAGTTTTCCCTTCGCTCCCGCTGCTACTCTGCGGGAAGGCGTCGCCACCGCCGCCGACGTGGCTTTCGTCGCCCAGGCCACGCGGTCGCTTGAAGCCACGCATCCAAACTCCCCGGCTTTGATGCTGCTGGGGCTGCAACTTACCATGGGCTTTCTCTGGAACGAAATCCGCGTCAAGGGCGGCGCTTACGGCGCGCGCGCGGGCTACAACCCCGCCGACGGCATCTTCGCTTTTTCCAGCTACCGCGACCCGGCAGTCGCCCGGACGCTGGCCACTTACGGCAAGGTGTTCGCGCATCTGGAAAAGGAAATGGATCTGTCCCCGGCGGCGGTGGAGCAGTACATCATCGGGACAGTCAAGAATCTGGACAAGCCTATCCGCCCCACCGAAGCGGCCAGCGTAGCATTGTTACGACATCTCCGGGGAGAGACTGACGGTTTCCGCGCAGACTTCCGCCGTCGGCTGCTAAACCTGAACGGGGAAATCATTGCCAAAACCGGCCACGACATTCTCGCCCCGCAATTCGCCAACGCCGCTGTGGCAGTGGTTTCTGGCCGGGAAAAGCTGGAAAAAGCCAACACGGAACTGGGCGACAAACCGCTGACTATCGGAGATTTGTAGGTGCATCGAAGTAACGGTGAGAATCAGGAATCAGCTTTCTTCCGTTGAAACGAGAGGCTCCAGGCAGGCGATCAATTCCGGAATACGTTCGGTCGCAACTTTCCAGAGCAAGGCGTGTTCGATTTCGCCGTATTCATGCGCCAGCACATGCCGCTGGGAGATGATCGGATGCCAGGGAATACCGGGGTGCCGCTCGCGGAAGACCTTGGACACCTTGCCTGCCGCCTCGCCGATGATTTCCACATGTCTTTCGACCGCGCCTCGCAGCATACGGTTTTGCTCGTAATCGGAAAACCGTTTGCCTTCGATAAAAGACCGCACCGCCCTGGCGGCGTCCAGCATGTCCCACAGGAAGGCTTGATCGGCGGATTCAGGCCGCATAAATCACCTCGCTGGTGGCGATAATTTCCCGGCGGCGGATGGGATTGCGCAAACCCTTTCGCGACGTCAGATGCACCTCGCGCCCGAAAATAGCGGCAAGTTCGTCCCGCATGGTGACCCAGTCATAACAGTCAAGGTTCGCGTCCTCGCGCAAAACAACCAGCACATCCACGTCCGAATCGTCTCTGAAATCGTCGCGTAGAACCGACCCGAACAGCGCGAATTCCCGCACCCGCCATTTCTCGCAAAAGATACGGATTTCAGTCATCGGAATATTTATGCGTGCGTTCATATATAAACACTTCCCTGCAAAATTGCCATCTTCCGTTACTCAAGCAAGAGGTATTGCCGCCATTGATGATTTGCCTTCTCGCAGGAAAAGTCAAGAATTTTCCGCTTTGGGAAGAGGTGGCAAATATGACTGCGCAAAAAACTCAGACTGTCGCCGTTCTTCTCCGGCGGAGTTTTTCCCTCAGCCATTTTCCCGCCAGCGTCACGTCTTCCCGGCAGCAGATGTACGCCAGAACGCAGCAGACCAATCCGCCCGCCAGCCCCGCCACCAGCAGTTCCAGCCCTGCCCAGAACGCGAGGGTGCGGGTCGCCTGCGCCACGTGTTCGCGGAACTCACTTTCGAAAAACGCCCGGGCGATATAAGCCGCCGTTCCGCCGCAGGCCGAGACCAGCGTGATCCTGAACCCGAACAGAATTGTCTCCCGCAGCGGAAAACACGGCAGGAAACGGCGCATCACCCCTATCAGGGTCGCGACTTTCAACGCGCGGCTGACCGTAAACGCCAGCGCCACCGTCGCCAGCGCGTCCGCCCCGCGCCAGCCGAGAGCGACTACGCCGACGTAGCATATCGCCATGCTGAGAGTGCTGAAGACCACGCCGATGACAGTGACTGACAGCATCTTGCGGTTGGAGAAAAACGCCTGCATAAGGATGCACTCCAGCGCGCAGAACGGCAGCGCCAGGGTATAGCAGGCGTTGGCGGTGGCAATCAGTTCACAATGCAGATAGCTGCATTTGCCGATCTGGTAAAACAGTTGCGCCAGCGGCATGGACAGCGCCACCACCAGCGCCGCCACCGGCGCGCACAGCAGCACGATCAGGCGGGAACTTACCGTAACCATGCTGCCAAGCTCGTCCTTTTTGCCGCGGTCGACCATTTCGCAGAAAAACGGCAGCATCGCCAGGCTGACGGCGTAGGGGATGATCGAGGCTATCGCCTGGTAGATTTTCCTGCCCCAGATGTTAGCGGCCAGCAGCCCCTCTTCCTGCACGTAGGTGAGGATTTTCGCCTGGTTGAAAATATCGCGGAATTTGGCGAACAGAATCCCCGCCAGCAGCGGCGTCACCAGCAACAGGAACCGGCGGAATGCGGGGTTGCGCCAGTCTAAACCGGGTCGGAACAGCCGCGCCTCTTTCCGCAAGCCCACCATATGAGTCAACAGTTTCAGAATGCTGCCCAGCACCGCGCCCGCCGCCAGGACATGCAAAGCCTTGCCGCCGGAGAGGTCGCCGTAGAAAATCACGCCTGCCGCCAGCGCGGCAATGATGCCTGCCTTGACCGCCGCGTCGCCCAGCGCGGCCAGGAAAAATCTTTTGTAACCGTTCAATAGCATGTAAGTGGTCGAGCCGAGACTCAAGCCGAAGAGGCCTAGAATCATATAGCGCGCGTAGAGCGGGGCGAGTTGCATGTAGACGGGATTGGCGGTTTTCGCGTCCCAATAGGTCAGCAGGCCAACGATGTGTTCGGGAAAAAAGCCGACCGCCGCCACCGCCAGCAGGATAATCACGCTTTGAAACGACATCAGCGTGCCGGCAAAGCGCCAGGCCGATTCCTCGCCGTGTTCGGCTTTTTCACGCATGAACACCGGCAACAGCGCCGGACCCAGCGACTCCTCGCCGATAAAGAAAAAAGTGCCAAGCACTATGTCGAAGCCGAAGGAAAACAGGTCGCGCGTGATTTCGTCGCAGAACTGCCCGATCAGCCGCGTCTGCACCAGCCCCAGCAATTTGAAAATCAGGTGCGCCAGCAGAATGACCGCGCTCGCCCGCAGGATGCGCGCGCCGGTATTGGATTCGTTACGGTCTTCGGCGAGTTCAGGCATTTTCACGCTTCAGGTAAACCGGCTGCAGGGTCAGCGGGTCGGAAAAATCTCCGGCTAGATATTTATAGCGAGCCAGCAGTCCCACGGTTCTGGCTGCAGGCGAGGCGGGAAGCGCGCTCAAGACAGTTCCGTCTTTCGCCCCGGCGCGGAAAACAGTTTCATAAGTCGCTACCGATTGCCCCGCCACCGCCCAGCCCGCGCCGCCAGCCAGCGCGGCGGCTTCCTCCGGCGTCAGCGCCTTTTCGCCACCCTCGGCGACGGGAATCTCAGCAAAGGAAAATATGCAGGCATAAATTTCGTCGCGGCGGGCGTCCTGCACGGCGACGATCATGTCGGCCAGAGCGCGCGCCTCCTCCGCCAGCGCGGCCAGGCCGCTGACGCCGATCAATTTTATCTCCGCGCCGAACGCCAGCGCTTTGGCGGCGATTACCCCGATACGTACGCCGGTATAGGAGCCGGGGCCGACATCCACCGCCACCGCATCCAGTTCCCTCGCCGACAGTCCCCGGTTTTTCAGGCACTGCTCGGCGGCGGGAAGCAGTTCCGTGCCGTGGCGCAAACCTTCGGAGAGATTAATCTCTTCCAGTATCTCCTCGCCGCGCAGCAGCGCTGCGCCGCCGAAGGAGGAAGAGGTTTCCAGTGCCAATATCAAAGGCGAGTTTTCAGGCATAATTTTTCCGGGCGCAGTCAAAGAAAACAGATGACATATTGCTATGTCTCATGTTTTATCATATCCCGCTCGGATTTCGAGAGGAAAATTTCAGGCGGAAGGGAAAGCAGGATAAACACATTGAAATGCAAATCGCTGAAAGTACATGCACTCAAACGAAACATCATTCCAACCTGCGCCGGAATGACGTCCGGAGGTTGGATTATTATTCCGCAAGGTTAATATGTATAGGCACCAAGAATATGTCATCATCATGCGCGGTGCTGCACTATACAAAAAAAATGCGAATCTCGAACTCAATGACCAAGCAATCGCGCCGCGTTGCCGTGCGTGATTTTCGCGTAGGCGGTTTCGCCGATGCGGGAGTTTTCCTTCAAATCGGCGAAATAGTCGAGCTGAACTATATCCTTGCGCTCCATAGTACGGCGCATCACGTCGGTGGCGAACAGGAGTTGATCCTGGTGTTTTTCCAGGAATTCCCAGCCGAACTCGGGCGTGCGCATAAGCGCCCTGCCGCCGCTGCCTGCCGACAGGTCGCCGTAGAGATTGGGATATTTTTCCAGCAGTTCCCACACCCGTCCCGGTCCTTCCACCGGATCGGCAGGATAGCCGCCGCGCGTTTCTTCGGTGACATTGGAGGATATCTCCGACCAGAACGCGGGGCCGTGCGCGCAGATGATAGTGTCCGGCGCGGCTTGCAGAAGTTTTTCCAGGCGCGGAAGATAGATGTCGTCGACGAGGCCGTACGTGCCGCCGATCTGGTGGGCAGCGTGGATGACTACCGGCAATCTGGCCGCACCGCAATGTTGCATGAAATTGATTACCAGCGGGTCGTCGAAATGCAGGTTGGCTATGACCTCTCCCACGCCCTTGCAACCGCGCGCCTTGAATTCCGCCAGCACTCCGGAAAAGTCCGTCGTCGGCGAATTGTCGCCCCAGCGCGGATCTAGTTGCACAAACGGAATCAGCCGGTCGGGAAAACGGTTGCAATATGCCAGCACATCGTCGGAAGAAGCGCGGTAATACCAGCCCTCGGGACTGTCCGACAACGGCAACACCACCGACTTGTCGATGCCCCACTCGTCCATCTTACAAACCAGTTCCGGCGCCTCCAGCCCGTAGGTGCGTTCCTCCGGAGTCGAACGTCCAAAACGCCCGAGGTGGGTGTGAAAATCGATCATGAGCATTCCTTGTTGCAACCTTAAAGCAGCGGTGGATACAACCACACTCGCGTTCAAAAATTCAGTATATCGAACTGGCTTTCCACCTTGCAGGCGATGGCGCGCCCGTCAAGACGCCGGATGCCGGGTTTGTGTTCATACTGGTCGGCAAGCTCGGTGCGCTGGAATTCCAGTTTGATATTAACCGGCGTCTTCAATTTCAACGGCTTCAGCTTCCCGATTTTTTTCATGGCGCGGCAGGCTCCTTCCCGGATCATCGCCTGCGCTTTTACAGGCGCGATAACGCGGGCTACATTGCGCGACACGGCCGTTTTCACCGAAACCGTTTCCACTTGCGCACCAAGCAAATTTCGCGCCTCGACGGTCGCCGCCAGGTCGCCGGATACGAACGCCACCGGTACGTCGAAATGTCCCGCCATTGCCGCGTATTGCCCGATCTCGCCAGTCTTTTTGCCGTTGAGATAATAATTATACCAGTCTTTGCCGCTCTGGGTGTGATCGAGAAAAGCGCGCGGCGTTCCGGCCATCGCGTGGGCGCCGACGACGAAAAGCGCGGCGAAACTCTTGTCGAAAGACGGCATGTAATGGTTGCGGCGACCGGAGACGGGGCTTTCCAGTTCCGCTTCCGGATGCAGGGCTTCGACCAGGATATGTTTCCCGCCGCCGTGGCCATCGCAGACTACCACGCGGGTGGCTCCGCCAGCCAAAGCCCCTTCCACCGCCGCGTTGACATCGGCTGTAAGCAACCGTTGCCCCACCGCGTAATTAGTGTTTCCCGGCGGGTCTGATTGATTGCAGAACCCCACTCCGCCCAGCCTGATGCCGCTGACGCCTTCCATATCGGTCATGATGTAGATTTTCATGCTCTGTCTCCAGTTTGTAATTAAAGCAACTCTCCCGCGTTCTCCGCCACCTTGCGGTAAGCCTGAGCGTACTGCGCTATTATATCGGCCCGGTCGTGTTTGAACCAGGGGATTCCGAAGGCGATTTGCGCAATACGTTCGCTCACGGGCAGACTGCCCGCTTTCTGCCGCACGTCGCGCTGGCCGAAGGCAAGACAGGTGGGCTGACCCTGGTTGAAGAGGTCGGCTTCGTGAAAAACCGGATGCAGATGCAGCGGCTTGTTGGCTCCGGCGTTGCACATCGGCACTCCTTCGGCGCACACGGCTTCGCAGAATCTCACGCAAGGCAGGCCGCCCAGTTGTTTCGCATCATACAAACCCCGGCAAGCGTACCAGCCGCCCATTGAGGAATTCTCCCACTTCGGATATTGCGGGCGCAAACCGGGCGCGCCTTCCAGCAGGCTCCAGAAACGCTTCATGGCCTTGTCGATCTCCGCGATGCGGGCGGGATAATGTTTGAGCTGCACCCGCGCCATGGCGGTGCAGAGCTGGTTGGCACGATGCTTGTAGCCGCCGATAGGCACGCCGGAAAACTTTTGCAGATACGGCAACGTGATCTGCGCGTCGGGAGCGTTGTAGTTTGACGCCGCGCCGGTGCGCTCGTAGTGGCCAAACGCGATGCAGCGCTCGTACAGTTCCCGGTCATTGGTCGTCATCAGCCCCAGTTCTCCGGCGGCGAAACTCTTGCCGCTCATCATGCTCATCCCCGCGATGTCGCCCAGATTGCCGCACATCTTTCCTTTATATAATGACCCGTGCGCGTGGGAAGCGTCTTCGATCACCTTGATTTTATGCTTGCGTGCGATAGGCATAATCGCGTCCATGTCGCAAGGATGCCCGGCGTAATGCACTACGACGATGGCTTTTGTGCGAGAACCGATACGATGTTCGATATCAGCGGGGTCGATGCAGAGCGAGCCGGGATCGATGTCGGCGAAATTCACGGCGGCTCCCAGCGACTGCGCCGCCGCCGCACTTGCCCAGTAGGTTATGCTCGGGCAGATGATCTCGTCGCCCGCGCCGACCCCGCACGCCCACATCGCCGCGTGCAGGCTGGCGGTGCCGTTGCAATAGGCCAGCGCGTATTTCGCGCCCAACCAGTCGGCATACTCGCGCTCGAACTGTTTGGAAATCTCGGTGCCGCTCATGGCGCCGCGCCGGAGCACGTCCAGCACCGCGCCCTCATCCTCGTTCGTCACGATCGGCCAGGTAAACATATCGCCGGGGTCGGCGGTCACGCTTTTTTCTCCGCCATTGATCGCAAGTTTTGCGCTGGTTGCAGTCATGGTCTTACCTTTCGCAAAATGGTTGTCAAACTACTTTAAATTCAAAACGCGCACCGCATTGCTTTTCGCGATCTTGTCGAATATGGCATCCGGTAGCTTACCGCTTTCCCGCAGTTCCAGCAGGAAATCCACCAACGGCGTCGGCGTGTCTGGCACGCAAATATCAGTGCCGAAGAATAGCCGATCCTGAAATTCGGTCAGGAATTTGACCGCGTATGCCGGATCGCGCTTGAGGGCGTTGCACCCGCTGCCGGCCGACAGATCGCCGTAGAGGTTGGGATATTTCCGGAACAGTTTCGGTACCGCGCCTTCTTCCTCAATCGGATAGTCGGGATAACCCTCGCGGTCGCTGTGGTGTTTCAGCGGTGCCATTTCCGCCCAGAAAGCCTGGGAGTGGCCGAAGAATTTCAGCTTGGGAAAGCGCTTTAGACTTTCTTCAAGCTGCCCCAGGCCGGGGTTGTCGATCAACCCGTAACAGCCGCCCGGCTTGTGGCCGATATGAAAGGTAAGGGGCAACTCGTATTGTTCCGCATGTTTGAACAGGTTCTGCACCAGCGGGTCGAGAAACCAGAGATTAGCCGTGACTTCGCCGATGCCCTTGCAGCCAAGTTTCTTGTAATGAGAAATAATAATTCCAAGATCAGCTTCCCAGTGATTGCCGATAGAACGCGGGTCGACATTCATAAATGGTATAAAGCGGCCGGGATATTTTTCGCATATCTCCAGAATTTCGTCGATCGACTGCGGCTGATGGGCGCATTCGGGACTGCCGCCCGGCAGCAACACCGCCTGTTCGATGCCGAGTTTGTCGTATCTCTCCAGCAATTGCTCCGGGGTGGCGTAAGGCTGCTTGCCGTTGCGCTGCGGACCTGGAACCTTGCGGGTGTGGACATGGATGTCGATAAACATGGATTTCCCCCTGTTTTATTTCACGTAAACCGCCGCGACCTTGCGCAAGGCCGCTACAATATCGGCGATTTCCCGTTCGCCCCAGCTTTCGTAACAGGCCAGGGTAAATTCGCGCTCGGTGGTGGCGATCGCATCCGCCATCACGCGGGAGGTGTCGACTTTTCCCTTGTAGAAATACGGCGTCGGACAGGCGGCGTTGTTCTTGAACCATTCGAATTCGGTCGGAATGTGCCGGTAACTGGCGGCACCGAGGATTCCTTCGGCGAAAACGGCATTGGCGAAATCGTCCTTGCTTACTGTCAGTTGCTCCAGATCGAGATGCACCCGCAGGAACCAGTAAGACGGTTCGGCGTCAGGCAGAATTTCGCCCAAGGCCAGCGCCGGAATATCCGCGATTCCCTCCCGGATGCCTGCCGCCACTTTCCGCCGCGCCGCGATCACGCCGGGGAGTTTGCGCAACTGTACCCGTCCCACCGTCGCGGCCAGGTCGTTCAGGTTCAGGTTCAGCGCGGGAACGCAATTCGTATGCCCTTCGAGATTGAAGGGTTTGCCCCGGTCGGCGAAGCGTTTAGCTTTCCAGAAAATATCCTCGTTCTGGGTAAAGACCGCCCCACCCTGCGCGGCGGTGGCCAGGTGTTTGCCGCTCATGGTGGAGAAGGCGGCGATATCGCCGAAGGTGCCGACCAGTTTGCCGTGCAGACGAGCGCCGTGCGCCTGGGCGCAGTCCTCGACCACACGAATATCGTGCTTTTTCGCGATAGTGACGATGCGGTCGACCTCCGCCGGTTCGCCCGCGATATGCGCGACCACGACCGCTTTCGTCCGCGGAGTAATCGCCGCCTCGAAGGCGTCGGCGCTCATGTTAAAAGTGCCAGGCTTCGCGTCGACCGGCACGGGAAGGCAATTGAGCATGACTATCGGCATCACGCCGCCGGGATCGGTAATGGGAGAGACAATCACCTCGCAGCACGGCTCCAGTTGCAGCGCTCCCAGCGCGACGAAAACAGCGGTGGTGCCTGAGTTGACGCCGTCAGCAAAACCGCCACCCATTCCCGCCGCGAATTCCTTTTCAAACGCCTGCTCTTCCGCACCGTTGTAGCCGAAAGCGTTGCCAGATTCGATTGCCTGGTCGAACAGGGCGACCGCCGCCGCCTTCTCTTCCTCGCCAAACATCCTCCGTGGCGGCATCGGCCCAATCCGCACCGGCTTGCCGCCGTTTACCGCCAGTTTTTCCCCAGTTGCAGCATGACATGCGCCCATGATTTTTCCTTTGCAAAAGAAAGACTAATCCTTCGCCCTGCCATCATACCGCTTGTACGGCACCAGCCTCAGCGGCTGCTCCGTGCCTCCGCCGATCAATTCCCGCATCACATCCCACGCCGCCGCGCCGACCTGTTCCGGCTGATGAGTGTAGGCGCTGATTTCCGAGCGGGAAGGAGTGGTTTCCCCGTCGATGGTGCTGGAGGTAATTAGCTGGTAATCGCGCCCCGGCTCCAGGCCATGTTTTTTCCCCGCTGTGACAAACCCTTCCGCCAGCCACGGGCCGTCAATGAAAACCCCGTCCCACTTTTGTCCGGCGGCAAAGGCGTTTTCCATCTGTTGTTTAAAGCGCGCGTTATCGGGGATAAGCGACGAAGCGACTACGCCCTCTTCTGCCAGTTTTTCCGCCGCTTCCTGGAATGCGTTGAACATGTGGAAGTTAACATCGCACAGGCGATGGTCATGAATCTGCACCACCGACTTGCAGCCAAGAGATCGAAACTCGGCCAGCACTTCCTTCATGAGCAGGTAATGATCGGAATGGGCGCAACCAAGTTTTGCGATGTCCCATTTATCATAATGGGAATTAACCACCACGGCAGGAATACCGGTTTTTGCCACTTCCTCTATATAACCTACTCCCCGGTCGCTTTGCAAAATAAACATTCCGTCCACCCGCCCTTGCTCAATGACCTTGCGGAAACTTTCTTCTTCGGAGCGGAACAATACGAGCAAGTGATAATCGTCATGCTGCATCGCCTTTACCATGCCGAAGATCATGGTCTGATAATAAACCGAGAAGATAGAGCCATATGAAGGCTGTAAGATACCGACAGTAAAGGTCTTGCCGGTTTGAAGCGCGCGCCCGACGAAATTGGGCTTATAACCCAGTTCGGTCGCGATCTTTCGCACCCGCTCCCGCGTTTCCCGGCTGATGCGCTTGCCGGGAGTATTCAGCAGCGCGTGCGTGACCGTCGCATCACTTACCCCCGCCTGCTGCGCCACCATGCGCCGAGTTGGACGGGAATCGGTTTTCTGGCGGGTTTTTCTTGACTTGACCATATTTAAATCACTCCGGTTACTCGATTAACCATAGATTACAACAAAACTCTGCCTACGCAAATACTTTTTTCGTTTTTCCGCACTTTTTGTTTTCCAGGCATCGATATCCCACCGATTTGAAAAAAGGCCTTGACTATCTTCCGACCGTCCTTTAAGGTTAAGATAGAAATTTGATCCTCGTGGCGCAACTTCGGATGAATCTTTTCTCGTTTTCGCTTCGGCGTTTGATGAATCCGCACCTGGTTGTCGCGCTGGCTCGCCCCGCCGACGGCTTTGTCACGAACTATCGACTGATACACTGAGAATCCTTAAAGACGTATGGAGGGATAACGCGAAAACTACAATACGAAAGGAAAAGCATGTTAGAAACCATTAGGAGCGAAAGTCCGCAGGAACGGATTGCCGATCAGTTGAGCCAGGAAGGCGTCGAGACGCGCTGGCACGACTGGCGCTGGCAGGTGAGGCACGCCATCCACGATATCGCCACGTTCGAACGGTTGCTGGATATCAAACTGCCGCCGGAAATGCGCGGAAAGGCCGAGAAGACCCTTGAAAAATTCCCGCTTTCCATCACCCCCTATTATCTCGCGCTGATAGATGTCGAAAATCTGGAAAACGACCCGATCTTCAAGCAGTCGTTCCCATCTCCCTGCGAGTTGGAAATCGGTCGTTATGATATCCGCGACCCGCTCTCCGAGGATGCCGACAGCCCGGTGCCGGGTTTGACGCACCGTTATCCCGACCGCGTGCTGATGCACGTCAGCAACCTCTGCGCCATGTATTGCCGCCACTGCACGCGCAAGCGCAAGGTGGGCGACGTCGACTCCGTTCCCGACCGCGCGCACATTCAGGCCGGGCTGGATTACATCGCCGCCACGCCGCAGGTGCGGGACGTGCTGCTTTCCGGCGGCGATCCGTTTCTGCTGGAAGACGATTATCTGGACTGGATATTGTCCGAGTTGCACGCGATTCCGCACGTCGAGATAGTCCGCATCGGCACCCGCACGCCAGTGGTGCTGCCTCAGCGCATCACCCCCGCCTTGTGCGAAATGCTGTCGCGACACCACCCGCTCTGGATCAACACCCACTTCAACCACCCGCGCGAAATCACCCGCTCCTCGCGCGAGGCGCTCAAGCGTTTGGCAGACACGGGCGTGCCGCTGGGAAATCAGTCGGTGTTGCTGGCCGGGGTCAACGACTGCCCGCGGATCATGAAAAGGCTGGTGCATAAGCTGGTAATGAATCGCGTACGGCCGTATTACCTCTATCAGTGCGACCTTTCGGAAGGGCTGAGCCATTTCCGCACACCCGTAGGCAAGGGCATCGAGATCATGGAAAGCCTGATCGGCCACACCAGCGGCTTTGCCGTGCCCACTTATGTTATCGACGCACCCGGCGGCGGCGGCAAGATTCCGGTCATGCCGCACTACCTCATCAGCTGGTCGACCAACAAGGTCGTCTTGCGGAATTTCGAGGGCGTCATCACCACCTACAAGGAACCAGACAGTTACGAGCCGGTTTTCTGCAACCGCAACTGCGACGACTGCTCCCTGCAGCTCAAGCTGGACGACGCCGACGAATACCGCGCCACCGGCATCTGCGCGCTCCTGGCCGACTACGATGACACTGTCTGCCTCGTGCCGGAAAACAGCGCGCGCATGGAAAGGAGGCAGAATGACGGTTGATGTCATGGAAAAAATCGGCGCAGGCAGCCTGATCCAGCACGGTTCGCACAACCGGCGCATCTACCTGATGAAGCTGGCAGACCTCGACATGCCTGGTCTTCTTCCCCAGCTTGATAAAATTGCGGCGAAGAGAGGCTATGGGAAAATCTTCGCCAAGACCCCTGCCCGGTGGCACGACGCCTTTCTCGCCGCCGGTTACCAACGCGAGGCCAGCATCTCCCGCTATTATCGCGGCGCGGAGGATTGCCATCTCATGTCCCGCTTTACCAAACCTGAACGCTCCATTCCCGAGGATGGGGAGCAGATATTCGAGGTGATACGAGTCTGCCGGGAAAATCTGGGCGGGAAAAATTCTACGCTGAGCGGCGATACTGCGGTCGAATCATTGCGGGAAGCAGACGCGGATGAGATGGCGGATATTTACCGGCAGGTTTTTGAAACGTATCCGTTCCCGATTCACGATCCAGAATATCTGCGCCAGACCATGCGCGATAATATCCGTTATTTAGGCATACGGATCGACGGCGCGCTGGCGGCGCTGTCCTCGGCGGAAATCGACCGCGACGCGGCGGCGTCGGAAATGACCGACTTCGCCACGCTGCCCTCGCATCGCGGGAAGGGCTATGCCAGGCTGCTGCTGGCGCAAATGGAAAAAGCTGTCGCCGAGGAGGGAGTACTGACAGTCTTCACCATCGCCCGTGCCGTGAGTTTCGGCATGAACCTGGTTTTCGCGCGCGCGGGCTACGACTTCGCCGGCACCTTGATCAACAATACCGGCATCTCCGGGCGGCTGGAAAGCATGAATGTCTGGCACCGGGCAAACCCGTTCGCTGCGTGTCAAACCGCGCCATAAACGTGGTCGATTCCGACCGGAGGTCGGAAATCCATAGAAACATGTCAGACATCAAGCAAAGAAATAGCTTGCATTGACAGCCAAAGCCGGTAAAAAATGAAATATAAATTTAAATCCGGATAACGCTGGGCGAGTGGCGGAATCGGCAGACGCAAGGGATTTAAAATCCCTTGATCCTCGGATCATACGGGTTCAAGTCCCGTCTTGCCCACCATTTTTCAATATCTGCGCAACGGAAACCATATGGCCAAGAAAACCGCAACCAAAAAAGTCTCGACCTCCCGTCCCGACCTGAACCGCAACCCGGCGCTGAAAAAACTGGTCGAACTTGGCGTAAGCATCCATCAGGAAGTAAAAAACGGGCGCAGACCCCACGTCTCGGTGCCGATCCGTAGTCTCAACAACGTCTCCTTCGCGCCGCGCAAGGGGCATTTCGTCATCGGCGACAAAAAGTCCCACCGCACCCTTTCTTATCAGACAGTCAAGACCTTTGCCCAGACCGTGCGCCTGATGGCATTCGCCAAGCACCTGATCCAGAGCGACGACTTTGCCTCGAAAAGAGAGGTCTATTACACCTCCAAGGGCAGCAACAAGCGCAGCGTCGCCGGCGACAGCGGCCAGGCTGGCTGGGGAGCAGCCGGCTTTAACGACCAGACCGAGTCCGACGCCATCATGGACGATATTGAAGCCATGGCCGACGTCAACCGCGAGCAACTGGGGTTCATCCCCGCCGAACAGAACGGCTCGGTCGCCGGAGAACTGGTAGTGGTGGACGTCGACCCCGCTACCGGCAAGCCAATCAATATCGACTGCACCGCCTTCGGGCGCGGCAGCTATTCCATCCCCTCGCGCGTGGAGGGACTGAAGTTCAAGACCAAGGCGGAGTTCGTGCTGGTGGTGGAAACCGCCGCGCTGTTCGAGCGCCTGAACGGGCACGCTTACTGGAAAAAAGGCAACTGTATCGTCATAGCGATGGGCGGCGTCCCCTCCCGCGCCAACCGGCGGTTCGTGCGGATGCTGTCGGACGAATGCGACCTGCCGGTCTACGTCTTCACCGACGGCGACCCTTACGGCTATTGCAACATCTACCGCACCATGAAGGTCGGCAGCGGCAACGCCGCGCAGGTGAACGAATATTTCTGCGTGCCGCGGGCGAAACTGATCGGCGTCACCCCGCAGGACATTATCGACTACGACCTGCCGACCCACCCGCTTGAGGAAAAAGACAAGAAACGCGCGCTTGACGCCATCAAGAACGACCCTTTTATCCAGCATCACAAGGAATGGATCAATGCCCTGCGCCAGATGATCGAAATGGGCGTGCGCGTGGAACAGCAGGCTTTTGCCGCACGCGGACTTAACTACGTGCTGGATACCTATCTGCCGGAAAAGCTGAAAAAGCCCAAGTCGATGCTGCCGTAATGGCTTACTGGCTGATTGGCTTGATGGCTCACTGGCTATAGTTTCGCACTTCTTTACGAATCGTTATTCCCGCGAAGGCGGGAATCCAGGAGGTGTTGCGTGCGGTTTCTCCCCTGGATTCCCGCCTCCGCGGGAATGACGAGCGAAAGTTTTTTATTTTTGCGAAAGTATTTTACCCTCACCTATCAAAAGATACCGGCACTTCGTAAGTTTTAACATATGCGAAACAAAAAAGTGCGAAACTCGAATAAACGTTGCTTTAAAAAAAACCGGGGCAAGGCGATTTTTTTAGCGGTGCTTGCGTAAACTCACGGTATCGAACTAAAAATTCAAGCCATTCAGCCATTAAGCCAGTAAACCAATATGCCATCAAGCAGTTTTGCCTAACTGGGCAGCTCCTAAAAATTTTCAGCAATGTTTTGACTTTCCCTCGCTTTTCCCCATAATTGCCTTGCGGTAAACCCTGTTATCGGCTATAAACATCGGTTTTCTTATACATTATTTCCCGGTTTGCGCCCGTAATGCCGCAGACAGGGGATGTTATTGCAGGAGCGAATCAACCATGGCAGAAGCAACCGCACCCAGCGGCGACGCGCCCGCCGCTCAGCCAGTCCCGGCGCAGAGCGGCTCCACCACACAACCGGGCGGACCGACCCCAACAGAACCGACACAGGATTTCTTTTCCAATCCCCTGATCTGGATCGTGATCATCGTCTGGGTCTGGGTGATCTTCAGCATCAGGAAGCAAAAGAAAAAGGACTCCGAGCGTCGCCAGGACATGGAAAATATCAAAAAGGGCGACAAAGTGGTGACTATCGGTCGGATGCACGGCATCGTCTCAGCAGTCGAAGGCGACACCATCACCCTCAAGGTAGACGAGAAGACCGGCGCTACCATCAAGTTCGACCGCGTCGCCATCCTGCGACCGGAACCAGTCCCCGCCGCCAAGGACGAGAAAAAAGACAATTAAGAAATTCCTTCATTTTTCAGTTTTTTCGGAGAACAGTAACAGATGACCACAATTTTTTCTTCCGTGCAAAACCTGCAAACCGCTGTCGCGTTCGTGGCGCTGATAGCCTGCGTTTACTTGATGTTCAAGACCAAGCTGACGTTTTCCAAGCTGACCGTGGGCGCCGCCATCACGATCATCGCGGTGCTTCAGCTCACCACCACCCCGCTGACCAAGCGCATCGACAGGCTGAAGGCGGAAGTGGCGGCTCAGGGCGAGGACAGTCCGACCCGCGACAAGCTGGTCGCGCAACTTGACGAGGCGCAGAAGACGTTCAAGGAACTGCGCTCCCGCAAGAACAACCTGATGAGCTACATCCCGCTGAACCTAGGCTTGGATCTGCGCGGCGGCACGGAAGTGCGCCTGCGCCTGGTGCCGGACGAAACCCTGCTCAAGAAGCTCAAGAACAAAAAGGTCGAGCTGGAAGCCAAGCCCCAGGACGCGACCGCCCAGGAAGAACTTAAAAAACTCAACCCGCAGATCAAGGCAGAGGAAGAGGCGCTGAGCGGCAACTTCGACAACGCCGTGCAGGTTATCCGCCGCCGCTTGAACAACATCGGCCTAGCGGAAATCCCCGTGACCAAGCAAAGCAACAACCGCGTGCTGGTGCAGTTGCCGGGCATGGATTCCGGTCGCGCAGGCAGCATTATCGAAACCCTCCAGAAGCAGGGTCGCCTCGAATTCCGCATGGTCGTCTCACGCGACAAGAACATTCAGATTTACAGCAGGATCGAGCAGCTTAACCTGGCCGCCGACACCCGCAACATTGACCCGCAGCTTCTGCGCCCCCTCAAGCCCGAGGAAATCACCGAGGAAGGCCGCAGCAAATACAATAACAGCCGCCTCTACGACTGGCTGTACACCCCCGACACCGTCAAGAGCGACGGCGCCAAGGAACACGGTCGCCCCCATCTCGTACGGCAGGAAGTCATGCTGTCGGGCGACCACATCGCCGTCGCCCGCGCCAACCCCGACCCGCAGTCCGGCGGCTTCCAGGTCAATATCGAGTTCCACACCGAAGGCGCGCGTATCTTCGACAACATCGCCGCCAAGCATTACGAGGAACAGTTCGCCATCGTGCTGGACGGCAAGCTACAGTCCGCGCCCGTCATCCGCGCCCGCGCCTTCAACGGTCGCGCCTCCATCAGCGGCAATTTCGACCGCCTGGAAGCAGAGCAGCTGGAAATCGTGCTCAAGAGCGGCGCGATCAAGGTGAAGATCGAAAAGGAATATGAAAACTCCATCGGTCCCACCCTGGGCGAGGACTCCATCCGCAGCGGCATCTCAGCCATGCTGATCGGCCTCGGCCTGGTACTGGTATTCATGCTGGTTTACTACATGCTCGCCGGCGCGGTCACCGACGTAGTGCTGTTCTTCAACATGCTGCTGATCGTCGCCATCCTCTCGCTGTTCGACGCGACCCTGACCCTGCCCGGCATCGCCGGCCTGGTGCTGACCGTCGGCATGGCGGTCGACGCCAACGTGCTGATCTTCGAGCGCATCCGGGAGGAACGCGACAAGGGCAATTCGCTGCAGCGATCCATCTCTTTAGGTTACGAGCGCGCGTTCGTGACCATCGTCGACGCCAATATCACCACCCTCATCACCGCCATCATCCTGCACTCCTACGGCACCGACGCCGTGCGGGGCTTCGCCATCACCCTGATCTTCGGCATCCTCGCCAGCATGTTCTGCTCCATCGTCGTCACGCGCTGGATCTTCGACGCGCTGCTGGATTACAAACTGCTGAACGATATTAAAATGATGCGCCTCTTCAAGCGTCCCAACATCGACTACATCCGCCTCCGCCGCCCGGCCATGTTCATGAGCCTGATCTGCATCGCCATCGGCATGTCGGTCTTTTTCTATCGCGGCAAGCGCAACCTCGGACACGACCTGACCGGCGGCAACCTCGCCCACATCTCGGTCAGCCAGCCGATGACCATGCTGGCGGCGCGCGACCTGGCCCGGAACCTGAAAGGCTTCGACGACGTAGCCGGAAACCTCCAGGGCTTCGGCAACGCCCAGGACGGACTCTACCGCGAATTCGTCCTCCGCACCAAGGCCAACGACGAGGATTCGGCCGAAGCCAAGAAACAGCATGAACAGGAGTTCAAGGACGCCATCGCCGCCGCGTTCCCCCTGCAGCCGCAGGGCTTCGTTCCCGGCGCGAAGGAAGAAGCGCGCTCCACCTCGACCGAGGCTATCTACCGCGTCGACCTCTCGCTCAAGGAGCCGGTCGCTCCCGCCGCCCTTGCCCAAACCATCACGGAGCAGACCACCTTTGCCAGCGCCTATGTTGTCATGTCCGAAAAAGGCTTGCCGCCGGTGACGACCGCAGCCCGTGCAACGGTCATGCTTAACCTCGAATCCTCAGCGCTGAAACCCGCCGCAGAGAAAAAGCCGGAAGTCAAGGACGGCGAGGAAGCCAAGCCGGAACCGGTCAAGGAGCCGGTCGCCGCTGATTATGAAAAAGTTTTCCGCGATCTCTGCGCCAAGGATGAGGCGTTCGCCAGATCCCTGCAGGCCGTTACGTTCCAAAACGTGGTGAAGGATTACCCCACCCCCGCCGACAAGACCCGCGCGCGGTTCGAGGTGTTGCTCTCTGAGCCGGTCACTCGCTACGCGCTGCTGACGGCGCTGAAGACCATCGAGCCAGTCGGCGACGTCGACGTGGCGCTTCTGGGCGCGCAAGCGCTGCCGGAACTAGATGCCACTCCCGCAAGCAAGCTTACCCTCCTGTGCGGCGTTCCGGTTCTGAGCAAGGAAGGTTTCCGCCTGTCCGACGAGCAGCAGGATCTGTTCCTCCGTGAACAGTTCCAGTCCCTGCGTGAGCGCGGCCTGTTGTCCTTCACCGATCCCTTCCCGCGCTTCACCAGCGTGGGGCCGGTAGTGGCGGACGAAATGAAGACCAGCGCGCTGCTGGCGTTGACCCTGTCGATGATCGCGATTTTCTTCTACATCTGGCTGCGCTTCCAATTCCGGGTGAGTTTCGGCCTGGGCGCAGTGCTGGCGCTGATCCACGACGTGCTGTTCACCCTGGGCGCGCTGGCCATCTGCGACGAACTTGGCCTGCTTAACGGCCAGATCGACCTCACCATCGTCGCCTCGCTGCTGACGCTGGTGGGCTACTCGCTCAACGACACCATCGTCGTGTTCGACCGCATCCGCGAGAACATGCACGGCAGCGGCAAGCCTCTGGAGGAGGTAATCAACCACTCCATCAACCAGACCCTGAGCCGCACCGTCATCACCAGCCTGACCACACTCGTCGTGGTGCTGGTGCTGCTGTTCTTCGGCGGGGAAGTTATCCGCGGCTTCGCTTTCTGCCTCTGCATCGGCATTGTTGTCGGCACGTACTCTTCTATCTTCATCGCCAGCCCGGTGCTGGTGGAACTGGCGCACAAGCGCCTGGTCGCCGACACGCAGTACGCTCCTCAGCCCACACAGCCGGACGAGCAGGAATCGACTGCCTGAATCGGATAAGCCTAGCTATTTAAACCGAGGGCGTGGCGACACGCCCTCGGTTTTTTGTGGTTCGTAATCATCCGGGAAGAGTCTTCAGCACCTTTTTCAAAAAACACTGGACATACCTCTGGCAATTGGTTAGTAGTTAGAGTATTCATCCGCCGCAAACACATCGAAGACTGGGGTGCCATGTCTATTCCCGCCGCCGATTCTGATTCCATCCACAACGAAATCGACAAATCGGCCAACCATAACCTGACCATCGGCCTGGCTCAGACTTTTCTCTGGGGAATCGGCGAATCCACCAACATGTTTTACGCCATGGTTCCGGCCTACATGCTGGCTATCGGCAGCAGCAAAACCCTGACCCAGATCATGACTGTCTCTTTCACCTCTCTGACCTTTCTCCAATTGTTCGGCTCCTGGTTAGGCAGCGGACGCGCCAGGCTGAAAAAATGCAGCCTCTGGTGGACTATGTTCGGAATCGTGTGGATTTGTTATGGCACCGCTTCCTATTTTTTCTGGGACTCGCTCCCCGTCCATGCCTGGATGGTGATCTTCATGGCCAACTGCTACCTGATCCTGTTCATCATGCACCTGGGGGTTCCCTCCTGGACCGGGATCATCGTGGAAAACATCCCCAAGCAAAAGCGGGGGAAGATGGCGGGGATCCGCAGCCTCGGCATCGGCGGCGGCGGGCTGCTCGGGGCGCTGCTGATCGTGCCTTATCTCAAGTCGCTGCCCTCCCCTTCCAACTTTCACCTTGGATTCGTCATCGGCGGCTGTCTATTCATCGCCTCGGCTTTGTCGATGCAGTTGTTCAAAGACAAGGCCGCGCTCATGCCCAACATCCGGAAAAGCACGCGGGTTTTCGCCACCGGCAAAATTCTCGCCTCCAACTTCAACTTCCGGGTTTTCATGATTTTCATGGCCATGCTGGTCGTCGCGCAGAACCTGACCCCCATGATTATCGCCTACGGCAAGGACGCCTTCTCCTACCAGCCCTACGAACTGGCTTATTTCACCTTTTCCTTTTACCTGGGCACGATCGCACTGGGGTCGCTGCTGCCGGTGCTGGCCGACCGGTTCGGATTCAGGCTGATCGCAATTCTTTACGCATTTATCTACTTCCTGGTCTTCCTGCTGCTGATCCTTTTTCCTGGCAATAGACTGGCTCCTTTTTTCGCCTACGGCCTTTTCGGGGGCAACTGGATGATCGGCGGCGCCGTCTTTCCCAACCTCGGCTCGGAGCTGGCCGAAAACGTCAAGCCCGCCAAAATCGTGGCAGTAGGCGCGACCATGCTGATGCCGGCCAGCCTGGTCATCGCGCCGCTGGCGGGAAAAATGGTCGATGTGTACGGTACGGAAAGCTATCTGGCGGTCTTTGTCGCGGGAGTGATATTATCCGCCTGCGCGGCGATAGGTTTCATGCTGGTGCTGCCGGAACCGCGTTCCGGGCGGGAATTGTATATCCGCATCAGGCAGATGTAGGAATCCCGGCGGCGGCGGCCTTGTCCAGAATCCAGACCACCCTGCCCTTGTCCGGCCTGATTAAAGTCGCAGGCAAAGCCTTGTCCGGCTCGCGCGCGGCAAAGACTTTACTTACAATCCCGGCCTTGCCTTTCCCGGAAACCAGGAAAACCACATTGCGCGCGCGGTTGATGAAAGGCAGCGTCAGTGTGACGCGTTTCTCGCCCGACCCTGGCTGTACCGCCGGAACAACCCAGCGTTGCTTCTCGTCCAGAGCGGGAGCATGGGGAAACAGGCTGGCGATATGTCCGTCCTCGCCCAACCCCAGCAACACCAGATCAAGCCGCTCCCAACGGTCGGGATCAGGCAATAGCGGTTCCCCAGGATTGAGCAGGTTCGCCATGCGAGACTGGGTCTCCCATATCCTGGCGAAGACATGGTGTATTTCCGCCTCGTAACCGGCGGCCACTGCCTCCAGGTCTCTTTCCTCGGCCCTTATGCGGTGAATCTGGTCGGAGGGAAAATCCAGCGGTTTAAGCATGGCATGGAACGCGGCGGCATAATTGCTGCGGGGACTGTCTATGACAACCGCTCGTTCGTCACCCCAAAAAACATGACTGTAAAGAACAGCGGGGCCGAACGCCTGCACGTTTTCCGCGTCGCGGTCGCTTCTCCGCGCGGCCTGCAGTTCGGGGTGGGTATTGCCCAGGTGCAGATAAAGGCCAAGTGGGGTGTTGCCTCCGGCTAAGGCGATAGTGTGTGCGCGCGGATGTTCGAGCGGATTTTGCGGACGTTCCCAGAGGGAGAGAATAAAGTCGGCGGTTTCCTGGATAGTGGAGCTGAAATCCCTCACTATCCGG
>JAGUZQ010000076.1 GCA_020060765.1 Planctomycetota bacterium | reverse complement strand
CGCCACTGCCGCCAGATGCGCCTACGCCCATCAGCGCGGGAGTGCCTTCGTAATCGCTGTCGAACGCCGAGACGTTGTCGGGGTCGCCCTTCATGCTTTCAAAATCTTCTTCGTTAGCGGTTTCGTTGTGGTCGGAAACCTCAAAGTCGGTAGTAACCACTACCGGCGTCGGTTCGGTGACTTCGGTTTCGGATTCGACCACCGGATCGTTTTCCTCTATGTCGGGCTCGATCTCTTCGATCTCCTCTTCCGGCTCTTCCACCACATCAGTTATGATCTTGATGTTTTTCTCGAGTTTCTTGGGTGGCTCGACCGGAATCAGCAGCAGGATCAGAAAGACGAAGAAGTGAACGCCCAGCGACCCCAGATACCACGGAGCCGCGCCCCATTGATGCTGCAGGGCGGCGGTCAGACTTTCCTCGCGCTCCTCCTCGTCTTCGTAACCCTCCTCGTTTTCATATTCGGCATCATAATCTTCCGCCATGGATATTCCCTCCTCCGTAAAAAGCGGTTAAGTGAAGCATCATTATATACATAACAAAGAAAAAGTGCAATCTTACACTACCTATTAACGGTTTTTTTTGCCGATGGTTCATATTTTATTATAGTTTGTCTGATTTTAAGCGTAGTTTAAGTATAGACAGGGTAAGTAGATACATGAAAAGCGAAAATATTTTACCAGATTCCGGTTTTTTCTCAACTCTTTGCCGGGAAAAACGTACATAACATAGTGCAAGAACGCCCTCAGTCAAAGAATCCCCCGCTCGGGCAGACTGATAAAGCGGAAAAACGTTTGCGCTGGATCACTGTCGGGATTATCCTGAATCTAAACCTAGCGTTTTGCGGAGGCTATATCAGATGAAAAGAATATTGTTTGCCTTGATGTCGCTAACGCTGCTGACTGGGAGCGCGAAAGCTGACACGGTCTATTTCAAATCCGGCACCTCGCTGGAGTGCAAGGTTATTGGGGAAATTCCCGAAGGGCTGCTGGTGGAGCTGGGTTCCGACGGCAAGGCCAGCCTGGTGCTGGATCGCGCTACTATCCTGCGGATCGAATACGATTTCGATTCGCGCCTGGACGAAATCAGGCGGCAGGAAAAGGAGGCGGGACAGAAACTCTGGCTGGAGCATTATAAACTCGGTCTCTGGTGCGAGGAGCGCGCGCAGATGGATCAGTCTATGTGCGACCGCGCCCTCGACCGCTATCTCTACGCCAAGACCCGGGAAGGAATCCCTGACGAAGTCTGGTTGCGTCTCGGCCGGATGTTTGAGCATTGCCGTGAGCCGAATCTGCGCGAGGCGCTGGCGGCGTACCAGGAGTATCTGCGCCTGCATCCGGATTCAGGCGAAGCCGCCGCCGCGATCAAGCGGATCGAGGACGCATTGCCCCAGACCCCCGGCACCGCCGACCCCGGCGCCCCGGCCGGAGCGGATGGCATGGAAACCCTTTCCTGGTTACGTCAGACCTGGGGGCACGAGGGCGGCGCACGCGGGGTGCGCGACAGCGGCAACGGCAACACCGTGGTGCTGGAGCTGGAATTCCGGGGCGGCGGTAAGGACAAGGCCGCCTACCGGCTGGCACTGGACAAAAGTATTGAAAACGCCAAAGCACTGGTTTTTGACATTTACAATCCCGAAAACAAGCCGATCAAGATTTGCGTAGCGCTGGTTACCGGAGACGATTACGAGTGGTACGAAAGCCACGCCCAGACCGTGTCGCCGGGCAAGTGGCTGATGGGAATGCGTTTCGACCTGACCCTGAATACCTGGAAAAGCAAAGCCACCAACTGGGCGCACCGCACCAAGCCCGGCAATCTCAACCGCGCGCGTAACCTCCTGATCCTGGTCTACAACGGCAAGCAGGACGGCAAACTCTTCGTCGACGACATCCGCTTTGAATAGTGCGGTGCGTGCCGCACTGACGTATTTTGCAAGGTGCGTGCCGCACGGGCGTGTTTTGCAAGGTGCGTGCCGCACGGGCGTGTTTTGCAAGCATTTTCGTGCGTGTAAAGCTTTCGCGCTCCCTTCGTTCGCGGTCTATGATTATTTCAAGACAAGGAATTACATGCCAAGCGAGCGAAACGAAGATGAGAGCGCCTGCCGGTTCTGCCAAAGTTACGTGCCTGCGGGAGCATCCTATTGCGGCAAGTGCGGCGCGCACCTCGACCTGGCAGTTTTCCCCTGCCTGCAGGACAGCCTCGAACACCAGCAACGCAAGGTAAGGGTCTATACTGCGCTTTTTGCGGCGGGGGCGTTCCTGTTCATTTATGGTGGTTCCTTCGTTGTGATGATCATGGACGATATTCAGGGGAATTCAGGCGCGGCGTATGTCGTCGCCACGATGGGGATTTGCCTGATGCTTTATCTGGGCTTCAAGGCGGAGGAAGCCACTCGTGGCATAAAATGCCCGGCTTGCGGAGAGGCGATCAACCAGTGGCTGCTGAAACAGGATGTAAGTCATTGCTATAAATGCGGCACTCGCATTCTCGCAGGCAAGAGAAGCCGTGCGACTTACCCCGACAGGATGTCGGCGGCGACGGGGGAGCAGTGCGGTTTTTGCGGAGAACCCAGCAATGAAAATCAGATATATTGCTATTCCTGCGGCAGCAACCTCGCCTGGGAAATCAGACATGAAGACGGTTCCTTCAAAATCGTGGCGGAAGCCCCGAAGAAAAGGTTTTGCCCTGTTTGCAGGCGTCCTGCCAATGGCGTTCCTCGTAAGGATTTGAATTATTGCCCCGGTTGCGGCGTCAGGATCATAACATAAAAAACGGCGCGGTTGCCCGCGCCGGATATAAAGGAATGACAGATTTTAGCTACTCATTCGGACCCAGATATTCCGCGTCACTGAAGCCCAGGATCGGATAAAAGATGAATCCAAGCAGTGCGAGGCCGACGCCGAAGCCCACGCCCTTGCCGAAATTCCTCGCCAGGCTGATCGGCACCAGGAAGCCGATGACAATATTTACCAGGGGGATGAAGAACAGCAATATCCACCAAATTGGTTTGCCTGCTATTTTCAGCATGACGATTATATTGTAAAATGGTATCAGGCATGCCCAGCCCGGTTCACCCGCTTTGGTAAAAACTTTCCACACGCCGGCTACTATTACGATAATTATAGCCAGTTGAATTAATAAAAACAGCGCTCCCATTTTTTTCTCCCGTACAAAAGTAGTCCCTCTCCAACAGGGTTATAATGCCGGAAAATGATTTTCGATGCAAGCGGAAATAAATAAAAACCGCCGGAAATCAACCGGCGGCGTATAGGGTTGCTTGCGGAAAAATTCGTTTACGCGGCATGGAACTTGGCGGAGGGAATCATCGCCCGGAACAGGTCGCATTCCGACACCGTGCCCAGCACGCCCAGCACTGCCTGCATCATGTCTTCGTTGCCGCGCGGTTTGAAAAAGACCCGTTCGAACAATTCGCCCCCGCGCAGGAATTCAGGCAGGGTATTGGCGAAAATCATGGTCTGCGGATGCGACGTGCGGATTTCGCGCGCCAGCTCCTCGCCGTCCATGTCTGGCAACGAGAGGTCGGTCACCACCACGCCGATGTTGTTGTCGGCCGCGCGGGTGTCGAGATTCCAGTCGCCGGGAGCCAGTTCCGCCTCACCGCGCAATACCGCCAGCGCTTCGCCTGCCGTGGAAACTATCGCGTGATTGATTCCCGCCATCGTGGCCAGGCAGTGAATCACACCCCGGTTGACCGGGTCATTGTCGACAAACAAGGCTTTCATGGCAGATCCTCCCGCAAGTTGAAACACACCCCGCTCCCTTATGTTTAATCCTTGAAACCAACTGTCGGCGGATTCCCGGCATTTTTGTTTCGCACAATAAATATAATCGGACATTTCCGGCGGAACTGAAGGGAATTTCAGCTTTTTTCTTCCGGAAAAGGTTGGGGAACTGCCAAGTCTCCAGCCTCCAGTTGACAGTCTCCAGTGTTTGATTTCGAAAGTATTTTTTGGATAGTAAGGTTAGACTAATTTCCGCTGTCCCAACTGGGCGCTTTTACTATGAATACTGGAAACTGGTGACTGGAGACTGGATCACCGCCCCAATGCGTCGCGTTCGCCCAATCGCCGCAGGCAGGCTTCGCGGGTTTTGGCGTATTGCGGTTTATAACCGAGTTTGAGCGCCTCGTCGTAGATTTTCAATGCTTCCTCGTAGCTGCCCCGCGCGTCGGTCAGCACGGCGAGATTGAAGACGAGGTCGGCGCGGAGCGGCTGCAACTTGCGCATCTGCTCCAGTTGCGCGGCGGCAGCGGCGTATTGTCCCTGGTCGATCAGCACCGCGATGGGGTGCATGTCTTCGGAGTCCTTGTCGAGGGCTATTCCCTCGCGCACGCGGCGCGGCGTGATTTCCTGCATAAACGCGGACAGGCCGTTTGCCGCCGCCTGCGCCACCAGCCATTGCCGCCGGTAAGCCGTGCCGATGTCGCCGTCAGCCGTGCCGGTATATTCACGTCTGTCCATCAGCAATTCGCCCAGGGAATTAACTATCGTGGCGGCGAAACGCACGCAGACGCGCCCCCGCTTCTCGTCGTCCTTGCGCTTTTTGTCCGATTTCTTCTTGTCGGATTTATTCGGTTTTTCGTGGCGTTCCTTTTCCGGAAACACCGTCGCGTCGTAGGCGTCGAGTCGTACGTAGATTTCCCCCGTGCCCGGACGTCTGCCGGTGACAGTCTGGCCGGGAGCGGCACCGGGGAAGAGAGCGATTCCCGCCGCGCATTGTTCGGTATAGTTCCACCAGCCAGACGATGCTGCTTGCTGGCTGAAGGTTTCGCGCAGCAGATGTTCCAGGTCAGGCCGCCCCGTGACCTGCACCAGCGTCAGGTTCCGCGCCGCGCCGGCGTTGAACAGGGCAGGGCGGTCGCGCACGACCACGGCCTGCGTGTCGCAACCGGTTGCCAGGAAAATAAGCCCCACGGTTATGAATGAAATAAATCGATCAGGCATGGCCTGTACTTACCATTCTTTTTCTGATTCGAGGGATTCAATAAAAGCTATACCCGTTTGGGATATCACATACAAATCAGGATCAAAGCGCATCCCTGCAATTGATGCGAAACAATTCTTGTGTTCAGTTAATTCAACATATTTAGCATCAACCAGACGTTTAACCAGTAGTCTAAGATAAGGAGGCCACTGAATTCCTTTGGGGTTTTTGTGAAGCTCAAAAAGCATGTCTACTTCGATCTGAGAAAATCTATCATGTGTGTATCGCAGATTTGCTTTATAAATACGGAGTGATTTTTTATCGATTTCTCCTTTGTCTGCCCGTGAGTGACAATTAGGACATAGTGCTATAAGATTCTCATATTCATGCGATTCACATTCCCCCCATGGTTTTATATGATGAATTTCTACATCAATGTGCCGACAGGTAGGTATCGCGCAACGATGACCAGCTTCAACAAGAACTCTGCGTTTTATTTCGGCGGGGATTGTTGTTCTGTCTTTGGACATAATCTATTTTGATAACCTGTAAAACTCAATAAAGTTCGCTCAGAATAAAACAGATGTTTTTCTTCACCCCAGCGGGGGAAAGTGGGAGGGTTCGCAGGGAGGCACCAGCTTGAGCGAGGCGGGGGCGAATTCCTCCTTGTCGATGATCCGGAACAGCAGTTGCGCCGCGCGGCGGCCGAGAGTGTAATAGTCCATCGGAATGATTTCCAGCCCCGGCGGCGGCATCACCACCCCGTCGGCTCCGGAAGTGAAGGTCACGGTTACGTCCTGCGCCAGTTTCAGCCCCGCGTCGTTAAGCGTGGTAATCAGTTCCGGCAGAAGGTTGCGCATCAGCAGAATCCGCAAAACCCCTTTGCAGTTATCTGCTGCCTGGCGGAACCAGCCCGCTTCCGGCAGCAGCGCTCCCGTCCATTCAAAATAAGCCTTGTTTCTGGAAACGGTTTCGTCTCGGTATTTTTCCAGCACTGCGGCGTCGGGCAGGTTGCGGGGCTTGTGTCCCAGCACGCACAGCCCGCCGGCTTTGGCCAGCAGCCGGGCGGAAAGATCGGAGGCGAAATTTTCCAGATCGAGATCGACTTTATGAATATCGGGATTGGCCTCGCCTCCCAGCCCCACGAAGGCGACGCCTGACTCCGACAGCAGATCCACGCGCGGGTCGTTTTGCAGGATATCCTGGATAATCAGGCCGTCGACCTGGTGGCCGAAAGCGAGCTGGCGCAGCAGTTCGACTTCGTGTTCCTGGCTTTTGGGCAGGCTGAGGATGAGGTGTTCCTCGCGGCTCCAGAGGACGTCGCCCACCCCGCGCAGAACTTCCTGCCATTCCCCCTGCCAGCGCCGGATCGAATGCGCGGCATTGACGAAAGCGATAGACATGACCCTGCCGGTGCGCAGCCCCCGCGCCGCCGCGCGCGGGACGTAGTTCATCTTCTTGGCGACGGAATGAATGCGCAAGGCGGTCTCGCGCGAAACCCGCACCCGGTTGGCGCCGCTGAGTACACTGCTGGCGGTAACCGTGCTGACCTGCGCGGCTACAGCCACATCCTTTAACGTGGGCATTTTAAACTCACATATCGAACCAAATGGATAACAGGGTTTTGCGCTGCCGCTGCCTAGAGGAATAAACCAAACCCAAACCCGCGCCGCATAGTTTGCATTTAACCCTATTATACGACAAGAGTAAAAAGAAAAAAAACTGAAAATTATCATTTGTATCGTTTTGCCGGATTTTTTATTGTGCTTTTGTCGGAAAACGGTTTACAGTTTATCAGGGCTAGATGTTCGGAAATCGGAACTATACTCTTTACGCATAAAGAGGCGTGGTGATGAACGAAGCGCAGAGAAAACTCCTGAAGCAGTTGGAAGCGTCTTTTTACAAGGGGCAGGTGATTTTCGAGGAAGGCGACAACAGCCGCGAGTTGTATATCCTGCTCAATGGCGAGGTCGAGATAAAAAAAGGCGGCACTACCATTGCCATCGTCAAGGAGCCTGACAGTTATCTGGGCGAGATGAGTACACTGCTAGGCACTCCCCGTACCGCTACCATGGTCGCGGCCAGCGATTGTCTGCTGATCCGGGTGCCGGAAAGCAAGGTGACGGATTTCTTCGCCCATTCTCCGTCGCTGGGCATCAAGCTGGCCAAGACCATCGCGGTGAGGCTCCAGGAGATGAACGACAAGTACCAGAAACTGTTCGAGGATGGCGGCGGCAAGCCGGAAGAAGTGCAGCCGATTTTCGACAAGCTGGTGCAGGACGCGCACCATCGCGCTTTCCTTAAATTCTACCGCCAGAAAGTTGGAAGCGCCACCTCGGTCAAGGAGATAGTCTCCCTGCTGGAAATCCCCATCAGCGACCTGAATTCGATCTTCATGAATTTCGGCATGGCGGGGCTGGTGCAGCTGGAAGGAAAATCGGTCAAGCTTAACCCCGCCCCGACCAAGGCGCTGGCGCAGATGATTGACCAGCACAAGTTCTAACCTTCAATACGGTTCGTATATTATTACAAAGCATTCCTGACACCTGAGGCCTGAACCATGACCGACCGACCCCTGCCGCACATCCTGCAGAAAATCCGCGCGACCAAGGATCGTGAAATCGAAACCCTGCTCGCCGCGCAAAGCCTGGCGGAGTTGGAGCGCTCTGCCGCGGCGCGCTTGCTGTCTGATCCGCCGCGAGGTTTCGAGGCGGCGGTGCGCAAGGTCGGCCAGACGCCTAACGTCATCGCGGAAGTGAAAAAAGCCTCGCCCAGCAAAGGCATTATCCGCGCCGATTTCAATCCGGGGAAAATCGCGTCGGCCTACGCGCGCGGCGGCGCGGCGGCGCTTTCCTGTCTGACGGATGAAACCTATTTCCAGGGCAAATTGGAATATGTCCGCGTGGTGCGCGAAACCTCGGGGCTGCCAGTGTTGCGGAAAGACTTCCTGGTGCACGAGGCGCAGATTTTCGAGGCGTGCGCGGCGGGAGCGGACGCGGTGCTGCTGATTGCGCGGATGCTGGACGAAGACGAATTGCGGCGGCTGTACCGGCTGGCCAAAAGTCTGTCTCTCGGCGTTCTGGTCGAGGTGCATGATGAGCCGGATATTGAAAAAACTTTGAATATCAATTCCACGCTGATCGGGATCAATAACCGCGACCTGGACACTTTCGTGGTGGATTTTGAAGCCGGTTTCCGTCTGCGCGAAAAAATTCCGACCGACCTTCCCGTCGTCAGCGAAAGCGGCATCGGCGAACATGCGCAGATGACGCGCCTGTCCGAAGCCGGTTTCGCGGCGGTGCTGGTCGGCGAAAGCCTGATGCGGCAGGACGACGTGGAAGCCGCCCTGCGGGCGTTGCGGGGCTAAAACTCGATCTTCAGTTCCAGCGCGCCTGGGAGAGGCGAAACCCGCACGAAACCGGTTTTCTCGTCAAATGCCCATTCTTTGCCGGAAAGCCCGACTCCGTTGACGCTTACCGATTTGGGATACATCTCCGCCGCGATGGAGAAACACCATTTCCGGTGAGTCGGTTTTCCCTCGTAATCGCCTTGGGTTTCGCCGACTTTGACATAAGCGAACGCGCCTTCGCGCCGCGTCCGGATTTCAGTTACGGTGCAGGCTCCGTCGCGATAGGCGAAGGTGACGCCGTCGTCCTCGTACAGCTCGAACGTGGTTTCACGCGCGTCGGGATAGACGATCAGTTCGACCAGATCGACCGGCTTTTCCCCGCGATATTGCATGACCGGCCCGAGTGGAACAATCGCCCCGGCGCGCAGGTAAAGCCCGCCGCCGCGATTAGACGGCCAATCGATTTCCCGGTTCGCGCCGCCTTCGACTACTTCACCAGTCCAGAAGCTTTTCCATTTGCCGTCGGGAAAATAGGCTTCTTTCTTGTAGATGGTGACCAGCAGATCGCGCCCCAGCAGATACTGGTGGAGATTGTCGCGGCAGTTGCCGTCGTCGGTGAATTCCAGCGCCAGGGGAATCATCAGCGGCCAGCCGGTCTGGCACGAATGCTTCGCCCACGAATAGATGTAGGGAATCAGCCGCGCGCGCAGGTTGGCGTAGAACTTGTGCATTCCGCACAGCTTGTCTCCCTGCACCCACGGCATCCGGAAATAGTTCCAGCTGTTGATCTGGCTCCAGGGTTGCAGATAGCCGAAGTGGATTCCTTCCGGCTGGGCGACTTCCATGTCGTTGGTGCTCCAGGCATGGCCGACAAAAGAGGTGTTCAGCATCGCGCCGAGAGTGTCCAGCCTGCCGCCGGTGTCGCCCGTCCAGGTGCCGCACCAGGCCTGGAACCCCGTCCAGCCCGCAGGTGTGAAGACCACCGCCCGGCGATTGGTGTAATCCTCGAAACTTTCGTGCATCTGACGGGAATAGAGCAGCGGGTAGAGATTGTGCGCTTCCTCGTCTTTCATCCCATTACCCCAGAGCCGGTCGGGATGTTCGCAGACCTGGTAAGCTCCGTCCTGCTTGAAAAAGTCCGCGCCCTGGTCGACGAACTTTTTCAGATGCTCGAACCACGGTTCGTCTTTTTTCGTTAATTTATCGGCATATAAGGGGTGCCCAAAGTGTTCGTCGACTTCTGCGTTTGCATGGAAGACCCCCTTGGCCTCGACCGCTTCGTTTCCGACTGCCTGCCGACTAAGCCGACGTTCTTCCTCGTAAGTGAGGTCATAATCGTTGCACAGCCACAGTTCGAAGCGGAAGCCCATGCGTTTGATGGCGTTGAAGAAATTGTGCGGCCCTTTCTGGCAGTAAGGCGGGATCGGGAAACGGTCGTTGCTCCATTTTTTATCCACCGAACCGTCGTAGTTGGTTTCCATCCAGCCCGGCTCCAGTCCCAGCACGTCGCAGGGGATTTTTTCTCGCCGGAAATTCAGCGCGTCGTTTACCGCCTCGCAGTCGTTGGCCTGCGTGCGGCAGATATACCATAACCCGAACGCCCACAGCGGCGGCAGTTTCGGTCTGCCGGTGAGGGAGGTGTAGAGGTCGAGCAACGTGCGGAAGCCGTCGCCGACCATGATGTAATAGTCGATCTCGCCGCGTTTGTCGCGCCAGGAGAATTCGTCGGCTTTTTTCTTGCCCATGTCGAACACGACGTGATGGGTGGTGTTGACCAGCACCGCTACGCCGCGCGTGGACATGAAGAACGGCACCGGGGCGTAGGACTTGACGTTGCGTACCCACAAATCCGCCACCTGTCCCCGGTGGAACAGCCTTTCGCGGGTCTGGTCGCCGAAGCCTGCCCAGTCCTCTTCCGGCGTGGCGGCGAAAGCGGCGGCGGCGCTTTTTCCGGCAAAGGAAAAACCGGTCTGCTCCAACACGGTTTTATTTCTTTTCATGTCGTCGACAGTCAGCGTTTTTCCGTCCCAGGAAATTTTCGCCGCGCCGGTTTGGAGGGTAAAACTGTCGCCGTTTTCGGTGACGGCGACGCTTTCCTTTTCCGGCTTCGGCTCCAGAATAAAACCGTAGCGGTTCAGGGCAGACTGGCCGAAAGTTCCGTCGCGGGACAGCTGAACGCGAGCGATGTTTTCCGTCAGAAAAGTAACTTTGATCGCTTCCAATCCATTAATGCGGCGTTCGATACTGTTCATGAACAATCTCCTGGTAGCGAAAGGGGAATTTGCGCAGGCGTGATTTTGAGAAAGGAATACATCATTCAGACGGCAGGCAAATCGACCCGCCCACTCCTTTTCAAGGGATAATACGACTTCACAATACAAAAGAGGCATATTCTGTCAAGCTTAAAAAGGATTGCAACTCCGCGCGTGCCGCCGGAATTCTTTTTGGTAATTGAAAAAATAATTTGCGCAAGCCGTTTTTAGAGCTATCATATAAGGGAGTACAGACCATATATGGGAATAAAGATGAATTCGCCTGCATTGGAAAAAGGCCTGGAAATACTGGGATTGATCAACAGATATCCCGAGGGGCTTCGTTTTACGCAAATTATCGAAGCGCTGAATATTCCAACTTCGTCAGCGGCGCGGCTGCTTAACACGTTGGAGGCCAAGGGGTTCATCGTGCAGGTCGGCGAGCGCGGCAAATATCGCCTGGGCGAGCAGTCGCTGGCGCTTGGCGCTACGCCTGATTTAAGCAAACGCCTCACGCAGGTGGCGCAGGAATATCTGGACGAATTTCTGCATACTCAGGGCAAAACTGCTGTTCTCTTCATTTATGCAGGCGACCATACCCGCTGTCTGGCCAAGGCCTGTTCGGAATACACCTTGCGGATGCAGACTGTCGGCGAGGAGAGATACGATCTTCTGATTCATCCCTGGGGCATAGTTTTCTACAGCGAAGCAGAGGCGGAGGAACGGGAAGCGCTGTGGCGGGCGACCGGCGAGAAATTTTATTCCACTCGTCCCGTCAAAGCGGAGGTGGAGAAGACGGCTGGGTTTTTCCTGGAAGAAGGATTTGCCTCTGACGTTTTGCGCGACAATGTGCAGCGCGTCAGCGTGCCTGTCCGAAGCGGCGGAAAAATCGTGGCTGCGGTCGCGTCGGGATGGTTTTCCGAAAACCTGGACATGGCGGAAAACCGCAGGATCGCAAAGGCGTTGCTGGAAATCGCGGGAAAAATCGAGGCGAAGATATGAGTTCATGCCAAATCTGTTTGTCGGAGGACATAAAATGAAATGTATCATGGTGATGTTCGACTCGCTCAACCGGCACATGCTGGAGCCGTACGGCTGCGACTGGGTGAAGACGCCGAATTTCCGGCGGCTGGCGGAGAAGACGGTCACGTTCGACAACAGCTATGTCGGCAGCCTGCCCTGCATGCCTGCGCGGCGGGAACTGCACACCGGGCGCTATAATTTCCTTCACCGCAGTTGGGGACCCATCGAGCCGTTCGACGATTCCATGCCGCGTATTCTCAAGGAAAAAGGCATTTACTCCCATCTCGTCAGCGACCATTACCATTACTGGCAGGACGGGGGCTGCACCTATCACACGCAATACTCGACCTGGGATTTCCCGCGCGGCCAGGAAGGCGACCCCTGGATCGGTCAGGTGGCGAATCCCGAAATCCCGCCGTGCGAAATGGAGAAAGATTGTACCGCGTTCTGGCGGCAGGATTGGGTGAACCGCCCGCATATGACAGAGGAAAAGAATCATCCCCAAGTCCGTACCTTCACGGGCGGGATCGAATTTATCGAGCGCAATCGTGAAGAGGACAATTGGTTCCTGCATATAGAAACCTTCGACCCGCACGAGCCGTATTTCTCTCCGCAGCGGTTCAAGGATATGTACCCGCATGATTATAAAGGAAAGCATTTTGACTGGCCTTCTTACAAAAACGCCGACGAACGTCCGGAGGTGATAGAGCACTGTCGCTACGAAAACGCCGCGCTGCACAGTATGTGCGACGAAAGTATGGGAAAGGTGCTTGATCTGATGGACAGGCACAACCTCTGGGACGACACGATGCTGATCGTGAACACCGACCACGGTTTTCTGCTGTCGGAGCATGACATGTGGGGCAAGTGCTGGTGCCCGTTTTACAACGAGATCGCGCACACGCCGCTTTTCATCTGGGATCCGCGCACGCAAAAACGCGGCGAGCGCCGGGAAAGCCTGGTGCAGACCATCGATCTGCCCGCGACGGTGCTGGAGTTTTTCACTATCGACAAACCGGTCGACATGCAGGGCGTCTCCCTGAAAGAAACCGTCGAGAACGACACGCCGGTGCGGGAGGCGGGCTTATTCGGCATGCACGGCGGGCATGTCAACGTCACCGACGGCAGGTATGTATACATGCGTGCGCCGGTGTCGAAAGACAATTCTCCCCTTTACCAATATACCCACATGCCCACGCATATGACTCGCATGTTCAGTGTCGAGGAACTGCGGGGAAATATTGAACTGTCCGAACCCCTCGCGTTTACCAAGGGTTGCAAGACCATGAAAATCAAAGCGCAAAGCACTATCAGGCAGCAGGCCCATAAATTCGGCACCATGCTGTTCGATCTGGCGAAAGACCCGGAACAGAAAGTCGCTCTCGACAATCCGGAAATAGAGGAACAGATGCTTAAGCATATGGTGCGGCTGATGCGCGAGAACGACGCGCCGCCGGAGCAGTACGCGCGCCTGGGGTTGCAGGAATATCTGTAATTTTCAATTTATTGATGATCCGACAGGGGGAGGGCAGACATGTCTCACGCCGGGAAACAAAAGGACAATGTCATCTGGATATTCGGCGATCAGCACCGCGCGCAGGCGTTGGGGGTGAATGGCGATCCGAACGTGCACACCCCGAATATAGACTTGCTCGCGGCGATGGGTAGGAATTGCACCCGCGCGATGGCGGGCATGCCGCTTTGCTGCCCGTTTCGGGGTTCGCTTCTCGCCAGTCGATATCCTCATGAATGCGTGCCGGGACACGAATATCAGATGCCGCCGGAGTTGCCGACAATTGCCACCGCCTTCCGGGAACACGGTTACCATACCGCTTATCTGGGCAAGTGGCATCTTGATGGCTGGAAGGAAAAAGACGGGCGGGCTGCCATGCACATCGTCCCTCCCGAAAGGCGCGGCGGTTTTGACGACTGGCTGGGTTTTGAAAACAATAACGCCCAGTATGACAGTTGGATTCACGGTCGCGTGCCGGAATGGGCTGAAAGCTGCCCTTATCCGAAAGGAGAGGAATGCCATTACCGGCTACCCGGTTACGAGACAGACGCACTCACCGATCTGTTGATTAATTTCATCCTTCATGCCGGAGAAAAAAGCAGGGAAACGGGCGGGTTCAATTTTTTCGCCGCGTTGTCGGTGCAGCCGCCGCATAATCCTTTTGTCGCGCCGCCGGAATACATGTCTGCTCACAACCCGACGGAAATAGAGTTGCGCAAAAATGTTCCGGACATCGACCGGGTAACGGGTGAAGCCCGCCGGGGGCTTGCGGGATATTATGCCCAGATCGAAAACCTCGACTGGAACGTTGGCCGTATCCGCCAGGCGCTCAGTGAAGCAGGCTTGGGCGAAAACACTCACCTGATTTTTTTCAGCGACCACGGCGAAATGCTGGGCAGTCACGGGCAATTCCGGAAAATGAGCCCGTTGGAAGAATCCATTCGCATTCCATTTATCGTCGGCGGAGGATACGAAAGGGATATCTATAACGCATACAGGATCGACGAGGGCGCGGTGATAAACCATGTTGATATTGCGCCTACCACGTTGGGACTGTGCGGATTGCCGGTGCCGGAATGGATGAGGGGAACGGATTATTCCGATTGCCGTTCGGGAAAGAAAACGCCTGATTCGGCGTTTCTTCAGTCAGTCATTCCCACACTGCATGGCGATAGCATAGACCGATCCTGGCGCGGAGTGGTGACAAGGGATAATTGGAAATATGTTTGCCTGGAGGGGCAGCCTTGGCTGATGTTTAATCTGGCTGAAGACCCGTTTGAACAGGCAAACCTGGCGCATAACACCAGGTTTGCCGCAAAGCGCAAGGAACTTCATCAGGAACTGGAAAGCTGGATTGTTAAAACGGGCGACTCATTCGAGCTTCCGCATTTTGCTTGATCTGGCGATTTCACCGCCGCTGTGGGAGGCAGCTATTTCCTGTTGGCTGCGTTGCGGCGGATGCTTTCGGCGAAATAGTCATCCAGCAGCATGAGGTCGAATTCGCGCACGATATCCATGGCGGAGAATTCCTCGCATTCGCTGGTCAGCAGGGCGGAGCCGATATTGGCCGGAACGTCGATTTTCACCTTGCCCGGATATTTTCGCTCGATCATCGCGAATTTTTCCCGGTTGTAGTCGAGGTGGATCATGACGCGATCCAGGTTGATCCGCGCGCGCGGGAAAACGGTATAGCAATTGGTTACCGCGACCTCGCGCCCGAACGGGTCGACGATGCCGGTGCCGTTGAATTGCAGCGCCGAGACGAAATAAGACTGGCAGTCGTACGCCCACATGCCTTGCATCAGTCCGCCGTGGTACATGCTGGCGAAACAGAGGATGTCCGGTTTCAATTCACGGTACTTGTGGCGCAGCCATTCGAAATTCAGGTCGAAACAGACGATTCCGCCCAGCCGTCCCAGGTCGGTTTCGACCACGACCGCACCCTGGCCGGAAGACAGGCCGTTATCTATTTCTCCCCAGGTCAGGTTTGCCTTGTGATAGGCGCCGAGGATTTTTCCGGCGCGGTTGATGAATGCGACCGAGTTGTAGACCTTGCCGTTTTCGCGCAGCTTGACCGAACCGGCGACGTGGCATTTTTCCGCCTTGGCGAAAGCCTGGTAGCGCTTCAACACTTCGCCGGGTTTGTCTGTCGATTCCGCCGTGTCCACGGTCTGCGCGTAGGACTCTACGCCTTCGCAGGTGACCAGCAGGTCAAGGCCATAGCCCTTGGCGGAATCCAGCGCGAGGTCGAGTTCGTTCAAGACGATTTCCCGCGCCTCGGGCGTGCCGTGCGTGGCCTTGGTCAGAAATTGCAGCGAGCCGACATTGACGAATCGCGACATGTCACGAGTCCTTTATTTAGTGAATTTTGAAAAATCGAGGTCGACCGGTTGTCCTGTGCGCCAGGAGTCCATCGCCCGCCAGGCGACGATATTCGCTACCGCGCCTTGCACCACGTCAGTTTCCGGCATCCGCTTTGCCTCCACGCATTGGCGGAAATACTCAATCTCCTCGTAATGTCCCTTGTTCACCTTCAGCATCTTGCCGTAATAGTAGCCGACCTTGCGTTCCTCTTCCGTGACCGCCGAGCGCCAGTCCCATTTCTTTGCGTCGGCTTCGTGCGCGGGGGTGCGGAAAGGTTCGCAGCCGACTTTGTAGTCGTAGAACTTGTTCGTCAGGTCTTCACCTTTCCAGGCCGCCCACAACTCGATAAAGTTCTTCCCGCTGATGGTGCCGAAGGCGGTGTCGATTTCGATCCGTTCCTTGGGATAGCCGGTGGTGCCGTTGTCGCCGGCGATGATTACGGCAGAAACTTCATCCGGATAGGATAGGCTGATGATGTTGTCTACGTGACCTCCGCCGATGGTGTAGACCCGCGTCGGGTGCAGCCCGGTCAGCCAGTTAAGCAGGTCGAAGATGTGCGTGGTCTCGTGCAGCAGGGTGGATTCCTTGCGCCCGTAAACCGCGTCAAAATGGTGTCTGGGCCAGATAAAGCCCTCTCCCACGATGCGGTAAGTAATAGTGGTCGGGCCTTTCGCGTGCGCCTGGTAGAGCGCTTTGATATCCTGCATCATGGGGCTGTAGGGTCGGTTGAAGCCGACCATGAAGGGCACGCCGCTGCCCCGCATGAGTTTGACCATGCCTTCGACTTCCGCTTCTTCCAGGCACAGCGGTTTTTCGACAAACAGGGGCTTGTTGTGTTTGACCGCCAGTTCCATGATCGGAATACGGAAGTCAGGCTTGGTGCCGCAGATCACCATCCCGATTGCGGGATCGGCGAAAACCTTTTCCATTTCCGTCGTGACGTAGCGCGGGGAATATTGCTGACTGAGTTTTTCCAGATGTTCGGTATTCAGATCGCACAACGCGACCATTTCAAGCTTCGGATTATGGTGGGTGTTTGGAATGTGATTGCCGGTGCTGAACCCGCCGCAACCGATGATGCCTACGCCCATGCGCTTTTCAGACATTTCGTATTTCTCCCGTTTGAGATGATTGTAGTTGCGTGAACGCTATTCCCCGTAAAGGAGGCGGTCGGCCAGGAATTCGGGCAGGCCTGCTTCGTGGATGAGGTCGACCGTTATCTGGCGGTCGTATTCCACCCGGTGGAACTCGACGCTTTCGCCGTCGTAAAGCACCCAGGACGCGCGACGGTCGCCGTCGCGGGGCTGGCCCACCGAGCCGATGGAGACGTACGCTTTCTGGTTTTCGAGATGGAATTTGGTGCGGGGAGAGTCGTCGCCGCTGTGGGGAAAGATGTAGCCTACTTCCGTTCCCAGGAATGCGCGGTGGTTGTGCCCGACAAAGCAGAGTTCGAAGCCTTTGAAATCCTCGCGCAGGGTCTGCACCAGGCGGTAGAACATCCAGGGGCTGTCGGCTTCCCGGACGTAGTCGAAGAGAGGGTCGCGCACGCTGCCGTGCACCAGCAGCGCGCCCCGGTATTTTTTCGCCGGGCGCAGACTGGAGAGATAACGCAGGATGTCGGGGTCGCGCAACTGCTGGGAAGTCCAGTCGATGGCGATACGCGCGAGCGGAGTGAAGTGCTCCGCCCCGTTAAGCACCGCGTTTTCGTGGTTGCCCATCAGCACCAGGTTGCAGCGCTTGCGCACCAGCGCGAGGCATTCCCGCGGCTGGGGGCCGTAGCCGACGGTGTCGCCCAGGCAGACGATTTCGTCCACCTTGTGCAGGTCGATGTCGGCCAGCACCGCTTCCAGCGCGGTAAGGTTGCCGTGAATATCAGAGACAAAGGCAGTTTTCATCTGTTATGTTTTCACTGGTGCATGGAAAGCATTGCCATCCAGATAACAAGTTCCATCTCCCCTTGTAAGGGGGGAGGGAGTGATTATTCAAAAAATTCCGAGTGCAAAGCGGCGACGGTGGCGTTGATGTCGTCATCCTCGACCAACAGGGCGATGTTCAGTTCCCGCGCGCCTTGGCTGATCATCTTGATGTTTACGCCGGCTTTGGCCAGCGCCCCGCACACCCGGGCGGCGGTGCCTTTTACCCCCGCCATGTTCTGGCCGACCAGGCAGACCAGCGCTTTTTCCTTTTCCACCAACACCTCCGCGATCTTGGACAACTCCGCGGCGGCGGGTTCGAGATTGTAGCCCGAGGGGATCGTCAGGCTGACGGAAGTCTCGGAGGTGGCGATCATGTGGATGTCGATCTTGCACTTGCCGAAGATCTCGAACACCTTCGCCATGAAACCGTGCGTGCCCAGCATCCGGAGCGAGGTCACGGTGACGAGACTGATGTGTTCCTTGTAGACGACGCTTTTGGCCACGCCCTTGGTGGCGGTGGTCTTCAGGACTATCAGCGTGCCTGGGTGGTCGGGCTTGCCGGTGTTGAGCACCCGCACTGGGATATTGTGTTCGATAGCCGGTTGCATGGTCAGCGGGTGCAGCACCTGCGCGCCGTACCAGGACAGTTCCGACGCTTCCACGAAAGACAGTTCCGGGATGCTGCGAGCGGTTTTCACCACCGACGGGTCGGCGGTCATGACCCCGTCCACGTCGGTCCAGATCTGCACTTCCTCCGCGTTTAGGGCGGCGCCGAAGATCGTGCCGGAAAAATCGGAGCCGCCGCGACCGAGAGTGGTGATGTGGTTGTCCGGTCCCTTGCCGAGGAAGCCGGTGGTGACCACCACGTCGCAGCCCAGCGCTTCCACGTTGCGCTTGATGTCGGGATAGGATGTTTTGTCGGGGATGGCGCTGCCGTGGTTGCCGTCGGTTCTCAGCCCCAGATCGAAGGACGCCACGCGCTTGCTGTTGACGCCGAACTCGCGGCAGAGAACGTCGTTGAAAACTATACTGGACATTCTTTCGCCGAAACTCATGGCCAGATCCATCGAACGCAGCGACAGCTCGCCGATCATGTTGATGCCTGCCAGCAGCCGCTGGAACTCCTCCAGCAGCGGCTCCACCAGCGCCACCGGCACGTCCAGTTCCTTGCAGATGGTGCGTTGCAGTTCCGCCACCTTGGAGATGTCGGGCTTCTTAGTGAGGGCGTTTTCGGTGGCGGCGATAATCGTGTTGGTCATGCGGCAGGTGGGGCTGTTGTGCGCCGAAACCACCACGAAGGGTTTTTGTTTGACGCGGCTTTTTACCAGGCTGCAGGCCGTGCGCAGGCGTTCGGCGGTGCCGACGCTGGTGCCTCCGAATTTCATTACGATCATTGAATCACTCCAGGATTACCTTGCCATGATGTCGGCGTTTCCGTCACTGCGGAAAACGCGTTGGGGATAGCCGGCGGGTTCGATTTACGCCCCGCGTTCAGATAATATCCCCGAAAGCTAATAAAAATGCAACCCCCTTTTGAAAATGCTTGGCAGGTTGACGGGTGGTCGGGTTGATGGGTTGACGGGGTTATGCCAATGCGTCCGAGGTTCAAAATAAAAGCAGCCTGTCACCCCGCCACCCCGTCAACCCCAAAAGCATATCCCTGTTGACCGATTCCCGCCTTCGCGGTATATTGTCAAGAATCATTTATCTCTGCAAGGAAAAACATGTTTACCGGATTGATAAAAGCAGTCGGCACGCTGGTTTCCTCCGTCCCGCGCGGCGGGGGCAGGGAACTGGCCGTCGATCTGGCGGGATTGCCGGAAATGCCGGTGGTGGGCGCTTCCGTCAGCATCTCCGGCGCGTGTCAGACCGTCACCGTTCTTGCTGGAACCGTCGCGAAATTCGACGCGGTGGAGGAGACAATCAGGCGTACGAAGTTGGGAATGCTTTCCCCCGGCGCGAAAGTCAATCTGGAGCCCGCCCTGCGCGCAGGCGACCCCCTCGACGGGCATATAGTGCAGGGCCATATCGACGCGGTGGGAAAGCTGCTGGAAATTAAGCCTCTGTCCGGCAGCCATATTTTCCGCTTTTCCCTGCCGTCTGAAATCGCCGCGCTGGTAGCGGAAAAAGGCTCTGTCGCCGTCGACGGCATCAGCCTCACCGTGGTCGAGGCGGGGCGGGATTTCTTCACGGTTTCGGTTATTCCCCATTCTTTCGCCCGCACCACCCTGCCGCTGCTGAAGCCCGGCGACTCCGTAAATCTGGAAGCCGACGTGCTGGCGCGTTACGCCTCGCGCCGCGCGCAGGTCGAACAGACCGGCGGTCTGACTGAGGAAACCCTTCGGGCCAACGGTTTTTACTAAATGCGTTTTCCGTTGCGATAATCCGCTTTTGTCATTACATTGTCAATAGCCTCGCGCGGCGCGGCTTCCGTATTTTTCAGGATTTGCGCATGAATCCAGCTATGTCCAGCAAGGCCGACCATTTCGCCGCGCGCGTGCTGCGCGGGGGCTTGTTCGGGGTAAAGCGCATTACCGATATCTTCCGGAAGCCTGCTACCGAAATTCCGGAAGCTCCGGAAAAAATCCTGCTGTTGAAACTCTGGGGGCTGGGGGAACTGGTGCTGTCCACGCCTTCGCTCCTGGCGATCAGGAAGAAATTCCCGCAGGCGGAAATCACCTTGCTCACGACGCGCCCGTTGATGCCGCTGTACGAGGATGCCGGGCTGTTCGACAAGACTGTAGTGTGGGAAGACGCGCAGGTGCGCGAATTACCCGCGCGCCTGCGCGCGTTCCGACGCGAGATGCGGGAAAACAATTACGACCTGGCGCTTAATTTTCAGCCACTCAGCAACCTCGCCGCACTTCTGACCTATTTCTCCGGCGCCGCCGCCACGGTTGGATTTCTCCCTCCCGGCGGCAGCAAGCGGGACTATACTTTGTCTGTTCCCTTCAATGCCGAGGTGCCGGTGCGCGAGGCTTTTTACGATCTGGCGCGCGTGGTTTTCTGCGAGGGCGAGCCCGCCCCCCCCGTTTCTCCCAAGTTGAAAGTTACGGAACTCCAGCAGGCGACCGCGACGCTGCACAACTGGGGCGTGGACAAGCATACCTATCTCGTGGGCGTCAACATCAATCCCCGTCCGCAATCGCCGTTCACGACGTGGCCGGCGGAGAAGTTTGTGCTGCTGGCGCAGGCTATCGAGGAAATCGGTGAATACAAGACGGTGTTTTTCGGCACCCGCGAGGAAGAGCGTTTTGTCAGCCGCCACGTCAAGACCATGCAGACCAAGCCGATCAACCTGTCCGGGCGCACCTCGATCAGGCAACTGGCTGCGCTGCTGACCCGGATGCAACTGGTGGTCTCCGCTAACAGCGGTACCCTGCAACTGGCGGCCGCGCTGGGCGTACCTACCGTAGGCGTCTTTGGCGACGAGCCGCCGCTGCGGTATGCGCCGGAAATCACGGAGCGCCACGAAATCGTCTGGCGCGAGACGGCGGAAAGCCTGGAACAAGATTTGTCCCTGGATGAAGTGCGCGTCGCGGTCAGCGACATGCTCGACCACCTCTCCGATCCCGAACAGCCGCCCTGGCTGGAAGAGTCCTAACCCGCGATACGTTCGACCGCCGCTTCCTCGCCGGTGGCGGCGGAACGGTAGAGTGCGGATAAAACTTCCAGCGAGGAAAACGCCTCCTTCCCCGTCAGCCGCGCCTCGCGACCGTCACGGACAGCTTCGACGAAATCCGCTCCCACCGAATCGTAACCGCCGCACGCCGCGACACGGGAGCAGCCGGGCTGCGTGTCGGAGCAAGCCGAATAGACGTCGATCATCCCTGCCGCGCGGCGGCTGTCCCAGGAAAGCTGCCCGGTTTCTCCCGTGATTTCGTATGAAATGATCGTCGGCGCGGAAGGCGAGGGCGTGCGTGCTGCGGTCAACAGGCCGACGACGCCACCCTGCATTTTCAGCACGGCGGAGGCGAGGTCTTCCATTTTTTTCTGCTGATAGGATTCGTAAAAAAAGCTGCCTGTCCGGGCAAAGACTTTCTCGATTTTCGCGCCGGTCAGGAATTCCAGCGCCACGGCGGCGTATCCGGAAAACATGGCCGCTTCCCCGCCGCTGAGCGCGCTTGCAGGCAGATCGGCGTCGCGGAAATGCGGCTCCCGGGCGATATAGAGCGGCCCCTTCCCCTGAAGATACATGAAATTCGCGTGCAGCGGCCGGCCGATTTCTCCCGCCTCGATCCGCCGCCTTGCGTCCAGCATGACCGCGTCGTATTTCGGCAGCGGCAGGCACAGAGAGAAAATTCCCTTGCCTTTGCCCCACGCTGCGGCGACCTGCCTGGCTTCGGCCAGCGAAGAAACGAACGGCTTTTCCGACAGGACGTGAATACCGCGCGCCATGATCTCGGCCAGCACCGCCGCCGCCTGCCGGGGCGGCAGCATCACCACGCACGCTTCCGGCGCATCCTGTTCGAGCAGTTTTCTGTAATCCGGCACAAACCGCGTCCCCTTGTCCTCGGCAAATTTGCGCAGGCGCTCCGCTTCGCTTTTCTCAACTCCCTCATATCCGCAGACCGCCGCCAGTTCCGTCGCGTAATGATCCGCCGCCTGGTGCGCGTAACACTCGTGTCCCCACAAGCCGATGACTGCAATTCTGACCTTGCGGGGGTTATCGTTTAGGTTACTCATGAGTTTTCCTTATTATGGCCTGAGGGTTAAATGGCTTATCAAACCGCGAACAGAATGTGCGACCTCAAGCGGCAATCTCCACAGCTTTGCCGGTTTCGCCAGACTCGATCACTCCCAGGCAAGCGGCCAGTACCTTGATCGACAGTTCCAGCGGAATTTCCGGTTTCGTGTTGTGTTCGACGCAATCCAGGAAATGCGCGATCTCGCCGCAGAATTTTTCCTCCTCCCGCAGCCGGAACGGTTCGGTGAAATTGCGCACCGCGCCGCCGCTTCTCAACAGCAGCCCCCGCGCGTCGCCGTCGGTAAACTCCATCGTTCCCCTGTCTCCTGCCAGCAGGATTCTTGTAAACGACCCCGGCCAAGGCGGGGTCACCAGTAACTGGTTGTATTCGATTTCCACGATCTGCCCGCCGTCCAGGCCGAGGCTGGCGAGATGAAAATTAGGCGTCTCCAGCCGGTGGGTTTCGGTAAAATGCGAAGCCGTGACCCCGTAAGCGCTGACCGGGGCGGCAGACATAAGCGCGCACACTTCGTCCAGGTAATGCGGGCCGTTGTGCAGAAACTGTCCCATGCTTTCCTTTTTGCGGTTGAAACTGCCTTCCGGGTAAGGAAAGAAACAGCCGGTGCTCTGGTAACGGGCAAATACCGGTTTTCCGATCGCGCCGGAGCGGACGATATCCCGCATTTTGCGCAGCGATGGAAACCATCTCTTCACCTGCGCCACCATGAACACGACGCCGGATTTTTCCACCGCCGCCCGGATTTGTTCCGCTTCCGCCAGCGACATGCACAGCGGCTTTTCGCACAGCACGTGTTTCCCCGCTTCCGCTGCCTTGACCGCGTGTTCGCAATGGACAAAGTCGGGCGAGCAGATATCGACAATGTCAAGTTCTGGCAGCGCCAGCATTTCCTCCGGTTCGGTAAAGAATTTCGCCCCATATTCCGCCGCCACTTTCCGCCCCAGTTCCTCGTTCCGGTCGCAGATAGCGACGATCCGCGCGCGATCCAGTTTTCTGTACGCCGCCAGATGCTGGCCGGAAATGCCTTGCGCGCCGCCGGTGATGCCGATGCCTGGTTTATCCATCCTATTCTCCCGTGATAATCTATTCCCTGATCTGCCTGAACTCCCGTTCCGCTTCCTCGTAAGTCAACGCCCGGCAGGGAACCGGCTGGTTCAGGACAGTTCCCGCCGCCGCGCGGCCTGACAGCCGCGCCTCCAGCACCTGTTCCAGAGCCTGACCCAAATCGGCGAAAACCCGGTAATAGCCGGAAAATATCTTATTGAAGGCCGGATCATGCACCGGCGCGTCTGCTATCGCGGTCAGGGCTTGGATTTTCTCCCGCATCTTTTCGTATCCGGTTTCCTGCAGAGCCAAGAATATTCCCCACGCCAATCGTTCCGAAGACGCCACCACCGCTTCCGGCGAAAGATTGCGCGCCACCAATTCCCGCAGCACCGAACGACCCAGTTCCAACGGATTTTGGGCAGGGTCTAACGGCATGTGTATGGCATAATCCAAACCTATACCAAAAAGTGCTCGCTGCCAGCCTTCCCGCCTGGCGCGCAGTACGCGATAATCGGTTTCCGGTTGGACAAAGACAATCTCGTGCAAATTTTTGCTCAAAAGTGCTTTTGTCGCGTCAAACATTGCTGTTTCGTAGTCGAACCAGACCAGATCAGCGCCTGTTCCCGCCACGTGCCGGTCGACGAGTACCAGCGGCGTGCCGCCTGCGAGAATCCGCCGGTAAATAATGGAATTGTCGTGGTCGGCGGCGTCGAGGGCAGGGCTGGAAACAATGATTCTCCGGCCTTCTGCCTGGGCGGCTTCAAGCCTTTTCGCTTCTCCTTCCAAGTCGTTGCACGATATCATGTTTACGTCCAGAGACAAGCCCTGGGTTCCCCGTTGGATTGAGGTCAGTAACGCGGAAGAGGCGTAACTGTTCTGAAACAGGATGATATGCGCTATTTTCGACTCACGGCGCGAGGAAAATTCCGCCACGAAAGTGCCTTGCCCCCGGATGCGGCGCAACAGTTTTTCCTCTGCCAGCAGGCGCTGACTCTTTCGCACTACGTCTACGCTGACACCAAACGACTGCGCCAATTCCGCTTCGGTTGGAAGTTTTAATCCTTCGGCAAGTTTTCCCGACAAAATGCGTTCCCGCAAAACCCGCGCTATTTGCAGATAATAAGGCATTCTGGGCGTTAGTTCGAGTTGCGACTGCATGTCTGTCCTCTGCTAAATGGCTAAAAGAAGTATAAACCATAATACAGGCATATAGCAAATTGTTTTTTGTAAGTTTAGGAAAAAAAAGCAGGGCGTCCCGGCGGACGCCCTGCTTTGATTCTGCTTTTCTATGGTTATCAGTTGCGGAGGAATTCGAACAGTTCCACCTCGCGCATGATGGTGATGCCGTACTGTTTGGCGGTGTCGCGCATTTTCACCATATCCGCCCTGCGTTCCTTGGCTTCGGCGCCGCCGGCGGCGATGTCGCCTTCCTCGGGGATAAAGCCCAGCACCAGGTAATCGGTGTCAACGTCGACCCTGTCGGTCACGAGGCCGCCATAGCGGGTGATCTGTTGCTTGATGTCCTCGACCGAGTAACGGACGGTGTTGCCGGTGACGACGAACTTGAGCTGGCGGTCGCGGCTGTAGAAGGGGTTGGTGATGTAGTCGCCGATGACGATGGGGTCGAGTTTCTTCATCGACGGCTTCTCGACCAGGTCGCCCTTGATCAGTTCCACCACGCTGGTCATCTGCGCGCCGGTGGCGGCGTAGGGGCTGTATTTCATTTCAGCTTCAGGCGCGACCCAGCCGGTGACGGGGCAGAATTTATTCTGCACGATGGCGTCGAGAATGACGCCCTGGCTGGTGGTGGTGTCGACCTTGGTCAGTTCCACCGCGCCCATGTAGTCCCACCGGTTGAGGCGCCAGCGGATTACGTCAAATCTCATGCCGCGCCTGACGTGGTTGACCTTGCCCAGATCGACGACCACGAACTTGTTTTCGAGATCCGCCTGGATGATCTTGCCATCGTAGCGTTCGCCGGTGGCGACGCTTTCCCGACGCCCGGCCTCGTCTTCCCACTTGTCGATCTTGCGGCGCAGGTCGTTGGCTTCGCTGCGGAGTTCCAGGATGCGGGTATGGTAGGCTTTCTTGAGGGTTTCGATCTTTTCGTTGAGGCGCGCCTTTTCGTTGATCTGCGCCTCGACCTGTCCCTGGGTAGTGGCCAGCAGGTCGGTCAGTCGGGCGATTTCGGCGTTGAGGTCATCCTTGCGGGCATTGATTTCCTGCGACATCTGCGCCTGCAGTTCCTCGTAGCTCTGCTTGTGGGACTGGAGCTGGGTGCGCAGGCTTTCAGCCACCTTGTCCTGTTCCTCGGCGCGGCTGTCGAGGTTGGCCTTTTCCTCCAGTCGCTGGCGCAAGGCTTCGTCGCGTTCGGTGATAGTCTGTTCCAGCTTGACCACCTTGTCTTTCAGGTCTTTGTTGGAGACGAAGAAGTCGAAGATATTCTGGTTGAAGGTATCTTCGTTCTGCCTGTTGACGAACGATTCCACAGGGTCGTTCTTGATCGCCTTTGCCAGCATCAATACGCGCTCCTCGCGCTGGAAATACAAAACTGCGAACACAAGCATAAATACGCCTAGAAATGCGATCGCTATCCACATGCCAGCGCCACCACGGTACGCCATTTCGCGTCCTCCTTGCGGGACTACCTAGAAAAAAATACTACAGTTTCTTATCGACCGGATAGCGCCCGCGGTTGAATAAATCTCTATTTCAGCAGATGCCCGTAATCCTTCAGCAGCTTGCTGAGGGTGGGGTTGTCCTTCATCTCGTCCATTTTTTTCTTTAAGTCCTGATCCTTGCTGTCTTTCTTTTCAGGTTTTGGCTTAGTTTTTTTGTCTGTATCTTTTTCCTCTTCGGTGCGGTTGATGATGCCGAAAGGCCTGGTGGAGCCGGATTTGCCGTCGTTTTTCTTCTTGTCGGCGAGTTTTTCCAACAAACGCTTGTCGGTCAAGGGTTTGAGTTTTGGCGGGTTATTTTCTCCAGCAGGGTTTTCCTCGCCGGTCTTGGTTTCACCGCCGATACGGTATTCGCCGCTTTCCCGACCGATGGGGAAGGACTTGGACTCGGTGGTCTTGTCCTCCTGGGCGGTGATTTTTTCGGTTTTGGTTACCTGATCGGCCGGGACGAAGATTTCCTCACCCTTGATGACGACGGCATATCCGCGCGAGCCGGAACAGAGCACCACGCCGACCAGCTTTGTGCCGTCGGTCAGGTGCAGCGCGGTTTCGTCCATGATGGCGGCGGCCTGCATCTCCCCGGCGAAAAGCGGCGAAACGAGGAAACAGCAACATGCGATTATAATGTAATAGCGCATAGCGGCTCCTTTCAATGTCTCTTCATCTCGTCCCAGTTTTTCAGCGACCCCGCGCACACTCCGGGGACGAGGAAAGAGGACACGTAATCCTCGGCGGAAAGTTCGCCCAGCGTCGCCTGGCAATAGGGGGCGCTGGTTTCGTGCAGGCCGAATTCCGAGGAAATCACCCGAGCTTCGAAAGCGAACTCGCGTTTCAGTTCCGGCACGTCGAAGACAAACCTGTAAACAGCGCCTTCCGCCAACTCTTCCCGTGAGGAAATGTCGAGGAAATTATCCCCTTCTTCCTTGGCATACATCAGCAGTCCGGAACCGGCTTTCCCGCCGTCCTGCTGGTGGAAAATATTGACCGGGATATTAAGCATACAGACGCCGCCGCCCTGGCAGATGCCGCGGATGGAATAGATCTGCACCGGTTGCGATTTCCCCTTGAGGCTGACCAGAGGCAACTTGACCGCGATGACCTTGTCTTTCGCCGGCAGATAGGTGTCTTCGGAAATCAGCACCTGCCAGCGGCCGGCCATGGATTCGATGCGCTGGCCGAGGTTGACGTTGTCGCCGATGATGGTGTATTCGATCTTCTTGCCGCCGATGTTGCCGCCCGCGAATTCGCCGGTGTTGCAGCCGATTCCCAGGTAAATCGGCGCCTGTCCCTCGCTTTCCAGTTCCAGGTCGAACGCCCAGACCGCCCGCTGCATTTCCAGGCTGGTGGTGATGGCGTTGATTTCCGCCTGTTCGTCGGCGATCAGCACGTTCCAGAACGCCATGATCATGTCGCCGCCGAACTTGTGCAGGTTGCCGCGGTTGCGCGCGACGATTTCGGTCGTCACGGAGAAATAGCGGTTAAGCTTGTTCACCACCTCAATGGCGCTCAACTTTTCGCTCATCGCGGTGAAGCCGACGATGTCGCAGAAAAAGACGGTGCCGCGTTTTTTGTCAGGTTCCAGGTCGATGCGGATGCGACCGTCGAGACTGGCCTGCACGATATCGGGGGAGACGTAGCGCGAAAGCTGCGTGCGGGTTTCGGTCTCTTTCTCCACCGCCTCCACCAGGTCGGCGTTTTTCAGCGCCACCGCGGCGGGCGCGGCGATGCCGGTCAGCATGGTCAGGTCTTCGGAGCGGAAAGCCTGCATGCTGGAAGTGGTGTCGACGCTGATCACGCCCAGCAGTTCGTCCTGGTAGATGAACGGCGCGCACATCATCGAGCGGATGGAAAGTTCCATGATCGACTGCTGGCTGCCGAAATCCTTGGCCGCGTCGGAGGAAAGTATCGATTGACGCTTTTCCACCACGTTTTTGATAATGGTTTTGCTGACGGCGAATTCGTGCCGCTCGCCGTCTTCCTTGCGGTTGCGCCCGGCGGCGGGAACCATCTCGCCGGTTTTCCGGTCGCGCAGGAGAATGAAGCTGCGGTCGGCCTGGGGGAAGATGCCGAAAATATTGTTCATGATCTTTTCGATCACGTCCGTGCGTTCGGTCGTCGCCCCCAGAGAGGAAGAGACTTTCAGAATGGTCTGCATCCGCTTGAGCGCGTTTTCCAAACCCATGGTCGACGACTTTTCCGCTTCCAGCATTTCCATCATGTTGACCGAGGCGTCGATGGTCATGCCCACGGCCTGGCGCTCACCGGATTCGTCGCCGGTCATGACCAGGTTCATCTGCTTGCCCGCGCCTTCGGTTTCGCGGAAGGCGATCTGGGTGGAGCCGATCACGATCTCATCGCCGCAGTTGAGGGCGATATCCTGGCCGGGGTCGATTTTCGCGCGGTTCAGAAAAGTTCCGTTGGCGCTGCCTAGGTCGGAAACGACAAAGCCGTCGCCCTGCCGCCGGATGACGGCGTGGCGGCGGCTGGCCTTGCTGTCGGGCAGCGCCAGGGTGGTCTCGGGCGAGCGGCCGATCAGCGCCTCGTCCTCCAGTTCCAACCGGCGGCCTTTTTCCGGCCCTTTCAGGATTTCCAGGTATGCCATTTTACTGCCCCGAAAAATATATGCGTCTTGTTTAGGGACTAAGGCCCTAAGGGACTAAGTATTCTCCCCCTTTCAGGGGGAGTTAGAGGGGGGGTGAGAAAGGCATTCACCACTCCTAACCTCCCCTGGAAGGGAAGGAATTATTATTGCTCACTTATTTGCGGGGCGTTGCACTTAGTCCCCTAGTCCCTACCGATATAACATAATATACATCGCGGCTGATTTTACGTCTACGAATTTTCGTCATGCCAGCAAATCTTCCCCGCTGCGGGAGCAGACCAGGATGGAGGTCGGCATCTCGGCCAGCATGGCGTTATAAGCGTCGTGCCAGGCGACTTCGTGGTCGGTGTCCGGATTCTCGAAGCCGAGAATGACGCAATCGGCGTCGCCGGAATGCGAGTGCAGCAGGTCATGGAACTTTCTGTCGCTGACTATGACCTGCACGGTTGCGTCCAATCGCGCGAAGTCCAACACCTGTTGCAGCGCCTCCATCGCGGGGGTGCGACCCGCTTCCTTGTCGATCACCCTGAGCACGCGCACCTCGCAGCCCGCCCACTCCCAGTTCTCCGTCAGCAGGTGCGCCAGCAGCATCATCAGCCCGCCGTTCTTGTGTCCGCGCCACCAGACGTCGATTCGCTTTCCCGCTTTTTCGTCCGGCAGGCCGCGATCCTGCAGCAGCACCACGCTCATCCCCACTGCCAGGGCGTTACGTATTTGCCGGCAGTAGAGCGGTACGTTTTCCAGATTTTCCGACCAGCCGAACATCGCCAGGTTGGGCTTGATGGGACCGGCGCTGGCGGTTTGCAGCAGCGCCGACACGCCCCGGCTCAAGTCCTCGGCGACCAGCGCCAGGGGAAACGCCTGGATGTCCTGTTCCGCGCAGAAATTCTCCAGTTGCTTGATCGCCGACAGCCGCAGTTGCGCCTTGTCCTCCAGCGAACCGGTCAGGACATTGGCGAGAAAAACAATGCCTCGTCCCGATTCCAGCCAGACCGCGTAGGTCACCAGCGGCTCGCGCGTGGCGGGGTTGCCTGACAGCACCAGGATGGTCGGGCGCCAGTTGCGGGAGTCTTCCTTCATCGTCGACAGGCGCAGGAGGTTGTTACGCACGTTGCTGTAGATGAATCCGCGCCGCGCGTCGCCGAAAGTGCTGCGCAGATGCTGGCGGCGCACGTACCACACCAGCGCCGCCACCAGCGCGCCCGCCCCCACCGCCGCCTCGGGATTGATCAGCAGGGCGGAAGCGATACAGCCGCCCGCGCCCAGCAGCGCCGCGCTCCAGTGGAAGAACTTGAACTTCGGCCGGAACGAGGGGTTGCCGCCCCACGCTTCCAGACCCGCCGCGATGTTGATGGTGCCGTAGGAAAAGAGGAAAAACATGGTGACGATCGCCGCTACCGCGTTCAGCGCGCCGCCTTCGGTCTCGTCGCCGGCCCACAGCAGCACGGCGAGGGTGATGACGCCGACGAAAACCAGTGCGCGGCGCGGCTCGTCGCCTTTCGCCGTGCCTTTGCCGAAGGGACGGAAGTAGCGGATAATCGAATCGCGCGACACCGCCTGCAAGACGCGGGGCGCAGCCATGTAACTGCCTAGCGCACTGGAGAGAGTAGCGGCGAAGACTCCGGCCGTGACCAGGAATCCCAGCCCGAACAGCGCGTTAGTCGCCAGGGTTCTGTAAGGATAAAGCAGCATCTCCGTCCGGTCGAACGCGCCGCCGCAAAGCAGTATCTGTCCCAGATAAATGATAAACCCGACCCCGACCGCGCAGAGGGTGCCACGGGGAATGCTTTTGCCGGGATCGCGCAGATCGCCCGACATGTTCACTCCCGCGTCGATGCCGGTGACGGCGGGGAAGTAGATCGCGAATACTATCCAGAACCCGAGCTTGGAGATTTTCGCCAGCGCTTCCGGCGACAGCGATTTCAGCGTTTCGCTGCCCAGGTCGAGCGCGCCCCAGTTTTCGGAGAACCGTTCCAGCGTGAACAACTGCGCCGCGCCGCCCATGAACGCCACGATGGAGGCAAACAGCACCGCCATGATGAGGAACTGAATCTTGAGCGCCCAGCCCGCGCCGACGTAGGCGACGATGAACAGGATCGCCGCCGAACCCAGGGAGATATGCTGAAAATATGGCGTCAGTTGCGGGAAGGATTTCACCAGCGCTTCGGTAAAGCCGAGAATATAGAACGGCACCGACAGCGACAGCGCCGAAAACAGCGCCAGGCCGATAGCGCCGCCGAACTCCGGCCCCAGCACCCGGGAAATCATGTAATACGCCCCGCCGCCGCGTACCTGCATGTTGGTGCTGATGGCACCGATGGAAAGGCTGGTCAAAAAGGTGATGGACTTGGCGATCAGCAGAATAATCACCGCGCCCATGATCCCCGCCTCGCCCACCACGTAGTTGGCGCGCATGAACATGATCACGCCCAGGATGGTCAAGATGCTGGGGGTGAAGACTCCGGCAAATGTGCCGAACCGGTTTTTCCCGTCTTTCGGTTCTTCCACGATAGTTTCAGACATTTGTTGCATATCCTTAATAAATACAGTTCCCGGAGAAAGCAGGGCATTCGTGTCGGGGGACTAAGGGACTAAGAAAAATCCTTTACAGGCGCGATGCCGATAGCTTTCGATTGCAAAAAACTTACGGCAAGTAGGGAAATCTTCGACCAGAGCCTTAGTCCCTTAGAGCCTTAGTCCCTTCCTCCGCATCGTTGCAGCCAAAATCCTCCGCCTGCAATTTGACGGCGGAATGCTCCACCCCTTCCAGCAGCGGCACGTCGCGGGTGGAGGCGACGCCGCCCTCTTTCATCCGGCGTGCGGTCACCAGCACCCTGCTTTCCAGCGAGCGTACGGTCTTGTTATAGGCCTCGACCGACCCGTCGAGGCTTTTGCCCAGGCGCGCGAAATGTTCCGCCATTACCCGCACGCGGTCGTACAGCTCCGCCCCCAGCGCGCTGATGGCCTGCGCGTTTTCGGCGATTTTCTCCTGATGCCAGCCGTAAGACACCGCCCGCAGGAGCGCGATCAAGGTGGTCGGGCTGGCCACGATCACCCGCCGCTCCACCCCGAACTCGATCAGCGCCGGGTCGTATTGCAGCGCCGCGCTGAAAAACGCCTCGCCCGGCAGGAACATGACGACGAACTCCGGCGTGAAATCGAACTGGTTCCAATACGCCTTGCCGGAGAGGTTGGCGATGTGGTCGCGCACATGCCGCGCGTGTTCTTTCAAAAGTTCCTCGCGTTCGTTTTCCGGTTTTTCCAGCGCGGCGAGATAGGCGGAGAGCGGCGTCTTCGCGTCGACGATCACGTTTTTCCCGCCGGGAAGTTTCACGATCAGGTCGGGCCGCAGCCTGCCGGTTTCGGTCGAGGCGCTTTGCTGCTCGAAAAAATCGCAGTGATCCAGCATCCCCGCCATCTCCACCACCCGCCGCAGTTGAATCTCTCCCCAGCGCCCGCGCCCGATAGGTGTGCGCAAAGCCTTGACCAGGTTCGCCGTTTCCGACCGCAAGCCTTCCTGGGTGCCAGCCATCATTTCCATCTGTTTGCGGATCGCGCCGTAGGCTTCGGAACGGGCTTTCTCCACTTCCTGCAATTTGCTGTCGACTTTCAGCAAAGATTCGGCGATAGGTTTGACCATTTCGCCAATCGCCTTCTGGCGCGAGTCAAGGGTGTCGGTCGCCGATTTCTGCAAGGACTCGAACCGCGTTTTTGCCAGATCCAGAAACGCCTGGTTGTTTTTGTTCAGGGCTTCGGCTGAAAGCGCCTTGAAGGTGTCCTGCAGTTTCTTTTCCGCTTCCTGCAGCAACTGCATTTTTTCCTGGGACAGACGCTTTTCGTTCGCCAGTTCGGTCTCGCGGGTGGCGCACAGCTTTTCCGCCTCCGCCAGCGCGCGCGCGGCGCTTTCGATTTTTTCCCGCGCCTGCGCCGCTTCCGCCGTCAGCGTCGACAGCCGCGCCTCCTTTTCCTCCGCCCGCGCCAGCAGCGCCGCTTTTTCTTCCGCCCGCGCCTGCGCCTGTTCCCGCGCCGAAGCCAGGGCCTTGGCATAATACAGCACCACCCCCAGCACACCGCCGAGGACGCCGATAATCAGACCCGCGAAGATGGAAGTTATGTCCATGTTTTTCTCAGCAATCCGGCAAACCGATTGCATCAGCGTGCGGCAACGCGCCTGAGCACGCTTCCAGCCGGGCGTGCGTTTCCTCCAGGTTCTGCGCCATCTCCAGCAGCCGGTTGGTTTCCTCGACAAAAACGCCGGAACTTTCGCACAGCGAAAGCAGCCGCGCCTGCTGTACGAGAACCTTCCCGTGCAAATCCTCCAGGCAGTTAAGCGCCAGCCCCACCCCGCCCACCTTGCCCGCGCGGGCGGCGTTATAATATTCCCGCGCGCGGCGCATCTGCCTGACCCAGTCCAGCAGAAACCGCAGGCATTCCAGGCACAGACCGGCATTTTCCAAGGTCGAGACGTTCCGCTGCAACAGCCCCCGGCAGCGCCGCGCTTCCTCTTCCATCATTTCGACCATCTTTTCGGTTTCGGCGAAATCGATCTCGCGGAGAACCCCCAGCGCCTGCTCGTCTGGCTCGAAACCGAAACTGATTTCCCTCAGCGTCCGCCTTTCCTTGCTGCGCAGACAGGGGGGGAATGCTTTAGGCAGCAGGTTGCGGAAGGAAAGCGCCGCCTCCGCCGCTTCCCCGAACGCCAGCGTGGCAAAACGCCTGTTACGGCTTTCCTCCGCCGTATTGCCTTCCCACGCGCCGGAGAGGGCGGCGGCGATCTCGAACAGGCTGTTTTCCCACAGCCAGCCGCGTTCCAATCCGCCGAGATCATAGCACAGTTCCGCCACGCCTGTGGCCTGCTCGATTCCGGCTCGAAGCGCCCGGATTTCGTCTGCTGCAAACGCGGGGACGTAATCCTCGTGCAAAGACCTGACCACGATGCCGCAGTTTTCGTTTTTCTGCAACTCGCTCCCCGCCGCGCGGAAACCGATCCAGCGTTTGAATTCGGACAGTTCGCGACTGAAGATTTCCGCCACTCCCGCGCCGACGTACAGTTCCGCGTCTTCATAGGCCTTGGCGATACCGGCGAGGAAAATTCCTACCGCGTCGCGGTCAATATCGTCCAGTCCTTCCAGCCCGCCCACGCCCATCGCGTCTGAGTCGAAGGCTTTCGCCATGTCGCAGGCGATTTCCGCCGCCTGCCCCGGATCCATCGCGCCTGTAGCCACCAGCGGCAGCAGTTCCGCCCAAGGCACGATCCGCACCCCGTACTCCAGGCATTCCTGCGCCAGCACCAGCGCGTCATCGAATTCCATCAGCCCCACCCCCGGCTCGACCCCCACCGGGGATTTTGCGTTAAGCCGCAGGTGCAGGCGGTTGCCTTTGAAGGAGGAGACTACTCCCGCCGCTTGCGCAATCAGTTCGGAAGAAAGCGCCATGCCCCGGCCATCGAACAGTACCGAGCGGCGCGCGATTTTCGGCGCGTCCGCAATCACCAGCCCCGGTATCTCGTCCGCTCCCGCCGCCGCCACGATCTGCACCAGGGTCTGCGCTCCGGCCAGCACCCCGGTTTCGGTGTTGGCCGCGATCAGGCAGTAATGGCTGAGTTTCAGGAGATAGCCGTCGGTTTCTTTCGGCCGGGAAAAACCGGTAAGCAGCGACGGATGGTGCGACGCGAAATAATCCCACGTTCCCAGCATCAGGCAGCCGCCGGGCGGACGCTGGGGCATTCCCTCCAGCAGGGTGCAGCCTTGCCCCGCCTGCGCCACCGCCTCGCCCGCCACCAGCGCCGCCACCTGCAGGGGGGAACCGTCCTCCACCCCAAGCGGGAGATAAAGCCCCAGGCAATGCCCCGGCACGTAACTTTTTTCCGCGGTGACGCAACTGGCGGCCTGCGGCAGCAGCGCGTCTCTGATTTTATCCAGACTCACCATTGTTTTACATTTCCAACTTTTGCCGAACGAATCCTGGAGTATACACTTTTTTCCAGATATTTCCAGCATGGCTGGGAAAAATTGCGGGATAACTCAGGGGTATCGCATTTAAAAAAATCCTGCGGACGTCATTCCCGCGCAGGCGGGAATCCAGGAGGTGCTGGCGTCGTCAGCAAAATTGTGTTCTTTTTGGAATCAAGTTGGCGGAGGAATATCGTGAAACGAACAAGCTTTGTTTCCAACAGTTTCACCGCCTGGATTCCCGCCTGCGCGGGAATGACGGTACAAGTTTTTTCCTTAACTTGGCGGACTTGCCATTACCACGAAATACTTTGAAGAGCCGAATCTTTTTCCTGTCAACCCGTCCCCCCGCCAATCCGTTGCCCCGTCAAGCAGGGCTATCGCATTAAAAATAGCTGTGTTTCGGGAATTAATACGCCCAGGTGCATCTACACTTTACCGTGAAAGCTTCATTGAAGGGCAAAACAAGTTCCCTCGCCCCCTGAGGGGGAGAGGGTTAGGGTGAGGGGGTCACCTATGATCG
>JAGUZQ010000124.1 GCA_020060765.1 Planctomycetota bacterium | reverse complement strand
TGGCCCAGTTTCCACGCCCGCCGCCAGCGCGCCCGCGCCGTCCTCAATGGTTTTCATCGCGTCCCAGTTTCGGTCAAGTATTGACGCCAGGCGCACAGGTGAAAAACGCGGTCGGATTCCAGCGGCAGATATGTCCAGTCTTCCGCCGTCGCTTCCGCCGCCATTCCGCACGCCAAGGCGAAGAACGATTTTCCACAACCCGGCGCACCGCCGATAACCGCCAGACTGCCGGGGCGCAAAAGCTGGCTTGCCTTCCCCAGCCTTGGCCAAGGCAAACGAATCGCCGCATTGAGATAGGCGGCGGACTGTGCCAGCTTCACTTGGCGCACGTAAAGATCGCTTGACAAGCGGTGTTTATGGTGTATATTTGATATATACCATATAGGAGCCATATCGTGATAAATTCTGCTTTCCGCTACGAGATGATTGCCGCCGACCTGGAGAAGTGCATCCTGGGCGGGGAGTTTTCCCGGCGCAAATTTCCCTCCACCCGCCAACTCGCCCAGCTTTACCAGACCAACCGGCTGACTGTCCGCAAAGCTTTTTCCCTCCTGGAGCGGCGCGGGTTGGTGCAGTGCGTCAGCCGTCGCAGGGGTTTTGAACTGGTCGGCGGAGATGCTAAAAATCTGCGCCATATCGGCTATGTGATGATCCGTCCCTACCGCAATTCATTTCACGCGCAATCGGTGCTGTTTCTCGAAAGGGAGGCGGCCAATAGCGACGCCAATCTTTCCTTCTACCGGGTGGAAGAGGTAGCAGAGGTGGAGAAAAATCTTCTGCCCCGTCTGCGCGCGGCGCGGGTAGACGGACTGGTTCTGACGGGAAGAATCCAAGTGGAGATGCTGGGCGCACTGCGCAAGACCGGCTTGCCTGTTGTGCTTTCGGGGCATCTGCTTTATGAAGACCCGAAAAAATACGAGGTCGACCATGTCATTATAGACAGCGTCGACTACGCCTGCCGGGCCACGCACCATGTGCTGGCGGCGGGAGCGAAAAAGCCGCTGCTGCTGCGGGGGCCGTCGTGGCGGTGGTTCCGAAATATGGAGGAAGGATTCATGCGGGCGCTGCGCGAGAGGGGAATTCCTTTTCGCGAAAACATGGTGCTGCGCTGCGAGGAGGATACGCCGGAAGACGCGGAAATCCTGCTGGACGCGTTTCTGCAAATGAGCACTACCGACGGCATCGTCGCGGGTAACGACGGCTTGGCGTGGGGCGCACTGCGAGCCTTGCGCCGACACGGCAAACGCATTCCCGATGATGTGAAACTGTTCGGCTTCGGCGATACGGAACTGGCGACGCTGGCGGAGGTGCCGTTGTCGACGTTCCGGGTGGAGCGGGAGACGCTGGCGCGGGAACTGTTAGACCTGCTGGCGCAACGGCTGGCCAATCCGAAAGCCGAAGCGGAGCGGAGAGTGGTGGCGGTGCATGAGGTTGAACGGGCGAGTTGCCCGGTGACTTTGGCGGAAAAGTGAATTCCGAGAGAGGCACAGGCTCTTGAACCAATACGGTTCAGTTAAGCAAATATCTATCGATTGACAATCCCGCAGAGGCCAGTGGCTGGCTGCCAGCAGAATCTGAAACCGTACGCAACACCGCCTGGATTCCTGCCTTCGCAGGAATGACGATTCGTAAAAAGCGAAAAACAGAACAGGAAAAAACATGCAAATAACCGCGCACGCATTACGTGAATTGGAAAAACCGGTCGGCGTTCCGCTGTCTACTCTGGGCTACCGGGATTTCACGTCTAACGAGGATTGGAAACATAATCTTATCTCGTTTACTTCACTGCTCTGGCATCCACAACGCAAGCGAGTTATTCTCGGACTGACCGCGTTTGACACCGATTTGCTGTACGAGTTCGATCCCGTGACCAGAGAATTCCATTCTTTCGCTTATCCGACGGTAAGCGAACCGTTCGAGATCAAGATCCACCGTTCGCTGCATCTCATGGCGGATGGCAAAATCATGGGCGCGACGGCTTGCCTGCACCGGGAGGATCAGCGGCGGGAAGCTGCGGGCGGGCGGATTTTCCTGCTCGATCCGGAAACGGGGAAATACGATTTCCTCGGCATCCCGGTTCCGCACGATTATATCCAGACCATCACCGTGGATGAAAAACGCAAACTGGTTTACGGCTTTACTTATCCGGTCTTCAACTGGTTTGTGTTCGATTATGAAAAGCGGGAAAACCGGCGCGTGGATTACCTGGGCAGCATTCCGCACATCGTGGCGCTGGACGATGCGGGCGGCTACTGGGCGACGTGGAATTGCCGTACGCACAACCTGTTCCGCTACGACCCGGACGCGGACAAGATCACGTTTCATTATCACGCCCTGCCGCGGACTAAAGACTCTTGCAGCCTGATGTATCCGGGAGCGGGGCCGATCGACTCGATGACTAACGGCGGCGACGGTTATCTCTATCTCGGCGAGGCGTACGGCAATCTCGACCGGCTCGACCCGCGCACGGGGGAAGTGACGGAGCTGGGTAAACCCACGGCGCAGACTCGGATGGCGGCTTTGGAAAAGGGGCCTGACGGGAGATTGTACGGCATTGCCGGTTTTCTGGGAGAATGTCATCTATTTGCCTATGACTTGCAAACAAATAAATTCGAGGATTTAGGGCAGATCGTTGATCGTGAAAAAGGCGTGTCGCTCTTCATCGGCCATGATATTTGTTTCGCAGACGATGGGCGGGTTTTCGTAGGCGAGACCGACACTGCCGACCGCGCGGGATACTTATGGGAATGCAAGCTTTAACGGAGAAAGAAAATGGCTACGGAAAAGTGGTTCGATGCGGGGAACCTGAGGTGGGCGTGGTGGGCGTGGGAACCGGATTATGCTTATCGCCGTCAAGGCAATTGCATGGGAACTGTTCCGGCAGGCGCGCACTGGCTGGCCGATTGGTATGATCGCATCCACGCGGAAGAGACCGTCAAAAAAATGGCGGAACTTGGCATCACTTGCGCGGTCACACATTTCCACAAGGGCTTTGGCTTGAAACATGAAGCCGAGGGGATCAGGCGCACAAAAGAATTGACTAAGTTGTGCCATAAACATGGCATCCGCGTTTTTGGGTATGTGCAGTTTACCAGTATTTATCACGAATCGTTTTTCAAGGAAGTGCCGCAGGCGAAAAACTGGATTCGCCGGGACGAGCAGGGGAAATACCTTTGCTATTCCGACGAGTTTTATTATCGCCTGAACGGCTGTTTCAACAACAAGGACTACCTGAATTATCTGAAAAAGTGCATCACACATGGCGTCAAGTACGCTGGTCTGGACGGTTTTCATTTCGACGGCGCTCACGCGCGGCCTTGCTATTGCGAGGTTTGCCGGAAGAAATTCCGCCAATACCTGACCCGGAAATTTCCCCAGCCACTGGAGCGTTTCGGTATTGGCGATTTTTCCTGCGTGGAAATCCCGCCGGAAGCGAGCATAAATACCCACAACGAGAACCTCCCCGCCGGGGAGTCTCCGCTCCACGACCCGCTGGTGCAGGAGTGGGTGCGCTTCCGCGTGGACGGCATCGCGGAAGCGGTCGGGGAACTGCGGACGCATCTGCGGAAAATCAAGCCCGACGGCGCGTTGTTGTCAAATCCCGGCATCCCGCGCTTTCATAATACCGCCGCTTTTTCCGGCGATTACGCCTATGCCTTCGGCAAACAGGCCGATCTGCTCTGGGCGGAAAACGGCAACGTGCCGGGAGTGGAAGACGGCATTCTCGTCCACCAGGTGGAGGCGTACAAGTTCGGAGAGGCAGTCGGTTATAAGGTCATGCCCACCGTCTGGTACCACCGGAAAGAAGGCATCCGTCTGCCCGAGACCGCGCCTGAAATCAGACTGCAACTGGCGGAATGCGCTGCGTTCGGCGGCTCGCCGGGAGTAAACTGGGCGCTGCGTCCGAAGGAAAAAGGAACGCGCTTCGCCATTGATGACAAGGCGCTGGCCGCTGCCACCGGCGATTATCTCAACTTCTTTGCGCAGCATCCGGAGATTTTCCTTGGCAGCCGTACCGTGACGGAGGTGGCGATGCTGTATTCCTTCCCCTCGATCACGTTCAACTACCAAAAATCCTATCTTCCTTTCCTTTGCATGGAGCAGGTTCTGGTGCAGCGGCGGGTGCCGTTCGACGTGGTCTTCGCCGAGGAAATAGGGAAGATAAAAAACTATCGGCTTGTTATCCTGCCTAACGTAGTTTGCCTGAGCGATGACGAGGCCAAGCTGCTGCTGGAATTCGTCAAATCTGGCGGGACGCTGTACATCACCGGCGAATGCGGGGAGTCGGACGAAAATTTCCGCGAGCGGAAAAACGGCGTTCTTGAATCGTTGCGCAAACACCCGCGGGTTACGTGGAGACCGGAAATACCGGAAATGGTGGACATGCCCCGGCTGGATGTGCCGAAAGTGCCGCTGTCTCCCCAGGCGGATAATATAGTTAGCGAGATGGAAGAGTTGCTGAAAAACGAGAACATGATAAAGGTGAAAGCGCCGGAGATGGTCGCCGCCGACCTGCGCCGTTCGGGTTCTGGCGTATTATGCGTGCATGTGGTAAACTACCGCAATGACCGTAACGCAAAAGGGATCAACGTAACCTTACGCAAGGATCTGTCCGCGGGAATGGTGGCGCATTATTTCAGCCCCGACGATTCCACGGCGAAAGGCGGCAAGGTTGTCGCGCAGGTCAAATCCGGCAGCAACTGCCGTTATTCCCTGCCCTCGTTGGCGACGTACGGGATACTGGTTTTGACAAAGGAATAGGCATGGCTTCACGTGCAAGGAAGAATCCGGAAATAGACCTCGCCAGGATCGAATCCGCGCGCAGGCAGGCGCTCAAGCGGAGCGGTGCAACCGAAGAGCAGTTGCGGCGGGGACTTGCCTTGCATCGGCGCTGCCTGGTGTTCGACTCCTTCGGCTTCGCGCCGCAATTTCACTGCGTGGCAGAGATCGCGGAACACAACCGGCTGGTCGAGGCGGGATATGATGCGGAGAAGATCGTCGACGGTCGACGCGCGGTGCAATGGCGGGAGATGGCGCATGACAAAAACAGGCGCGCCGCCGCGCCGGAAATCCTGCGCAGGGCTGGCGTGACCGGCATCGCCATGCCGGTGGGTAAAGGAAATAATCCTCATGCCTCAGCGAGAATGTTGTCGCATTACCAGTATTACGTCGATCACATGGCACCTGTTATAACCAAAGCATTGTGCGCCGAAGACATCCGCCGCGCCAAACGCGAGGGACGGTTTGTCTACGTGTTTGAACTGAACAGCCCGCCGGTGGCTGGGAAGTTGAACGACCCGCGCGAGGAATTGGAATGGCTGCCTATCTTCCATCGCCTGGGCGTGCGCGCGATGCACTTGACCTATAACCGGCAGAACCTGGTGGGTGCGGGCTGCACCGAGCGGGAGGATCATGGCCTCTCGTCGCTGGGGCGGGAAGTAGTGAAGATGTTGAACGAACTGGGAGTGATCGTGGATGTGCCGCATTCATCGCGGCGGACTGTGCTGGATGCGTGCGAAGTCTCTTCAAAGCCAGTGCTGTCGAGCCACACCTGCTGCCGAGCGGTCTTCGACCATATTCGCGGGCGCACGGACGAGGAAATTCGCGCCCTGGCCGCTACCGGCGGCGCGATCGGCATCGTCGGCTACTCCGCGTTTCTCGCGCCTGGCGTCGGGCGGCTAGATCATCTGCTGGATCACGTCGATCACGCCGTGCAACTGGTCGGCCCCGAGCACGTCTGTATCGGCACCGACAATAATTACAGCCACGCCCATCACTCGCGCCTAGCGGCGAAGCCGCTTCCCGGCACGGCTGGCGACTGGTATGGCGACTGGCCACCGGGCGGCGCGGCGGGTAACCCTGAGCGTGCGGCTCGTTGTGCCCGGGAGCAGACCCGGGGCAGTCTCACCTGGACGAACTGGCCGTACTTTACGGCGGGATTGCTGGCGCGGGGATACGCGGAAGAGGATATCGCCAAGATCATCGGTCTGAATTACCTGCGAATATTTGAGACTTGCTGCGGTTGAAGAAAGGCTAATAGCATGATTACCGAACTGGGACAGGTCGCGCTGAAAAGCGGCGAGAACATGACAGTGAAATTGCTGGTTCCGCCGGAGCCGGATTACACGGATAAGCTGTTGCACTTTCTGGAGCATAAGGGCGAGCAGTCCCGGCGTGGCATCCGCCAGCGGCTGGAAGGCAAATACGCCGACATCTGCGTTGATCGGTATTTCATCGGGGAGATCGATGGCAAAATCGCGGGGCAGCTTTGGTACGGCTACTCCGCCAGCGGCACCGGTATCGCCAATTTCGGCCACGTCTATACCGAGCCGGAGCATCGCGGCAAAAGCATCACTAATCGCCTGCTGGACTTTTTCAGCGAAGACTTCAATGCCAATCCCGTGCGCGCCGCCCTCTGCGGCACTGGTACGCCTTGGGTCGCCAACATATACTTGAAATATGGTTTTATGCCGGTGCTGGAAAATTCAGACCGAGGCAGCCTTTACCTGCTGAAAAACGAATGCGGAAAAAATTTCGCCGAATTCGAGCAGTCGTACTTCACGCCGGGAAAACAGCTGGATATCCTGACAGGAACGATGGAACAACGGCACGACATAGACTGCATGTTGCGTAATGCTTTTATGATTCGCGACACCATGCCCGTGCGACTGGCTCTGGCCGCGCCGGTGACTAATTATGAAAACGCCATCTTTCGCGTGGAAGACGGAGGGGGGCTCGTGAGCGCGGCCGTGACGCCGGAACGGCATGTCGTGGGCTGGGCTTTTCTGTTGGCGACCGGTTCGGCGCTGGAACGGGAGTCTAAAATATTCGATTTCGAAATTCATCCGGCATACCGGAGCGAGACCGACAGGCTGATCGCAGAAACCCTGCGCATGTGCCGGGAAAAAGGTATGAGTCGCGCCTGGGCTTGCTGCGACAGCAGTAACACTGAAAAGCATGCGGCATTGCTTGCGGCCGGTTTCAGGGAAGAGGCTCTCCTGCCAGAGTATCTTCGCGGGGAAAATGGCAATAGTGACCTTCATATCTTCATAGGATAACGAACTCTTTCCGGAGCGCCAACAGACCAAAGAAATCCACATTAAAATCGACATCGATAAGATAGTCATCGGCGATTTACGGGAACCATGGTCAACATTGGGCGTGAGAGACCGCAACACCGGCCAAATCGCATATCCGCCTTTCCCGCGGGAAGTCGAGAGACCTGTCTCCTTGGCTCGCGCCTGACCGCTTGGCTCACACTGTAGTACCAGCGATTTTTTACGGTATAGATCGATATATCTCAATAAACGCCTCGGCATGTTGACATCCGAATTTCCCTCCCCAATATCTCCAATTGTCTTTCATTCTTTCGGTATAGTTGAATTCCCCGCCCTGCGACTTATGGCAGCCCACGCCTTGAATAGCTTGTTCCTCATACCCGGTGACATCGATGTAATGGGTTGGGGTAAACATGGGAAATGAAAATTTATCTTCTTTTTTGTCAAAGCTTACCGGCAGCCAGTAAGGCCCGATATTTACCTGCCTGGAGGCGTTCTGCCAGGCTATGGCAAGGATTTGAGCAGCGTGAAAATGATCCGGGTTCAGGTTCCCCACCCATTGCCCCAGTACCAGTTCAGGTTCCCACGCCACTAACAGCTCGGTGAGTTCCTTGATGGGCGTCTCCGTTCCCGTATTCCCCGCACCCGCTCCCGCCGCCACGGCAAAAAGCTTTCCCTGCGGCAGATCGTCATTATCAATCTGGTCTTTAGCTATCCCGGCGGGGCCGGTAAACGATGGCGTGATCCTTATTCCTTCCCTGGTGGTATAACAATTCTCCAGTAAATCTCCATGATAGAATTCAGCGCCGTAATGCTTTGCCGCGGCGTTTGCTTCCTGCCGACGTTTCGGAATTATTTCCAATGACGATATGTAATGTCCGCCTTTCTCCCTCGTAACAGTCCATCCAGAATTGCACCTCGACATGACTCCATAAAGCGCCCTATATCCCTGGGCGCAATATTTGGCGAACGTGGCGCCCGCGCCGATATCAATATCATCGGCATGCGCCATAATCGCGACAATGCTTTTTTTCATGCTATCATCCTTTGCTTCAGTCAAATTTTCCGCCCAATATTTTGTCTGCCGCTTTTGTAAAAGCTGAAACTATATCGCTAATATCGCTGTCTGCCAGCGCGGAGGCTATGCTCATAATGATGGATCTGTCCAGCATATCATCAAGTCGGGGACAGGCGCCTTTTTCGTAAGACTGATCTGAATGCCTGTTTTCCGCCAGTTCCCACACGCTTTTCACTCCCGGGCAAGTCCCGCGTTTGTTCACCAGGCTGGGAATATTATAATATATGTGCAATCCCCAGTCGTCCATATGAATTGGATACAAACCTCCCTGTTCACCGCGAATTCCTTCTTGATGCAATGCCTTGATAAAATCCAGGGAGATCGCGCGGGTCGGGCAAGTAACGATCAGGAATGATCCGGCATCTCCCTGCGGGTCGAGGACAGTTCTAAGCGAGAGGCCGTCAATCGGCGAGATTGCCTTGCGGATCACATTCTTTGCGCCCCTCATTGCCGCGCAAATTCGATCAAGTTTTTTTAGCTGCGGCCGTGCGAAGGCAGCGGTAAGTTCGCTCATCCTGGAGCCAATCCCCCACATTTGTGATTCCGGTTCGTTTGTTATCAGCCGACCTTCGGAGTTTCTGGGATAACCGAGGTCATGAACTGCCATACACCTGTCATACAGAGTTTTATTATCCGCCACAATCATGCCGCCTTCACCGCTGGTCATGTGCTTGTTGAGTTGGAAGGAATATATCGCGATATCACCAAATGAGCCTGCCTTTACTCCGTGCTGGGACGCGCCGACGGCCTGGGCGCAATCTTCCAGCAAGCATATGCCATGTTTCTTTGCGATGGCGACCAGCTCGTTCACCCGACCGATAACACCGCCCATATGCACGGTAATAATGACCTTGGTGCGAGAAGTAATCTTCTCCTCGACTTTTTGCGGATCCAGCGACCAGGTTTCGTCGGAATCGACCAGGACAGGAATTGCTCCGCTTCTCACGACAGCGCCGACGGTTGCCACCCAGAAATATCCGGGAAGGATAACTTCGCAGCCTGGCCCCACTCCGAGGGAAGCAAGCGCGATCTGCAAAGCCGCAGTCCCGCTGTTGACTCCAAGCGCATACTTTCTGCCAACATAGGCGGCAAACTCAGCTTCCAGTTTTTTTGTTTCCTCTTGCAGGTCTGGGCCGTAAAACCGGAACGGGCTGGCAGCTTGCGCCACCCGCGTTACCGCCGCCACCTCGTCTGAGTCAACAAAATGCACTCCGGGCCATTCATGCGGCAGAGAAGTCGAACGAATCCTCTGCTCGGCACACAAAACCTGATCCCCTTCAGTTCCGATATTCTCGATAGGTATTGGCATAAGCGTATCCCCTGGGTATGAGCCAAAAGCAATAGCCCTTCCATTGCTTGCTAAATATTGCTGCATGGAAGATGATGCGCCTCTACTTTTCTCTACCCTGAAGACGCTGTCATCGTCCATTTCCATCAATATCTAGCAGTTTTTCCATCATCTTTACAAAATATACATTGAAAGATATACACGCGCAATTTACAATTGTTGCTATTAGTTAACATATATTGCTAAAGGAGTGATCTTGAATCTGGCTGACCTTGAAGTGCTGCAAAAACAGGAAAACCATAATGTTTACTTCGCGGGCGAAGGCGTTACTGTACCAGCACACAAAAATCGCCGGTTATCCGACTGGATAACACGCAATACCGACTGTCACCCCCGTGCAGAAATATTGGTTGGCCTTTCAGGCAAGTCTTTATATGGTTCCTGTGGCAAGCTTGTAGAAATCTCTCCCGGAACAGCAGTGATTTTTCCTCCTTATGCCGCCCATCAGCGTGGATATCCGGACTTTTATCCTGACGTCACGCACCTTTGGATAAGTATTTTTCAAGGCAAGTTTTTTGCATACCTGCGCCGGATTGAAAACGGGCGGATGACGGGCAATCCCGAGGACTCTTTTTTTGTTCCGGAAATATCCATTGGCTGCGACATCTCCGGTTTTAACCAACAGATATTCAATGAAAAACTATTTCCGGCAGCCGTGCGCCTATCGCTGAAAGGTGCGGTTTATTTTATCTTTGCAGCTATTCTTGACAAAATTCGCGAGCCGGAGGAAAGCGGCAAAATCCTGTCACGCCACACGGCGGTGACTGATAAAATCCGGCAGTATATCGCAGCCTGTTCCGGCCACGATGTATCGCTGGATAAGCTTTCGCATATCTTTGGGTATAGCAAATACCATCTGTTGAGGGTTTTCAAGAAACATGCAGGCATGACCATTCAGAACTGTATAGACGAACACAGGATTAAACACACCACCAACGCGCTCGCTACCGGCAAAAGCAAAAAAATAATCTCCGCCGAGCTCGGTTTTTCAGGACCTACCGCCTTTTCACGCTGGCTGCGCTCAAAATCGCTGTAGTTCGATCTACAGGCGTGCGCAAGCGAACTGGCGCGGGCAAACCGGGAGGAACTGCGAGTTGGCCAGTTTGGCCTGCATAACACTCGCCTGCGAGATAATGTTATGTAAGTTTCATAAATTTTCGCTATTTTGTTGACTAGGCGGGAATTTGAAGTATATTAAGGTAAGCGTTTACCTAGGATACAATCATGCTTCCCCGCATTACACTCAAACAACTCGCAGAAAAAGCCGGGGTTTCCACCGCCACGGTTTCCCGCGTCTGCAACGGCCGGGAACTGCAAAAGGTAAGCCCCGCCGTTCGTGAACGCATTCAACAATTGATCAGCCGCTACGGTTATGTTCCCGACAGCAACGCCCGCAATCTGGTTTGCGGACGCAGCGGCCTGATCGGGGTGCAGATGCTGGGGCTGTCTGGTTCCACCGGGGAAATCGTCGAAGGCATAAGCGAAGTTCTTTCCGCCAGCAGTTATGGCATGTTGCTGGGCATTTCCGCCTGGCAAGAGGAACGGGAGTCGGAGGCCTTGCGGATGATGTTGCGCAAAGGGGTGGACGCGCTGCTGTGGCTGCCGATTGGGGCGGAGCCTGATCCTGAATTGAAGCGCACGGTGAAAAAAGCCGGCTGCCCCGTCATTGCTTTTAACAAAGCCGCGGGTGATATACCCTGTATTATGGACGATCAACGGCTCGCTGGAGCCTTGGCCGCCAAACACCTTGTCGAAATCGGCTGCAAACGCCTTGCAATACTTTCTCCTGATATGGAAAAGGATAGTCACGCCCGGCTTCGGCTGGAAGGGGCAGGTGTGGTTCTGCGAGAAAAAAACGTGGCTCATAAAGTATTCACGGTGGAAAGCTGGCGCAGTGAGCATGGATACGAGGGAGTTTTGAAAGCCCTGACTGCGCGCAAACGCGTTGATGCTTTGCTTTGCACCGGAGACCGGCTGGCAGTGGGTGCTTACCGCGCCTGTGCAGAGTTGAAGCTGCGGGTGGGTGAGGATATCGCCATTTGCGGCATCGGCGGCGGCGAGCCGGGAACCGCGCTTCTGCCGAAACTGACCACGGTGGTTTTCCATCCGCGTGAGGTGGGCAGGAAAGCTGCGCAAACCGCACTGTATGCGCTGGCGGGAAAGCAACCGGCCAACCTGCTGATCGAACCAGAGTTGTGTCTTGGCGAATCCACGATTCTCCTATCTGTGCGCCAGCCTGGTGCTGGCGCGATATGAACGCTAATTTATACGAAAAGGAAAAAGCATGAAGATCAGCATTACGCCTATCAGCCTCAGCAAGACCTTCCGGGAGGGGGGCATGAACCTGAAATCATTTATCGAATACTGCGCCGAACAGAAACTGGACGGAATCGATATTCTCGATACGAAGTGCTATCCCTGGTGCTGGGCAGGATACGAAGGCAAAACAAAAGAGATTCGCGCCTTGCTTGACGGCAGCGGTCTGAAACTGGCGGCTTACGCCACCGGCAACAACTTCGCCAAGACTGACAAAGCCGAATTCGCGGGAGAAGTGGAAAAAGTCAAAAACGCCTTGCGCGAAGCGTCTGAACTTAACGCACCGCTGCTGCGTATTTTTGGCGGCTACATGTCGGAAAGCGGCGGCGCGGACAATATCGATTACGCCAACGGGTTCGAACTGGTCATTAAGGGCAT
>JAGUZQ010000032.1 GCA_020060765.1 Planctomycetota bacterium | reverse complement strand
TAAAATCCCCCTCGCCCCTTACAAGGGGAGAGGGTCGGGGTGAGGGGTTTCCATAAATTATGCTTCGCGAACCGGAAATCGACGATCATAGGTGACCCCTTCACTCTAACCCTCTCCCCCTCAGGGGGCGAGGGAACTTGTTTTGCCCTTCAGTGAAGCTTTCACGGTAAATTCTGGATGCCACTTGGGCGTATAATTCACAAAATACAGCTATTTTTAATGCGATAGCCCTGAAACATTCCCCAGGTTTAAATTTTTTCCCTTGATTTTCCCTGTCTTTTCCGGTATTAGTTGGTAATATTCGCTTATAGTTGATTTTTGGGGGTTGTTTCTGCCTATTTTATATATATTCGGGGGGATTTTGTGGATATCCAACGCACCGATAAGGTTATCTTTTCCGATTCTTTTGTAGCGCTGGTTAAAAACGATGAAAAATATGGAGATTTGCGCGTCTGGTTGCCTTTTTTAAACCTTTCTCTGTCTGCTTATAATACTGTCTTAGTGTCTTTCTCCTCGTCCGGAGTTACTTCACTTTTTACAGTTAATCTCCGCTCGCTGGTGATAGACGCTGTTTCGGCTTTGCTTGGTTTCAAGCCGGAAGTCGTTTTCCCGTCTTCAAACACCAACCTGGGTGAACTTTTTTCTACCCTGAAGATTGATCCCCATGCGACTTTTGATAATTTCTGTGTTGGCGCCAGTGACCGGCTGGCCTTTGCCGCGACCAAGGCTTTATTGGAAGACAATAATACATATAATCCCTTGTTTCTTCACAGCCGTTCCGGGTTAGGCAAGACGCATTTATTGCACGCGTTGGTCAACCAATATTCCGCCAGATTCCCGGAACGTAATATCTGTTTCATGTCGGCGGAAAGTTTCGAATCTTCGTTTCTCGGCGTAGTTGATTCTTTTTCCGTTTCTGATTTTCATCTTTATTTCAGCGCGGTTGATTTGCTGATTATTGACGATTTGAATCGCCTTTGCGATAAACCTTCTTTGCAAAATGAATTTCTGCGCCTTTTTAATCATCTTTATCAGAACCAAAAACAACTTGTTTTTACTTCCAACAACGCGCCAAGAAAGTTAGGCGGGTTTTCCGAACAACTAGTGAGTCGTCTGCAGTGGGGTCTGGTGGTGGAGATTGAAGCTCCTGACGCTCCTTTGCGCCATGCCATTCTTCACGCCAAGAGTTATGCTTACAATATTTCTCTGCCCTATGAAATATATACTTTTCTTTCCCAAAACACTTTTGGCAATATCCGCGAACTGGAAGGAATTCTGCAACGCCTTAAAAGTCATTCAACTTTACTCCATCAGCCGGTTACAATGGATCTGCTTCATAATATCATGAAAGATTATGCTCCTGCTCCTTCGCATAATATAACGTTGCCACAGATTGAAAAGTATATCTCCGACACATTCAAGGTAAGCAGTGAAGATTTGCATTCAAAAACCAGAACCCGGTCAGTAGCATATCCACGACAGGTCGCGATGTTCCTGGCGCATTCGTTGACGCAAGCTTCGTTGGAGGAAATAGGCAACTTTTTCGGTGGGCGTGATCACAGCACGATCAAACATGGTTGCGAAAAAATTAAAAATAAATTGAAAACAGATATTTCCCTACGGAATATTATTGATGAGTTTCAAAAGAATTTGTAGAAAACCTGTAGGTTTCTTTTTCAAGAGTTGTCTGTTTGCTGTTCTTTCTTTTTCTTCTTTCTTTTTGTTTCTGTCTGTCTCTTTTTGCTTTTCTCATTTTTAACACTTATCAACCGGAAATGCTGCTGTGAATAACATGTTTATAATTTGAATTTATATTATAAGTTTATATAATATAATGGTTTATAATATATAATTTAGTTTTGAACAGTAGAAGTTATCTTAGTAGTAGTATTACTTCTTTATATATTTCTTTTATTTATATAGGAGATAGATCAGATGCGGTTTACTTGCTCCCGAACCAGACTGGCAGACGCACTTTCCATTGTCTGCGATGTGGCTCCCCAACGCAGCGCCAAGGCGGTACTGCAGAACATCAAACTGCAAGGCCAGGAAGACGGAACCATTTCTCTATCAGCGACTGATATGGAAATAGGTTTGACTTATAACATGGATGTGGAAAATCTGACTGATCCCGATTGTGTGTTGCTGCCGGCTGCGAGGTTGTCTGGTCTGATCCGCGACGACTGGTCAGAGACTGTCAACTTCGTAATAGAAAATCAGAAAGCCGAAATTTCCACCAAGCACGGAAAGTTCCATCTGATGGGCAGCGATGACAGCGAGTTTCCGGAAATACCCGGCCTGGGCGAAGCTGAATTTGTCGAGATCAACGGCGATGAAATTGTTGACGCCGTCGCCAAAACCATGTTCGCCGCGGCTCGCAGTGATGTGCGTTATGCCCTGAACGGCATTCTTATTTCCGCTGACAAAGACAATATGGACTTCGTTGCCAGCGACACACACCGTCTTTCCCTGGTAAAAAAGAAAATCCGGAACAGCAAGGAAATAAAGGCTGACGCGATTGTCATTCCCAAAGGGATGTCCACTCTTGCCCGTTTGTCGGAAGGGCAGGAAGGTGTGAAGATCCGAATAACTCCGCGGGAAATGATAGCACAAACCGCCTGCGCTACTCTGGTGGCGCGATTGGTAGAAGGACAATTTCCCCGGTACAAAGATGTAATCCCCAAGGATTTCGACAAGACGGTGACTATTGACCGGGAGACTCTGGCAAAAAGTCTGCGTTTGGCAGGGCAGGTGGCCAACGAGGAAACCCGCTCCCTCACCCTGAGTGCTTCAGGAGGAAAAGTAACAGCCAGCGCAACGGGAAATGATGCAGGCGACGCGCAGGTGGAAATGGAAGCACAGATTGAAGGAGGCGATGTTTCCATTTCATTCAACTTCGTTTACCTCCTTGATGTGATCAAGGTGCTGGACGGAAAAAGCATAACCCTGCAATTAAAAGACCGGGACACTCCCGCGCGTCTGGACGCAGGCGACTTCACCCATGTGATCATGCCAATCAAGCCCGTGAAGAGATAAGAAATGAAAAAGGAATAATTTACAAGGGACTGAGATTATGCTCAGTCCCTTTTGTTTGCAGGAAGATAAAGTGAATGAAAGAATAATCCGGGTTCTACCCGAAATAGTTCAGAATAAAATAGCGGCGGGGGAAGTGATAGAACGTCCCGCGTCGGTGGTAAAAGAACTGGTGGAAAATTCTCTCGATGCCGGGGCTGACGCTATTTCCATAGAAGTAGAGGAGGGCGGGCAGAGATTATTGCGTGTCACCGATAACGGTTGCGGGATGGATGAAAAAAACCTGGCGCTGTCGATAGAAAGACACGCGACCAGCAAAATCCGCGACGTTGAAGATATTTTTAAAATAAGCAGCATGGGTTTTCGCGGCGAGGCACTGCCCAGCATAGGATCGGTGGCAAAACTTACCATCACTTCTGCAACAGACAATTCCGGCGAAGGAAGGAAACTGGTTGTAGAAGGAGGCAAGGTTTTGCGCCTGACCCCTGCCGCGGCCAACAAAGGGACAGTGGTGGAAGCGCAGGAAATATTTTTCAACACTCCAGCGCGGCGGAAATTCATGAAATCAGCGTCGGCGGAAATGTCGGCTATCAACGAAACCGTAACTCGCCTGGCGCTGGCGCATCCACAAGTTTCCTTCCGCCTCGACAATGGCGGAAAAAGAGTGTTGGAGCTGCGAAGCGACACGTTATTGGCAAACAGGATCAGGGCGACATTCGGCAGCGGACTGGGAAAAAACCTGTTGCCTGTCAAATGCGACCGCGAAGGAATAACCCTTGACGGCTTTTGCGGCAAACCTCCGGAAAGCCGCGCCAACTCGCGCGGGATTTATCTGTTTTTAAACAAGCGTTGGATCCGTCATCCCGGCATGGCGCGTGTCATTCTCGATGCGTACAAGGGCTCGCTCCCTCCGCGGCGATATCCATTTGCAGTTATTTTCATCACTCTTGATCCGGATAAAGTTGACGTCAATGTCCATCCCGCCAAGGAAGAAGTAAGGTTCGAAGATGAGAGGATGCTTACGGGAATTCTCTATCGGGCGGTAGAAAACTCTCTGCAATCTTTGCGTGAGTCTTCTCTGGGCGAAGTGATTTCTTCAGTCGCGGAAAAAACAGAAATGTTTTCTATTGCAAAACCATTGCCACAAACGGCACGTCCGGCTTCACTGCTGGACAGATTGATGAGTGATAAAATAAAAACAGGCAAATTTCCGACACAGACTCATTTCCGCCACGAGGAAAAATTTCTCCCTTCTTCACAAGCATTTTCTTTTCCCAAAACCGAGACGGAAACATTACAGCCGGAAAAACCACGCGAAGTGCAAGAGCAGGCAAAACTATCGGGAGCGGAAAAAGTTCACGATACTGTTCTGGCGCAGGCGGGGAAGAAATACCTGTTGCTGGAAAGTAGCGAGGGAATTACTTTTGTCGATCAGCACGCCTTGCACGAGCGGTGGAATTACGAAAAACTGAAAGATAAAAAACATCCGGTGAACAGCCAGAAATTACTGATTCCCCTGGTGATTGAATTATCGCCAAGGGAAATAGCCGTGGCGGAGGAAGGGCTGCCGGTGTTACGGGATTGCGGGTTCTCAATAGAGGTTTTTGGTGTTTCGTCGCTTTCCGTCAGCGCGGTGCCAGAAATAGTCAAGCTGAACCAGGCGGAAGAAGTGGTGCGGGATATGTTGTCCGACCTGGCGAATGCGGGAAATGTGATGGAAGGAATCAGGGAAAAGATAGTCGCTTCTCTCGCCTGTCGTTCAGCGGTTTTATTTGGGAAGAATCTGTCGCGGGAAGAGATGCTGGAACTGATTCAGAAATTCCGCGAAGCGAAACAACCGCTGACCTGTCCGCACGGCAGACCCACGACGATCACTATTACCTGGGAAGAATTGGAAAAAAGGTTTGGCAGAAGATAAAACTATTTGCCTCTTCCCAAGCGAACAGTGATACCGGCTCTTTTAAATTTCAAACCAATTTCCTGCGCACGTTCGTGGCTCACGCCTTTGGCGACGGCGAAAAGAGGCTTGCGCATCAAGTCTCGCGCCTGACCGTCATTGATATTAAGCACCTCCATTAAAATAGCGACCGCTTTGGGATTGTTGGTCTTGGGCAGAACCACGCTGAAATTTCCGGAAGAGGCGGCGGCGACTTTCGCAGGCGCAGGCTGTTTATCTTTCGAAACCGATTTTGCAACCGCGGTCTGCGCCGTGTCTTCCTCATCATCGGGAGGAAGATCGACTGGCTTATCAGCCGCCGCCATCAAACCGGTTTCAAACTCCCGCAAATCTCCCAGCACCGAAACTGGGCCAGTATCGAGCAAAGGTTTCATTTCACTGAACAGAGGGTCTTCATCTTCCACCCGATCAATTCTGGGCGGCGTTTTATCCTGTTGCACGGAAGGGGGAACAGGCGCGGGAGGAGGAGCGACCGGAGCAGGTGCCGTCGCAAGGGGAAGAACGACTTTTTTCTCGGTCTCGGCTATCAGTTTGGTAATTTCAATTTTAAATTTACCGCCACAATCCGGACAACAGAAAATCAGGCTGCCTTCGCCGTCGGAGGTAGCATATTCATCGAGATCTTTGCCATTAATTTTCGGCGCAGCCGGCCAGGCAACCTGGCTGATGGATCGGTCATCACTGGCCTCTATCCGCAAATCAGCGCCTGCTTTTCTAACCGGATGCAAGGCATTGGCTATTTCCATAGCCTGATAGCGTTTCAGATCAGCCAAAATAACAATCGGCGCAGCCCGGGTAATTTGCTGGGCGAGGGAAGGTGGAATGGAAAAAAGCTTGGCCAATCCGTTGGCGATATTCGGCTGGAGAGTGGGAATAGCGCGGCCAAGCACTATTCTGTATAAATCAGAGGAAGAAGGATCCACCATTGTCTCCGCAAAAAAAAACCGAATGAGATAGTTATAAATTCATTTACGGAAACGTCAAGCACTATGTAAGGATAACCGAAAGAAATTGAGACAATTGTCTCCCAAAAAAGTACAGAAAGCTGTCAGTCGGAGAAGGAGAATTTGACATGACTGAAAATAGTGTTATACTTTGTTGCAGAGTAATTATTACAGGGAAAAAAGATGAGAGGTTTTTTGTTACGCCAGAACGAATATGACAGTGGTTTATCACACGCATGCATAATGTGCCTGCTGGTGTTGCTGTTTGGGATGGTTTCCGCCCTGACCGTATTAATGGTCTGCGTCGAGGCAGGCGCCGATACTTTCAAACCGCTGGTGCAGAACGGGCCCTGGGACTGGAGCGAGGAAACCCTGTCGCGGGAAATTCCGGTCGTCGTGGCGCTGTTGGCAACTTCTCTGCTTGGCGCGTTGACCATCGGATTGAACTCACTGTATCGCGGCGGGATCATGTCTTTTTTCTCCAGCCTGTGCAATATTTTCCCCCTGTTGACGTTGAAACAAAATGCCAACGAGTTTTCCGCCAGCCCGGTAATGTGGATTGCATTCGGTATAGGGATTCTGTCCGCGTTTTATGTGGGTGACTTGGCTTCGTGGTGGTGCAGGCGGCGGTTCCTGCAGGAAAAACAGGCCGAAAACGTGCGTAACCTGCGCCTGCTGCACAATGATCAGGCGGAATAGCCGGTGACCAAGACAGATGTTCTAATTATGTCAGGAGTAGCACTGCTGGTTTTGTCCAGCATGGTTTCGATCTATTACGGCAGCGCCTATAATTCCGGCGCGGTTACAGTCAAGCCGGTCATGTCACCAAAAGCCACTACCAAAAACAAAAAGTCAAAACCCGAAGAGACGAAAAAACAATTCGAAGTGGTCAAACCTGCTGCCGATGAAAAAAAACCTGCCGAACCTTTGCCCGCATCTGAGCAGAAAGAAACTCCGCCAGTAGAAAATCCGGCGTTCTGAGTTGAAATCCATTCTGACAACGCCTCAACAACAGTCTTGACGATTTCAGGCAAATGTATTACGCTTGCCTTCAACGCCAAGATGCCAGCCAACCGCACCGGAGACGAACGTGTATATCCTCGAAGTCGAATCTGATTTTTCAGCCGCCCACCAGTTGCGGGAATACCAGGGAAAATGCGAAAATCTGCACGGGCATAACTGGCGCGTCAGGGTGGCGGTTTCAGGTGAGAACCTCGACCGCAGCGGCATGCTGCTGGACTTCGGCGAACTCAAGCGGATTCTGAATGAATGCACCGCGCCGCTGGACCATGTCTTTCTGAACGACTTGGAAACGTTTGGTAAAATTAATCCCACTTCCGAAAATATAGCCTGTTACCTGTCGCTGGAATTGCAGAGACGCTTGCCGGAGGATATCTGCGTCACTTCGGTCACGGTCTGGGAATCGGATAAGTGCCGCGCAACCTATTACCCGCCGAAACGGACAGGCAATGAATAAAGAGACAAAAATGCTGGATCAGGTTTTTTCCCTCGACAGAATCGCGATGATAACGGCATACGAATTCTGCACCGCCCGGATTTTCGAACAGGCGGGAGTTGACATGATCCTGGTGGGCGATTCGCTGGCGATGGTGTTTCAGGGAAAGCAGGAAACCCGCAACGCGACCCTGGAAGAAATGCTATACCACACCCGGGCGGTTGTGCGTGGCGCGGAGCGCACACCAATTGTCAGTGACATGCCGGCCAACAGTTATTCTACTCCGGAAATGGCGGTGGAAAACGCCGGGAAATTTTTTGAAGCAGGCGCGCACATGGTTAAAATAGAAGGTTTTCTGCCGGAAGTGGTACAGGCATTGTTAGAGAATAAAATGCCGGTGATGGGACACCTGGGTCTGTTGCCCCAGACGGCGGAAAATTACCGGGTAGTTGGAAAAAACCCGGAAGATGCCGAAAGGGTACTGGAGGAAGCGAAGAATTTGGACAGGCTTGGCATTCCGGCGATAGTACTGGAATGCGTCCCTTTGTCATTGGCGCGGCGTATAACCGACGAAACCACCTGTAAAACCATCGGTATCGGCGCGGGAATGTATTGCGATGGGCAGGTATTAGTGGCAAACGATTTGCTGGGGTTGTATGATAGAAAGATGCCAAAATTTGTCCGCAAATACGCGGACTTGTCACAGGTAATCCGGCAGGCGGCGGAAAAGTACGCCAGCGATGTCAGAACAGGCCTGTTTCCGGGCGATGAGGAAAGTTATCATTGATTGGAGGGACTAAGGCTCTAAGGGACTAGGGGACTAAGGCACTGAGCAATGATTTTCAGTGCCACAAAGCCTTTTCTTAATCCCCTAGATCCTTAGTCCCCTAGTCCCTGAACAGAAAGATTGACCATGTACATCTGTGAATTCTGCAAAAAGCGTCAGGCTACGATTCACTTGACCGACATACACAACAATGTCAAAAAAGAAGTGCATATGTGCGACCAGTGCGCGCAGACCAAAGGATTTTCCACCAACCAGGCGCTGTCAGTGAATCTGCCGCAGATTTTTTCCAGCGTGGTGAAAAACGAACCGAAAAAGGAAAAGAAACCGCGCGAAGAAGACATAGTCTGCAATTCCTGCGGCATTTCCTGGCGCGAATTCCGCAAAGGAGGGCGTTTTGGCTGTCCCGGCGATTACGATTCTTTCCGGCCAAGGTTGAGAGGACTGCTGGCTGACATTCACGCTGGCGCGGCGCATCACGCCGGGAAGACTCCGCCCGGCAAGGGCATCGATCCCAAGCTGAGAAATGAAATAATTGTCTGTCGCCGGGAGCTGCGCAACGCCATCGATAACGAAGCCTATGAACTGGCGGCGGAACTGCGCGACCGTTTGAGTGAACTAAGCGAAAAAATCAAAGCTGAAAAATAAGGCAAACTTCATGAAATTTGAGGAATTGGTAAAAAGCTCAGGCGAATGGCTCAGGGCCGACGGCCCGGAATGCGGAATAGTAATATCCTCGCGGGTGCGGCTGGCGCGGAACCTGTTTTCATTCCGCTTCGAAAGCCACATTTCTTCCGAAGAAAAGGAAAACGTCGCTGACCTTGTCAAGGAAGCGGTTCTCTCGACTTCCTACGCTCGGGAATTGTGTTGGTTCGATCTGGAAAGCCTGACCGAACTGGAGCGGCATCTGCTGTTGGAGCGGCACCTGATCAGCCGCGAACAGGAAGAATCGGCCGGCGCACGCGGAGTAGTGGTTAACGAACCGGAAACCCTTTCCATCATGGTCAACGAGGAAGACCACCTGCGGTTGCAATCGCTGCGCAGCGGCTTGCAACTGGAAGACGCCTACGAGCAGCTCAGTTCCATCGATGACGAACTGGCGAAAAAACTGGATTACGCCTTTGACGAAGAATTTGGTTATCTCACCGCCTGCCCCACCAACGTCGGCACTGGCATGAGGGTGTCGGTGATGGTGCATCTGCCCGCGCTGGTGATGTCAGGGCATATTGAAAAAGCGTTTAACGCGGTGCACGACTTGCGGCTGGCGGTGCGCGGGTTGTATGGGGAAGGCACCGAGGCGCACGGGGAATTTTACCAGATTTCCAACCAGATCACCATCGGCCGCAGCGAGGAAGACATTCTCGCCGATTTGAAGGCGGTGATAGAAGGTATTGTCAATTACGAGAAAAAAGCGCGCGAACGCCTGCTGGGGCGGGAACCGATGAAATTGGAAGACAAGGTCTGGCGCGCCTACTCGACCTTGAAAAACGCACGCCTGATCAGTTCCGACGAGACCATGCGCCACCTTTCTTCCGTGCGGCTGGGGGCGCAATTGGGAATGCTGCCGGAACTGGAACTGAAAACTCTGAATACGATTTTTCTTTATATCCAACCAGCCCACCTACAGAAACTGGAAGGCAAGGAACTCCCGCCGGAAGAACGCGACTTGGTGCGCGCGCGCTATATCCGCGAGCACCTGTCATAAATTCACGGTTTGAAGATTTTAACTTCCAGGTCATTTATCAGTTTATAATGCTTTTCGTTGCCGGTAAAAAGGATCAGCCCGTTTTCAACAGCCGTGGCAGCGATCAGCGCGTCGGCAATACCCAAATCAATTTTAAGACAATATTCTTCCAGATAAATGGAGGCGCGGTGACTGATATTCTCTGTCAAGGGAAAGACAGTAAAACCCAATTCGGAAAGAAAACCACGGAGAGTTTTCATTTCCCTCTTATCTCGCGCACCTTGCAGAAGTTCCATATAAGTTACAATAGAAAGCGCGCGAGTATCAAAATCATTGATAACTTTCGCCGCATTTTCGTTGCCGCGCAGGCACCAGATAAGAATGTCAGTATCGAACAGCATTAGAAACGCCTTTGGCGCAATGATCGCACATATGCAGCCACATCGGAAAGATCATCTCGTTCAGCCCACATCCCAAAAGCCGCATGAGACCGCACAGAAACAGATTTCTTTTCTGTGGCAGGAATCAGAATTCCTTTTTCCTTGCCTCTATGAAGAATAGTTACTCGCTCCCCCCGCTCCAGGGAGCGAAGCACATCTCCCATTTTCCGGCGCAAATCCAAGATTGATGCTTTCATTGTTTTCTCCAAGTGAACACTTTAAGTGTACAATCTATTAGACCTTTGTCAAGAGAAAGAAACTGTCTTATCGGACAAAACCTGAAGAATCTGTTAAGTGTGACCGATAATATAAGTGGACAATCTTATGGTTCGGGAGAGACGAATGGTGGCAAGCGTGTTGCTGGTTGATTCACACGAAAAATTGCGCAAAGCCCTGCGACAGAGTTTCGGTCGGAGCGGCTACACCGTCTTTGAAGCTGAAAACAGTGAGGACGGCTTGCGCGCCGCGCGCTATCGCCAGCCCGACGCAGTAGTGCTGGATTTGAACGGTGAAGTGGAATCGGAAGAATTCTGCCGCCGGTTCCGTTCCGCCGACAGCACTTTGCACATCCCAATCCTCGTGCTGTCAACTTCCGGCAATCTTGCCGTGGCGGAAAGAATTTTCAGCGCCGGGGCAGACGCTTATCTGGCCAAGCCTTTCCGGGTGGAGATGCTACTATCGAAAATCGCCAACCTGGTAAATCGCGAATCTTCAGAATCTGGCGACAATCTTGGCGGGGTGCCGGAAGAATTGAAAGAGGCGTATAGTGAAATCAGGGAAAAGGGTGGCAAGCTGGGCGACATGGCGGAGATTTTCAGCGGAGTCTCAGTGCGTGGCTCGCATTACCGCCGCGCTGCTTCGCCGGGGTTGGAATGGCTGGCGACGTTGCACGGGGAAAACGTGCAGGCTTTCCGCGTGACCGAATCACAGCAATATCTTTTCTTCGACAAGCGGGGCATGTTCCGCGTGCCGTCGCTGGAGGAATATGACCAGCCGGAAAAAGTGGTGTTGCATCGCACCGCGCCGCCGATAATCGCTGCGGTTGATACCACACGTTCGCCGATTTCATCAGATTTGTATTCGATCATACCCGCGCGCGGCTTGCAATGCGGTTATCTCGCCTGCCTGCTTAACAGCCGTTTGATGGATTTCTATTTCAACCGTATCCGCCCCATCACTTCCGCCGCCGCGGGCGCATATCTGCGGCGCGTCGATCTGGAAGCGGTGCCGGTGATACTGCCGTCCAAGAGTTTGCAGGACAGACTGTCGGCGGCGGCACGGGAACTGGGCAGGCTGGGCGCCAATCCCGCCAGTCCTATCGCGCGCGGTCAGCGCAACCGCCTGCTGCAAGACGTTAATCTGGAAATTTTCGAAGCCTATGGCTTTTCCCCCGCCGCTATCAACCGCCTGGGCGAATTGCATTTCTGATCAACGAGGTTCCACGATTTTCTCCAACAGAAACGTCCGCGTTTCCGGGTGTGTCAACGACTGACAAAGATCCAGCAACTTGGCATAGTCTCGTGTCTCCACCACCTGCGGCGGAACCAAAGCGGCGTAGGCGGTTTTGACAGTTTTGCCTTGGCCGGTTTCGCCGGTCATCTTGGTAACGATTCCCACTTCACCAATTCCCTGCGGCAGTTTCAGATGCAGTTCCGTGGGCATGGCCAGGCAACGATATCCTTCCGGCAGGTTGACAGTCACATCTATCCGCACGTCTTCGGTTTCGGCGATAAGGTAGGGCGTCTGGCGGCTGTCGGCCCAGAGGCGGAACAGGTTTTCCAGCGATTCCGGCAGTTGGAAATGAAGATAATTTCCGTCGCTGATGGCAAAGCGTTTGACTTTGACCGACAGCTCCTCGGTGCCGGGATAATGGGAGAAATCCACCTTGATGTCGCCGTCGGGTTCGGCTGATTGGGAGATGGCGGCGACCGCTTCCTGGTGGTAACGCTTCTGTTCCTCAGGCGTCATTTCCGCAAAAAGGCGATTATTCTTTTCATAGTCTTGTCCGTAGAAAGAACGCTTACGAGTGATATGAGCGTCGCCGGAAGAATCGAGGTCAATCAGATACTCTGCTTGTCTACGCGAGACCGGCCCGGCGCTGGAGAGGATGCGTTCGACCTTACCGGTATCCAGAACCACGCCGGGTCTGCCCTCGGCGGGAGTAGCTCCCAGCGCGGCGTAAATGCTGGTATTGTTAAGGTAAACCTCACGACCGCGCGAAAGTTCGACCCTCACCAGCAACCCCGATAACCAAAGGGAATCAGGGCAGACGACAAAGGGTTTCGCCAGTTCCGGTGCACGTTCCCACAAACCTTCGGCCACAAACTCCGCCCGGAATCCCGCCGCCCGCAGCAGGGCATAAAGCAGCACCGCCTGATCGACGTTGTTGCCATAACCGTCATGCAAAGTCACATCGGCGGGGGAAATCACATCGAGCGGAGCGCGGTTCAGCAGAGGCCCGGCCAGACGGATTTCGCGGGCGACGTAATCGCGGATCGCAATCAATCGTTTTTCCAGATCGCGGTTTTCAGACGCCAGCTTGCGCCCCAGATTGGTGGCGAGTTCCTGGTGGGAAGCGGCTTTCACCAGATAGCCCAGCAGTTCGCGGGAGTAGCCACGCCAATCGCCGCAGGACAGAAACAGCGTGGGGTTGCAACTCCACCAGGGAGGAGAAGCGCCTTCGTCGTTGATGCCGGGTTGGTTCAAAGCTTTCCAGGTGCGTATACTAAGACCGTTTTCCTTCTTTGATTCCACGGAGACGGTTTTTCCTTCGTCGCGAAGATATTCGATATAATCCAGATTCTCCGGCGCGGAGACGACAACTTCTGTTTCCAGCGCGGGGTAAGTAAAACGGAAAGAGTGCATCGCCGCGAAAAACGGGCGGTTACTGCATTCGCGGCGGATGACGTATTCCACCACGCTGCCGATTTCCACCCCTGGCAGCAGAGCCACCAGCGTGCGCGAAGCCGGATAGCGCGGCGCGCTTCCCACCCAGGGCGCGTCCATGACATTTACTTCCTCGTTGCTGATAGTCTTGACGTTGCCTTTTGCATCGGTAACCTGGGCTTTTTCGATATAGATTTTTTCCCAGGCGGAATTATATTCCAGGCTGATGCGGCTGTGGTCTTTTTTGCCTTTATAGGTCAGGATTTTCTTTTTGATCGCACGGGTTTCACTCCAGTTGTGAACATCCTTAAGCGCATAGCTGACTTTTTCCGACAGCAGCAGCACATCGGCATCGCTCGCTGCCATCTCACCCGCATCAGCGCGCAAGACTGGCATCCGCCGAGACTGGTATTCGATTTCCTTGACCGCATCCTTGAGCGCGAGATAATCCTTCGGCGCAAACTTGACCGCCTTCAGCAGGAATTCCGCTTCACTGATGAGATATTCGCCTTCCTGCCTGGTTTTGCGTTGCCAGAGCAGATTATCTGATTCCAGTTTGGGATAATCCGGCATCGCTACGACTGCGCCCAGGGCAGGATCAAGCCGGAGCGAGATTTTTTCCCGTACCCCGCAAGCGGTATCTGTTTCCAGCGGATAGCGGCGTTCGGCCAGACCGAGTTTGCGCAGCATCCAATTTACCGCGCCGATACGCGATCCAAACGAAGGCAACGACAACATTTTCGTGCCGTCTTCCCCGCAGACCAGTACGGAGTCGGCTTGAAAAAACAGACGCACTTCCAACGGTGCTTTTACATTCTGCATATCTTCGGGCAGGATTTCACAACCGGTCAGTTTTGCCCCCGGCACCGCGAATTTCACAATTCCTTCAAAATAACGGCGGCGCTTGTCCGGGCGGGACTGGGCGAAAAAGCCGCGATAGGAATTGTCATTCTGGCCGTCGAAAGACAGCACGGTTTTGCCGGAAAGCTTTCCCTGCGCATCGACCTTGCCTTCGGTTTCGATCCGCATCAGGTTTTCCGTGGCGGGAATGATAGGCGTGGTGCGCAGGGTTTCGCCTTCCGGGCGGGCAACGAGATAGCTTTTGTCGTTCAGGTATTCCGGCAGGAGATTGCGCGTGTTTTCGTCAGTGGAGTCCATCAACCGGTATTCCCCGCCGGGCAGCTCAACGGCGGTGATGGCGTGATTGAAATAAGGCATCGCCACCTCGACGTCTTTTTTCGGGCCGTTATGAATCAGTACGGGAAAGGCCTTGAAACCCGCCGCGCGCAGCATCGCCACCAGCAGCGCCGCCTTGTCGCGGCAGACGCCGTAACGCTTGCTGAAAGTCATCCCCACGTCATGCGGCTCGTAACCGGGGGAATCCTTTTCCACCGTGATACCGGCGTAGCGGATCTGCTGGGAAACCCATTGGAAGATAGCGGTCATTTTTTCGCTGTCTTTCTGCAGGCCGTTCACCAGTTCCGCGGTTTTGGTTTCTATTTCGGGAGTAAGCAGGAAGTGCGGTTCCGAGAGTTTCCAATACCAGCGAGAAACGTCTTTCCAATCGCCTTCCGTACTGACCAGAAGACGTTGGACAACGTTTACCAGATTCGGCATGTCAGGTTCCTCGAACATGCGCGGCACATCCCGAGCTTCCCAACGGTAATGGCGCAAACCGTCCTTTTCCCCGCTGGCGCTGACAACAGTGCCCTTGATTTCGTCTTTAAGCGCAATCCCTTTGAGCGGCAATTCATTCGGCCCCAGGATTTCGTAGACCATGCGCCGGATGGGACTGGTGTATTCCAGCAGTTGCAGATCGCTGAAGGAATTTTTCACGCGCGGCTGCACCACGCGGCGGAAATAGATGTAATGCACCACGTCGCCGACCGCGACGGCAGGCACGCCGACTTTCAGAATCTTGCTGTTGGGATTATAGATATTGCTTTTCATGCTGTTGGGATCGATCATGACCTTGCACAGACGCTTCATATCTTCCGCGCCCAGTTTGACCAGATCGCCGTTTGGTTTGACGATTTCCAGCAGGGTGACGCCGATGTCTTTTTCCGTCGTATAGGGCAGGGTGAAATAAAACGACAGGGTCTGGGCGTCGCGTCGGCCTTTCTCGGTCAGGATTTTCTGATAGCAATCGTTCCACGACTCATAGGTGCCGTCGGTTTGGAAGACGGTGCGGGTGTAATCGTCAACCAGGACGTCGTCGGCGTTGGGATATTTTTCCCGGGTTACTTCCGCCGCCGCCGCCAGCGCTTCCTTACGGTCAAGGAGACTGCCTGAATTATCAGCAGGAGTCTCCTGTGCGCGGACAGACAAAGCCGCCAGCCAGAAGCCGAAAACCGCCAACATCGCCAAACGCCAATTCCTGTTCATAAGTTCCTCCGGGTGAAAAATAGAGATGAACCCCAAATTCCTTGAAGATGGTTCAGTTATCCATAATCTCTGTCTGGGCGCAAGCGTTTTCACGCACCCCGCGTTACATAATACTTACGCCCTCTAGCACCGCTCGACGCCTGTTTTTTTCTGTCATCGGAAAACGCCTGTCCTTCGCCAGATGCTTTTTGCTTGCGACAAAACGGTCAAAAGTTACAATATCCTCCCGCCGAGTCTGAGGCGCGAAAAGGCATGTCATTATCTTCCGGAGGAAAACGCATGGCGATATTCAAGGCTTACGATGTGCGCGGCACCTATCCCGACCAGGTCAATGAGGATCTTTTCGCGAAAATCGGGCTGGCGGCGGTCAAGGTGCTGAAAGCCGGAACCGTGGTCGTAGGTCGCGACATGCGCGAAAGCGGCGTTTCGCTGGGAGAGGCTCTGATCAAAGGCCTGACCCAGGCCGGAGCCAATGTAATCGACATCGGCATGGCCTCCACCCCCATGCTTAATTTCGCCACTGCGTTTTACAAGGCCGGAGCCGGGATACAGATTACCGCCAGCCATAATCCGGCGGAATATAACGGCTGCAAATTCTGCCGCGAGGACGCGATTCCCGTCGCTTATTCCACCGGTATGAGCGAGATGGAAAAGCTGATCGACAGCGGTTCGCTCACTCCCGCCGCCAAGACCGGCAAGGTGGAAACGCGCGATATTTCCAGCGACTACCGCGCGCACCTGCTGAAATTCGCCAGCCAGATCAAGCCCCAGACAGTCGTGGTCGATGCGGGCAACGGCGTGATGGGCGCGTTCCTGCCGCAGCTTTTCTCCAAGCTGCCCTGCGAACTGATCCAGCTTTATTTCGAGCCGGACGGGTCTTTCCCCAACCACGAGGCTAATCCCCTCAAGGAAGAGAACATGATCGACCTGCAGGAACAGGTCAAGGAAACCGGCGCGGATCTTGGCATTGCCTATGACGGCGACGGCGACCGGGCGATGTTTGTCGACGAAACCGGCCTGACCGTGCCTGCCGACGTCGTTACCGCGATGCTGGCTTCCGAAATGCTGGAACGCGAACCCGGCGCGACCATCGTCTACGACTTGCGCAGCTCCTGGGCGGTGAAAGAAGAAATTGAGCGTTTGGGCGGCAAGCCGCTCATGAGCCGCGTGGGGCATTCCTTCATCAAGGCGACCATGCGCGAGACCAACGCGATTTTCGCCGGCGAGCTTTCGGGACACTTTTATTTCCGCGATATCCATTATACCGACAACGCCGAGATGGCGATGCTGTCGGTGCTGACGCTGATCAGCAAGACCGGCAAAAAACTGAGCGAGCTGGCCGCGCCGTTCCGTACCTATTTTCCAACCGGCGAAATCAATTTCGAGGTTGAGGACAAGGACGCGAAGATGAAAGCCATTGCCGAAACTTTCGGCGAAGGCGGGGAAGTGCTGGAACTGGACGGGCTGTCAGTCATTCATAAAGACTGGTGGTGCAACGTGCGCCCAAGCAATACCGAACCGGTACTGCGCCTGAACCTGGAAGCGCGCACCGCCGCCCTCCGCGACGAAATGCGCGGCAAGGTGGAACAGGTACTGCTGGGATAGTGGTGCGTGCAGCACAGGCATATTTTGCAAACATTTTTGAGCGCATAAAACCTACGCGTTCCCGCCGCTGATTTTTTATAAATCATCGACTGAAACATCAGATACGGCTGGCGCTGGGGTGGCTTTCGGCAAGGTGTTAATACTCTTCAGCAGTTCAGCGGCAAACGGCAGCTCCGCGTCGTCAATCTGATATATGACATAATGCCTGCCCTTGCCAGGATTGAACGATCCGCCGGAAAATTTCAACGCCGGGGATTCCTTCACCTGCCCGATTACGTAAACGTCCAGCTTCCCGCGCGAATTAGACTGGGGCATGATGATTTCCGCATTGCCCATATTTATTTCATCTGCATCCTCAAAGTGATTGATATTAAAAAACGAATAAGATTGGTTTTCCTTGGCGGAAAATTGCACTTTTTGCTGGAAGGTTCGCTTACCCGATGGTTTCAGCAAAAGATTGAGATTGACGGAAAAAGACATTTCCAGTTCCTGCAAGCCGTTTTTCTGATTAGTTCTGTTATAATAATTATATTGCGGAACTCCCAGTCCCCAGCCGCTGACAAAGAGGGTGGGAGTGTGAACCGTAACCGGCAGATGGTTGGTGATTTTTCCTGACAGCAGACCATTTTTATATTCCAGCTTCACCGTAAACGGTTTCCCTTCCGGCCAATAGCTATTGGCCAGCACCAGCCGTCTCCCCCAGGGAGTGATTGGCATGTTGTCCAGGCGGGAAACATCCTCGCGGTCATCAGAGGCGAATTTGATACGGTTGGGTTGCAGGATATTGTCCGAATATGAAGAGCCACGGTAATAGCGGTAGTTTCGTTCCAACGTTTCCGACGGCAGCAGCCAGCAGGAGCTGTTTTCGAAATGCAGATTGTGATGCGCCCCTCCGGCGGAGATGGCTGTAACCAGCCCCCATTGCACCCCGCCGTCGGAAGTCAATTCCGTTACGGTCAGCCAGTCAACATCGCCTTTGCGCAATTCCAGCGCAGGCGCGATAGCCAGCGACAGCAGGCAGAACACCGCGACCGTGGCCACGACAAAACTCCGCAAAGCCTGCTTGCCGCGCTTGCGGAAAAAGAACAGCACCACCGGCCCGGTCAGAAACAAATACAGCCCGAAAAATGAAAGCAGATACATCAGGGTGCGGTAACCGCTTTCGCCGGGGCCAGAATAATGAGGGTTTACTTTCAGGTAGCGGGGGAACGATGGTTCTGGGCTGTCTTCCAGCAGGCTGATAACCTTTTCCCTCAGGCTGTTGCCACCGCCATTCTTGTGGATAAAGCCGGTCGGCAGCAACACCAGCTTGCCGCACAACACGCGGGTGGAATACATCTCTTCCAGCGGGAAGGAAAGATTACCCAGCCTGTTTTTAATCTGCGGCGGCAACTGGTCGATCACTGCGTCCAGCACCGGCTTGGAGTTGCGCGAAAAAACCAGCGTCCCGCCCCATTGCAGATATTCCGCCAGCGCCCGCGCCTGCCCCGGGAACAGGTCGCTGATTTTCACGCCGGGAGTAATGACAATGCCGTGATAGGAAAACAGCGGCGCAGCCAGTTTCGGCGTTTCCCAGATTTCCCCAGCTTTGACCTGTACTTCGCGTCGGCGATACAGCGGGAAGATTTCCTCGTTGGTAACGACGGTTTCTTTTTCCGCTGTCCGCAAAATCCGCGGCGCGTCTTTTTCGCCCAACACGAGCAGGCGGATTTTCTTGTAATCCTCCGCTTCCAGATTAACGGAGTTATTCAGGTCAATCCGCCGCTGCCACAATATTTTTCTGTCAGAACGCAGACGCAACACCAGGGAATCCGTATCTTCATTCAACGGCAGGCAGAAATGCAAGCGCTTGGCGCCGGGCGAGGGGAGAGTGATCGGCACGGTATGCAGGCGGCGGTAGGAATTCTTATCGTGATGCTGATTGTAAATGATTTTGTCCAGTTCGAAATCGCCTGCCAGCAGTTTTCCGCCCGAGTTTTTCACCGTAATCACAAATGGCACCGGCAGCTCAATATTATAGATTTTTCCTACGCCGATAGTCAGATCGATGTCCAGTCCCGGCGTGAAAACCGGCGCTTCCTCCGGCGGAATCTTGTCCGCGCTGTCATCAATCTTTTCGCCTTCAAACGGGATTGAATCTCCCGCCGCCAGCGGCGCGCAGCAGCAGAGCAAGAACAAGACCAGTAATATACGGAGTTTCAGATTCATGATTTATCCTCGACTCCGAGTTGGATTTTTGCGAGTTTTTTCCGCGAGTAATGGATCAGAACCATCATCACCGCCAGTACCAGTCCGTGAAAAAAATAACCCCAGAACAGCGAGGCGTTTTCCATGATGTACAGATCGTCCCGCGACTGGGTTTCCAATTCGACCGTGCGGTAAAACATACCGACGACGGAAATGTTAAGACAGATTTTGCTGACCAGTCCGAGAAGGGGAATAACTTCGTCGCGATAAACCTTGAAAATCATCAAACCGGCGATAAACGGCATGAACCAGAGCAGCTGTGCCATGACAAACGCGGCAATAAAAGCCTTGCGGCGATCCCACGCCTGCAGGCTGAACCACCGCGTCAACGCGTAGAATTGCAGCGCCAGAAAAGTAAACAAGGGAATCAGGTAAAACGACTTAACCACCCGGAGCACGTCGTACATAGTAGCCCGTTTCTGATCCCAGCCCCAGACCTGGGCGTAAGGCATATTGCGCAGCCATGGCACCAGTTTCGCCAGCGCCAGCAGCACCACCACGAACAGCAGAAAAGCGATGGTATCGGCGCGGCCGGCCGGGAATTTCCACTTGCCGAATCCCAGCGGAGTCAGTTCCGTACCCCGGTCGGAACAGAAAGAATAAATGCCGACGATAAGGCCGCAGCACAATATCACCAGGTTGACGACGAAAAACTCGTGGGCGCGCAGGCTGAACCGGAACAGGTGCAGCCCCGCAAAAGCAAATATTGCCAGCGTTGTGAGGCCGCCGAACAAACCTACGTGGCGGATTACCCCTTCCCAGCGTTTGATCCAATCGGAACGGTTTTCATAAAAGAACGACATCTCAGCCTGGCGGCAGAGGGCGAAGCGACGGCGGAACATGCTTTTGCGTTTGCAATCGCCCGGCATCACCACCTCGCCGAAAGTGCTGTTGTGCTTGTTCAGGCACTGCACCGGTCCTACCAGCATTACTCCCAGACAGACCACCGCCGTTGCCAGCGAACCCAGCAGAAACAGTTCCGCGCTGCCGAGGCTGATTTGCCAGCCGGAAACCGCAAAATCCAAACTGCTACAGTTTCCCCACGGCGGTGAACCGTTGCGTTCGACCATGATATTCCAAACCGGGCTGAGAAAATGGGTGGCGGGACTGACCAGCGCCAGCACCGGCGGCAGGGGCCAGCACGCGATCAGATAGCAAAGTCCGTACGCTGTGATTACGCCGAGGACGGCCATAATTTCATGCTTGAAAATGGAAGACGCCAGCGTGACGAGCGTAAGCACATTGGCGTAAACCCAAAGTAGCAGGAGCGACGTAATGAAAAAGCCGAGTTTGCCGTAATCGAAACTGAGGCAGAAAATAATGTAAGGAAAGGCGGCGAGTATAATCAGGCCGAAGAAGACATTCTGCGCCGCGATCTTGCCGAAAAAATACCGTAAAGGGCTGATGCCGGAACTGATGATCTGGTCGAAAATCCTGGCCCAGCGCGCGCCTTCGAACAGGCCACTGGCGCGCAGGGGGATGAAAATGGTGCAAAGCGCGCCGATGCCGCCCATCACGGCCAGCGTCAGAAACTGCCCCAGGCCGAGACCTTCCACGACGGAAATAAAATCGTTGTCATTGGCGTAAATCGACAGGAAGATGAAAATAGCCAGCGTTATTCCCAGCGTGAGATTGAGCAAAAGAAACCACACGCCTACCCGCCAGGCGCTGAGGATGCTCTGCATGTCCCGCGTGAGAGTAGGGCTGTCGGTCGCGTACAGCAGCTTTTGCAGCAATCGTTTCAACTTACTACGCCTTTCGTGCTGGCGATGAAAATGTCTTCGAGATTAGGCCGGTCCTCGACCAGTTCCAACACTTCTATATCATTGTCGAGGAGGCAGCGCAGAATGAAATTGCAATTGGCATTGACGCTGGCGACTTCCAGCCGTCCCTGAAAAATCTCACACTTCAGCACGTCATCCAGGTTTCCGATCAGCGCGGCGGCCTGCGGGACTTTTCCTTCCGCCACTCGCAGATGCACCAGGCGGTTGGGGGCGCGGTGTTTTCCGCGCAGCTCCTCGATATTGTCGGAAGCGATCATGCGCCCCTGCTCGATGATGCAGACCGAATCGCAGATATCCTCCAGGTCGGCGAGAATGTGGGAACTGATAACGATGGTCTTGCCCATCTTCGCCAGTTCCTTCAAAAGCGCCCGCACCTCGGCGCGCGCGCGGGGGTCAAGCCCGCTGGCCGGTTCGTCCAGCAGCAGCAGTTCCTGGTCGCCCAGCAAAGTCTTGGCCAGCAGCAGCCGCTGGCGGTTGCCGGTGGAAAGGCCGCGGATCAGCACGTCGTGATTGGCGCGCAGTTCGGTGAGTTCCAGGATTTCGTCGATGGAGGCATCGCGCTGGTGGCGGGGCACTCCGGCGGCGCAGGCGAAATAGTCGAGGTATTCGCGGATAGTCATGTTGGGCGGATAGCCGTATTCGGCAGGCATGAAAGCAAGCTGGCGGCGGATCGCGCGCGGGTTTTCCAGGCAACAGACGCCGCCGATTCTGATACTGCCGGAATCGGGTTTGGCGAGGGTGGAGATCATGCGCAGCAGCGTGGTCTTGCCCGAACCGTTAGGCCCGATCAAACCCATGGTCATGCCGCGTGCGACGGAAAACGAGAAATCGCGCACCGCCACCACGGTATCATAACGCTTCCAAACCGATTCCACCCGGATCAAAATTGTCTCCCGACGATGCCGTTCAGGTAAGAATCATATCGCCTGGACAGTCGGTGTGTCAAGGCGCAAAGGGTTATACCAAGATGAAAAACCGCGGGCATGAATTATTTCGAACTGATATTTGTTGTGTATCGGCAGGCACCGGGAGAATACCCGTAATGTTTTTTGAAAGCGGCGCAGAAATAGGTGTGGCCTCTGAATCCCGACAGCGCTGCTATCTGTTTGATCGGCAATTGCGTAAAGGAAAGCAGTTCCATCGCGCGCTTCATGCGGCTTTCGGTCAGATAATTTCCCGGTGTCAGTCCGACTGTCTGCCGGAAAAGCCGGGCGAAATGATACTTGGATAATCCCGCCGCCTGGGCGAGAGTGTCAAGATTCCAATCAGGGTCTTCCGGACGTTGGCGAAACTCCGCCAGCGCGCGGGAAACCGCCGGGGGATAAGCAGGTTGCCGGTCAAGAAACATCCGCGAAAGTTCCATCAGGAAACGGTAAAGCAGCGCGGAAGTGTGAAATGGCGAAGGGGATTCTCCGTCGCAGGCTTCGGCAAAAATCTGCTGCAAAAGACGGATCGGTAATTCAGATCTGCCAATGTCGAGAACAGGTCCCGCGTGACTGACTATCTCCCGAGAAATTTTTAACGCGGTATCGCCAGTAAACGCAACCCAAAGCCATTCCCACTCCCCGTCTTCCGGCAGCCAGTAGCGGCTCTCGTGCGGCAGCGGCAAAAATAAAGCCTGTCCCGCATGTACCATGGTCTCACGCCCTTCAAACCGGAAGTTCACCCCGCCTTTTAAGGTATACTGGAACAGGACATAATTTTTGTAACCGCGGCGCGTCCGCCCTGAATTATCCCAGTCTATCTTTCGTCGCCAGCCGTATTCAAGCTGATGACCAGACTGAAGCGGCAGGATATCGCTAATGGCTTCATGCGACCCATCAGTCAGAGGCGGAGAAAAGGCGAGGGGGAGTTTTCGGCTTCCAAACAGCAAGATATCTAAACCTTTCCGCAATATATCGAATTGATATAAGCATTTTATAGGATAAAGTATAAGCAAGATAACGAAATATACAAGCCGGATTAAGGAGCTGACAAATGACACGCCCGAATATTCTGATTTTCATGACCGATCACCAGCGCGGCGACACTGTCGGAGAAAACACCCTTACGCCCAATATCGACAAATTGGCGAAAGAAGGAATCACCTTTACCGAAGCTTTCTGCCCTACTCCGCACTGCTGCCCCTCGCGCGCCACTTTCATGACCGGGTTGTATCCTTCCCGTCACGGGGTCTGGAACAACATAAGCAACGAACAGGCATTGAGCATCGGCTTGAACGAAGGCATAGAAACCTGGCACGACTGGTTGCGCGAAGGCGGTTATGAACAACATTGGTCGGGGAAATGGCATGTGTCGATGACCGAAACTCCAAAGGACAGGGGATGTATTGAAAATTTTGTCTCTGCCTGTGAATATTACCCCCGACGTTGGGACAACTATCAGGAATTGGCCAAACGTCCAGTGGTTACCGAACGCGGAGAAGGCATGATTCTGCGACCGGGGTACGGAGATTACACCGCTTACGGTGTAATGGAGCCTTCTCCGGAACATCACGACGTGCGAACGGTCAAGGGCGGACTGGAAGCGCTCCGGCAATTGAAAAACGCGGACAAGCCGTGGTGTCTTTATGTCGGTTTGATCGGCCCGCATGACCCGTATTTCGTCCCGCAACAATTTCTCGACATGTACGATATCGACGACATAGAACTGCCGGAAAATTACGCCGACGATCTGGAAGACAAGCCCCATCTCTATCAACGGATGCGGCGGCAGATTTTCGACCAGTTGAGCGAAAGGGAGGTGCGCGAATCCATTCGTCACTTTCGCGCCTATTGCACTTATCTTGATTACCAGTTCGGACAGATATTGCAAGGGCTGGAGGAAACCGGGCAGGCCGACAACACGCTGGTTATTTACACCGCAGACCACGGCGATTATTGCGGTGACCACGGCTTGTTTGCCAAGGGGATTCCGTGTTTCAGGGGAGCTTACCACGTACCAGCGGTAATGCGCTGGCCGCAGGGGATTGCTAATCCCGGCCGCCGGGAAAACGCGTTTATATCGCTGGCTGATTTTGGGCCGACTTTCGCGGATTTGGCAGGCGTCACACCGAAAGAGGAATTGACGGGAAAAAGCTTTGCGCCATTTTTCCGCGAAGGGAAACCCCAAGACTGGCGCGAAGAGATTTTCACCCAGTGTAACGGCGTGGAATTGTATGCCATGCAGCGGTCGATTACGACGAAAAAATGGAAATACACTTACAACGGGTTTGACTGGGACGAACTGTACGATTTGGAAAACGATCCGCACGAAATGAAAAACCTGGCGCGTCTTCCCGAATACAACGAAATCCGGGAACAACTCGTGACTCGCATCTGGAAATTTGCGTATCGGGAAAAAGATGTGATGCACAACAGTTACATCACGACAGGGCTTGCGCCGGTCGGCCCTGCCGTGATTTTTAAATGATTGCGAGGATTACAATATCTTAAATCCTTTGCCTTTTTCGTAACTCAACATTGGTTCCTGCGAAACTTTGTCGGGTGAAATGCCGATCAGTTTCAGCGGATTGTAAAACGCCAGTTTGCGCAGAGCTTCCACGCTCCAGAAACCAAGCGAGTCCAAATAATTCACGCATTCCAGAATCGTCGCCGACGAACCGACCAGACATTGCTTTTCCGGATTGTGCAGATAACCGTTTTCCTCCAATACTGCAAGATTGCCCAGAGTCTCGTAACGTCCGGGAGGCATTCCCGCCAGGGGGCTGGCGTCGCTGACAATAACGACATTGTCCAGACCCTTGGCCAAGATAGTCGCCTTTAGCACTTGCGGCGGGAGATGGTGACCATCGCCGATCATCATAGCGGTCAGCCGTTCCTCCGCCAACCCTGCCCACAGCGGATTTGGATGGCGCGGGATCATGTTGGGGATGCCGTTACCGAAATGGGTCAGGGCTTTGGCTCCCGCCGAGGCAAGAAGCTGTAAATCTTTTTCCTCCGCCCACTGATGACCCAGCGATACGGTTACGCCCCGGGCAAGAGCATGTTCCGCCAGTTCGGCTGCGCCTTCGTTTTCGGCGGCAATGGTCATGAGCTTGATGTTGCCTTGCGCCCACTCCTGCATCTGATCAAAAAAAGCAATATCGGGAGCTTTGACCCAGGCGGGGTTGTGCGCGCCGACTGCGCCGGGCTTAGGCGAAATAAACGGGCCTTCGACATGGATGCCGAGAATCCTGCCCTTGAATTCGTCGCGCTGCATTACTTTGGCGACAATCGGCAAGTTGCGGCGGTAATTTTCCTCTGAACTGGTGATGACTGTAGGCAAGAATGCGGCGGTGCCGTGCGCCAGCAATTTACGGCTGGCGTCGATCACGCTTTTTTCTGTACATTTTTCGTTCGAAAAATCCGCGTTAAGATAACCGTTGACCTGCAGATCGACAAAACCGGGGAAATTCATAGGGAGTCCTTTCTGTTTAAGATTTGGGGACTAAGGCTCTAAGGGACTAGGGGACTAAGGTTCTGGTTGAAGATTTCCTTGCGCACCATAAGTTTTTTGCATTCAGAAAATATTACTCCCGCATCGGCAAAGAATTTTTTTTTCCGCAAAATGAGTGAACAAAAAGTTACTCCCCTTCCAGGGGAGGTTAGGAGGGGTGAGAGCCATTTCCCTTTCACCCCCTCTAACTCCCCCTGGGAGGGGGAGAATATTGCTGCTTCACGATTGTTTACTTTTTTACGGGACGCGTTCCTTAGTCCCTTTATACAAAACAGCTATCACGTCACGCCGGAGGTGTCAAGTTTTTTCAACTATATATGGAAACCTGGCAGGCAGACGCATTCGTCTCTTGCTTAAAAGAGGATAACCTGTAAAATATTTTAGTGCTTTTCGGTCTTATTTTGACAGAGAACATTATTCGGCAAAGGTTTGCCGGTTTGTTTTCGCGCAAACACGTGTTCTGGTGGCTAAATGACCCACTTCCAGTCAGGCGGAAATAACAGGTCGTTGCTCCGGCTGTTGTCGGCGGCGTTGCTGGTTTGCCTGACAGGCGCGGTTGGAGCCGAAGACCGCGAACCGAAAATAATTTCCTCCCGCCTTGTCTTCGGCCAGCGCATCGCCAACGGCCAATGGTGTCCTCTCGTCAGTCAGATAGAAAATCCCGGAGACCAGGCTCGACGGGTGGCTGTCGTGATTTCCTTTGACACCGCGCCTCTGGGCAGGGAAAAAGTGAGTTTTGTAAAACAGGTATATCTTCCGCCGAAAAGCGAGCGGGAAGTATGCCAGTTGATCCGAATGGATTTTCCGGCGCGGGTGCTGCTGTCGGCGTTTGACGAAGAGGAAAAAAAAGCTGTTTTCGCCGATGGCACCGAAATGAAAAGGATCGCGCCCAAGCCAAAGAAATTCTTTCTCCAGACCAACCTGACTTTTGTTGAAACCGGCCAGACTTCAAAAAATGCCAATAATTTTTTCGGAATGCCGCTGCATCCGGGCGCGTTCCAGGTGGGAGTCGTCGACGACCTCAAACTTATGGAGAAGACGGACACGGTTTATTCCCGCGCCGGGTTGCCGTTCGTGCTGGGCGAACGCAGTTGCGATCATGATCTGATTAACGGCAAGGATCCCGAAGGCAGCTTTGCCTTCGTCAATGAAAACCTCCCGTGCGAAGCGGAGGAAAACGGTTTGTTTGAAAAAACCGGCATCCTCGGTCGGGAATTACCCGACAATCCGTTTGCGCTGAAAGTTTTTGACGCCCTGGTTATCGGCAGTCTGCGCTCGGCGCTCGACCGGGGCGGAATGTCGTCACAACAGCAGGAAGCGCTGGCAAGTTATGTGCGCGGCGGCCGGACGCTGGTGGTGTTGCCGTCGAGCGATCCGGAAAGCTACGCTGATCCTTTCTGGCAGAAACTGCTGCCGGTGCGGGTCTACGGCCAAGGCGAGGCGGAACCCGCATTCAAGGCATTGGGAAAAATGTTTGGCGGGGATATTCCCTGCGATCCCGCCCGGCAGCCGCAAATGGCTTATGCCTTGCCGGGTCAGGGTGAGGCGGTGCTGGCAGCGGGTGAAAACGTGGTGCTGGCTCGGCGCGCGGTCGGCAGCGGCACGGTCTGGTTTCTGGCTGTGACAGGCGGCGCGCTGGAAAAATGGAGCGGCGCGCCCAAGCTGTGGGCGAAAATTTTTGACCAGCCGAGTTCCGCCTTGCCGGGAGTGGAAAATTTCATCGCGCCGGATGCGGCTGCTTTCCTGGGGAATATCGTCGGCATCCCGGCGCCGAACCGGACGCTGATCGCCCTTACGCTGGGAGGATATTTTTTCCTGGCGGCGGCGATGCTGGCGTTGTTCCGCTGGAAGCGGCGGACGGAATTGGCGTGGCCGGTGATGCTGGTGCTGGCGGCGGCGGCGGTGGGAATAATTTTCATTATCGAATCCGCGGCGGGCAAACAGATAGGGTTCGTACAGGGAGAATTGGGCGTGGCCTCGTTGAACAGCGGCGAAGGCTCCGGCGAGGGAAAAAATTTCGTCGGCCTGTTCTCGCACGAATCGTTGGAGCAGGATATCAAATGGACCGACCGAGAGGCTCTGGCAACGGCTCTACCCCGCTGGAGCGGAGAAGGAAAATCCATCGGCGGAATTTTGCCGGTGCGGGAAGACGACCTGTTTTCATTCGACGGCATGAGGCTTAACCGCAAGGAACTGCATCTTTGCCGTGCGAGTCATCCAGTAAAATTTGGCGACGGCGTGGAGCTGGTGGTTGGCTACAACTTGGCGGGAGTATGCGGAGAAGTGCGTAACAACACTGGCGTGGAGCTGCGCGATTGCATTCTGCGTTTGAACCGGCGGACGGTACGGCTGGGAGATTTGACGCCGGGGAAAAAGGTGAAACTGGAAAATTGCGAGCTTTCCTGGAAGTTGGGCAACAGCGACTTCGCCCGATCGGACGAAGATCTGCTGCGCCGGAAAATTCTGGCCGAGGCTTTGCGGCTGCCCCCGCGCGGAGCCATGATGGCGCGGCGGAATTTTTCCTGGCCGGTTGCCTTTTACGGCTGGGCGGAAACGCCGAAAGCGCCGGTGGAAGTCGCCGGACGGGAGACGCGCAAACGCGCCTTGCAACTGCTGGCGGTTTCGGCGGGAGAAATTTCCCTCCAGACCGGCAAGATGAAAATTCCGGCAGGGGTGTGCGGATTGCGGATGCTGAGAGGCGGCAACCGCATGGCGTACGGAGACGCGAACAGTCCGCAGTCTTTCGATAACATCGATCTGCCGCTGGGCAATGCCGGGAAACCTGTAAACAAAAAACCCGCCGTAAGCAAAAATGAATCCGAAAACGGCAAAGCGTCGCCAGAACGGAAAAAAGAGGAGCGGCACTCTCCGACCGGCTGGAAACCGGGAATTTCGCATATGCCGGTGCGGGTCGGTTTCGATTTGCCGCCGGAACTGCGCGAACTGAAAATTGAGACAGTCACCGCGTTGCTGGAGGTGGAGCTGATCGGGCTGGAGGCGTCGCTGAGAATCCGCAAACCCTCGGGCGATCCGGAAGACATGACGCAATTTGAGATTCTGCCGGGCGCAAAAATCGAGGACGGGAAATGCCGCTTATCCCTGTCCGGGAACAACCTGAAAAAATATCTGGGCCAGAACGGGGAACTGCCGGAATTTGAATTACGCTTCATGCTGCCGCCCGGTTCGCTCCAGTCCGGCGACGTGAAATACCGCATAAATATTTTCGACGTGGAAGTGGAAGGAAGCGGCCGATGATCGAGACCAAAAATCTGACCAAGCGTTACGCCGGCGATTTTATCGCGCTCAACAACCTTTCGATTTCGATCGGAGAAGGCGAGGTATTCGGCTACATTGGCCCTAACGGCGCGGGCAAAACCACCACTATCCGCATTCTCTGCGGGTTGCTCATACCGACCAGCGGGAGCGCCATGGTCGGCGGCCACGACGTTTCGAAAAACCCCAAGGCCATTCGCAAGCTGACCGGCTTCATGCCCGACGCTTTCGGTGTGTACGACGAAATGCGGGTGTGGGAATACCTCGACTTCTTCGGCGCGTGTTTCAAAATCCCGCGGCCGGAACGCAAAAAGCGGATCGACTCGGTGCTGGAAATTACCCGCAGTGAAACCATGCGCGACTATTTCGTCGACACGCTTTCGCGCGGCATGCGCCAGCGCATCGGCATTGCCAAGACCCTGATGCACGATCCCAAAGTTATCTTTCTGGACGAACCCGCTAACGGCCTCGATCCGCGCGCCCGCATCGATATGCGCAATCTCATCCGCGACCTGGCCGCCCTGGGCAAGACTGTGCTGGTCAGCAGCCACATCCTGCCGGAACTGGCCTCCATCTGCGACAAGGTGGGAATTATCGAACGCGGGGAGATGCTGGCGTTCGGCACGGTGGCGGAGATCATGCGCAAGGTCAGACCCAACCGGATGGTGGAGATGCACTTTCTCGGCGCCGCGCCGCCGGTGCTGGCGCTGGCGCAAAGCCTGGCCAGAGCCGGGCACGTGCAGAAGCCGGAAGTGTTTGACGATATTCTGCATTTCGAACTAGGCGGTGCCGACACGGAAGTGTCCAAGATATTGCGCTTTTTCATTTCCAAAAATGTTAAAGTGGTGTGGTTCCGCGAAGTCGAAAGCGATCTGGAAGAGGCATTCATGAAAGTCACCGACGGCGCGGCGGCGGGCGCGCGCGCTCTGACCGTGGCTCCTGCGAAAAAGAAACGGGTGACGAGGAAAAACAGTGAATAACCCGGTATTGAAAAGGGAATTCATCACGAGCCTCCGCACCAAGCGCGCGGTGGCGCTGGCGCTGGTCTTTCTGGGTGTGCTGGCGGGACTGGTGATGTTGATGTGGCCTGCCGAAGGGGTGTTTTCCCTCGCCGCGCAGAACAGCCACAAGCTTTTCATCATCCTGAGCATGGGGTTCCTCGCGCTGGTGTCGCTGTGCGCGCCCAGCTTCACCGCGGTTTCGATTACCGTGGAAAAGGAACGCGAGACCTACGACCTGCTGTACGACACTATGCTGCGCCCCGACGAAATCGTGCTGGGCAAGCTGGTGTCGGGGGTGGGGTTCGTGATGCTGCTGATTTTCGCGAGCGCCCCGATGATGGGCGCGTGTTACGTACTGGGCGGGGTGACGTTCGGGGAGATACTGAAAGTCTATCTGTTGGTGACGGCGGCGGCGGTTTTTTTCGGGCTGATGGGGCTTTACTGTTCGGCGCGGATGCGCAACAGTTACCGTTCTCTCATCACCTGTTACATCTTAATTATTGCCATCGGCGGCGCAACCTGGGTGCCGTCGGTGATTCTGGGGCAATGGGCGGAGTCGGTGCATTTCATCCATTTAATCCGGGGTCTCAGTCCCTTCGCGGCGATGACGTCGGTGGTTTACCCGGCGATGTTTGCGGGCGAGCATCCGGTGCAGCCGGGAACCTTCGGGCAGTTCGCCGACGGGATGTGGGTTTTCCTGATTCTGGCGGGAAGCGGGGGAGTGGTGTTGCTGGCGCAGACGTTGAGCGTAGTCGCCCATCCGCCGCAACCGAAAAAACGCAAAGACACGGTTTTGATCGAAGACCAGAAACAATTGAAAACCCGCAAACTGAAATTCCCCTTCTACCTGATCGACCCGCGCAAGCGGAAACGGATGATCAGCCCGCTGTTCAACGTAATCGCGGTGAAGGAAATGCGGTGCAAGGCGTTCGGGCGGGCGGAATGGCTGCTGCGGAGTTTCTTCATCAGCTTTGGCCTGTCGCTGGTCATGGCGTTCCTGCCGCTGACGCAGATGAGTTTTATCGGTATCGATACTATCGTTTTCACCTGCGTCTCGATACCGCTGGCGATCATTATTCTGCTGTCGCCGGTGCTGACGGCGACGGCGGTGACGGGGGAGCGCGAAAGCGGCATCTTCGACATGCTGCGCGCGACACTGGTCAGCCCGTGGAAACTGATCATGGGCAAGATGCAGGTGGCATGGTTCTTCACCGCCCTGCTGATTATCAGCACCCTGCCTACTTTTTTCGTACTGGCCTACGTCTCCAGTTCGCCGCAGGATATGGAATATATCAGCAAGGGTCTGAATCTGGTTCGCCCCTTCAATTTCCAGTTCGGCGAGGGCTGGGCGGCCTTGTCGCAGGTTAAGCCTGATTTCTTCTGGGGGATGGGCGCGGCGTTCGGGGTGGTGGTGATGGCGATGCTGTTTGCGACGTCGCTGGGAACCTGCGCAAGCGCATTCTGCCGCAATTCCTCGACCGCGACGGCAATCGCTTACGGCGTGCTGATGTTTTTCGCGGTGGGGACGCTGGTGCCGTATTTCATTTCCGACAATCTGCCGGGCTGGCTGGTGACGTTTTTTCTGTCGCTGAACCCGTTTGCGGCGGCGGCCAAGGCGGTGTCTAACATTGCCTTCCCCGACCAGCCGCCAGGGTTGTGGATACAGCATATTTGGATTACGGCAGCGGGAGCGATTTTCCTGGCCGGAGCGGCGATGGGCAAGGTCTGGCTGATGATGAAACCGCAGGAATAAAAGGCGTCATGAAAAAAAAATCAGCAGCGATAATCTTACTATACATTTTCCTCACCGGATTCGCGTCCGCGGGCGAAAGCGACACGCTGCACATGCGTCCGGCTACGGTCGGCCTGATGCTGAAAGTGTTGCGAGAGGAGCCGCTGTCGATGAAAATCCGCGCGGCGGAAGCGTTGGGGTCGGCGCGGGTGGCGCGGGAAGACGTGCTGAAGGAATTGGAGAAAGTAGCGGAGTCGGATTACCCTTACGCGCGCGCGGCAGCGGTGCGGGCCTTGGGGCGTTCGCGCGCGAAGTCGACGACGGAAAAGATAGTGAAACTGCTGCGCGATGAAAATGAAAAGGTAAGAACCGAAGCCTGCCTGGCTCTGGGAGAGATCGGCGAACAGTTTGACAAGCTGCCTTTCGACGATAAAGCGGAAACCGTGCGGTTGGCGGCGTTGCAGGTGGCGGGAAATTCGGGTGACGCAGGTTTGGGCAAAACCGTGGCTGGTCGGTATAAAGCAGAAAAAGACGCCGGGATGCAGGCCACTGTTCTTGCCAGCCTCGCCGGTCTTTCGCCGGAAAAGACGCCGGGCGTCGTGCGGGAGGGATTAGGAGCCACTGATCCGCAGATTATTGCTAACGCTTTGGCGTGCGTGGAAAAAATGCCGGAGAATGACGCGAAAGAATTCGGTGAGACAGTTTCCCGATTGCTGTTTGCAAAGTCCGCCCTGGTGCGGCAGGCGGCGGTGCAGGCGTTGGTTAATTTCAGAAAAGCCGAACACGAAGGCGCTTTGCGTAAATTATGCCAGGATGAAAACTACAATGTAAGAATCGCTGCCGCGCTGGCGCTGAAAAATCCGGAGCAGGAGGAAAGCGTAAAAACGTTGAGCGAAATGCAAGGCGAGGAAAACGCGCTGGCGCGTCGAGCTGCCTCGGTTTCATTGGCGGCGTTGACGGATCGGGAAAAGGCGGAAAAACTTGCGCTGGCCGCAATCGCTTCAGACAAAACCGAAACGCGACTCGAAGGATTGTGGCTGCTGGGCGACATGAAAAGCGTGGCTGGTTTCCCCGGTATTCTGAAACTCGCGGCGCAAAATGTCAAGGACGCGAAAACCGACGTCAGGGAAACCGTGCTGGTTCTGTGGATCATCAACCGCACTACTTACGCGGACGGGGCTGAACTGGCGGTGCGGTGCCTGCGCGCGGCTGACGGTTCTTTGCGGGTGCATTCGGCGCAGGCGCTGGGCGTGCTGAAATACGAGGCAGGCGTCGCCGCGCTGGAAGACGCCCTTACCTCCACCGCCAGCCAGATGGGCGAGGTGTTCTACACCTACACCGGCAAGGAAAGAGAAAACGCGATCTGGGCGCTGGGCGAAATCGGCAACGGGAAAACGCTGGATATGATGGCCGAGCTTCTGACCCGGGGCAAGCCCATGGACGAATCCGGCAACCTGCGAATGATGCGCGATATCCTGATCGCGAAGAAACACGAAGCGTGTGTCGGCGTCCTGAAGGAAATGCTGGCGGTGATAGACAGTCCCGAACAGGCCAGCCTGACCGCCGACGTGATTGAAAAACTGACTGGTAAGCGACCTGACGTAAAACCCTATCAGCCGTCAAAATATTACGACACGTTCTTCCTGGAGGCGAGGCCTTGAAAACTCCCGAAAGTGAAATCCGGTTGCGGCTGGAAAAGCTGCGCGCCGAAATGCGTCGGCAGAAAATGTCGGCGTTGTACCTGAATAAAACCGAGGACGTGTTTTATTTTTCCGGTTTCACCGGCTCGGAATCAGCATTGCTGCTGACGGTGAAAAAGCAATGGCTGCTGACCGATTTCCGCTACCGGGAAGAAGCGGAGCATTCCGCGCCGCTGTTTGAAACTTTATTATGCAAAGGCGCGCCGCCGGTTTTCGCAGGCGAGCTGGCAAAAAAAAACCAGGCGAAAACCCTGGGCTATTCGACCGCGCTCAGCGTGGCTACTCTCGCGGGTTTGCGCAAAGGCGCGCGCGGCGTCAAACCGGTCGTCGCCGATGGCATGACGGAAAAACTGCGCGCAGTCAAGAGCCAGTGGGAAATCAAGCGCATTCTCGCGGCCTTGTGTTGCGCGGAGGAATCTTTTCTTGCTTTCAGGAAAAAAATTAAAGCAGGAATGACCGAAGCGGAACTGGCGCTGGCTTTGGAGTGGGAAATGCGCCAGCGCGGTGCCGAGGGAGTGGCGTTTGAACTGATCGTGGCAGTAGACGCCAATGCCAGCCGCCCCCATGCTCATGCCGACAAACGCAAGCTGAAAAAAGGCGGGCTGCTGCTGGTGGATTTCGGCGCGCGGCTGGGGCGGTATAATTCTGACTTGACCAGAGTACTGTTTCTTGATAGCATCCCGAAGTTCTGGCAAAGCCCGTACGAGCTGGTTCTGGCCGCGCAGGCGGCGGGGATTGCGAAAATTGCGTCCGGGCGGCCGGGAAAAGAGGCTGACGACGCGGCGCGGGAAGTTTTCGCGGCGGAGAAGTGCGAGAAATTGTTCGGCCATTCGCTGGGTCACGGCGTGGGGCTGGAGGTGCACGAGTCGCCCCGGTTGTCAAAAAAAAGCGTCGAACCGCTTCAGCCGGGAATGGTGGTGACAGTCGAACCGGGACTGTATTTTCCCGGCAAGGGCGGCATCCGCATCGAGGACATGGCTCTGGTGACGGAAACAGGCGCGAAAATACTGAGCCAGTTGCCCAAAAACCTGGCTTCGGCGGTAATCTGATTGCGAAAGTATAAAATCGTTTAGAGGGGACTGCGATGAGCGTGGAAAAAATCAAGGATTTGCTGGCGCTGATGAAGGAAAACGAGCTGGCGGAGCTGGAACTGTGCGAAGGCGACTTCAAGGTGAAGCTGAAAAAGAACGTCGCGCCGATGGCGATGGCCGCCCCGATAGCCGCCGCTCCTGTCGCTGCGCCCGCGCCGGTGATGAAGGTGGCGGATATGTCGCTGGTGCCGGTGAAAAGCCCGATCGTTGGCACCTTCTACCACGCTCCTTCGCCCGATGCCGCCCCGTTTATCAGCGTCGGCGACAAGGTAACCAAGGACACGGTAGTGTGCATTATTGAAGCGATGAAAATCATGAATGAAATCAAGGCCGAGATTTCCGGCACGGTGACCGAAATCCTGGTCGAAAACGGCGAACCGGTGGAATACGGCCAGCCGCTGTTTATGGTGAAACCCTAGTCCCTGAGTAGTTGCCTGACCGAAAATCTTGACACATAGGAACCGGATAAATAAAGCATGTATTCAAGAATCCTGATAGCCAACCGCGGTGAAATCGCCTGCCGCATCATCCGCACCTGCAAGAAGCTGGGCATCGAAAGCGTTGCCGTCTTTTCCGAAGCCGACCGCGAGTCGCTGCACGCGCGCATGGCGGACGTGGCTATCTGCATCGGCCCGCCGGAAAGCTCGCGCAGTTATCTGCACATCCCCAGCATCATCTCCGCCGCGGAAATCGCGGACGTAGAGGCGATCCATCCCGGCTACGGTTTCCTCGCGGAGAACGGGCATTTCGCCGACGTCTGCCGGTCGCTTGACATAGACTTCATCGGCCCCACCAGCAACGCGATGGCGAAAATGGCCGACAAGGCAGGCGCGCGCGCGTTGGCAAAAACCACCGGAGTGCCGGTTTTGCCCGGCAGTGACGGCATTGTGCCGGACGAAGAAGAAGCGCAGCGCCTGGCGCACGAGATCGGCTACCCCGTCATCATCAAGGCAACGGCGGGCGGCGGCGGACGCGGTATCAGAATAGCGCACAACGACGCGTCGCTTCGCAGCGGCATGGTGCAGGCTCGCAGCGAGGCCGAGGCCGCGTTTGGTGATGGTGCAGTCTATCTGGAAAAATTTCTGCAGAATCCGCGCCACATCGAAATCCAGGTGCTGTGCGACGAGCACGGCAACATTGTCCACCTGGGCGAACGCGATTGCTCTATCCAGCGCCGCCACCAGAAACTGCTGGAGGAATCGCCCAGCCCCGTGCTTGACAAATACACCCGGCGCGCGATGGGCGAAGCGGCGATCAAGCTGTGCCAGGCTTGCGGCTATACCAACGCCGGCACCATCGAGTTCCTGTTCGAGAAGGGGCAGTTCTATTTCATGGAAATGAACACCCGTATCCAGGTCGAACATCCGGTGACGGAAGAGGTGGTGCGGGTGGGCAAGAATGAGGAGCTGGATCTGATCGAGGAGCAGATCCGGGTGGCTTCCGGCGAAAAGCTCCGCTTCCGCCAGAAAGACATCCGCTTCGAGGGCCACGCCATCGAATGCCGCATCAACGCCGAGGATCCGGACAGGAATTTTTCTCCGTTTCCGGGAGTGGTCAAACTGTACGTGGCGCCGCGGCACGATAACGTGCGGGTAGACTCGTTCATCTATTCCGGCTACCGCATTCCGCCGAACTACGATTCCATGATCGGCAAGGTGATCGTGCGCGGCAAGGATCGGGCGGAAGCCATTGCCCGCGCCGACCGCGCCTTGTCGGAGATGGTGGTGGACGGGATCAAGACCACCATCCCGTTCCACATAAAGTTGCTTCGTAACGTGAATTTCGTGAATAACAATTACGATATAAATTTTATAGACCAGAATTTCCTGTAAAATATAAAATCCGGATCGCGTTTTCAATGGGGGAAGACAAATGCGCAAAATTATCGATACCGCCAACATTTTCGCCGCCATTGTGTTCGGCTCTTACCTGGTAGCGCTGAAAATCTGGAGCGAGGCTCTGCTCACTTTTCAGGCTGAAAAGCTGGCCGGGTTCATGGGGTGGATTCTGCTGCTGCTGGGCGCGGCACTGGTGGTGGGCAATTTCATGGAAGCCTATCGCGACTACGCCGAAAGCGAATCACAGCGCCTGCTGGAAGTCACCACCGAACAGGGCGTCAACGCTATCAGCATTCACGCGCTGGAACTGCAACTGCTGGATGTGCTCAACCGCGCCGGAGATGTATCTGCGCCGAAAGTCAGCCTGGTCTCGCGGGAGGACGGCGCGCAGATAGTCTGCTCCCTTTCCTTCGATCTGAAAAAGCAGGATGACGTAATGAAGCGCGCCGACGAGTTGAAGAAATTGGCGCGGGAAAAATTCCTGAAACTGATTCCCAGCGGAGTCGGTATCGAAATCCGCGCCAATGTCACCGACCTGATCGACGGTACCCTGGCCGCTTCCGGTGTGTCCCGCCAATCCGACGAATTTTCCGGACCGGTCTATCCGGTCACGGAGGAAGAAACCGACGAACCTCGGATCTGAGGAAAATTTGTAAGGAAAAAACCGGTACCGTCATTCCCGCGAAGGCGGGAATCCAGGAGGCGTTGCGTACGGTTTCTCCCCTGGATTCCCGCCTTCGCGGGAATGACGACCGGTGGAAATCCCCTCACCCCGACCCTCTCCCCAGGGGAGAGGGGGGATTGTTTTTCGCAAGAGTGAAAATTTTCCGCTAAAAACTACGCCGGGATTTTCCGGAAAACCTTCATGTCTGACGACCTCCTTTCCCTTTACGATTATGATTTGCCGCCGGAACTTATCGCCCAGCGTCCCGCCGGGAAGCGAGACGAGTCCCGCCTGCTGCTGTTGGCGGGCGACGGAAAATCGGCGCATCGTTCTTTCCGCGAACTCCCCGAAATTCTTTGCCCCGGTGATCTGCTGGTGCGCAACAATACACGTGTTATTCCCGCGCGCCTGCGGGGGAAAAGACCGGGCGGCGGCAAGACGGAACTTTTATTGATTCATCGCCTCGAGGGCGACGAGCGCTGGCTGTGCCTGGCGCGACCGACCAGTCATCTTAAACCGGGCAAGCAGATTTTTTTCGGAGAAGGCCGACTCGTCGCCACGGTGGAGGAGCGTTTGGGGGAGGGAAAGGTCACGGTTTCGTTTGGTACAATGGACGCGGGCGGATTTATGGAACAGTTGGAAAGCCTGGGCGAGGTGCCGCTGCCGCCGTATATCTCGCGCGGTGAGGACAAGCCAGATACTTCCGACCGCGACCGCTACCAGACCATTTACGCCAGCGAAAACGGAGCGGTAGCAGCGCCGACGGCGGGTCTGCATTTTACTCCGAAGATCGACGCCGCTCTCGCCGCGCGCGGCGTCGCTTGCGCTTATCTTACCCTGCACGTGGGGCCAGGCACGTTCCGACCGATCAAGACCGAACGCCTCAGCGAACACCGGATGGACGAAGAATATTATATCGTGCCGGAAGAAACCGCCGCCGCAGTCAACGCCGCCAAACAGGAAGGCCGACGTGTGATAACCGTCGGCACTACCTCCACCCGTGCACTGGAAAGCGTGACTGACGAGACAGGTTATGTTCATTCTGGTCGGGGCTGGACGGATTGCTTTATTACTCCGGGTTATCGTTTCAGGGCGATAGACGGCTTGTTGACTAATTTCCACTTGCCGCGTTCCAGCCTGCTGGCGCTGGTGTCGGCGCTGGCGGGAAGGGAGAGGATTGTCGAAGCCTATAAAGAAGCGGTCACGGAAAAATACCGTTTCTATTCCTACGGCGATGCAATGTTGATTCTTCCATGAAAATCACGGCTTTTTGATAAAGGCCGGTTGTTTTTTTAAGAAAAGGATTTTTTGTCATGGCTACGAAACTTGCGAACGGGCAGACCCTGTTGTTTATCGGCGACAGCATTACCGACTGCGGGCGGCGGGGCGACGGCAAGCCGCTGGGCACCGGCTACGTGAATTTCTTCCACCAGATGCTGACGATCCGCGAACCGCAGAAAAAGGTCAACATCATCAACAAGGGCATTGGCGGTCACCGCGTGGTCGATCTGCAGAACCGCTGGACTGACGATGTCCTGCGCCACAAGCCCAGTTGGCTGTCAGTCAAGATCGGCATTAACGACCTGCATTGCTTTCTGCGCAACAACGAAAACAGCGTCTCGCCGCAACTGTTTGAGGAAACCTACGACGAGATTCTCGGCCGCGTGAAAAAGAACCTGCCCAAGTGCAACCTGCTGTTGATCGACCCGTTCTACATCAGCAACGAACAGGCGAAAACCTCATTCCGCCATGAGGTGCTGCACGTCCTGCCGAAATATATCAAGACGGTGGAAAAGATGAGCCGCAAATACCAGGCGCGGCGCGTGAAGACGCACGAGCTTTTCCAGAATCTGTTGAAATACCACGATGCCGATACCTTCTGCCCTGAGCCGGTGCACCCCAATCCCACCGGTCACCTCGCCATCGCCGAAGCCATTTATGCTGCTTTGAGCAAATAATCAAACCGATGGAATTACAAGCCCTCTTCTCTTCACCGGGGAGAGGGCTTTTTTTTAGTGCTGAAATGCGATTGCCTTGGCGATAGACATTCTTACAACCCTCTTATTCTTGCAATCGAAAACGGTTAGGTCTACAATAGCTCACGGAACAGAAAAAATACGCTCTTCACGGTTTCGCTTGACGACAAGGGTTGACGTCCGGGAGTTTTGCAATGAATATCGAGTATATCAGGCTGAAAAATTTCAAGGCGTTCAAGGATGCCGAAATGCGCGAGATTCCGCGCATGTGTGTCATGGTTGGCGCGAATGGTACGGGGAAATCCACTCTATTCAGTGTTTTCGGTTTTCTCAAAGACGCCTTAACCGAAAATGTCCATGTTGCCCTGACCAAACTCGGCGGCGGTCGGGGCTTCCAGGAAGTACGCAGCCGGAATGCCGAAGGTTCTATCGAAATCGAGCTTAAATTTCGTGAAAAAAACACTTCACCGCTTATAACATATTTTCTGGCTATAAACGAGGAAAATGGCAATCCTATTGTTGAACGTGAAATTCTTAGATACCGCCGGGGCAGCAAGGGACAGCCTTGGCACTTCCTCGACTTTGCAAAGGGAAAGGGTACGGCGGTCACCAACGAGCCGGATAAGGTGGAGGACGAATCAGAACTCAAACGGGAGGAACAAACGCTTAAATCCTCTGACGTACTGGCGATTAAGGGCTTGGCGCAGTTCAAGAAATTCCCGGCTGTAATGGCGTTGGGGGAGTTGATAGAAAACTGGCATGTATCTGATTTCCATATTCAAAAAGCGCGACCCGAGCAGGAGGTGGGATATGCCGAACACCTATCCCGCGAAGGAGAGAATCTGGCTTTAGTGACGGAGTTTCTGTACAAGCGTCACCGTGACGTATTTAACAGGATCATTGAAAAACTGGCTCGGCGGGTGCCGGGAATTTCCCGCGTGGAAGCCAATACGACGGACGAAGGTCGTATACTGCTTAGGTTTCAGGACGGCGCTTTCAAAGACTCTTTTCTTGCCAGACATGTTTCCGACGGAACGATCAAGATGTTTGCCTATCTGACGCTGCTATACGATCCTACTACTCATCCGCTGTTATGCGTGGAAGAGCCGGAAAACCAGCTTTATCCCAAGCTTCTATGGGAACTGGCGGAGGAGTTCAGGGAATATGCAAATCGCGGGGGGCAGGTTTTTGTCTCGACCCATTCTCCCGATTTTCTGAATGCGATGCAATTGGAAGAAGTTTATTGGCTGGTCAAGCAAGACGGTTATACCGTAATAAAACGGGCGCAGGACAATGCGCAAATAGCCAACTACATGGCGGAAAGCGACCAGATGGGATATCTCTGGAAACAGGGATTCTTTGAAGGAGCCGATCCGCGATGAGGGAAATAGTTTTCCTGCTCGAAGAACCGTCCGCCGCGGAAATGCTCAAAGGAGTATTGCCACGTTTGCTCCCTGATAATTTTACACCCCGGTATCTTGTTTTTGAAGGGAAGCAGGATTTGGAAAGACAGATGGTGCGGCGCATGCGAGGATACAATGCGCCAGATGCCTTGTTCGTGGTGATGCGGGATCAGGATGCGGGGGATTGCAAAAAGATCAAGGCTGCGTTGAAAAAGAAATGCGGCGAAGCGGGAAAAGACGCCAGTTTAGTACGCATTGTCTGCAGGGAGTTGGAGAGTTGGTATCTCGCCGACCTTGCGGCAGTGGAAAAAGGCTTGAACTTGAATAACCTTGCGCGACAGCAAATGAAGAATCCATGTCGCGCGCCGGATTCGATTACTTGCCCTTCCGGTTATCTGCGAAAAATGGTGCCTGATTATCAGAAGATTGATGGTTCCCGCCGAATTTCCCCTTATCTTGATCTCGATAACCAGCGATCGAAAAGCTTTGATATCTTCATTCAAGGGTTGCGGAGAATTATCGGGGCAACAACGTAGTGATTCACCCGCAGAGTTGCAGGTCGATATATTCGGGCATGCCGCTGGCGACGAGGGCGCGGTGGTGTTTCATTGATGCTACGATTCGGATCACTACCCCGATTTCTCGCGCTTTTTCCACCGCGATATAAGTCAGCATCAGGATCACGCTTGACATCACCCGGGTGTGGCTGAAGTCAATCACGACCTCGCCTTTTTCCTTGCCGGCTTCGCTGATCGCTTCCCGGAAAGCGTCGATCTGCGTCTCATCGCGAATATCAAGGCGCAACAGCATCCGGATAATATTGCCGTCTATGTCAAATACGTCTACCATGCCAAAACCTGTAATATGCCTAAAAAACAAATACTTACGAAAGTCCCGGAGATGGGATTACACAATCTGTATATTGATGAAAGTATTCACAGCAGTATGATAATGATCAAAGAAGAAAATCACAATAAAAAAATATACATTAAATGAAAATTTCTTAAATCCCTGCCTCATAGCTAACCTATATCTAACACAATTCGCATAGCTCTTTCCCTGCCGGAGTTTACATAACGAAAAACCGAATTCAGCCGGTTTGACTTAGATTTCCCCCTGATTTTGTCGATAAAATAGTACAGGCTTTTCTGTTCCAGGATAGGGGGAACAGGATGCTATTTCCGTTTTCGCCAACTTTTATTGAAAGGACGGCATGGAACATGTCAAGATGCTGATAACGCGCGATTCCGGCGCGGAAGATATTGAACTCCCTGAATACAAAAGTGACGGCGCCAGCGGCATGGATGTACGCGCCGCGCTGGATGCGCCGCTGACTCTGACGCCGGGTCAGATCGTGTTGGTGCCAACTGGTTTACGGGTTGCAGTGCCAGTAGGTTACGAAGTACAGGTGCGGCCGCGTTCCGGCCTGTCGTTGAAACATGGCATCACTGTCGTCAACACCCCCGGCACGATTGACGCCGATTACCGTGGGCCGGTAGGGATAATTCTGGGAAATGTCTCGCAAGTCCCGTTTACCATCAACCGCGGCGACCGGATCGCGCAACTTGTTATCCAGCAAGTGGTTCACGCGGATGTGCAGATAGTGGATAACCTGGACGAGACCGCGCGGGGCGAAGGAGGCTTCGGTTCCAGTGGGATCAATTAACCAGGTTGAACCTCTGTCCTATGCCTGGGCTGCTATCCTGGGGCTGGTGCAGGGTTTAACCGAATTTATGCCGGTTTCATCCAGCGGACATCTGGCCTTGGCCGAGCATTTTATGAGCGGCCAGCCGGAAGACATGGCGTTTGATATTCTGCTGCATGTGGCGACGGCGGGGGTGGTGCTGGTTGCGTTTGGTGGCGATTTGTGGCGCTTCTGGTGTCGGAAGAAGGTGGTTCTCTGCTATCTTTTGCTCGGTTCGGTGCCGGTGGGGATAGTGGGTGTGTTGTTTCGGAAGAAAATCGAACTACTCCGCGAGCATCCACAACTGGTATGCGCGGCGTTGCTGGTGACGGCGCTGCTGCTGTTCATTATGGAAAAGGCCAAGGAAAGCGCGGTCAGAATGGAGGAGATGGGCTGGAAACGGGCTCTATTGGTGGGATTTTTTCAGGCTATCGCCATAGTCCCCGGCATCAGCCGCAGCGGCTCGACCATTTCCGGCGGAGTTCTGTGCGGGCTGGAGCGGGAAGACGCGGTCAAGTTCAGTTTTCTGCTGATGGTGCCGGCGATTCTCGGCGCGGCGTTATTGAAAGGGATTGACATAATCAAGGCCGGTGCGCCGGTCGCGGGATTTTCGTTTGGCGCATATGGCGTGGGGTTCGGGGTGGCGTGCGCGAGCGGATATGTGGCGCTACGGACTTTGCTGCATCTGGTGAAAACGAAAAAAATGATTTGGTTTGCGGCTTATTGCGCCCTGGTGGCAATAGCAGGGTTGATTTATTTCAGCGGAGGTATTAATGGCGCGTAGAAAAGTACCGGTGGAAATCGAGATTCCGGCCAGACCCAGCGGGTTTGTCGTGATGCTCACCTTTTTTACCGGGCTGTTCATTATCGGCCTGGGCATGTTCCTGGGGATTTCGTTTTTCACTGCCGACACTACTCTCGATCCGGCGACAACGGCGAGCGACTGCGCGACCGGCTTGTTGGGCGCGTGGGCTGCGTTTGGCGTGCGGCTGACGCTGGGTGGTGTCGCTTCCTATGCGTTGTCGCTGCTGCTGTGTGCGTGGGGAATATTTATTATCCGCAACAACCGGTTTTTCGGCGCCTGGCCGCAGGTGTTGGGTGGAGTAGTGGCGCTGATCGCGTTGCCGTTGCTGGTGGATTCGGTTTTCGGCGCCAGCGCGGTCGAATCCTGCGGACTGCTTTCTTACATCGTCAGTCCTCCGGCGCGGCTGTATCTGGGCAACTTCGGGCTGGCGATTATCGCGGGCGGGTTGCTGCTGTTTGGCGGGGTGCTGATGGTGGGAGAGGCGTTGTTTGAATGGGGACGCATAGTTGGCGATGGGTTGAAAACGGTGGGCGGAATTTTCGTCTCTGCTACCAGCGCGGCGGCGGAACATGTAAAACCGAAAGTCGTATCGGTAGTGGCGGGCAGCGCCAGCCGCGCAGTGGCTTTGCTTAATCCCCCCAAGGAACGGGAGAGCGTGCGTCCGGTGCGGGAAAAAATCCGCGAGGAGCGGGAAGAGGAAATATCTGAAGCGTTCGAAGTCGAGGCAGCGGTGGTGGAGGAAAAACCGGAGCCGGTTGTCCCGGAAGTGCCTGAAACCGAAAAAGGCGAAAACGCGGAATTCGTCCCCTACGGCGAGCCGACGCCAGAGCCTGTTTCCGAACCGATACCGGTGGTGGAAAAGAAACCTCCGGTGCGGAGAGCGGAGCGTCCCGAGAAGATCGACAAGGTCGTGGCCAACAGCGTGGATGCGGAGCGCGACTATCAGTTGCCGCCGATGTATCTGCTGGATGAGGCGCAGGAAGGCCTGGGCGAGGGCGCGGCGAGTCTGGAAAAACGAGCGAAGATTCTGGAAAAGACGCTGGCCGAATTCAAGATCGAAGGCAAGGTAGTGCAGATCGAGTGCGGCCCGCGAGTAACTTTGTTCGAAATGATGCTGGCACCGGGAATCCGCCTGAGCAAGGTCATTTCCCTGGGCGACAATATTTCCATGGCCTTGAAAGCGGCCAACGTCCGCATTATTGCGCCTATCCCCGGTAAAGACACTATCGGTATCGAGATACCGAATATAGAGAAAAACGTGGTGTCGCTGCGTGAAGTTGTTGAAGCGGTCAAGCGCAATAATCGCCTGCAACAGATTCCGGTTTGTTTAGGCAAGGATGTTTCCGGCACGCCGATCATAGCCGATCTGGCCAAGATGCCGCACATGCTGATCGCGGGCGCGACCGGCAGCGGCAAGTCGGTTTGCATCAATTCACTGATCCTGTCGGTGATGATGTGCTGCAAGCCCAGCGAAGCGAAACTGCTCATGATCGACCCGAAGGTGGTGGAGCTGTCGCGGTTCAAGGAAATCCCGCATCTCTTAAGCCCCGTCATTACCGATATGAAAAAAGCGGTTGGCGTGCTCGAATGGGCGTGCCAGAAAATGGACGAGCGTTACGAACAGCTTTCCATGGTCAGCGTCAACAACATCGTCAAGTTCAACGCGTTGGGCGAGGCGGAAATCGAAAAGCGGCTGGCAGGCAATTACGGCAAGGAGGAGTTGGAGCTGTTCCCCAAGAGCCTGCCCTACATCGTGATCGTCATTGACGAACTGGCCGACCTGATGCTGGTGGCGGGCAAGGACGTGGAGCAGCATATCACGCGCCTGGCGGCCAAGAGCCGTGCGGTCGGCATTCACGTGGTGCTGGCGACCCAGCGTCCGTCGGTGGACGTTATCACTGGTCTCATTAAAGCGAACATGCCTTGCCGCATCGCGTTTCAGGTGGCCAGCCGGGTAGACTCGCGCACCATTCTCGACCAGAACGGCGCGGAGACCTTGCTGGGTGCGGGCGACATGCTGTTCCTGCCGCCGGGTGTGGGCAAGTTGACTCGCGCGCAAGGCGTGTTTGTCTCCGACGAAGAATTATTCCGGGTAGTGGATTTCGTCAAAGCGCAGATGGCGCCGGAATATCATCAGGAACTGGACGGGCCGGTTATCGGCGGCGCGGGCGGCGATATCAAGGATTTCGACGAACTGTTCGGCGAGGCGGGAATGGCGATTATCGAAAGCGGGCGCGGCTCGGTCTCGCTGTTGCAGCGCAAATTCGGCGTCGGTTACGGCCGCGCCAGCCGGATTATCGACCAGCTCGCGGCGGCGGGGCTGCTGGGGCCTTTCCGCGAAGGCAAGGCGCGCGAGATCATGATGACGATGGAGGAATTCTGCGCCAAGTTCTGCGGCGGTCAGTCCAGCCTGATGTTCGACGATGACGACGACGGCGGTATGGCAGGTTTACGCGATGACGAAAAAGAGCGCGAGGATGTGCCGTGGGACGATGAGGCATAGTTCTTTCGAATAAATCAAAAAGCCCCTCGCAAGAGGGGCTTTTAACGTAAATAGAGATAAGCATCTTCAGCAGATATCGTCGGTCAGCAGAAGCTTGCGGACATACGAGCGGAAGAGGTTGACGCTGAAAGGCTTTTTCAGAAAACGCATGGTGTCTGGCAAATCCTTCAGTTCCTTTTCCGCATAGCCGGAGATGAAGATCACCGGAGTATTGTACTTCACCAGCACTTCCTTAACTCCGCCGTTCTGCTGCACGTCCTTGTAGCCAGGCATGACGATATCTGTCACCACCAAGTCGAATTTATCCTTTTCCAGTTCAGCCAATTCCTCGGTCCATGTTCGCACCAGAATGACTTCCTGGGTCTGGAAAATTCTTTTCAGCAGATCAGAGATACGTCTGTCATCGTCGGCTAACAGTATCTTCGCCACTATGCCCTCCTATTTTTTCCGCGCGTTCTTTTTCGCGCCCCGCTTGCCGATGGGGACGTATTCCTTGTCGAACTCGCCGATATACATCGCGCGCGGGCGGAAAATCCGGTTGTTGTCCAGATATTCGAGAATGCGCGCGCACCAGCCAGACACGCGGCTGACGGCGAAAATCGGGGTAAACAGTTCCGGCTCAATGCCCATGGCGGCGTAGACGATCCCCGAATAGAAATCGACGTTGGGGAAAATCTTCTTCTCCGCGCCAAGGGTGGTGACGACCTTCTTTTCCAGTTCGCGCGCGGTGTTGTATAACGGGCGCATTTCCTTCTTTTCCTGGATGAGGAATTTCGCCAGCGGCCCGAGAATGCGCGCGCGGGGGTCGTAAGCCTTGTATACCCGGTGCCCGAAGCCCATGATCCTGCGTTTCTCCCGCGTTGCCTGCTCGAACCAGGAGCTGACTTTGGCGGCAGGCCCGATTTCCTGCAGGAGGCGCAGTACCTGTTCGTTGGCGCCGCCGTGCAGCGGGCCGTTCAAGGCGGCAATGCCCGCGCCGACGGAGAAGTAAATGTCCGACAGCGTCGAGGCCACCACCATCGAAGCAAAGGTGCTGGCGTTCATGCCGTGATCGGCGTGGAGGATCAGCGCCACATCCATTACCCTTTCCTCGATCGGTGTGGGCTTACGACCGGTCATCATGTACAGCAGGTTGGCGGCGTGGCTTAATTCGGTATCCGGCTCGATAGGCATTTTTTCCTCGCGCATCCGCGCAACGCCCGCGGCGATGGTGGCCATGCCGGAGATAAGGTGCATACAGGACTGCACGCTTTCGGATTCGTCCTGGGTTTCGCGCGCGTCCTTGGGGCGCTCGAGTTGTTTCTTTTTGAATTCGTAAATGGCGTGCGGCTCGCCCATGGGCTTGGTCTCCATCGGGATGGAGTCCTCGTCGGCGCTGATGGCGGTGTTGGGGTCGGGGCGCGCGCTCTGGCTGTCGCGGAACGACAGGCGCTGACGCATCATCATCGTGCCGATACGCAAGGCCGCCATGGTATTGATGTTCTCGACCGGAAAACCTCCCAGCCGCCGCAAAGTCATGGGCAGGGAGCGGAAACGGGCGAGGCTGCAGTTAAATTCGCGCAGTTGGGAAGTGTTGGGCAACTCGCCGTGCACCAGCAGGTACGAGACCTCCTCAAAAGTGGAGTAGGCGCAGAGGTCGAAGATGTCATATCCTCGATAGACCAGCATGCCCTTGGAGCCGTTGACGTAGCCGACCTTGCTTTCGCAGGCGATAGCGCCTTCCAGCCCCGGGCCGACGGTGCACTGCACCGGCCAGGTCATGGGCTTGGCGAACTGCGCCTCCGGTTCTGACTTGCCCACTTCCTCGCGCGCCTTGTCGCGGGCGGCGAGAATGATATCGGTGATTTCCTTGGTTTCCTCGTGCAGCGTGTACATGCGGCGCTCCTATGGCTCCTCCGTGAAAATCAACGGCAGGCAGCCCGAAAAAGTCGCAATCAAATATCACACACGACCCCCTACCCCGGCGAGTCTATCAGATTGTAGTGATTTAACAAATGCCGTCAATAGCGGGAAAAAAGGCTTTCGTGATTTCTTGCGCCGCGAATAGAGGCGTGCTATAGTGGACAGAAAGATTTTTCCTTAATTAAACCGCATTGCGTTTAGCCTGCGGCGACCGACGATTGCGAGGCAACATGACCCAGCCTGAAGTGCTGTACGAAGACAATCATCTGCTTTGCATTCTCAAACCGGCGGGGGAACTGGTGCAGGGTGACGCCACCGGCGATCAGCCGCTGGTCGAGGTCTGCATGAAATATTTGAAGGAAAAGTACGACAAACCGGGCGCGGTTTACTGCGCGCCGGTACATCGCCTTGACCGGCCGGTTTCGGGTGTGCTGTTGTTGGCGCGTACCGACAAGGCGGCGGCGCGTTTGTCGGAACAGTTCCGCGACCGCAAGACAAAAAAGATTTATCGCGCGGTGGTCGAGGGAATCTCTTCGGAAAAAGAAAAGCTATTGTGCAACTTCCTGCGAGGCGACAAGCGGCGTTTGAAGACGGCGGTTTTTCCCGATAATCGGGAGGGTGCAAAAGAGGCAAAACTGATTTACCGAACTCTCGCCACGCGGGATGGAAGGTCATTACTGGAAATTGAACTGCTGACCGGCTATAAGCACCAGATTCGCGCGCAACTGGCGTACGAGAGACTACCGATAGTGGGAGATTTCAAATACGATCATCGCGGCAACAACGCGAAAATGGAAAAGCTGCTTGAAGGACGCGCCATTGCCCTGCACGCGCTGTCGCTGACTGTCGAACATCCGACTAAACGGGAGCCGCTGACCTTTGTCGCGCCGACGCCGGATTACTGGCCGTGGGAGACAACAATTCAGATTGGTGATAGTGATATAAGATAAGCGTCCTAATATTTTCCAGGACAATCAACTTCACTCAGTAGATTGGATTTTTAGAGCCTTAAACAGCGCGTACTTTGAGTCGTCGAAATAAAATATTACCTCTTTCTTTATCCCCTCCTCATAAGCCAAATATTGCCACCACTGCTCTTGTTTTTCGTTATCGGCATATCCCCAGCTATCAGGATTTCCAATCAGTTCCATTATGCGAGACGCGCAATAAAACTCATGCTTTGAATGTTGACCAGACTCGATGGATTTTGCCCAGGTTAAAAAACGTGTACCCTTCTCATTCTTGGTCGCTTCATAACAGAGATAATCCATATACGCTAGTAAAGTATCGGGACGGCATTCCAACATCGCCGCTATCTCAAACAACCAAGGATCATTAACATCCTGTTTGTTTGCCTTATTCTTACATAGCTGGATTGAAAATGGATCAGAGCCAATTGCAACCGATTGCAATTGGTCATCCTTGTTGAAATAGAATATAGCAACTTTTTTACCTTCGGTAGTCATCACTGTATATCCTAAACAAGGTCTCAGCTCCGGGTTATCAAAAGGATCTTGAAAAGTTGGACTACCCAGCATATGTATTATCTGCTCAACGCTATATGCTGCACGTTTGTCTGTATTAAAATTCATCATGCCTAATTTAATCCATCTTTCAAACCAATCTCCCTTGATTCCCTTACTGCCCTCGAAGAAATAATAATGCAAATATAGCGTAATTGAAGAGGGATGCTTCTCACGGATTTTAACCAAATCCATCGCTATGGAATCTGACCTTGGCAATGTAGCATTTGTCTGCTGTCGGCACGAAAGAGAAAACAATGACAACATCATCAGGCATATCGCAATAAACTTTCTCATATGCAGTGACCTTTATATTAAAGGCGACGCTTTATGACATTAATCATTGATTCGCGACAGTTCCACCCAGCTTCCCCGCCGCGCCCAGCGCATCATTTCATCGTAACGTTCCGTTTTCATCTTGTGGAGTTTGATGCACATCGCGGGCTTGTTGTGGTCGGTAACGACGGCGATCACCTCGCCCATGAACGAACGCGGCTTGCCTCCCTGGCAGCCAAGTTCCAGTTCCAGGCACGCCCCTTCCTCCAACGGCTCCCAGACCGGCACCAGCATTCCCCCGCCGCCAATCTCCAGCGTATCGCCCTGGAAAAAGATATCGCGCGGTTTGACTGAAAGCAGGCGGTAACGGATATTCAACGCGGCGGGAACTTTCTTGAAATTCATTTTCAGCGAACGGTTGATGGCGCTGTCCTCGCCGGTCAATTCTTTCAACCGCTCCAGGTCGTCGGTGCGGTACTCCATGACAAAAACCGAAATCTGGATAGTGTCGCCGTGCTTGAGCAGGCGCTTATTCACGCGTTCGTGGTTGACATAGGTTCCGGCGCGGGCGTTGGCGTCCTCGATGACATAACCTTCAGTATCTTTGCGCAGGAGCGCGTGAATGCGCGAGACAGTCACATTGTTCAGCACAATGTCGGCATCAACGTGCCGCCCGATCACCACGCGCGCGGCTTTCAGTTCGAACTCGCAGGAGCCTTTTTCCACGTCGAAAATTCTGAGATAGGGCATGCGCGCTCCAGTGATACAGGCCTGCACAAGTTACAGATCATACTACACCTGGCGAAACCGGAGTCAAGAAAATCCTCAGCCTGCCTGCTCCTGGCGGAACTGGCGGGGGGTGTGGCCGGTTTCTCTGCGGAACAGCCGGGCGAAATAGCCGGGGTCGGCGTAACCGCAGGCGTAGGCCACTTCCGAGATGTTCAAGCTGCTATGCTCCAGCAGATGCCTGGCATAATCGATCCGTTGACGGTTGATATAGCCGACCAACGTTTCGCCGGTCTCCAGATGGAACAGGTGGGACAGGTAATCAGCGGAACAGGACAGCGCCTGCGCGAGGCTTTTTACGCTGAGTTCCGGTTCGGAAAGCCCGCCGATCACCAGATGGCGGCATTTTACAATCTTGGGGCTGAGGCCGGTCGGGGGTTCGAGTTCTCCGGCGGTGACGTCCAGCAACATCCCCAGCGAGACCAGCAGCAGACCCCGCGAGACAATCCGCCAGCAACCTTTTTTATCGTCCAGCAGGTTGCACAGTTCGTCCAGATTTCGCCAGATCAGGCGGGGATTGTTGACGGAAAAACGTTCCGCAGCGATCACGCGCGGGCGATGGTCGGCGGTAGCGCGGGAGAGATGAACGGAAATGGAATCCTGGTGAAAGGCAAGAACAAGATTGCGGAAATCTCCGGCGCAATGCTCGATGTGCGGCATCCCGCGCGGCACCAGCAGCACTTCCCCCGTCTTGACCCTTAAGGTCTCTTGCGGGAACGACATGATAGAAGTGCCGCCCAGTTGCAGGAAAACTTCCGGCTCATAATGCAGGTGCAGACCTTTGCGCAGCGCCATGCGGTCGCGGATTTTCGGCAGCCGCAGTTTCAGTTTTCCCGCTTCGGCCTCGGCGATTTTCTTGTCGAGTTCGGAACGGAAAAGGCGAACCAGTTCCTGGGGAGAAATGGATTCAGCCATAAGCTATTTCTTGAAAGTCAGGCGCATGGCGCGCCCGCAGTTTCCGCAGGTGACAATCGAACCGACGGTGCCGATTTCCTTTTCTCCCGGCTGATGGCAGCGGGGGCAGGTGTAACGGATATGCGTGATCTGCTGCTCGGTTGCGGGTGCGGTTTGCAGATGGAGGAAAGGCTCGGGTTTAGTCTCTTCGACAGATTCTTTCTCCTGCGGTTCCTCCTCGTCAGGCTCAGGATTTTTCTCTGCCTGTTCTTCGGTTGCGACGGCGGGAGTCGGCAGGTTAAAAAAATCCGTGACTGCTGCCGCTTCGATTTCGCGTTCCGGCTCGCCGTAACGGGGAGGAGCTGTCTCCTCGTCTTCGGCGGGCAGGAAAAGATTTTTCTCTGGCGCGATTTCTGGTTCGGAAACAGGTTGAAGGACTGGCTCCTGTTCCGCCGTGATTTCCGGTGGCGACGCGAATTCATCCGGGTTTTCTCCAGGCGGAGAGGGGGGAAGATTTCCCGCTTCCAGCGAAGCGTCCGCCAGTTCCGCCTTGATGGTTATCACCAATTCGCCGTCTTCCAGCGACAGGCGCGTGATCCGGGCGGAACCGGCGCGAATGGTGATAGCAACAGGATTGCCGCCGGTTTCCGGCACCGGCAGGCTGTCCTGTTCCAAATGAAGAGAAAAACCGTTAGCCATGAGATTTCCCCGTTAAATCGAAACGACATATTTCAAAGTATTGTATCTATCTCACCGGCGTCCGTGCAAGCATATAAAAAAAGGGCGCGGAAAATCCGCGCCCCCGAAGCGTGCATGTTTCAGCGATTAGCGATCGACACGGGCGCTGCCGCCGCCGACCAGTTTTTCCACTTCCTTGAGCGTGGCCATGGTGGTATCGCCGGGAGTGGTCATCGCCAGCGCGCCGTGAGCCGCGCCGTACTCGACGCACATCCGCGGCTCCATGCCCTTCAGGAAACCGTAGATCAGACCCGATGCGAAAGAGTCGCCGCCGCCGACGCGGTCGTAGATTTCCGTATTCTGCCGGTCGGAAGCCTGGTGGAATTCGCCGCCTGCGTACACCACCGCGCTCCAGTCGTTGAGAGTGGCGGTCTTGACGCCGCGCAGGGTGGTGGCGACAGCTTTGAAGTTGGGGTAGTCCTTCATCACGCGCTCGATCATCCGCTTGAAGTTGGCGGGGTCAAGGGTCGAAAGGTTGTCGTCGACGCCTTCCACCTCGTAGCCCAGCGACATGGTAAAGTCTTCTTCGTTGCCGATCATGACGTCGACATACTTGGCGATCTCGCGGTTGACCGACTGCGCTTTGTCCGCGCCGCCGATATCCTTCCAGAGCGAAGGGCGGTAGTTGAGATCGTAACTGACGATGGTGCCGTATTTTTTCGCCGTCTTCATGGCTTCGATAGTGACGTCGGCGGTAGTAGCCGAAAGCGCCGCGAAGATGCCGCCGCAGTGGAACCAGCGAGCACCGTCTTTTCCGAAGACGCGCTCCCAGTCGATATCGCCTTTCTTGAGGAGACTGGCGGCGGTGTGGCCGCGGTCGCTGCAGCCGACGGCGCCGCGCAGGCCGAAACCTTTTTCGGTGAAGTTGAGGCCGTTACGCGCCTTGCGGCCGATGCCGTCGAAGGGCAGCCATTTGACGTAACGCATATCGACGCCGCCCTGCAGGATCAGGTCTTCTAGCAGGCGTCCGACGGGGTTGTCGACGAAAGAGGTTACTACCGCCGTGCGCTGGTTGAAGCAGCGGCGCAAGCCCCGGGCGACGTTGTATTCCCCGCCGCCTTCCCACGCGGCGAACTGGCGGGAGGTGTGGATGCGATTGTCGCCGGGATCAAGCCGGATCATGACTTCGCCCAGGGACACCTCGTCCCAGAGGCATTCGGTTTCGGGTCTGAGTTCGATTACTGCCATGTTTTTCCTTTCTGAAAAAGCATCAGGTCTGTTGATAAAACAGAAATAGCATATCATATTTTTATAAAAGCGGGAGAGTAAAATTTAAAAGTCGAAAGAAGGAATTATGACTGATTCCAGCCAGCATTTGCCGGAAATACAGGACAAAGGGAATAAAAACACTGGCTTCGCTTATGCCTTTTTTATTATGGACAACGCTTGCCGGTTTAAACATTCACTCTGAAACAGACTGGCAAAAAAGTTCAAGCAAAGGCATAATATGAGGCTGGTCGGGTTTATATAAAGGGGGAGGAAATGAAAGCACGAGTTATTATCGTTGGGATGACAATAGCGTGTCTGGCTTCCTGTTGCCGGGCGGAGGAAGTTAATCTGAATGCGGAAATGCTCAAGGAATTGCGCGCGATCAGGCGGGAAGTGGAAAAGCTGCGCTGCGAATTGAAAGAAATCAAAAAAGAACTGGCGAAAAAACCGGAAACCAAGCCGGAGGACAATAACGAAGCGGCGGCGGCTTTGCCTTTTGGCCTGGAGCACGACAACTTCACGAGAAAAAGTGCCGATCGCAAGGCGTTGGGCGCGCTTAAACTGCCGGATAAGGAAAACGTTCTGGAGGTCAAGGAGTACGTCAACAAGATACTGGAGCTTTCCGCCAGACAGAATTGCTTCTCCACAGATGACCCGCAGGTCGGAATGCTGGCCAGAATTGAGTCGCGAAACATCGATGTGTTGATCGATGTGTTGCGAGTTCAGGGACATGGACATGGGGACGGATCGTATTATCTGTTGCCTGCGATTGAGCGATTGGCAAACGATAACAACAAAGCCCTGATTTTGGAAAATTTCGAAACCCTTCCCACTTTGGCCAAAACCATCTGCTCGCGCAGATGGCATCAGGACGCAAAGCAGACCGTGATCAAACATCTGCAGACCGGGTTGGAGTTGCCGGAGGAACTCTACCAGATTGCGGCGATGCTGAACGATAAAGAAATAAACGCTCTGATACTGAAAAATCTGGAGGAAGCGGTTGACGGGCATCTGGCGGTGCAGATACTGGAAAAACTGGAGATGATGCCTGACGTCGACCCCCGGGAAGCTTTTCTGAAATTCTGGAAACGGTTTCGGTTCGCGGGGCAGGAATGGGCGATGCAGCGGGTTGCGCGCAAGGCGCTGGCCTATGGCGACGCCGATGCGCTTAAAGTGTTGATAATCTCGTTGCAGGTGGGGAACGGTTTTGGCCCGCGGAATTATGAATTACAGGAAACCATGCGCGCTTTGTTTCGCCATACCGGCCAGGTGAAATCGCCCAAGGATATGATTGCCTGGTACGAGGAAAACAAGGACAGGCTGAAGTGGAACGAGGAAAAAAAAGTGTTTGAGGTGGACGAGGCCAAACCGGCCAACCAAAAACCGGCGGAGAAAAAACCCGCTCCGGCTGAAGCGCCCCCCCAGGAAGAGGCGTTCTGATTTTCGTCATTCAGATAGAGCATCAACGTGAATCGTATTTATTTCATCAATTTCTATTATCCTCCTCTCGCGCGGTCGCGGCGGGTGTATTGGCGCGCGCGCGAATTGACCGATGCGGGCTGGAAAGTCACGATTCTCACCATCGCCAACCCAAGCGGTTATTTCAACAATTTTATCCGCGATGAGTCCATCAATATCGACGATCCCGACATAGAAGTGGTGCGGATTCCGGTTACGCCCTGGTGGCTGACGGGGGAATTATTATACGTGGCTGGCTTGCTGCCGTGTCCGCAGATGAACTGGAAACGGGCGGTGGAAAAAGTTCTGATCAAGCGCCTGCGCCGGGAGCCTGGGGTAATCATGTCGCTGTATTTTCCCATCAGCAGCCATCTGGCCGCGCTCGCCGCCGCGCGTGCGACCGGCTGTCCCCTGGCGCTGGATTTCCGCGACGAATATTACGAAATCGACACGCAAGGCTGGCGCAAATGGCAGGCCGCGCGGACGCTACGCATCGAACGCGAACTGGTGCAAGAAGCTAAATATATCAGCGTCACCACCGAAACCGTCAAGAATAACCTGCTGCGGCGACACGGGATTGCGCCGGAAAAAATCGAAGTAATCCTGAACGGCTTTCTGGGCGAACTGCCGGAATTGGCGGAGAAGGATTATAGCGGCGTGTTGAATTTCATCTGTGCTGGCGCGATTACCGCTATGCAGCGACCGCAGATTTTCCGCGAAGCCTGCGATCTGCTGCAAAACCGTTCGCCGAAAATTGCCGAACAGATCAGGATGGTTTTTTACGGCCCAGAAAGTCGTTATACCGGGAAACATTTTTGCAAATACATGTGCCCGCCCGCGATTACGTACGGCGGGTTTCTCGGCGCGGACGAAGCGCGCGCGAAAATTCTCGCGGCTGACGCAGGGTTCATGTCGTGGTCGGGGAAACAATTCGCCTATGCGACTCCGGACAAGCTTTTCGAATACGTCGGTTGCGGACTGCCGGTGTTGGCCAGCGTACCCGAAGGCGAGGCGGCAAATCTCGTGCGCAAGTATAATGTCGGCATCGCGGTGGAAGACGAACGCCCCGACTTGCTGGCCGGGGCGTTGGAAAAACTGGTTAACGAGCGCGGGTTATTGAAAAAATTCGCCAGCGCAGCCGCAGCCGCGCGCGAGGAATTCCTGCTGAAAAAACAGATCTCCCGCCTTTCAGACGCGCTGCGGGAAATAGCAATCAAACCATAACGTGGCGCGGCGCTTCGAGAACATTGCCGCGATTGAGCAGGAACTGCGGGTCGATCGCCGCCTTGCACGCTGCCACCGCGTCCACGCCCGCCTGACCGTGGCAGGCGAGGAAATCCTTGCGCTTACGCTTGCCGGTGCCGTGCTCGCCGGAATAGACGCCGCCCAGTTCCGCGCTCTTGGCGACGATTTGGTCGTATATCTCCACCGCCCGGTCGAGCTGCGCCTTTTCCGGCAGGATGGTGAAATGCAAATGGCAGTCGCCGAAATGACCGAAAGAGAGATAATCCATTTTTTCGGCGTTGATGAGATTGTGGGTGTAGTCGAGGAAGTCGGGGAATTTTTCCGCCGGCACTACCATATCGGTCATGATGGTGTAAGTGCCGCGATGCTGGACGACTTCCAGGGCGTTAGCGGGAAGGCTGTGGCGTGCTTCCATGAAGACGGCGCGGTCACGGTCGTTGTCCAGCAGCATCACCGCATCTTCGTCGATGCCGCAGTCGGCTTCGAGCAAAAATTCGAACCACGCCTCCGCCGCCTCCTCCGCGTCGACGCCGAAAAGCGGCACTTGCAAGTAAATCGCCACCTGGTTGTTGCCGAGAAAAAGGCGTTCCTCGTGATCCATGTACTGGCGACAGTTGACTCCGAAATATTCCAGCGCCGACAGCTTGCCCAGATCGCCGTCCAACTTGGCATAAACCGCGTCACGCAGTTTGACCGCTTCCGCCTCTCCGGGCAGGGAGAAAAACAGGTCGAGGTAATCGTCGGGACGGTCGGCGAGTTTCAAAGTGCAGGCCGTTACCGCGCCAAACAGGCCTTCGCTGCCGACGATCAGGTCGATCAGGTCGACGGCTCCATCCTCGGAAGAATAAGGCCCGCCCGCGTTCTTTATCGCCACGCGCGGGTGGGTCGGCACCGGCCACTCGACAGTCGCGCCGTTCTGTTGCAGGATGAATTTTCCCGCTTGCGAAACATACTGGCCGCGCGAGGCGGTCAACTTTTTCCCGTCAGGCAGGAGAAAATCAATAGCCTGCACCCAGTCGCGGATTGCGCCGCTTTCGCCGGGAACGAAGCCTGAGGCATTACATGCGAGCGCCCCGCCTACTGCCGCGTCGGCGCGACTGGTGGGGTCGACCGGAAACACCAGTTTCTTGCCGCTCTGTTTCAGCACAGCGTTACGCAGGTCTTCCACGATCACGGCGATATTGGCGCGCACGGTTTTTGTCTCCACGTCTACCGTGACTTCGGGTTCCGTCATTTTGCTAAGGGAGATTATCACGCCGCCATCGGGGGTGGCGCTGCCGGTAAGGTTGCTGCGTCCGGCGGAGAGGGTATAAGGAATTCCCGCCTTGAAACAGGCGCGGAAAGCGGCGGCGCACTCGCGTTCGCTCACCGGGCGCAGCACGCCCCCCGCCGCGCCGGGAAGATTGGAGCTGTCGTTGACGAATCCCTGCACGATATCGGGATCGGCCGCCAGTTCCAGACAGAACTTCTCGGTCAGGAATACGCCCCATTCCGGCAGGGAAGCGAGGCCGGCATTGGCGGCGGCGAAAGAATCGATAGCCGCGATCTCCTCAGTCGAAAGGATATCTTCACATTTAATGACATTGGTCGGCATTCATTTCTCCCAGATAAATATTTACAAACAGCCACGAAAAAAAATCCTCCCCGGAAGAGGGAGGACTGTTATAGATGGCGCAGTCTTCAGGATGCTTCCTTCACCCGCTGCTGCAGTTCCGGCACCTTGAGCTTGACGTCCTTGAAACTGATATCGGTCTCGTAAATCTTGGTATAGATAGCCAGGGATTTTTTCAATTGCTCCGCGCCGACTGCGGGGTTGGCATCGTATTTCTTTTCGTAAGCCTGCGCCTCGTAATAAAGCGCATCGCGGATTTTGACAAACAGCTCCTGCCCTTCCCGCGCGCGGGTGAACTGACTGATTGCCATGTCGAACTGGCCGGTGGCGAGAAAAGCGCGCCCCAGCATGGTCAGGGCGTTGATCTTGAATTTCGGGTCTTTAGCCGCCAACTGCAATTCGCCGACCGCCTCGTCGTTGCGCTTGGTCTGGAAATAAAGCTCGCCCAGGCGATAGTGGAAATTACTTTTAAGCGGCTGGGCGGCTACGCGGCGCTGATACTCGGCGATTTCGTAGGCGACCCGGTCGGCGCTAAGTTTCTGCACCTTTTCCTTTAGCTGCGCGTTATCGGGGCTTTTCTGCAGCTTGTCCTGTTGCTCGCGGATTTCCACCTTCATCCGCTTGATTTCAAAATCGCCTTGGCGATCCAGTACGGAATTGTCGGCGGGGCTGAGTTCGTGCGCTTTTTCCAGGAATTTTTTGCCGTCATAGTAGCCCTTTTCCCAATCGTCCATGTTATAACAGATATCGCCCAGCTGGAGATAGATGCGATGGTCGTCGGGGCGCTCTATCGCGTCGTGTGAGAGGCGATAGGAAATGTATTTTAACCTGTCCTCGTCGCTGCGGAGTTTGCTGGGATCCATTTCCAGCATTTCGGTTTCTTCCGTGTCCTTGAGAATGGAGCGGGCACCATCGGTTGCGCCTTTGTTGTAAATGGCGCTGGTCATCTGTGCCTCGGCGTCGCGGATATCGCCTTCGATATCCAGATCGGGATCGATTTTCTGCGCCCGGGAATAGCATTCCACCGCGTCCTTGCCCCGTTCCAGTTCCTTGTACAATTCCGCCAGTTCCAGCAGATTGTCAATGTCTTCCTGGTCGTGCTTGTCGGCGATTTCACGCCGCTGCCAAGCGGCCAGTTCCACCATCTCGGCGGTTTCCGCACACTTTGCCAATAATTTCATTGCGCCAATGTGGGAGGGGTTGGCGGTAAGCGCGGCCTCGCAGGCGATAATGGCCTGTTCCTGTTTGCCGAGAGTGGACAGGAGATTGGCTTTGATAAAGGGGAGAAAGAACTTAACAAAACCGCCGCCGCCGGTTTCGCTGGCCGCGCGGGTTTGGGTCATGCGCAGTTTTTCCCTGGCATCGACGTTATCGGGTTGCAGAGCCAGCGCCTGGGTATAGCTGTAAATCGCCAACTCGTAGTTTCTGCGGTTAAGCGCGTCTTCGGCTTTCTTGATAAACTTGCTGATGTCGACCTTGGCCAATGCTGTTCCTCCGTGTCAAACCGAAGCTGCCGAAAAGGGTCGGCAGACTTTGCGCAATATGGTAACCATTTACAATGTTAAGGGTTAAGGTTTTTTCGTCAACAGAAAAATGAGACCGGTCGAGTTTCAGCCGCAACCGGAAGCTTGCATTTTAGGGGTTTTTCCTCTTGACCAGTGGTGGTTTCGAGGCTAAATTGCCTGATGTAAAGAGGAGGAGGATAAAGCGCCCGCGTGGCGCCTTATTCATTTTATGCCGGGTTGCCTTGCATACCAAGCGCCAACCGCCCGGTACAAGAAATTTGCAGGAGGATACGCCTTGGCGGGTGATTTATCCAGGCACGACGCCGGCTATTTTATTTCGCGCGGTGAATATTATCAGGCCGAAGGATTGGACAGGCACGCCCTGGACGCCTTCAACCGCGCCGTGGAAATAGCTCCGCGCGAAGTCGAACCCTACCTCAGCCGTTCGGAGTTCCATCGCCGCAAGGGCAGCCTGCCCCAAGCCATCGACGACCTTCGCGCGGCCATGGATCTGGACAATGCCAACCCTGAAACCTGCGTGTTGTTGGCGCAGAACCTGACGGAAAAAGGCGAGACTCAAGAAGCGTTGAAACTGCTGGAAAAAGCCTGCGTAATCGATCCCGCCTGGAGCAGAATCTATCTGATTAAGGGCGATATCCATTACCGTCTGCAGGAGTTCCGCAAGGCGGTGGAAAGCTATCGCCGGGGGCTGGAACTGGAACCTGATAACATCGACTTGCTGCTGGCGATGGGCGATTCGCAGGTGGAGAACGGCGACGACAAGGAAGCGATAGAAACCTTTAACCAGGCTTCGCGCCTGCATCCCAATCACGGCTGGGTATATCTCTATCGTGGTGACGCCAACGCCAATTGCCAGGAAACGGAACTGGCGCTGAAGGACTACGACCGCGCGGTCAGGCTGCTGCCAGGCAATCCCGAGCCGCGCTTGTCCCGGGCGCACCTGCTGCTGCGCATCGGCCAGCCGGACAAGGCGCTGGAGGATTACCGCTGGGTCGGCAAGCGCACGCCCGGCAGCCACGAAGCCCTGCATGGACAGGCCGATTCTGCCTGGCAGTGCGGCAACGTCAAGGAAGCGTTGGAAGCCTATAATCTGGCGATCAAGTTGAACGCATGCGATGCCTGCATTCTGCTGGGACGGGCGGAGGTGTTGTCTTCGCTCGGTCGGCGGGAAGACGCTATCGCCGATTGCACCCGCGCGATGGAAATCGACCCCGACAACGCCGAGGTCTATGCCACGCGCGGCGGCCTGTATCTGGAAATCTCCCGGCTGGAGGAAGCGGAAAGGGATCTCAACACCGCCCTGTCGCACGATCCTTCCCTGACCGACGCGCTGGTTTCTCGGGCGGAACTGCGGCTGATGCTGAACGACCCGCGCGGAGCCGCCGCCGACTTCGCTTCAGCCGCCAAGCAATCGGACGGCGACACCGGCATCACCATTCGCTGGGTCAAAGCCGTGGCCGCCAGCGGCGACATCGCCGCCGCCCTGCGATTGCTGTCAGGCGAAATCAAGAAACGTCCGGAGGAAATCGACTTCGTGCTGCTGCGCGGCGATCTGCAGTTGTCGCAGGACAAACGAGCCGAAGCTCTGAAAAGTTATCGCAAAGCGGTCGGCATCACCCCCGACGACCCGGAGTCATACCTGCGCATCGCGGAGCTTGAGGAAAAATACGAAAATTTCGCCGAGGCTCTGAATAATTACCAGTCCGCCATCAGCCTGCTGCCGACCGAACCGCTGCATTATCTGTTGCGCGCGCGGCTGTTGGAAAAGATGGGAGAAACCGAAAAAGCCTCCCAGGATTACGAAACCGCCGTCGGTCTGCGCCGCCAGCGCGGCAGGTAAGTTTTTTATCCGATATGACTACAGCAAAAAGCCTCCCGTTTATGCGGGAGGCTTTTTTTATCGCAGTTTTATGTTCCTATTCGTAGAACATATTCAACGTAGAGAAGGCCTGATCGTTACCGGCCGACCAGCGGTTGCTGAGAAAGACGAAAACAAAGTCGCGCGCCGGATCCAGCCACAACACGCCGCCGGTGGCGCCGCCGTGGTAAAAACCGCTTTTCGGCATCAGGGGAAACGCCGCCTGCGGCTCGCGGTTCCAGCCCCAGGTGCGGCGGCTGAAACCTTCCTCGTTAAAGCGCGGCAGCGGTTGCGGGCGTATCATCTTTTCAAAAGTCTCCGGCTGCATCAGCTTCCCCGGCGTCAGCACGGTTTTGCCGTAGTTGTACAAATCCCTGACCGTTGACCAGCAACCGGCGCCCGAGGCTTCCAGTTCCGCAAATTTGTCTACGGCTTCCTGTGTTTTAACGAACATATCGACTACCGGCATCGCCCGTGCTTTGTCGACGGGATAAAAGGCGGTGTCAGGCATCCCGCAAGGCTCGAACACCTCTTCGCGTAGATATTTGCCCATCCGCATGCCGGTAAGTCGAAAGACTATCTCATTCAGGAGCTGATAGGTGTAGGTGCTGTACGCCATGCGCGCGCCGGGTTCGTAAACCATTTCGGTGTCGAAAACGCACTTGTAACTATCCGCGACGCCGTAGCCCATTTCCAGCATCGTCGCGAAATCGGGCGTGGCCAGGCCGGTGCTGTGGGTCATGACGGAACCGACCGTGATTTTTTTGTGCCAGTCCCGGTTGGCGAACTCGGGAATATATTTGACGATCCGGTCTTCGTAGTCGAGCATTCCCCGGTCGACGAGACGCGCGACACCGACCCCGGCGAAAGTCTTGGTGATTGAGGCGAGCAGGAAAATTTTCCGATCAAGAGAATCGTCTTCCGCGCCGTCTTTGCCGAAGCCCTGGCAGTATTGCAAATCCTGCCGGTTGCCTACTGCCAGCACGGCGGAAGGGAGATTGCCGCCTAGCACGAAGCTGCGCGTGTGTTCCGCCGCACGGGCAAACAATTTTTCACTGATATCCATATTGCGTCCTTTCACAGGTATGCAGACATAATCAGGAACTCCAGGCCTTGCGAGCCTGGTACAAAATAATTCCGGCGGCGACGGCGACGTTGAGGCTTTCGGTTTCTCCGCTCATGGGAATGCGGATTATTTCGCGGGAAATTTGCAGTATTTCCGGAGCAATCCCCTGTCCCTCGCCGCCGACGCAGATCGCAACCGGCGGGAAATACTCAACCTGGTCGTAGGCCATGCTGTTTTCTCCCGCGTGCGCCGCCAGCAGGCGCATTTCAAAAACCTGCGCCAATTCGACGAATTCCGAATTTCCGGCGGCGAAACAGGGCAGGCGGAAACAACTGCCCATCGACGCACGCATGAATTTTGCGCCGTGGATATCGACCCCGCCGAGAAAAATACAGCCGGAAACTCCCGCCGCTTCCGCCACTCGCGCCAGCGCGCCAGCGTTGCCCGGATCCTGCACGCCTGCCGCTACCAGCAGGCGCGCGTCCGGGGTAAAGGCTTCGCGCAAATCGCGCCGGGAGATTTCCACTACCGCCGCTACGCCTTCGGGACTTTTCAATTGCGAAATTTTGTCATAACAGGAGTCGCTGATTTCCAATATTTCCGCGCCAGTTGCCAGCGCGCATTCGTGAACCCGCGCCGCTTCCGGATGACGGCTCATGCTTTCGCTCATGATGACGGTGCGGATTCCGATTCCGGCGCGCGCGGCGTCCAGCAACAGGTGCACCCCTTCGGCCAAGGCCACGCCTTCACTCTCCCGTGTTTTGCTTTTAGCGAGTGAGCAGAGGTATTTGATCCGGGGATTATTGCGGCTGGTAATCATTTTCCTGCCTGATAAAAAATTTCTGTAAGGGAACCAAGTGCGGACGCGATTGCCGCCGCTGAGGTTTCCCGGTCGATAAATGGCAATGCTCCATAAATCGGAATATTTGTAACATCACGCAATGCTTCGGCGTTGGTCTGCGTGGCATAATCGGGCGTGGCCACACGGTTCAGGATCACGCCGACAGTTTTCAAGCCGCGTGCGCGCAGGGCTTCGAGCGTAAGTAGCGTATGGTTAATAACTCCCAGCCGGTCGGCTGCTACGACCAATACTGGCAGATTCATATCCCAGGCCAGGTCGATCACCGCGTAATCTGCCGCTAGCGGCGTCAAAGCCCCACCCACACCTTCCACCAACATGAAACTGTGCGCCTCGCACAGCCGATTATAAGTGGGGAAAACTTTTTCACGGATAATTTTTCTATCCAGCTCGAAATTTACCAATTTTGCCGCCAGGTGCGGTGACAGCGGTTCGCGCAAGGCGATCGGCGTGATAGCAGCAAAGTCGTCGGCGCACCCGGCGGCTTCCCGGAGCAATTCGGAATCCTCCGACACCAGTCCGCTGCTGGTTTCCCGGCAACCGCTGGCGACGGGTTTCATCACGCCCACGTCAACACCGCGCGCTTTCAGCGCGAACGCAATCCCCGCAGTGACCGCAGTCTTGCCGACTCCCGTATCGGTACCGGTGATGAACAGACCTGTCATAGAAAACCTGTCAAGTATCGATTTCATTCAGCATCTTACGCAGAAGTTCCATCGGCAGACCGATAACGTTAGAAAGGCTGCCGTTTACGTTATGGACAAACCGGTCGCCGGATTCCTGGATGGCATACGCGCCTGCTTTGCCATCAGCCTCGCCGGAATCGACATAGCCGAGAATGTCGCTTTCCGACAACGTGCGCATCTCAACCGTGGTGTCCTCGCACGCGCACAGATGCTGTCCGGTAGCGCGGTCGATAATCGCCACGCCGGTCAGCACCTGGTGCGAATTACCCGAAAGCCGGTTCAGAATGGCGCAGGCGTCAGCGCGGTCGACCGGCTTGCCGATGATTGCGCCCTCGTGCACGACGATGGTATCGGCGGCGATGATAATTTCATAGCCGGAAAGTTTTCCCGCCGCGGTTTCCGCTTTCAGCATTGCCAGCCGCATTGCCGTCGCTTGCGGCTCCTCGCCCGGTTTAAGACCTTCGTCTACTTCTGGCGACAGGACGCGGTATTGTAAATTCAGGCCGGAGAGCAATTCCTTCCGACGAGGAGAGGAACTGGCCAGCACGAGTTCCCTCTCTTCCAGCGGCAGTTTTTTCATCACCACTGTCTGCGCAAACAAGTCGCCCACCCGCTGTCGCCGTCGGGTAAAGGACGCGCAGAAAAGCGCGATCAGGTACGGGAAAGCCGTGCCCATCAGTGGTACTGGCCAGAAATCTACTATGCGAAGCAGGTTGCGGATCAGCGCCTGCCGCAGCGTGATCGGCCCGCCGCTGGCGCTGCGCACGCGGATTTTCATCAGCGCCTTGCCCACCGTCTGCCCCCACCGCGCCTCGGCACAAGCGGCATAAAGCGCGTGTCCGCCCAACCACAACAACAGCGACGGAAAGCCTGCTTCCGGAGAGGAGGAGACTCCCATCAGGTAACGCGGATCCTCGCTCCCGTCAAGCCCCAGACTCCGGGCATAATAAAACACCGGCAGGGGCAGCAGCAGCGCGAGGTCTATCAGCATGGCTGCTGCGCGCTCGAACAGCGACGCAAATCCTCCGGTGAAAATTTTCATCTCGCTCGCCCGCGCCTTGGCGACTTTCGCCGCCATCCGTCGCGTCAGCATAAACATCAGCAGCATTGCCAGCGCCAGGAAAAACGATGGGAAAACAGAGTTCGCCGCCGCGTTGTCGTTACTGATGATATCCGAAGGCTCCTTGCCCAGCCGATAGTCCTTGCCGGAAAGCCTGAACCAGTGCACACCCATGCTGTCGGCGCGCACGGCATGAAGTTCTCCCTCAAACTTTTTCAGCGCCAAACCCAGCGGCTGCGCCAGGCGGAATTTTTCCGGCAGCGGTAGCGGTTGAATTTTCTTCCAGCCTTTCCCGTCAAATTCGTCCAGCGACAGTTCGGTGGAAGCTTCGGCGAAACTCAAAGAGCGTTCCCGTAACAACAGTAATACTTCGCTATCGCCTTCTCCCCTCACCGCCGCTGTGTAATCACCTGTTTTTGATTCTGACGGAGGCGGCAATACTTCCCAGTTTTCGCCTGTTAGCTCGTTGATTTTCAGTTCAGGCTCCAGCCTGCCGCCGATTTCCCCCTGCCAGAGAATTACCAGTCTCCCCTGGTATTCCAGCATTTTCGCATTCACCGGGCTGGCGGTCACCGCCAGCGGAGGGCAACACTCCTCCCACTTTTCCTCACGCAATTCCAGTATCCGGATTTTTCCCGAGACCGAAACGTCAAGCGCGATAATTTTACCCTTCCGTTCAAGAGCGCAGATCAGACGCAGGGAGGGATCAGGGCCGCACAGCGAAGCAGAGCCGCTTTTATCCGTGCCGTCCGGCAATAAAACAATCCGCCCATCGGGATAGACAGACACCAAGTCTTGATTAAAAAAGAACACGCCTGCCGGTTGTCCGGAGTATTGCCCCTGCGCGCTCCATTCCGGCGTCATGTCAGGGTCGCGCGAGAACAAGACGAAATCCTCGGTGTTTCCCGGCGGCTCGTTGCGCCGCAGGCATAATTGCAATTTGCCCTTGGCCTCAAATAAAGCCGGTTCGCTATAGACCAGCAGCCGGTTGCAGCCGCCAGACAGGAGCAGGAAAATCACTGCCGACAAAGCTATGAGTTTAAGATTGAAAATTTTCATGCAGGCAGATTATTCCAGTCTGTCGCCGACGGGCGCGAAACAGTTATGGTTGAAAAAATGGTGTGTGATCAGTTTCTCCAGCGATTCGCGATCATGGCAATAATTCAGGCCGTTGCGGAATTCCTTGGCGCCGCGCATCGCCTTGGAATAAAAGCTGCCGAGTTTGCGGCAGTTCCGAACCGCGCTTTCCGCGCCGATTATTTTCGCCAACAGGTCAAAATGCTCCAGCAGCAGTGTCCCCACTTCAGCCGCCGGAGGATGGGAGAACTTTTCTCCTGTAATTTCCGCCTTGATTTTCGCAAACACCCACGGCGCGCCCATGCAGGCTCGCCCGACCATCACGCCCATGCAACCGGTTTTTTCAAACATCGCCCGTGCGGATTCGCCGTCGCGCACGTCGCCGTTGCCGATTACCGGAATCGACAGCGCGTCCACAACCCTGGCGATCTCCCCATACCGGCACGGCGTCGAATAACTTTCTTTGGCGTGACGGCCATGCACCGTCACCAGGTCGGTGCCCTCGCTTTCGGCGATTTTCGCGATTTCCACGCCGTTGTAATTTCGCGCGTCAGTGCCGACACGGATTTTAACCGTCACCGGCAGAGCGGTATTTTCTCGCATCGCCCTGACCAGCCGCCCGACCAGAATAGGATCTTCCATCAGCTTGCTGCCAGCGTTAGCCGCCCGCACCTTGCGTACGGGGCAGCCGCAATTGAGGTCGACCACGTCGGCGCCTTTTTCCGTCACAATCCGCGTCGCGACGCCGACTGACTCGGGATCGGCACCCCAGAGCTGGAAACACACCGGCCCTTCCTGCGGATAACGCAGAAGATATTTTTCCTGTTTCGGCGCGCTCAAGGCCAGCGCGCGCGCGGAAATCATTTCCGTCGCCAGCAATCCCGGCCTGCCCAGTCGCCACGACAACAGCCGGAACGGCGCAGCGGAATATCCCGCCAGCGGTGCCTGGAAGAGATTGTTTTCCAAAGTCAGGTTGCGGATAGTTAGCGGCTGAATAAACATGTGAGTAATTAAAAACCAATCCGGGGAAAAGGGAAGCTAAAACTTTTGGGGTGGTTCAGGGAGACATCGTCACTGCGCGGCTTTGTCCTTCTTTTCGGCGGAAGCGTTAGGATCGTATTTTTCGCCCAGGGCGAGCAGGGATTTCACGTAAAAATCATATTCTGTTTGCAGCTTGTTCTCGTGGCAGAAATCGACCAGCCTGTGGTAGCGTTGAACCGGATCGGCCTTCGCCATCCAGCAGATTTTCGCCATGCACTCCGGACATAGCCACAAAGGTTTCCGGTCTGACTCCTCGCGGCTGTTGGAGCCATTTTCGTTGCACTCATATTCGATGCAGTGCAACAGGGAAAACATATGGGCGGTTTCGTGCGTCGCGGTTTTGAGAGTTCTGAGCAGGCACAGCTTGAAATCCTCTTCCGACCCGGCAGGATTGCCATTACGGAAAAGCGAGAACACGCCTACGCGCTCCCGCAGCGAAGCCTGTCCGAAAACGAAATTCCAACCCTTTCCCGGCCACAGGTCAGACGCGGTCAGCGCCAGACAGGCGACTCCGTCCTTGGGTACACGCGGGACGAGAACTTCATCCAAAATATAGGGCGTCAGCAACTGTTCTTCATCCCAGGAAACGCGACGCGCGTCAGCCGGTATCAGGCTCAGCGGAATATCCTCGCCGACCTTCGCGGTCAGGTTGAAATAAGCGCCCATGAACTCGGCAGTCAAATTTATGATTTTACGCTGTTCCGTCGTAAAGTCACCCAGCGGCAGGATATAAATGACGTTCCGTTTTTTGGTCGGGTGCACGGGATCGAATTTCAGATACTGCGAAAAGGTCTGCCCTTCCTCCTCATGCGCCGCCAGCCAATCGCCAGCCTGCGGCTTGCCCATTTTTTTATGCAGGGGAAGAATCTTCTTTATCGCCTGCCGCAAAGCCAAGGTGGTGAAATTGCCGGCGTCTGCAGCATTGACCAGGTAAGTCAGCGTCACCGCCAAAAGGCAAACCAACATGAATATCGCTTTTCCGCTTTTGCTCATGATCGCGCCCTGATCGGATTCATCCCCGAGGATTTTTCACTACCTTTTCCACCACGGCGCGGTATTTGGCGACCAGATCCTCTGCGCGCTTCTTTGTCCTGGCCTCGGCGTAAACACGGACGATGGGTTCGGTGTTGCTGGCTCGCACATGTACCCAGCCGTCGGCGAAATCGAGTTTGACGCCATCGCGCGTATCGACCCGGTCAGCCTTTTCGTTGGCAATGGCTCCCAGCACGGGTTTAAGTTTGCGCTTGGTGCAACTCACCTTTTCCTTGACCATGTGATAAGTGGGAATCTCGGCGGCGAGGTCGGAAATTTTCAGACCGGTCTCCAGCATCAGTTGCAGCGTCAAGGCCATGCCGGTCAGTGAGTCGCGCCCGTAATGCACCCGGGGATCAATCACTCCGCCGTTGCCCTCGCCGCCCACAACCGCCTTTTCCCGCAACATGCACTCCGCTACGTTGACCTCGCCCACCGGCGTACGGATTACTTCGCAGTCGAACGCGGCAGCCACGTCGTCGATCATGCGTGTGGTCGACAGGTTGGTGACTACCTTGCCCGGAGTGCGGCCGAGAATGTATTTCGCCGCGAGGCAGAGACTGTATTCCTCGCCGATATATTTACCGGTTTCCGAAACCAGCGCGATCCGGTCGGCGTCTGCGTCCTGCGCGAAACCGATGTCGCAATTTTTCCTTTTCACCAGAGTCGCCAGCCCCTTCACATGCTCGAAGGTCGGCTCGGGATTATGCGCGAAATTCCCGTCCGGCACGCAGTGCAACGGCTCGACCCGGGCGTTGATGCGATGCAGGAACATCATGGCCAGATCCACGCCTGCGCCGTTACAGCAGTCGAGAGCGATATGGAATTTTTTCCGCCGCATGGCTTTCAGATCGATCAGAGAGACCACCTTTTCCAGATGGCGCTCGTTGGCGGTGGAGTCGAGTTCTACTGCGTGCAACTTGTCGTAAGTCACTTTCCGCGCGTCGCCGCCGTAATAGATATCCAATAATTGCCGACCCTGCTCCTCGTTAAGATAGACGCCGTCCTCGCGGAAAAACTTTAGCGCATTCCATTCGATGGGATTGTGGCTGGCAGAGATCACGATGCCGCCATCAGCCTTGAGTTCGTGCACCATCATCGCCGCCGAGGGCGTCGCGCAGACCCCGACGTCGACGATCCGGCAACCGGCGGAAAGCAATCCGGAAAACACAGCGTGTTTGACCATATCTCCCGACACTCGCGTGTCGCGACCGACAACTACTTTCCCCGAATCTGTATAGGTACCGAAAGCCTGCCCCAGGCGCACCAGCAGTTCGGGCGTAAGGTTTTCCCCTACCACCCCGCGCACGCCCGAAATTCCGATCATCAGTCTCGACATCAGTTGTTGTCTCCCAGGTTTTTCAATGGTGCAAAAAAGCGGTCTTCATGCAGAAATTCGTTCACCGCGTCATTTTCTTTTAAGGCTTCACGCGCAATCGCGGCCGCCTCATCCTTGTCTCCGCGTTGCAGCAGAATCATCGCCCGGTACAGCGGCAAGGCCGGATGCGCGACAAACGGCGACAGCGGTCGCCCCGCCAGCATCTGCGGGCGCTTGCGTTCGCGGTCGGCGTCTTCCAGGCGTTGCTCCAATTTCTCCCATTTCTCCATCGCGTCGTCGGCTTTGTCCGGCTTTTCCGCCACCAGCGCCGCGCGGATTTTCACCGGATAATAATCGGCGTAATTTTCATCCAGCGCCAGCGCGCGGTCAATGGCGCCTAAGGCTTCTTCCGCTTTTCCCAAAGCCAGCAGCGCCTCGGCCAGTTCGAACCAGGCGCTGTCGTCATGTGGATTATGTTGCAGGTATTTCGCCAGATCCCCGGCTACGCCGACCTGATCGCCAGCGAAACGTCTTACGTTGGCGCGTTGCAGATACAGGTCGTGCTTACCGGGAGCGAGGCGGATTTTTTCATCAAGTCCGGCCAATGTTTCCGCGCGATAGGCGGCGTCGGTTTCCAGCCGCGCCATCTGTTTGAGCCCGTCATCTACCACGTTAAAAATGCAATAGACCGCGAACAGGACTATGCAGAACAGAGCACCAAGAATTGCTGCCGCCTCATAAAAACCGATTGCCGCCAGAATCACTTTTCTCTCCGCGATCAGTTTTTGACCTTGGCGGCGAAATCCGCCACCCGTTTGCCCAGCGCCTTGCATTGCGCCAACGCGCGGCTGTCGGGAGAGCCCACCGCAACCGGGCCGTAGTGGTCACCCTCGGCGGAACCGACCGCCAGCATCCCGTGTACCAGCATCATCTGCAGAATCGCCATGCAGGTAGTTTCGTTACCGCCGCCGGTGTTGCCGGAAGAGGCGAACGCCCCGCCGACCCGACCGGAGAGGCGCTTGTGCAGGATCACAGATTCGTCGAACAGCTCCACCAGCGGCGCGGCGGGGAGCCCGTAATACACCGGGCTGCCGAAAACGTAGCCGTCATAATCCAAGAGAGAGGAGGGTTTCACATCATTCACTTTTTTCAGCTCGACCTCATGTCCCGCTTCCTTCGCGCCCTCGGCGACGGCCTGCGCCATTTTTTCCGTATTGCCAGTGCGGGAATAATATGCCACCAGGATTTTAGCCATGTTCTTCTCCTATGAAAGTGGCATCATGCCAACTCCCTTTTGTCTGGTAGTTACATTGTCGAAATTTTAATCGTCACGTCCTGCTCTACGGTGCCCTGCAGGATTTTCACCTCGACCTGAAAGTCCTTGCCGTGCCGCCGGAACACCCCGAAACCGCTGACCGGAGGCTGTTTCCAGCAGTCGATCGCGGCGAGGGTTTTCAAATAGCAACGCACACCGTCGCTGCAGATTTTGGGCAGGTGAGTAAAAAACCGCAGTCCTTCCTTGGTAATAAAAAAAATGGCGGCGCCTTCTCCGTCGCTGGAAAGGTGGATTTCTCCCGCGGAGGCGGCGATTCCAGCGCAAAAAATGCGCTCTGTTGCGTCGACGCCTTCGAGATTATCCCAGTCATGCCCCATTAGCCGCCGTTCTCCCGAAACCACTTGATGAAACGCGGAATCCCTTCCGCCACTTTAGTGGTTGGTCTGTAGCCTAGTTCCGACCGCGCGCGCGAAATATCGGCATAGGTCTGTTCGACGTCGCCCGCCTGCAGCGGCAGCCGCTCGATTTTCGCTTCCACTCCCAGCGACGCGGCAATGAGCCGGATCAACTCCCGCAATTCCGTGGTCTGGCTTTCGCCGAGATTGTAGATGCGATAGCCCGCGACCTTTTCCAGCGCCGCCAGTACGCCTTGCACGATATCATCGACATAGGTATAGTCCCGCCGGGTCGTGCCGTCACCGAACATTGGGATGGAACCGCCCTCGCGCAGGATGCGGGCGAATTTATGAATCGCCAGATCGGGTCGCTGGCGCGGGCCGTAGACAGTGAAAAAACGCAGGCAGAAAATATCCAGCCCGAACAGGTGGTGATAGGCATGGCACATCAGTTCGCACGCCTTCTTGGTGGCGGCGTAGGGAGAGATGGGATGATCGACCGGGTCGTCCTCGGCGAAAGGAACTTTTTCGTTATTGCCGTAAACAGAACTGGAGGAGCCGAATACCATTTTTTTTACCCCGTGACGCCGCATCGCCTCCAGTATCTGGGTGGTGCCGCCGACATTGACGTCCTGGTAACGCGCCGGCTCCTCGATGCTCGGTCTCACTCCCGCCAGCGCCGCGAGGTGGACAACCGCGTCGATTTTTCCCGCGCCGAAAGCCAGATCCAGATCAGCGTTGCTTCTGATATCGCCTTCTACCAGGGAGAAATTTTTCAGTATGCGCAGTGACGCGACATTCTTTTCCTTGAGAGAGTGGGCGTAAAACGGGTCGAAATTGTCCAGCGCCACGACGCGGTCGCCGCGCGCGGTCAGTTTTTCGCAAAGATGGGAGCCGATAAATCCCGCTCCGCCGGTTACGAGTATGTTCAAAGGTGCGCCTTTCGGTCAAGTATGCGTATTGTAAAACTATGCCGGGAAAATCGCTCAATTGCCATGTTTCGCCGTTTCACGCCGCGAAAGATAATCCACCAGCGCTTCGTGCCAGTCGCGCATTTTCCCGTGGGTAACATTTTCCAGTCCGCCGCAATCTAGCACGGAATAAGCGGGACGCACCGCTTTCAGGTTGAATTTCTCAGATGCTTGCGCGGCAGTAAGCGGATAAACCGGCACGTCCAACCCCGCCTGCTTGACGATTTCCCGTGCGAACCCGCACCAGGTGGTTGTCCCGGCATTGACGCAATGATACACTCCGGTCGCCTTTTTCTCCGCCAGTGACAGCATCACCCCGGCCAGATCAAGCGTCATGGTCGGCGATCCTGTCTGGTCGTCCACGACGTCGAGCCTGCCGTTTTTCGCCGCCAGCGACAGCATGGTCTCTACGAAATTTCTGCCGTGAATGCCGTACAGCCATGCGGTGCGAAGTATCGCCCATGTGCCGCCGGTTTCGGCCAGAGCGATTTCTCCCGCCAGTTTGCTCCGACCATAAGCAGACAGCGGCGCGGGCTGATCGTCAGGCAGATAAGGCCGGGCGCTGTTTCCGTCAAAAACGAAATCGGTGGAAATATGCAGCAGGTATGCGCCGTTGTCTTTTGCCAACCGCGCCAGATTGCGCACGCCTGCGCCATTGATCGCGGTTGCCAGTTCCTCTTCTACCTCCGCTTTTTCCACATTGGTATAAGCCGCGCAGTTGAAAATTATTTCCGCTTTTTGCAACTCGTCGCAATCCGCGAGCGATGGCGGGGAGGTAATATCAAGTTCCGGCAAATCCAGTCCGACAAAGGCAATTCCTCTCGCCCTCAGCAGTCCGGCCAGCTCCCGCCCCAACATTCCGTTTGCGCCGATCAAAGCGACGTTGAACATTTTCTATCCCTGCCTGACCGGCGGGCGACCGACGGAAAAATAATTGAATCCCGCGTCCCGCACCACATTCAGATCATAAATGTTGCGCCCGTCGAAAATCACCGGCTGCTTGAGGTTTTTCTTCAAAAGCCCGAAATCGGGGCTGCGAAATTCGTTCCATTCCGTGCAGACAATAAGTGCGTCGGAGCCCTGCGTAGCTTCATAGCGCCGGGAAGTATATGCGATCATATCGCCCAGTTCGCGCCGCGTGGTTTCCATCGCCACCGGGTCGTACGCTTTGACCTTGGCGCCGAGTCTGACCAGTTCCCGCGCGATATACAGCGCCGGAGCCTCGCGCACGTCGTCGGTTTTCGGTTTGAACGCCAGACCCCAGATAGCGAATGTCTTTCCCGACAAGCTGTCGCCGAAAACTTCCCGGATTGTCGTCAGCAGTACCGACCGTTGCCGCACATTGATTTCGTCAATCGCCTTGCAGATGGGGGCGGTCAGATGCAGATCCTCGGCCACCCGAGTCAGCGCGCGCACATCCTTGGGAAAACAGCTTCCGCCGTAGCCGAGGCCGGGGAAAAGAAAAGCCTGTCCGATTCTCCGATCCGTGCCTACGCCTTTACGCACCAGGTCGATGTCTGCGCCGACCGCGCTGCAGATGGCGGCCATTTCGTTCATGAAGGAAATGCGGCTGGCGAGGAGGGCGTTAGAGACGTACTTTACCATCTCCGCGCTTTCGGGATCGACAACCATGATTGGATGTCCGGTGCGGACAAAGGGGGCGTAAATCTCCCGCATCAGCGCGCCTGCTCTTTCCGTGCGTACGCCCGCCACCACGCGGTCGGGATACATGAAATCGTCCACCGCCGCGCCTTCTTTCAGGAACTCGGGATTGCTCGCGAGATCGAATTTGTGCTTGGTGCAATTTTTAATGATTTCCGTGAATTTCCGGTTGGTGCCCACCGGCACCGTCGATTTTACCACAATCAGACGATATCCGTCCATCGCCGCCGCCACATCCCGCGCGGCTTTTTCCATATACTGCATGTCGGCTGAACCGTCCTCTCCCTGCGGAGTTCCCACCGCCAGGAAAATCGCCTTGCAATTCCTTACCGCATCGACCGTGTCAGTAGTGAAAGCCAGCCTTCCTTCGGCGCGGTTTCGTTTTACCAGTTCTTCCAAGCCTGGCTCGTAAATTGGAATCACTCCCCGGTTGAGAGCCTCGACTTTTTCCCGCACGTTGTCGACCAATATCACGTCGTTGCCCATTTCCGCCAGGCAGGTGCCGGCCACCAGCCCCACGTAACCGGCTCCAATTACTCCGATCCGCATAATCCGTCCTTTCCGCCAGGGTGAAAAATACCTTTCCTTTGTATTCAATTTGAAGGTGAATTGCAATCGTTAAGTGTGCGTGCCGCACGGGCATATTTTGCAAGCAATATTGTAAGCGCAAGACTTTCGCGCTCCCTTCGTTCGCGGATTGCGAAAACCAGCGAATGTTATCCTGCGCGCTCCAGCGGTTGTCCGCGCGGAAAAGCGCGTTTCTCTTGACGGGGAAAGGCATAGCTTCTAGAATCTGCGGCTGTAGGCTGGGGGGTGGAAAAATGTCAGCAAACCAGAATGCCAGGAAGAACGGCATTTCGTCATCGGCTTCGATCATGATTCCGCTGGTGATAGGTTCGGCGTTTCTGTTCGTGGCGGTTTTTGGGGCAGTCACCTTTACCCGCAACCAGGAAGCGATCAACCGCGGCTCGCAACTGGAGCAGTCGCAAGCGGAAATGCGCAAGTGCATGGATGCGTTGAAACAGGCAAAATTCGCCGAAGCGGAAGAGGCCGCGCGCAAGGCGGTCGGCCTGATGCCGGAGCTGCCCACCCCTTACCTTTTTCTGGCCAAGTCGCTGAGCGAACAGGGAACCGCCGACCGTTTGCGGGAAGCGGTAGAAGCATATACGCTATGCCTGGAAAAAGACCCGGATCGGGAAGACCAGTTCCTGGGCCATTACGGACGCGGGCAGGCGTGGCTGCGTTTGGGAGAATACCGCAAGGCGGAGGAGGATTTTACCGAAACGCTGAAAATCAAGCGTCACTTCGCCGGAGCTTACCAGGATCGCGCGTTTGTGCGTAAAAAGCTAGGGGATGCCGAAGGCGCCAAGTTGGATGCGAAACGCGCGCACGAACTCAGTCTTTCCCCCGAGTGATTTCCTATTCGCTGGTATAAGCCTCGCGCGCGTCACTGACCGCTTTCTTTCCCCAAAGATAAAACGGCAATCCGCACAGACCCATGATTATCGTCCAGAACCGCCACATCAGGAAAATCAGTGCGCCGCCCTCCACGGCTTTTCCGCCCGAGCTCTGGCATCTGCCAAGCAGATATTCAAAAGCGTTTTCGCCTACCCCCAGTCCTCCGCCCGGCATGGGCAAGGCGTTGGCGACGAAAGTCGGAGGACCGGCGAAAAAGACCTGGCCAAGAGTAGGCTTATTGACTCCGGCGATGGTTTGACTGAAGCAGAAAAGCGACAGCAGCACCAACGCCTGCAATCCCGCCGACAGCGCGAAAGATCTGACCACGATCAGGAAATGGCTACGGTAGGCGAGTACGGCTTTCACCAGTTCCATCAATTTCCCGCCCAGCGGGACGCGGTTGCGCAGAAAATTTTCCAGCGTCCTGCCCGGCTGGCAACTGGGTACGACCAACATGCAGGCAAATCCCAGCAGCGCCACTATTGCCAACACCAGCAGCGCCCTGCCGCGCAGCACGTCAGCCGCCTCCACCTCGGTCGAGGCGAAAAGCGCCACCGGGTCGTCGTGCAAGGCCAGCAGGCAGAACCCGGCAGTTGCCAGTACTCCCGCCCCCCAGGCCACTGCTCCCCACTTCCGACCCTTGACCAGCGAGATCATGCTGATCAGCACGCCGAAGGATGTTCCGCCCAAGACGCCGAACACGCCCAACGACAGGTTGTGCAGGCTGGGAGTCGCCAGCACCTCCCGCCAGTTGAGGAACAACGCCGCGCCGCCGAGGAAAAGCAGCCCCAGCAGTCCCAGCACGCGATCGACCATCACGCTCGCCACCGCTCCCGCGCGGTTGCCGGATTCGCGGATGACGTAAGCCAGTTTAATGACGTCTCCCCCCAGGCCGCCCAGCATGAAGGTGTTGAAGAAGACGCCGATCATGCCGATATGGGTAACGGTCTTCAGGTTCATGTCGATGCCGACGCCTTTCAGGAGCAGGCGGTAGCGTACGAAGCTGATGAGGTTGGCCACCAACTGCAGCAGGAATCCGGCGGCGAGGAGGTGCCAGATTTCGAAGTCGAAATTCAGTTTTTTCAGGTCAAACTTGCCCGAATATTTAAGATAGGCCAGAGCGCAAACAACCACGCCGACTTTCAGCACGGTCAGCAGCAGCGACCGCAGGGACTTGCTCTGTTTTTCCGGCATGTTCTTTCCCGTATGCGCAGTAAATAGGCGGGACTATTTTTATCTATTTGCGCCGCCCCCGGCAAGCAAATTCTCGCCATCTAATACCGCACGGCCAGGAATCGTTTGCCGTCCGCCCAGTCGATTACAACGCCTGCGCGCAACTGTTGTGCGTCTCCAGCCAGAACCGTTTCGCCGTTGAGAAGATCGATAAATTCCACTTTGCCGCTGCGGGGGAGATCGAGTTGCAGCCTCAGCGGCGTTTCGGAACTGTCGTTGCGGAACAGGCAGGCGATGCCTTTCCCCTCGCGGTTGAAGCGGGCGTAGCCGTCCCACTCGTCCCGGTGGACATAGGCGTCGCCGCGCAGCTTCACGAATTCGGTCAGCGGCCCGGCGTTGGTAATTTCTTTCACCTGCCGGAAGATATTTCGAATAACCTCGCGATCCTTGCTACCCAATTCGCGCAGGTCGCCTGCCAGCAGCGGCGAACCAACGAAAGCGGTGAACAGGTTTTCCAGAAAGTTTTCTCCCTGCAGGCAGATCAGGCTGCCCATAATCCGCTCCACCGGCAGCATGGTGCAGAAGCGATACAGCACATTGCGGATGTTGAGGGCGGAACAGAGTTCTTCGTTTTTGGTATTGAGATTGGAACTGTGGTGCAGTTCTGAATATTGCAGCGCCGACAGGTTGGGCCAGTCGGTGCCGAAGGTTTCGAAACTGAAATCGATAATCAGGTCGGGAAATCTCGCCTTCAGTTCGTCGCGCAGTTTCTTCAGGCAGGCGTATTGCTCCGCCACCGAATCCGCCGCGTTCTTATGATAAGCATGATCGCGCGCATGACAGCCAGTAGGGATAAAGCCGTAAGGGCTGATGATGTTGGAAAAATCCAGCTTGAAATAACCCACGCCATAACGCCGGGCGAGTTCCGACAGTTTTTCAATCATCAGATCGCAATGTTTCGACGCCATGCACTTGACCAGGCGGCCTTTGCCCAGGCCAAAATTCTTAAATCCTCCGTCGGCGCAGATGGCGCTGTCTTCCTCGTCGGCGTTCACGTTTCCGTAGTTGGTGCCGATATTGAACCACAACCCGAAACGCATTTCCGCGGCGCGAGCCTTTTCCGCGACTGGTTCCAGCCCGTTGGGGAATTTCCCGGGATCGACTTGCCAGCCGCCGTCGACGAACCAGCCGTCGTCCACCACAAACGTGGTCGCTCCGAGGTCGGCCGCCTTGTCGGCCAGTTCCAGCAATAATTTTTCGTCGATATTTTTCAGGAACGGGATCCAGGTGCAGTACATGAATTCGTCCCGGATGTAGGGCGGCAGCAGTCGTCGCAGGCATTCGCGCAAATCGTTGCGCGCTTCCGGCGAATCCTGTTCACCGGTGTAAGGCATCAGGCACGAGCGGTGCGTCGCAAATTTCTGTCCGGGGTCAAGATACTTGGTAAAGGGTACGGTGTCGCAGTTGTAGCCGATGGAAATCGCGGTGTCAAACCACTTGGGGTAACAGAGGAACCGCTTCAGGGGTCCGGGCGCGTCGTTGACGAGGAATAGTCCTTCTTTCAGGGCGGAGTTGTGTATCTGCATGATGTCGTCGAAGCCCTGGGTGACAAAATTGCAGTTTTCCCGGTTGAAACCGTGGCGGGTGAAAAACTCCAGTTCCGGCAATGCGCCCGGATAGGCGTTTATAACCTCAAAAAAGCACATGCTGATGGAAAGTTGCCGACCACCCGCGGTGAGTTCCAGCCATTTCGTGAGCGCGCGTCCCTCCAGCCGGTAGCAGACATCGATAGTCGCATCCGCGGCGGGAACATGCAGACTGATTTTCAGAAAATCCCGTTCGCATTGCGCGGCTAAAAACTCTGCGCCATAATTAGAATCGCGCGTTTCGCCGTCAAGTTCCTGCACCACCCGCTGTTTATAGCCGAAAACCATATCGTCGTTCAACCACACCATGAACTCGCAGGCTACGCCTTCATTGACGTATTCGCGAGCGGTTTCCTTGTTATATAACGAAACCGTACGCAAGCCCGCGCCGTCGACGAATTCCAGTTCGCGGCGGAGATAGTTATTTTCCAGCACAAACTTTTTTCCAGTGACAGCAGTCATGCCGATTCCTTTTCTGAATTTTTCGATCGTGAAAAAACCTCGTTCCAATCCAAACCGGCGGTAACCCGCATCAGCACCGCC
>JAGUZQ010000020.1 GCA_020060765.1 Planctomycetota bacterium | reverse complement strand
TTTCACTATCCGCTTTTTGCCGAAGACTGCAAGTCATTTTTGATCGAGCCCGTAGTTCACTTCCCCATCGCTTCCTGCAATTTCAGAATCAGGTTAGCCGCCTCGCGCCGGGCTTTTTCCGCGCGGGTTTCGTCGTGGTAGAAATTCACCGTCACCGCTTTCGGCGTTGAGGCCAGGAATTTTTCCGCCGCGTCGATCAAGGACGCGCCGATATTTTTTAACTCCCGCGCGGCCTTTGCTTCCGCAATCGTCTCTTCCAGCTTGCGCAGATATTTCAGATCGTCCAGCCCTTCCTTTAGGCACTCCCGGCGAATGGAGGGAATCACGTTGCCCATCGAATTATACACGATGGCACCGAAGGGAGCGGTCTTGAACGACCACAGGCCGTAATGCCCGCCGGGGCCGCCGGCGTAGGTGAATAGCCCGATCACGTCGACCTGCCGCAGCCAGCCTTTCCACGCGTGCAGGCGGTAATAGCGGTACGGATTTTCCCGCAGGTTGGTCGAGCAGGTATAGAACCAGATTTTCTTCCCTTCCGCGCGAAGTTTGGCATAAAATTCGATATAGTCGGCGCGGTTCCAGTGCGAGTCCCACAGGCACCAGGCGTCGGTATAGGGATGGATAAGTTCCAATTTATCGACCGGAAAATAAGTCGCACCGAACGTGACCTGCGTCTGTATCTGCGGGTGCAGTTCTTTTGCCGCGCGCAAAGACTCGACCACTTCCGCCCAAGCCTCGTCCAACTCTTCCTGGTTGCTCGCATGGCCGCCGGGTTCGTCCCAGACTTCGATCACGTACTGATCGGGGCGGATATTGAATTTTTTGAACGTATCGTCGACCAGCCCCAGCCACGCGCCCCATGCCTTTTTCCATTCCGGCGTGCCGTATTTGAACTGTTTATTTGCATGGATGTCGGCGAAAATATGGTAGGCGGAGAAGGCGATGCAATACCGTATTTCGCCGCCGAGGCCGGATTTATTCCGCCATTTTTCATGGTTTCCGATTTCAGTTTCCGCCCGGGTCATATCCGAACTTTCCAACGAACCGTCCTTGGCGAACTTTGCCTTGAAGGAGTAGGGGCTGAGTTGGATGACCTCGGAGCCAAGGTCGGTCAGGTCGGCGAGGAATTTTTCATTAAGCGCATCGCGCATCATCCAGGTGGGAATCGCCGGTTTCTTCGACAATTCGATCGGCCACACCGTCAGCGTCAGCGGCACATCCTTCCCCTTGCCAAGGCAGCACCATCCCTTACCCGGCAAGACTTTCCATTCCGCAACTTCGTTCTGCGGCAGCACGCGCACCGTGCCGGAATATTTCCCCGGCAGGATATCCTCGCATTTGAACGTCACCCAGACCACGCCGGAATCCTTGGGCGGAATAGTTATGGTCTGCGCCTCGTTCATGCGCGGCAGGGGGTCGAGCCGTTGGCCGTGAATCGGGTTGTCGCTGTCCTTGACGCGCACAGCCTCGCGCATGACGACCTTGTCAGGCGACATCGGGTTGCCGTGTTCGCCCACCAGTCCCGGCACTTCGATCTTGTCATCCTCCGAGCCGAAGATCACCACGCGATAGGTTTCGGTCTTGTCCGAAAGGTTGGTGATAACCAGCGGCAGGCTTTCGGTTTCGTTGAGCGAGGCGAAGGCTTCGATTTTTTCCGGCGGATTATCCAGATTCTCCGGCATCAGCGGCAGGGTCGAGTCTGTTGTCGGCGACATCACCGTCAGCACGAAGGGAACGCCTGCGAGTTTGAGGAACCGCGCCTGCTTCAGGCCTTTTTCCAGTTCGGCATAAGCCTCTTCCCACTTCGCCGCGTTCCACTCCTGCGCGAAACTCTGTTCGACCGTTGCCAGCGCCTTTTCGGTCTCTGTCTTCTTTTCCGCCGCCGCTTCGGGCAGTTCCGCAGGCGCTTCCGCCAGCGCCGTTTTCACTGCCGAGATGCGCTTTTTAGCTTCTTCCCGCAAATCGCCGAAGACCAGAAAGCCGTGATACTTGTCCTGATGGAAGCCTTCCATGGACGGCGACCAGCAGGACAAGTCGGTCTTGCGCTTGCCGTCGGCGATTTCCGTGCGGCGTTCGCGGCCGACGTTGAACAGCAGGGATTCGCCTGCCGCGGGACGTTCCTTGCGCCCGATTGCCGCGTAGGGAATTTTCACTTCCACCGTCCAGGCGTTTTCCGCGCGCGAGGCTTTCGCCGCCCAGGTCGAGTAATCCGTCGGCTGCAATGGCTGCGAGCCCCAGGTCATCTGCCGCACGCCAGCGGCGTTCACGATGAACTGGTAGACCGCTACGCCTTCGGTCGCGCTTTGGAAAAACATTTCCACGCAGTCGTCGCGGAACACCTCGCCGCCGTCTTCGGTAATGTTCAGCAGCAGATTGTCCAGATTCGGTTCCTCGCATTTTACGCCGATATAAAGGGCGTCGGGCGCGGCCAGAACTTTATAACTCGTCTGCACCGGCGCGGGGGCGTCGCTCTTGAGCAGCGCGAAACCGGTCAGCGTCGGCGCTTCGTTCCAAGCCGCCTCGTCCAATTTCCCGTCAAGGTCGGGAGCGTTTTCGGAAAAATTTACCGGCGCGCATTTTTTTGGTTCGATCGTGATTTCTCCCGCGCCGTTTTCCAGTGCCGAGGATTTTTTCTCGCGCAGTTCTATGTTGTCGATCAGCAGGAAGGTGTCGGGCTTTTCGGTGAGGCCGTATTTTTCGTGCGTGTAGATGGTAATTCTGAGCGCGCCGCGTTTCGTATCGGGCAAAGTTTTAAAGGTGCCGGAATAGCGCACCCAGTCTTTCTGCACCTTGACGCCGGTCAGGGTCGAATCAACGGTTTTCCGGTCGCCGTAGCTTTTGCACTCCCCGCTCCACACCGAAGCGGATATGCCGGTTTTATTGACAGTGCCTCGCAGTTCCAGCGAAAACTCGTAAACGGTATTCGGCTTGAGCGCAAGCGCTCCGGTGCCGTCTTCCGCGTCGCCGCCTTTGGCTCCGCCGACGTAGAAGCCGACGCACAGACCTTCCCCGTCCTTGCCTTCGTAATACTTGAGTACGTCCACGCGCGCGCATTTGTTCCAGGTCTGGTCTTCGGTGAAGATGGAATATTTATAGCACTCCGCCGCGCCGCCGACGGAGAATTCAGAAACGTCCTCCAAGTCGAAACCGCCGTTACGGATCAGGTTTTCCGCTGCGTAAACTGGCGGAGAAAAAATCTGGCAGCACAGAACAAGCATCATTGCGGCGAAAACTTTTCTCATTTGTTTCTCCTGTCGGGACAAAAACATTCCTAAGTGCAGCGCTCCACAAATAAGGGGGAGAATAATTTGCACCTTTGTTTGCGGGGCGCTGTACGCAGACAACACCACACCATGCTTCCGGCAATCATCCGAAAGTTTTAGACATGACATGTTTTGTTCGCTACGGGTAAATTAAGACCTACGCAAAGAAAAATATACTTTCGCCTGTTTATCCGCGAACGAAGGGAGCGCAGTTGTCTGGAACTCACGAAATCGCGACAGCGAAATATGCGCGTGCCGCAGGCACCTATTCGTCGTCGGGGGTAAAGACGAAATCGTTTTCCGCCGCGCCTTGCGTTGCCGAGGCGACATGCCCGTCCAGAAATACGTGGCTGGGCGTGCCGCCGTGCAAGTCGTAGTTGATGGCGTCGTAATATTTCGTGCCCCATTTCGATTCGAAATAATAATATCCGTTGGCGGCGATTGCCTGGCCTTTGCCGCGAGTGTCGGCGAAGGCGACGGTGTGCGAAGGCTTTTTAATGCGGCTGAGCCGTCCCCAAGGAAGGGTGCTGACGTTTACGGCCAGGCTGTTATTGTAGGCGTAATCTATGCTCTTGCCGTTATATCCCGAGTCGTTGGTAGGGCAGTCGAGCAGGGTGTTTTTCCAGTGGTCACCGTCGGCGGGAACCGGCCAGATATAAGGCACGCCCAGATATGAGCCTCCGAATGCATTTTTGTTGAAAGAGAACCAGCCACCGCTGCCGTCGGGGGTATAGGGAAAAAACTGACCCCGGCAGTCGTCGAGGTATTGCCTCAGACAGAAGCCGATCTGGCGCATTTTGTTGAGGCACTCTATTTTGCGCGCCTGTTCCCGCGCCTTGGACAAGGTAGGCAGCAGCAGTGAGGCGAGGATGGATATAATCGCGATCACCACCAGCAGTTCCACCAAGGTAAACGCGGCGCGACTGCCAAAGCCAAAGTGTCCGCGCCGCTCTTCCCGCCAAACCTCATGCCTGTCAGCGTTCACCAGATCCTCGCTTTCCGTATTATTTTCCCGCGCCAGTTCCTCGCACTCAGTACAGCGCCCCAGAAGAAAGGGGGCAATAATTCCTCCCCTTCCAGGGGAGGTTATAACACCTTGCGTTTGCCCCCTTATTTGCGGGGCGTTGTACTCAGTATACTCTGTAGCCAAGTCTGAAGTTTCATGTTTTTCGGCATAATCAGTTGACTTGCTGTCAGTGTCCAGCAAGGTTCGTTCCCGGGTAGTGACCCAAAAACCAGTTCTCCGGATACGTTCGCTTTCCGCCAGTCGGTCTACATGAATCAGTATATTCTCCGGATGTTCCTTTTTCTGAAACTCCGGCGGAACTGTTATCTCTACCACTTCAGGCGGATTTTTCAGCAACCCGTGACAGAACAGGGCGCTGCGGTGGCTGATGGTGGAGCAGCATTCGCCATGACGGGTTCGCGCCCACAGGCTCCATCTTGCATATTCCGCTTCGATTGAATCGGCATAACCCGGCAGGCGAAAGATGCCCCGGTCAATCTTTTGCCAGTTGCCCTGTTTGACGTGATAATAATGGTTGGGAGTGGCATATCCTGCTTCCCGAGCTTGCGCGGCAGTAAAGTAACCATATTGTTCCTCTGCCAGAGCCGGAAGACTTTTGTCTGATTTTTCAGAATCAACAGCCATAAGAAACCTATACTATTAATAGCAGCCAATGCAGACGTTATACTATTAATAAGTACCGCCGATAATTCGCTTTGTCAAGTATGATATTTAATCTTATCGTGTAAGTAATTATTTGATAAGGTAATAAAAGATGTAAAAAATCAAAAGCGAGATTATTTATACTATTAACAATGGTGCGAAAATGGAGGTTTTGTCAGATTGGGAGGGTTGGGGTTGTGTTGTTCGGGGGATGGATTTCAGGCTTTGGCTAGACGATCGGTCTTGAATCATCCGCCACGCTGGCGAAATTCGCGGGGGGTGAGTGAGGTGTGGCGGCGGAAGACCTTGGTGAAATAGCTCTGGTCGGTGAAGCCGGTTTCCAGTGCGATTTCCATCAGCGTCAGATCAGCATCGCGTAAAAGCTCGGCGGCGCGGTCTACCCGGATCTGGTTAAGCAGGTCGGTAAAGCCGCGTCCGGTGCGTTCTTTAAGCAATCGTGAAAAATGCGACGGTGACATTTTAGCCGCTAGCGCCGCGTCGTCACGGGATATGTTTTTCGTGTAATTGCGCTGCATGAAATCGATGCCGTACTGTAGTAACGCCGCGCTGGGGTGGGTTTTGCTTTTCTGCATACTGTCCAGAATATGGTTCATCATCTGCACCAGCCAGTGCGCCAGTTCCTCCTCGCCGTTGATGGCTCCCAGTTCCGTCAGCGAGGCGTAATTCGTGCCCAGCAGTTCGCCGGGGGCATTGCCGCTTTCCACCGCCGTGCGGCACATGGTCACTACCAGTTCCATGATGAAACTCTTGACCAGGTCGAGGCTGCCTCCGCCGTAGTGATATACTTCCGCCAGAATACGGTTGATAATGCCGATGGCGGCGGGGCGGTCTTCCTGCCTGATGGCCGACACCAGGTCAGGCTCCAGTTTCATGTAAGTCGAAAGAATGTTGTTATAATATCCGCACTTGGTTTCGTGGATTGCTTCAGCGCGTTTCTGTTCGCGATGGTGTTTCGCCCGTTGCGCCGCCAGGTGCTCTCGGTTGACCAGGTTTTCCCGCTCCGCCAGCAACCGCAGATCGGTGAAGGCGTCGCACAGATCCAGAAGGATGCCGCCGTTATCAGTAAACAGGTCGGCGTCCTCGCCGCAGGCGACCAGCCCGCCAGTCAGGAGCGAATTATAAGTCAGCGGCGCCGCCCACAGCAGCACGCCCGAGGTGTGTTCATACAGGGTCGGTTCTCCCCAGCGCAGCCCTTCGGCAATGACGTGGCGGCGCGCGTCGGCGAGTCGTGTTTCGCTGGCGAGCGGATTTTTCCCGGCAAAGACCACGCTTCCGTCCGGCAGCGCGGCGCACAAGGACAGGCATTTCCACCGGCCGCAGTATTCCGCTTCCAGCTTGCGGAAAGTTATTTCAGTCAGGAGCATGATTTTCTGAACTCCAATGGTGACATTGCGTTAAACCGCTTGAACACGGTGGCGAAATACTGGCTGGAGGAAAAACCCAGCATAAAGGAAATCTCTGTCACGTTGCGCGAGGTTTTCCGCAGCATTTCCTCTGCCGCGCCGATTTTGCGGCGCAGGAAATATTCGCCTGGAGGAATGCCGACCTCCTGTTTGAATTTCTGCTTAAACCTTGAGACCGAAAGGTTTGCCGCTTCCGCCAGCACCGGGAGCCACACTTCATGCCCCAGGTTTTTCTGCATATAGGCAATGGCTTCGGCTACCGGCTGGGAATAGTTTACCGTGTTTTCCGCGCTTTTCCCTGCTATTTCCACAATATTAATCAGAAATTCCGCCAGACAGTTTCTGATCCGGGAATTGCTCCATTCCCCGTTTTTGCGGAATTCGGTAATAGCTTGATCCAGCGGGAGATGCAGGTTTTTTCCAGTGGCAAAGTGGCGTTTCGGCAGTGAAAGCAGTGCGTTTCTCAGTTTTTCACCCTCAGCAGGTGGCAGCAGCAACAGATTTTTTTCCGGATTCATATCAAAAACGACCCAGTAGAGGATGGATTTCTCTTCCGGCGCGCCGCCGGAGGAATGGATTTCGTCGGGGAAAGCCACAAATATATCGCCGGGAAAGAGTTGGAACTTTTCCCCGTTTACGACGTAGGTCTGCCGACCGCGAGCGAGATAACATATCTCCATAGCGTTATTGTGTTTATGCAAACCCAGCGGATGATGCGCCTTATCATAGTTCAATCGCCCCAAGTGCAACGCCCCGCCGGTGGTCAGCGGGTTAAAGTTGAGCGAGATTCGACGCTCGTGGAACAGGTTTGAGCAGTCTGCAGCAATTCTCATGTTTGATATTATACTATATCCTATCTTGATAGCAATACCTGATCGAACATTGTATATTTCCGGCGATAGCCTCGACTTTGAAAAAAAATTCCGGGAGGATGAAAAAATGTGCGCATCGACGATGGAAAAAATCAGCGATCAGGAAAAAAAGGAACTGTTTGAAAATCTGGAAAAAGGTTGCTCGGCGCGGGTGCCGCTCAGGTGGGGAGTCAACCCCCGCATCATTCTCCTGAATCCGGAGTTGAACCGCGCAGGCTATACTTTCGAGCAATATTACCATGACCCCCGGGTGATGTGCGAGGTGCAGGCGCATTTTTACGAATACTGCCACCGCGTCTTGTCGACGGTCAGCGACATGCCGGAAGAGCTGCCGGAGGAATGGTCGCTGTATGTCGACAACCAGAACATCTACGACGCCGCCTATTTCGGCGCGCCGGTCGAATTCCGCGCAGGCCAGGTTCCGGCCACGCGCGAATTTCTGACCGAGGATGACGCGGAGGATTTTCTGAAACGAGATTTTTCCCGGCCGCTGGAAAACCCCTGGATCAGGGAGCGGCTCGAATTCCACCGGCAGATGTGCGAGGTGGCGGAGTCGTTTGAGTATCTCGGCAGAAAAGGGACGGTGCGGCCGTTTTCCGTCGGCTTCGATGGCCCGGTGACAGTCGCCACTAACCTGTTTGGTGAAAACATCCATTTCCTTTTGGGCGACGAGCCGGAACTGGCGGTAAAGGTGATGCAGGTCATTACCGACGCGGTTTTGATTAGAAATAAAGCCTTGGCCAACCTGCACTCGAAATGGGAAAAAGGCGCCTGCGGCGGGCTGGCCGATGACAGCATCCAGTTGATCGGCGTCGACACCTACGAGAAGTACGTCCTGCCGCTGCACGCCTACTGGTACGAGCAGACCGCGGTCGCGGGCGCAAAACGCGGCATTCATCTTTGCGGCGACGCGACGCGGCACTTCCCCATGATTCACGAAAGACTGGGCGTCACCGCTTTCGACACCGGGTTCCCGGTCGACCACGGCTGGCTGAGAAAACAGTTGGGCGACGATGTCATGATCAGCGGCGGGCCGGAAGTGGCGATTCTGCAGAACGGCACGCCAGCCGCCTGCGCGAAACGTACCCGGGAAATTCTCGAATCAGGAGTCAAGTCGGGACGGCGGTTCTGTCTGCGGGAAGGCAACAACCTGCCGCCGTGCGTGCCGCTGGAAAATCTGCGCGCGGTTTACCAGGCGTGTCTGGAATATGGTTGGCACGAGTAGCCCGGTAGCGATTTTCTGCTCTCACGCAGAGGCGAGGAGGTTGCATAGGGAAAAATCTTTGGATTATTCTTCTCCGCGCTCTCCGCGGCTCAGCGTGGGATTGTTTACGTCTGCGTGGTAATGACTATTTGATTCGAGCATCGTCTTTTCCTAGTGCATTTATAATCGCCAGCCAATCATTCTTATCTATAGACATAATAATAGGAAAATCCTTTTCAGGATTATTTTGACAACTTCCTAAAATCGGACTCACATGATAAGTGACTGGCATTTTTTTTATTTCTTCTATTACGGCTTCTAGTGAAGCATATTTGCTAGCTGATTCAAACGTAATCTTCGGTGAAGAATTGAGACTATAGTCATAAAAGAAATAGCTGGCAGCTGATTCTGCATTACTCCTCCCTTTCATTAGCCATGACGATTTTGGGAGGTCATCCATTTCATTTTTTTCTACAGAATCTCTATTGACTGCACACGAAGGCAATAGCAGTAGCAATACAAAAAGCATGGCAAAAACTGTATTCAATTTTCCCAAGATATCTCCTCGGTATTAAGATTTATAATAATATTTGCAGAATGCTCCATATATTCGGGTGAGTAGCGCAGGCGTTTACGTCTACCCACTAAAACCATTGCAAACAGATTTTCCCGGAAACAAAAACTCTCATTGACGCCTATGTCCGAATTGGGTTCATTCAGAGTATCGAACAAACGTTCGAAGGTCTGCAATATCTTGACGGCATCCCGAATCAACACCCTGTCAACCCGACAACCCGCACCTCAGCCGATGCGCAGGGCGGCGGTGATTTCCAGCGCGGCGGAATGCAGCGCCAGCTCCAGCCGCACATTGGCCGCGATCTGTTCGCCCGCGTCCCACAGCGCCTGCAGCGCCGCCGCCGCCGCGCGGGGAGAATAGCCCTGGCGCAGTTTCCGCCGCAAGGCCAGAGCCGTCAGATCCAGCAGCCTGACCGCGGCCTGCCGCTTTTCCTGGCTGTCGCCTCCGGCCGCGGCGACGCGTTTCAACATGCCGTCAGCCAGTTTCACCGCGCCCTCCGGCGTAAGGTCGCCCAGTGATCCGTTGACCCAGTGCCATTCCTCCACCGCTTCGCCGGACGCCAGTTTCAGCGCCAGCCCCAGCGAACCTTCGCAGATTGTCGAAATGGTTTTAAGGTCGGTTTCTTCCGGCAGATTCCTGGCGGCGAGCGCCGACAGTATCTGTTCCTGTCCCAGAGGCCGCACCCGTACCCGGCGGCAGCGGCTGACGATAGTGCCTAGCAGCCGGTCGCGCGCGGAACAGGTCAGCAGCAGCAGCGCGTCGCCCGGCGGTTCCTCCAGCGTTTTCAGAAAAGTGTTGGCCGCCGCTTCGTTCATGCGTTCGGCGTCGGGAATGACCGCGACCCGGCGGGCGGCTTTTGCCGGTTTCAGATGCAGGAAATCCAGCACCGGCGCGTGTTCGATTTTTTCGGTATCGCTGCCTTCGCGCGTGACGAAACGGCGGATTTTGAGCAATTGCACATCGCGCGGCAGTTCCAGATAATCGGGATGCGCCAGACAGTCGCTGCCGAGAATGACTGAAGCAAACGCCCGCGCCAGGGTCAGCCGCCCGGTGCCCTCCACGCCTTCAAACAGGTAGGCGTGCGACAGGCGGTTACGCTCCCGCTCCTCGCGCAATTCCCGCACCGCTTCTTCCTGGCCGACGATTTTTGAGAACATGGGTTGCCCCGATATCTTTACTTTTTCTTTTTGAACACACGCACGAGTTTGCGGGCGAGTTCGTAGATGTCGCGCGGGTCGCTTTCCCTGCGGAGACCGGCGGCGACTACATAGACGACAACCTTGTCCCGTTCGGGCTTGAATACGATCCGGTAACGTTGCCCCGCCGCGCAGATGCTGCGGTAACCGGCGAGGCTTCCGACCAGGGGTTTGCCCTGCGCCTCGGGGTCGGTCGCCAGCCCGTCGATCACCTTGGCGACTGCCTGCTGTTCGCGCGTATCGGAGATTCCGGCGATCATTTCCAGCGCGTTTTTCGTGACGAGGATTTTCCACCTTACAGGGCGAGGCGTTTTTTCGCGCTTTCCCATTCCACTACCTCCCCGGACTCGGCCTGCCTGATGCCTTCGGCCAGAGCCTTGGCCGCCTGCTCGTCGCCGACGATTTCCAGAGTTTCCACCAGCGCCTGGTAGGCGTCAAACGGAAGCACCGCCAGCACCGGCTTGCCGCGCCGGGTGACGGTCAGGGTTTCCTGGCTGGCGGCCAGCTCCTCCGGCAGTTTCGCGAAGAGGTTCCTGGCTTCGGACAGTTGCATGGTCTTCATGGCTGTATCTCCTGCGACAGGCATTTACGCCGCCTGTCACTTTATTGTACAACAAACGAGACAAGTGTCAAGGCAGGTGCGGCAATCACGTGTTACCCGCTTCTGTCCTGGTTTGCTTTTTCCAGCAAGGATGCGAATTTGCGGATTTGGGCAAAGGCATAGGTGCGGCTGGCGATTGTGGAAATAATACCCGCGCCATAAGGAGAAAAAGCAGGGAGACAAGCCTCGCGTCGTGAATATTTTCTGCTCCCGAAAATTTTTCGCGGGTGGCGCAGACAATCAGTTACGCAAAATTATCAACCGGTCTTGCGCGTCTTTTCCAGCGATACAATCCGGTATCCTTCCTGGCGCAGTTTCATTTCGCGCTCGCGGATGTGAGCGCCAATGGCGTGGATGTCATGATTAAATCGGGCTGAAAACTCCTCGCGGGCATGGCGGACTTCCGCGACTATCGGGTCTCTAGGCATCTTCATCTCCCAGCATTTCTTCCGGCGTACATATTACCGGAGCCTCATATCCAAGTTCTCGAATCTTCTTTGCCATTTCCCGCATGACAAAGGCGTTAGCCAAATGCGTACAGTTCCAAGTCAGCAAAATGTCCATGCCGTGAACTGTGGCGTACGCAACATGCAAGGCATCGGCCGCACACTTTTCAGGAACCAAACCGCTTGCCACAAGGTCAAGCGCAACCGTTTCGATCGCTTCCGAATATTCCAATAAAGTCAGATTTTTGAGAATATCCAAGCGCTTCCGCGCAGCTTCCGGATCACCCATGGACGCTTCGTCCAGACATAATTCGCTGGTATACAATTCCAAGCGCGAAGAATATCGCCGCCACCAGTCCCTGGTCGATTCCTGTTTTCCGGCCAGAACAATGTCCCGGCTGGGCCATGCCGTAAGGAAGCTCGGGATTGTGGTCTCGATATATATCTGCCGCATTTATACTTTCCCCATGTTTTATTATACCTGATCCGACCAGATTCACAACAGCAGCACGTTGCCAGAAAAAACTGGGCGCGGAAAACTTTGCGCTAAATCCCCACCAACTCATCGACGATTGACAGCACCTGCGTGCGCACGTCCTCCACCGGCTGGGTGGCGTCGACGATGGTGATGCGACCGGGGGTGGCTTTGCGCAGGTTTTGCGCCCAGTTCAGGTAGCGCTGGCTGACGGCGCGGTGGAAAGAGAGGCCCTTCTGTTCCATCCGATCCATGTCCTTGCCTACCCGGTGCAGTCCGATCTCGGCGGGGACGTCGAGCAGGATCATGTGGTCGGGATTTATCAGGTCCAGCCCCAGCAGGGTGATTTCCTCCAGCTTGCGTTCCGGAATCCAGTCCTCCGCGCCCTGGTAGACGAGGGTGGAGACGAAGAAGCGGTCGCAGATCACCAGCTTGTCCGCAGCGAGGGCGGGGCGGATCACCTCTTCCACCAGTTGCGCGCGGCTGGCCACGTACAGCAGCAGCTCGGTCATGCGCGACATTTTTTTATTGGCCGGATCAAGCAGGATGGCGCGAATCTGCCGGCCGATCTCGGTGCCGCCGGGGTCGACGGGATAAACCGCCTCGATTTTTTTTTCCTTCAGCCGCTCCTTGATCGCAGCCAGCATGGTGCCTTTGCCGCAGCCGTCCGGCCCTTCCAGCACTATCATTTTTCCAGGCATTGGTTCTCCCGCATGAAAACCCCAATTTTAAACTACTATTTGGGGCTTGGACAGAGAAAAGTCAAGCACTTTTTACAAAAAATCTTGTCATTGAGGATAAGTGATTATCTTTTAAGGACTTGTAAATTGAAAAAGTGGCGTAAATCATGGTGCGGAGTCTGTTTTGCGCGAGAAGATACCAGCCTGTTCAGCAGCGATTGATCTGTTCGGAAAATCACACCGGGATGCTGGCCAGGAAGGCTTCGTTAGTGGGGTGTTTTTCCATCAGTTGCAACAGCGACTGCATTGCCTCGGCGGGTTTCCGTTCCGCCAGAATCCGCCGGAGTTTGGACAGGCGGATCATGTCCTGTTCGTCATACAGCCGGTCTTCCTTTCGGGTGCCGCTCTGGGGCAGGTCGATGGCGGGGAAAATCCGCGACTCGGCCAGGGAGCGGTTCAGGATGATTTCGGAATTGCCGGTGCCCTTGAATTCCTCGAAGATCAATTGATCCATCCGCGAACCGGTGTCGACCAGGGCGGTGGCGATGATCGTTACCGAACCGCCATTTTCAATTTTACGCGCCAGTCCGAAAAAGCGGCGCGGAATTTCCAGCGCGCCGACCCCGACTCCGCCCGACATGGTGGGGCCGTTGGACGATCCGCCCAGGTTGAAGGCGCGCCCCATCCGGGTGAGGCTGTCTACGAGCACCATCACGTCGTGGCCGCATTCCAGTTCCGCGCGGATGTGGGCGAGGGTGACTTCCGCCAGTTGCACGTGTTCCTCCACGGTCTGGTCGCTGGAACTGGCCAGCACTTCCGCATCCACGGAGCGGCGGAAATTCGTCACCTCCTCCGGTCGCTCGTCGATCAGCAGGATCAGCAGCCGCGTTTCGGGATTGAGTTTGCGCACCGCCTTGGCCAGTTTTTCCAGCAGCACGGTCTTGCCTGCCTTGGGCGGGGAGACGATCAGCCCGCGCGTACCCTTGCCGATGGGGGCGACCAGGTCGACGATGCGCAGATCCGTGTCGCCGCTGTCGCAGAAGCGGAACCGTTCGTAGGGGCTGATGGCAATCAGGTCGGCGAATTTCTTCCGCGCGGCAAAGGCTGCCGGGGCGAGGCCGCAGATAGTGTCGACTGTCTGCAATATCTGCCCGCCCTTTTCCGTCGCGACGTCTCCGCAGATGGTCGCGCCGTCGTTGAGGGAATAATCCGCCGCCAGTTTTTTGGGCACTACCGCGCAAGGATAGGCCAGCCGGAAAGAGCGAACCGGATCGAGCAGCAAGCCGCCGCCTTTTTTCTGACCCTTGTAAACGCCCGTGATTTTTTCAGACATATATTCGTGGGTTCCTAATTTCGGGTTTCACGTTTTTTCTTTCGCATATGCAAAACTTACAGCATATGTTCGATTCTCGCCAAGTGCGAATAAGTGTCAGACTCACGCAAAATATCCCCCTCTCCCCTTATAAGGGGAGAGGGTCGGGGTGAGGGGTAACATTTTTTCTCCCGAAAGTCTGCAAAACAACGGAATAAAGAACCCCCTCACCCTAACCCTCTCCCCCAACCGGGGGAGAGGGAACTTGGCTTTTGGCATGCAATGGTTTCCGGAAAAGTGCAAAACTCGAATTTATACCCGTTGCCGGGAATTTTCAATTACTGTGGTCAGGTGCGCCACCATCGCGTCGCGCAAAGAGTTGGCTTCCTCGTCGGTGAGCGAACGCCCCTCGGCGCGGTACAGCAGGCTGAAAGCGACCGACTTGGTGCCGGCGTCCAGTCCCTTGCCTCTGAACGTGCTTTGATATTCAACCGATTCCAGCAGATCGCTTTTTTCCCGGATCGCGTTTTCCAGCCGCTGCCAGGTGACTTCCTCCGGCACCACCAGCGCGATGTCGCGCCGCACGCCGGGAAAGCGGGGCAGGGATACGTAACGTTTGCCGCTACGCGGGGCGAGGGCGAGCAGGTCGAAATCGAGTTCCATGATGGCGGTGTCGCGGTCGAGATCGTGCAGTTTTTTCTGAGCGGCGGAGACGACGCCCATTACGCCGATTTTCCTGTCTCCCAGAAACAGTTCAGCGCTGCCGCGCGTAACGAAAGCCGGGTTGTCACCCTTGACTTTTACCGAGACCGTTTCGCGCACGCCCAGAGCGTCCAGGATTGCGTCCAGCGCGCCGCGCAGATATTCCATGCCCCGGTCATCAAGCAGCGCCAGCCGCGTCGGCTCCGCGTCGGCGAGATAGACATGGTTCAGTTCGAAGAAACATGCCTCGTCTTCCGCGCGGTTCACGCGCCTGGCGTCCAGCAGCGAGGGCGCCAGTTCCGTGCGCAGCAGCGGGCGTTCGGCATTGACGGGGTTATGCACCCGCACCGCGCGCGTCGCGTTTTCCGGCAGGAAAGACGAGATCCATTTCTCCGGCACGAAGGAATCGGTCTTGCATTCGCTGTAACCCAGCCCTACCAGAATCGCCGAAATCCGGCGCGCGCCCGACACCGCCGCCGAATCGTGCGCCGACATCAGCGGCAAGGTAATTTTCTCCGGCACGTGGTGGAACCCGGCCACGCGGATCACCTCCTCGATCAGGTCGGCTTCGCGGGTGACGTCCTGCCGGAACGACGGCACCTTGACGCAGATGCGCGCCGCGTCTTTGATAATGACTTCCATCCCCAGTCCGCGGAAAATCGCGGCAATCGCCACCGGCTCAATGCGGAAGCCGAGAATCTTTTCGCACTGCGAGAAACGCATGTCCACTTCCCACGGCGCGCCGAAACCGGGATTGGTGTCGATAATTCCCTTTGCCAGTTCGCCGCCGCCAAGTTCGCACATCAGTTGCGCCGCGCGGGCGCTGGCGCGCTCGACGTTGCCGGGATCGATGCCGCGTTCGAAGCGGTAGGAGCTGTCGCTGGCGAGTTTGAGCGCGCGGCTGGTGCGCCGCGTGTTGGCCGGATCGAAATAAGCCGACTCCAGCAGTATGTCGGTGGTGGAGTTGGAAACTTCCGTCTCCGACCCGCCCATCACGCCGGCGATGGCGACCGGTTTCTTCCCGTCGGCGATGACCAGCATCTCCCCGTCCAGCTTGCACACCGTGCCGTCGATAGCGGTCAGGGTCTCGCCCTTGTTCGCGCGGCGGACGACGATTCTTTTTTCCGCCAGCTTGTTCAGGTCGAACGCGTGCAGCGGCTGGTTCATTTCCATCAGTACGAGGTTGGTCACGTCCACGACATTATTGATCGGCCGCAAGCCGACTGCCAGCAGGCGAAGTTTAAGCCAGTCCGGGCTTTCCTTGACAGTGACGTTCCTGATCACGCGCGCGGTGTAGCGCGGGCAGAGGTCGGTCGCGGAATTCTCGACCGAGGTGAGGGCGTTCACGTCCTCACCGGTTTCGGCCAGTTCCGGCGCGGGCGCGGAAAATTCCTTGCCGGTCAGCGCCGCGATTTCGTGCGCCACGCCGCAATGCCCCAGCCAGTCGGGACGGTTGGTGGTGACTTCGGTGACGAGGCGCGAGTCGCCGTCGAGTTGTTCGATCTCCTCCACCTCCAGCCCGGCAAAGGTCAGCACTTCGGCCAGTTCCTTTGGCGAGTGATTGAACTCCACCAGTTCGCGCAGCCAGTTGTAGGAAAGGTTCATGTCGGATCCTCGTTGAGTAGGGACTAGGGGACTAAGGGACTAGGGAACTAAGATTTTGTTTCTCGGTAAATTCAGCCGGTCGAGATTCCGCAAAAAAAACTTTGGTTCGTCATTCCTGCGCAGGCAGGAACCCAGTGGAGAAGCCGTACGCAACACCTCCTGGATTCCTGCCTGCGCAGGAATGACGATTCGGGAAAGCGCGAATCTTAGTCCCCTAGTCCCTCAGTCCCTCGATTTAAAATTGCCGCAAAAAGCGCAGGTCGTTTTCGAAAAAGCGGCGGATATCGTCCACGCCCAGCGTCAGCATGGCGATGCGCTCGATGCCGAGGCCGAAAGCGAAACCGGAATATTTTTCCGGGTCGTAGTCGTCTGTCCCGCGTTTTTTATTGACTGCCAGAAACACGTTCGGGTCGACCATGCCGCAGCCGAGGATTTCGATCCAGCCGCTACGCTTGCAGACCTTGCAGCCCTGTCCCTGGCAGAAAATGCAGCTCACGTCCATTTCCGCCGATGGTTCGGTGAAGGGGAAAAAGTGCGGGCGGAAACGCGTGGCAGTGTCTTTGCCGAACATCTCGCGCGCGAAAACCCCGAGCGTCCCCTTGAGGTCGGCGAAGGTGATGTCCTCGCCCACGGCCAGACCTTCCAGTTGCGAAAAGCCGTAGAAGTGGGTGGCGTCGACGGTGTCGGGGCGGTAGACCCGGCCGGGGGCGATGATTCGCACGGGGGGCGCGATTTTTTCCATCACCCGGATCTGCACGGTCGAAGTCTGGCTGCGCAGAATTTTATCGTTAGAGAGAAAGAAGGTGTCGAAGCTGTCGCGCGCCGGATGGTTTTCCGGGATATTGAGCGCGTCGAAGTTGTGGAACTCGTCCTCCACCTCCGGGCCGTCGGCGATGGAAAATCCCAGCCGCTCGAAAATCGCGGCGATACGATCGACAGTCTGGGTCAGGGGATGGCGGGTGCCCCGGCGCTGGGTTATGCCCGGCAGCGTCGGGTCGGGCAGCGGACCGGAGGGAGCCGACGACGCCAGTTCGCCGGTGCGGTTTTCCAGCAGGCCGGTCAGCGCGTCTTTCACCTCGTTCATCTTCTGGCCGACTGCGCCCTTCTCTTCTTTAGCCACTTCCTTGATCCGCGCCATCAGGTCGCGCAGTTTGCCGGAGCGCCCGAGGTATTCCACTCGCACTTTCTCCAGCGCGTCGGAAGTGGCGGCGGCGGAAATGGCTTCCTTGCCCTGTTCCAGCGCGGCGACGAAATCGTCTAACAGACTCATGGTTGCCTCCAATAAGGCTTGGTACAGTGTCCCATAATACAGGGACAAGCGGATTAGGGACTAAGGCTCTAAGGGACTAAGAAAAAAAGTTTGCAGGCGTTACGCCGATAACTCCCTATTGCGAAAAAATACAGCAAGTAGGGAAATCTTCGACCAGAGCCTTAGTCCCCTAGTCCCTTACATGTTATTACCCCTGTTTGCGAGGAGTTATACTCACTTGTGTTCTTCCATGAAAAATAAGCAGACCCGTTCCCAAGCTTTCCTGAAAACGGGTCGTTTATCGCAGTTTGATTGCCGGGAAACTACGCCGCGTTCAGTGCCGCCTTGGCCTGGTTGACAATCTCGGCAAAAGCTTCGGGATTGTTGATGGCCAGCTCCGACAGCGACTTGCGGTCGAGTTCGATGGAGGCTTTCTTCAGGGCGTTTATGAACTGGCTGTAGGACATCTCGTGCATCCGCACGGCGGCGCTGATGCGGGTGATCCACAGGCGGCGGTAATCGCCCTTGCGCTTGCGGCGGTCGTTGGTGGCGTGGCGTTCGGCGTACAGCACCACGTGCTTGGCGACCCGGGACAGCTTGCTGCGTCCGCCGCGGAACCCCTTGGCTCTTTTCAGAAGTTTCTTTTTCCTGGCATGCCGGGCAGGACCGATTGTGCTGCGTGCCATAATTTTACTCCTCTAATGCGAATTTGAACTTAAAAAAACCGCTAACGAAGGGAGCGAGGAAAAATCGCGCCTGGCAATCGTTGGCGAAAGAAGGCAGTGGCACCATGCCACCTCCTGTCGGCGAGGCAAAACCGCCCCGCAAGGCTGAACCTTATTTGTATCCCAGCAGTCTCTTGATCTGCTTGGCGGCGATGGGCGAAATCACCCGTATGCGCGTCAGCTTGCGGTTTTTCTTGGCTCCCTTCACGACCTTGCGGTGGCCGCTGCCGCAGGAGACGCTCACCACCTTGCCGGTCTTGGTGACACGCACGCGCTTCCTGAGTCCTTTGCATGGTTTCTGTTTAGGCATTGCTATTTCCTTTCTTCCTGCTTCCGCTCGAAAGCGGACAAAAAATATCACTGCTCCCTAACTACTCAATCTTCCGCTTTCTGTTCTTCGTCCTGTTCTTCGCTGTCGTCCCCGGTGTCGTCATCAATGTCATCGCTATCGTCGGTATCATCGATGTCCTCGATATCTTCAATATCATCCTCATCATCTTCGATCTGCCTGGAACCCAACTTGGCCGTTTTTTCCTCTTCTTTCCGCAACTGCGCCGCGATCTGCTTGAAGTTGGGCAGCGGGGAAAGGGACATCGTCATCTTCTTGCCTTCTTTCCGAGGCTGGCTGTCCAGCTTGGCGATATAGGCCAGGGGGTTGGCGAATTCCTTGACCAGCAGTTCCGCGCCTATGTCGGAGTGGTTATGCTCGCGCGCGCGGAACATCATCGTAAACAGCAGCCGGTGCCCCGCTTCCAGGAATTTCTTTGCCTGCTTGAGCTTGATCCCGACGTCGTGCATGTCGATCCGGAAGGTTTTGATCCGGATCTGTTTCATCTCCACGCCGTGATGCTTGCGTTTCTGATCGTGCTCTTTTTTCTGCGCCTGGTACTTGAACTTGCCGAAGTCCATGATGCGGCAGACCGGCGGAGTGGCGGAGGGGCTGATCTCAACCAGATCCAGCTCCGCCTCTTTCGCGCGCGCCAGCGCCTCCTGAAGCTTGACGATGCCTAGCTGCTGATTGTCCTCGTCGATCAGACGAACCTCGGGAGCATCTATCTCCTCGTTCATGCTCATCTGTTTTTTCTTCGAGCTAATCGCATGTCCTCCTGTCAAAAGCCGTGAATCCTCATTCCGGCGGAAGAGCCTTTGTCGCCACTTCCTCCGCCAAACGTTTCGCGAAATCCTCCGCCGTCATCTGGCCAAGGTCGCCTGCCAAGCGCCGCCGCACCGAGACCAGGCCATCCTCTACTTCCTTGTCGCCGATAATCGCCAGATACGGAATCTTCTGCAGTTCGCCGTCGCGGATTTTCGCGCCGATCTTGCCGCCGCGCCGGTCGACCTTGACCCGCAGGTTTTTTTCGCGCAGCAGAGTAGCGACTTTTTCCGCATATTCAATATGATTGTCGGTGATGGTCAGGAGCCGCGCCTGCTCGGGCGCCAGCCACAGCGGGAAATCCCCCGCGTAATGCTCGACCAGCACGCCGATGAAACGCTCCAGCGAACCCGACACCGCGCGGTGGATCATCACCGGGCGCTGGCGTTCGGATTTCTCGTCGACATAGTGCAGGTCGAACCTTTCCGGCAAGGCGAAGTCCACCTGGATCGTGCCCATCTGCCAGGTACGGCCGATGGCGTCGGCGAGGTGGAAGTCGATCTTCGGCCCGTAAAACGCGCCGTCGCCGGGGTTGAGCTTGTAGTTTATTTTCAATTCTTCCAGCGCGCCCTGCAAAGCCTTTTCCGCCACTTCCCACATCTCCGCCGTGCCGATGGATTTCTCCGGGCGGGTGGAAAGCTCGATATGGTCGAATTTCATGCCGAGGGTGGTATAGACCTCGAACACGAACTGGATGCAATGCTCGATTTCTTTCTGTAACTGTTTCGGGGTGCAGAAAATATGGGCGTCGTCCTGGGTAAAGCCTCGCACCCGCACCAGCCCGTGCACCTCGCCGCTGCCTTCGAAGCGGTGGACATGCCCAAACTCTGCCCAGCGCAGCGGCAGGTCGTTATGGCTGTACAGACCCGCTTTGTAAAGGATCAGGCTGCCGGGGCAGTTCATCGGTTTCACCCCGAACTCGCGCCCGTCTTTTTCGGTAATGTACATCTTGTCGGCGTAGTTTTCCCAGTGGCCGGAAGTGACCCACAGATCCTTGACCAGAATCTGCGGGGTGCGGAATTCCTCGTAGCCATGCTTGTTGCACAGGTCGCGGATATAGTTCTCCACGCCCCGATAAAGCAGCACGCCGTTATTGCGCCAGAACGCCATGCCCGGCGCTTCGGGATGAAATTCAAACAGGCCCAGGTCACGCCCGAGTTTGCGGTGGTCGCGTTTCTTCGCTTCTTCCAGACGATGAAGATGGGCGTCCAGTTCTTCCTGCGTCGCCCAGGCGGTGCCGTAGACGCGGGTGAGCTGCTGTTTGGTTTCGTCGCCGTGCCAGTAGGCGCCGGCCAGGCTCATCACCTTGAACGCACCGATCCGCCCCGTCGAGGGCACGTGCGGCCCGCGGCACAGATCCTCGAACCCGCCTTGCCGGTAAAACGATATCACCTCGCCGCCGGCGCGCTCGATGTTGTCGGTCTTGTATTCATCGTGGCGGTATTTCTCGCCCGCTTCGGCGCGGCCAAGTTCGTGCCGTTCGAAAGGCTGGTTTTTCTTGACGATTTTCTGCATCGCCTTATGGATGTTCGACAGGTCTTTATCGGTAATCGGCTCAGGCGAGTCGACGTCGTAGAAGAAGCCGTCCTTGACTGCCGGGCCGTAAGCGAGTTTGGTGCCGGGAAAGACCTCGCAGATCGCTTCCGCCATCACGTGCGCGGCGGAGTGGCGCATCAACTCCAACCCTTCGGGCAGGTTCGGTGTGATAATCCTGATTTTCGCGTCAGCCGCGACAACGCAGGACAGGTCGACCAGTTTGCCGTCGACTTCTCCCGCGAGGGCGTCCTTGGCCAGTCTTTTGCCGATCTTCTCCGCGATTTCACGTATGGAAACCGGGGCGGCGAATTCAAGTTTGTTGCCGTCAGGCAAGGTGATGATAGGCATAATTTATCTTTCCGCGTTACGCGCTGGCGGTTTCCGGGAGTACCATAAATTCGGCGAAAGACTTGCCTTCCGGAACCGGCAACCCTTCCTCTTTCAATCCTTCCAGATGAAACTGCATGGCTTCGTACATCAGGGTCTCGACCTCTTCCCTGGTTTCGCCGGTAGCGATACAACCCGGCAGGTCTGGCGAATAGGCCGCGAAGCCGGTTTTGCTTTCTTCGATAATGACTAAAAATCTTTTCATGCAAATAAATAGCGCAAACAACAGGCAAGCCCTTGCCGCGGACGGAAGGGAGTAATGGCCGGATTGTTCGCGCCCTTTTCGAGTCGACGACATTGCCGCCGTATTTTCGTTTCCGGAAGGGAGGGCGCTCCCGCCGGAATCCGTAAGCGCTGAAAGCGCCTTGTGTTATGGTGGGCGATACTGGACTTGAACCAGTGACCCCTAGCTTGTCGAGCTAGTGCTCTAGCCAACTGAGCTAATCGCCCTTATTAATATGAAGCAAAAGTACGCGCTTCGGAATTGGACAATATACAGGCAAAACCCGATCTGTCAAGACATGTTATGATTTTTTTCCTCTGCCCGGGTTTTAATTTGCCAGCCATTTTTGTTGACCAGTCGCCTTCTGATCGGTACTCTAGCAATAGAGATTGGTATTTGTGAATGTGGGCGCGGTTTGTGTTATCAGTCCCTTAGTCCCTAAAAAAAAGGCTCAGGTTAATTGGACACAACCATTACGCCGAAGATGCTGGAGGAGTTGCTTAACGTCGGCATCGCGCTGTCCAGCACCCGCGATCTGCGCGAACTGCTGACCCTGATCCTGCGCGAAGCCCGCCGCTTCACCTCCGCCGACGCCGGTACACTTTACCTGGTCAAGGGCGGCGTGCTGCGGGCGGAAGTGGCGCAATGCCAGACCTTTGTCGAGCGGCTGGGACAGGAACAGGCCGACAGCCTCTTTTCCTCCTTTTCCCTGCCGGTCAACATGAAATCCATCGCCGGAGCCGCCGCCTTCACCCGCGAAGTAGTCAACATCCCCGATGTGCAGAACGTGGACGTAAGCTGCCTGTTCCAGTACAGCCCCGACTTTGATCGAAAAAACAATTACTCCACCCATTCCAACCTCGCGGTGCCGATGCTGGATCGGGAGCAGAACGTCATCGGCGTACTGCAACTGATCAACGCCAAATACAAGAATCGAGTCGTGCCTTTCGACGCCCGCAAGACCCGCCTCGCGCAGGCGTTGGCCAGCCAGGCAGGCGTCGCCATCCGCAATACTCTGCTTACCGCCAGTCTGCGCGAAGCCCATCTGGAAACCCTCCAGCGCCTGGGCGTGGCGGCGGAATGGCGCGACAAGGAAACCGCCAACCACATCATCCGCGTGGCGAAATTCTCCGCCCTTATCGCCGAAGCGCTGGGCTGGAGCGAGGAAATGGCGGATATGGTCGAGTATGCCAGTCCCATGCACGACGTGGGCAAACTGGGTATCCCCGACAGCATCCTGCACAAGCCGGGCAAACTCGACCCCGACGAGCGTACGATTATGGAAAAACATACCGTCATCGGCGCCAACATTCTTTCCAACGCCAAGAATGAAGTCATGCAGTGGAGCCGGATGGTGGCGTTGGGACATCACGAAAAATGGGACGGCTCAGGCTACCCGCAGGGCATTTCCGGCAGCGACATTCCGCCGATCTGCCAGATCGTGGCGCTGGCCGACGTGTACGATGCCCTGTCCTGCAAGCGCGTGTACAAGCCCGCGTTCCCGCACGAAAAAGTAATGGCTATCATCCACGAGGAAAACGGCAGGCACTTCGCCCCGCAAATGGTCAAGGCGTTTGCCGGGGTGATCGACCGCATCGTCGCGGTGCGGGATGAATACGCCGACAAGGAAGAAGACTTCGCGAAATTCCGCGACTATGCCAATATCGGAATCGAATAATGAAAAATGAAGAAACACCGGGCAGCCTCGATGCCGCCCTGGACGAGATTCTCCGGCAGTTTGCCGAAAACAGCCGCCTGGATTTTGCGCACGAAAGGATGGAAAAAGCCTTGCGCCGCCGCCTGGGCGAACAAGGCTACGACGAGCGCGTGCAGCACCTGCTGCTGGCCAACCTCTTCGGCAGTTTGTCTGGCTGGATGGAATTCCTGCTGACGGAAAAGGCTGCCGGGCGCGACGCGGTGCCGGACTTCGCGCGGCTGCTCAGGCGGGCGTTCCTGTCCCACTGCCGCCAGCACGACATGCCTGCGGAAGAGGCGATCAGCATGGCGGTGGAACTGGCTTCCGTCATTATGGATCTGGCGATCGGTTTCCGCCGCCATCTTTCCCTGGAAGAAGAGGAATGACCGTGACCGGGCGCGACCATTGCTCCAACTGGGAACGGGCGCGACGGTTGCGGATCATCCTCGCGGCGCTGGTGCTGGCGGCGCTCGGGGGCTATCGCATAGCCGAGTACCAGCCTCTCCAGGGCGAAGGCGACGATATCTCCCCGGCTGAAGTAAGGAACCTGCTCGAACCGGAAGAGGTTTCAGTCAACCTGCGACCTCTCGCTTCCACCAAGGACGCGGCGGTGGAGGAGCAGCGCTGGCGCGATATCACCGGCGCGCCCTATTCCGCCGCTTTCAGAGAAAAATTCAGCTACGACCACGCCGCCGTCACCGTTACCTATAGGCAGGTAGGCAAAACTTTCTGCGGCACTCTCAGGGCAAAAGGGCTGAAGCCTAATTTCGCCTACCAGATGAAACTGCGCGGAGACTACGCCCGTGACTTCCAGGCGCACCGGCGCCTTGGTTTTGTCGGTCGCTGGCGGCTGCCGGGCAGCGGCACCAACTTCGACGACTGGGACTATCGCAAGGCAGAGGACAAGTCGCGGGTGGAATCGTACCTTCTGTTCGATTATTTCGTGACCGACAGCCGCGGCAACACTCTCAAAACCTTTTATCTCAACAGCAGCCTGCATGTTTTATGGAACCGTGCTTTAAACGGCTTGTGGGGCAACCGCGACACCATCGCCCGCACGGAACTGGTCAGGCGCGAGGAATACGCCTACGACCCGGAAATGCTCGACCCGCCGGGAGCGGTCGAATTGTGGGCGGAGAACCAGAAGGGCTGGCAGAGTTCGCGCCCGGCGGTCGGCGAAGCTCGGTTGCCGACCGGACGCTATCGCTGCGATTTGGTACTGACCGAGGAAAGCTTTCACCGCCAGTCCGAGGACGGCGGCGGCAAATGGGCGACGGTGCTGGGTGGCGAACTGGATTTTGTTATCTATTACGGCAAGCTGTGACTTACAACCATATCTTCCGCACCGCGTCGGCGACGATGACGATGATGCCGAGGATGATGACGGCGGCGAAGTATTTGCGCAATTTCGCTCCGTGCAGCTTGTGCGCCAGCTGCACTCCCACTTGCGTGCCGATCACCGAACCGGCCAGCAGAATCCCCACCAGCGTCAGGGAAACATTGCCGTCGAAATAGTTGGCCAGTCCCCCGTAACCGGCGGCGAAGACGATCTGCAGCGCGCTGGTGCCCACTGCCACATGGGTCGGTATGCCCAGCACGTACACCAGCAGCGGGAAGTTGACGAAGCCGCCGCCGATGCCGAGCAGTCCGGTCAGCACCCCCACCGCGAACCCGATCAGCGGCGGGAGCCAGAAACTCATCTGCGCGATGTTGCTGTGGGGAAAAGCCAGCATCGGCGGCAGGCGAAAGGCTTGCAGTTTCCGCGCCAGCCGGTTTTCGCCGGGGTCAGGCGCGCCGCTTTTCTCGCGGAGAATCACCGTCGCCACCGCGGTCATCAGCACCAGGAAACAGCCCGCCAGCGCCAGGTCGACCAGCGGCAGCTCCCGCCCGTTAAGCGTGATCGTTTCCTTTGACGCGAGCCGGTCGAGTATCGCCTTGCCCAGCCTGGTGCCGCAGATGGCGCTCAGTCCCAGGATCAGTCCCAGGCGCAGGTCGGCGGATTTGCGTTTGCAGTGTTTCCAGGCCGAGAGCGAGCCGGTGACGAAAATCTGCGCCAGGCTGCTGCCGACGGCGAGGGGATAGCCGATGCCGAAAAAAATATTAAGGAAGGGCGTCAACAGAAACCCGCCGCCCGCGCCGAACAGCCCTGCCAGCAAACCGACCGCCAGCCCCAGCAGCAGCAGCCCCGGCACCCACACGTCAGCCGCCGCGCCGCCCGTTCCCGCTTCCGATAGATGAATAAACCACATGCGTGTTTCCTGATATAAAAATACGCTCCCGTATTTTGCCGAAAACAATACCAAGTTTAACATAATCCGCAGCTTTTCACCACAGTCAATGTTCATTCCATCTGCGAGGCGCGGCCGATGGCGTCGGAGCCGAGTTTTTTCCTGATCTGGTCGACCGCGCGCTCGAAAGTCTCCGCTTTTTCGCTGTCGCCGGTTTCCAGCGACCCGAACAGCGACGACTGCCGTTCCGCCTCCTCGCAAAATCCCGACACCCCCACCCCGATCAGTCGAACTGGCCGCACGCCTGCTTCAGTGCGAGTGCGCAGCAGCTCCCGCGCGGAGGTGAATATTTCCGTGCCCGTGCAGGTGGCGTGGGGCAGGGTGAGGCGGCGGGTCACGGTGGAAAAATCGCTGTAGCGCAGTTTCATCTGCACCGTTTTTCCGCGCAGATCGTTTTTCCGCAGCCGCGCAGCCACCTTGTCCGACAACGCCAGCAGCGTGTTTTCCAGTTCCCCCAGCGACATCACGTCCACGGCAAAAGTAGTTTCGTTGCTGACGCTTTTTTCCGGGTCGCGGTCGTGCACTTCCGAGAGGTCGATCCCGCGCGAAAGGTCGTACAGCGATTCCCCGGCGGAACCGAATTTGGCCAGCAGCGTCTCCCGTGGCCAGCCCCGCAACTGCCCGATGGTCTCGATCCCGAGCTTGTGCAGATTTTTTTCCAGCACCGCGCCCACTCCCCAGATTCTCCCCACCGCCAGCGGCGCGAGGCGCTCGAGAGTATCCTCTGCCGCAATCACTGTCAGCCCGTCCGGTTTTTCCAGTTCGGAAGCGATCTTCGCCACGAAGCGGCTGGCGGCGACTCCTACCGAGGCGGTCAGCCCGGTCTGTTCCCTGATGCTGGTCTTGATTTTGGCCGCGATTCCCGGCGGCGATCCGAACAGGCGCTGGCTGCCGGTCACGTCCAGAAACGCCTCGTCGCAACTGATCGGCTGGACTACCGGAGTGAAACTGTAAAAAAGCTCGTGGATGACGGAACTTATTTCCATGTAGCGCTTCATTCTGACAGGGAGAAAGATGCCGTTGGGGCACAGGCGTCTGGCCTTGCCGATCGGCATGGCGCTATGGACGCCGAAGGCGCGCGCTTCGTAAGAGGCGGCGCTGACGACGCCCCGCTCTTTTGGGCCGCCGACAATAACCGGCTTGCCGCGCAGTTCGGGACAGTCGAGCTGTTCGACCGAAGCGTAGAACGCGTCCATGTCGACATGCAGGATTGCGCGCGGCCAGAAGTTTAGATCAGGGTTTGACATTTTCACCTGTTCCCGGAAATAGCAACGCTACTTGCAGCTCTCCTTCCGGCAGATGAGCGCGCCTGTAGCGCAGGCAAGTGGCATCGTCCAGATGTTCCCTTATAACTTTTTGTCCGTCCGGAGAGAAGGCTGATCTTCCCCGTCCTCCGTCTTCGTCTACCGCGAAGGCGCACCAGTTTTTTTTCCGCACCGAGAAACGAAACTTGTTTTCTTCGCGCAGACTTCCCGGCGGCAAACTGATTTCCACCAGTTCGGGGCGAGTTCCTGCCGGGAAGCAGACTGTTTTTTTCGTGCCATTTATGGCGATAACCAGTTCTCCCGACCCGGCTATTCTCATCACAAGGCGGGCATTCAGCGAGGTTTTTCCCAGAAGCTCCGGTGGAAGCATAATCGTTTTCTCCGCCCAGGCTTCCGGATTACGCAAAGCCACATGATAGGGTTTATATGCGTCCCAGTGCAATTGTCCGTCGGCGACCTGCCTGGAATTTTCCGCGTATGTTACCGTTCCCATCGGCTCCAGAATTCGACTGCCTGTGTTCGCGATAATGGAGAAGTGCGTTGTCATTAAGCCCAGTATTACAAACGCCGCTCCTGACGCCGACTTCAGGTCAGGCTTGCGCAATCTTCGCAATAGCCATTCCGCTCCCAGCGCGCTCCATAACAACATGAACGGAATCACCGGCAGGCGAAAGCGGCCATAGACATTCATTAGTATCACCGCTATTGAGTAGACACAGCAAAACATGAGGGGAATGCCCCATTTTTTCCTGTCACGCCACGATAAAACTAGCCCCAGCCAGGCGAAAGGCCAAACCCATGCGGCGGTAGGTAGCGGCCAATAATCCAAGCCGCTATACTGTTGCAGGAATTTCCACGAAACATTGTTGGTTATGAACTCCGGACGCAGAAACAACTCCGCCTTTTTCGCGGTCAGGCATAATGCCTCGCCAGGATTGTGCCACCAGAACTCCGCCGCCATTTTAATTGCTTCCCGATCCCTTTCCGTGGCCGAAGAGCTTCCTCCCAGTCGGCGGGAAAGTTCTTCCGCGGCGGCATGGTTAATATTCGGATCGCGGCCACTGGCACCCTGATAGTTTCCCATCAGCACGGCTTCGCCCCCGCCGCTCCGAAAAAACAGCCACTCGCCGGTGATTTCGTGTGCTCGGAAAGAAAACAGAACTGTCAACGCCAGGGCAGGCAGAACCGCCCATTTCAACAAGGCAAACCTTTCGCCGATTTCCGCTCGTCCTTTCTCGACCAGATCGCCCAAGAACAGCAATGGCCCCAGGATCAAGGCATTGGGGCGGGTTGCAATAGCAAGCCCCCAGAGCAAGCCAAAGAAAAAAGCTTTTGATGCTGCAGGCTGCTCACGAAACCGTAGATATGAAAGGATGCTGCCAAGCAGCAGGAAAGTTACAGCCGCCTCCGACAGCGGAAGGCTGTCATATAAAACAAAATCCACGTAAACCACCATCAGGAATGCTGCGGCAAAGGCGATTGCGGCCTTAACGTATCTTACTGCTATGCCATAAAGCAAAAATGCCGAAAGAATGCCCAGCAGGCTTTGAATGGCGAGGGCTGCCGCCAGGGATTCCCCGGTTATATATAGCAGGGAACTCAGAACCGCTACCGGATATAACGGATTCATCGAGGCATTGCTTCCCGGCCAGCCATGCCTGATAACAGCGGTTACCTCAGCCAAATAACGTCCCATGTCTGTTCCTGGATGTACCGCATACCCTCCAGGCGCAAGTAAGGGAGAAATTTTCCAGATATAGAAAAAACGAACTGCAATCCCAGTTCCGGCAAGAGCAAGGATGCTTATGATTTTCCAGCGATTTAGGAGAACTGTTTTGGTGCCGAACATGGTAAGCCTGTTATTGCAACTTGTTAGAGGGTGTGGAGGTACAGGTGAGCGCAGAGGATAGTCTACGCTTCCATCGAGGCGGAGTCCGGTTCGCGCAGCATGTCGTCGACTTCGCCCATCTGGGCGTTGCGTTTGCGGATGCGGTCTTCCTGCGCGCGCAACTGTTCCTCGCGGTGGCGATGGATGCGGCGGATCCTCTCCCGCAGTTCCTCGTCGTTCATCACGATCTTGATCAGGTACGCCATCCAGAGAATCGCCATCACCGTGGTTCCGGCCAGGGCGATGATGCTGACTAGAATAAAATTCACGTCCATCAGTTGTCGTCTTCCAGGCAATAAACAGTCCGACCGCTGGCGATCAGAATAGAAGTAACGCCATTCTCCGCCAACGCGATTTCCGACAGCGGCGAGGTGTTCTGCCCCAGTTCCAGGCTCCAGGAAATATTGCTGTCTATACCTTTATCGGTAAAATTCAACGCCAACAGTACATTTCCTGCCTTGCCGCTGCCTAGACAACCGACTAGCAGTTTCCCCGTTTGCGGCGTTTGTCCCGGTATCGCCGCAAGCGACGAAACGCTGCCTGGTAACCCCTGGGCGCTCCACTGTATCGATACAGTGCCCTCAGAGCTGATCCGGGCGACCCGGCCAGAGGAAAAACCGGCGAAAATGCCGTCTTTCGTCACCAGAAAAGGCGAACGCAAGGCTTCTTCCCGGTAATCGGCGCACAGCCACTGTTTTTTGCCTTCCAGTGGGTTGGCGGGATCGATTTCAAATTGGCTGATACCTTTACCTTCCTCGCCCATCAGGAGTTTCAGTTTTCCCTGTAAGTCGAAATAGAATAATGGTTTACCTTCGATATTCCCCTCCGTCAGCGCCTTGCCCCCGACATAGGTGCCGTCTGGCAGCAGCAGGTGGATTTTCCCGTCGGAGGATAACGTAATTATCTGGTTGGAGGATACCACATGCAGCGCCGGAGTGACCGGGACGCCGATTTTCTCTGCCAGAATCTCTCGCGAAAGCTCACTTTTCGGCCACAGGAGAGCACCGGAAAGCGTTCCCAAAGCAAAAATCGGCGGGCTGGAGCGGGAGCAGAACAGCAGAATATCGCCGTTGGCATCAGGCGTCTGCAAACCGGTGGCAGAGGCGAACAGGGTGTCGGCGCCGGTTCCGGCAATGCCGCCTGGTTGCTGCCAAAGAGAAGATTTATCGGCGGAAAAGGCGAAACAGCCGCCCTTCTGGCTGGGGACGTAAATTCTGTCTTTAGAGGTGAAAGGCGGCAACGTGAAAATTTCGGCTGGCTGATCCGCGATTTTCGTGGCGATGCCGGTGGCGATTTCGATACTGAAAATTTCGCCTGCGCGGGTGCCGACAATGGCTGATTTCCGGTCAGGAGCAATCAGCGGCCTGCATTCGACAGCGCCGCGCGTCTGGAAGCGCCAGCGCACCGCGCGTGCGAGGACGATTTTCAGATTCGATTTCAGTCGTTCCTCCGGCGACAAGACAGTCAGCGCGTTTTTGTCGCCGAAGCCGCGATAGTGCAGCGCGACCGGAATTTCCGGATCCAGCGGCATTTCCACCAGGCCGGGAGTGTTCTGTTCCCGGCCTTCGCTCCGGACGCGGGCAGGCAACTGGCTACCGGTGGAACTGACTACTTCCAGCATGACGGGCAGGGTCAGACCCAGGGAGCCTTCGGGCGCGCGGCGGGAAAGGGCATCGGGGAATTTGGCTGCCAGGGTTTCGTAGGCGGCGAAACGCTGTTCCGGTTCCAGGCTGCGGTTGCCGATTTTTGCCAGCAGTTCAGACACCGCGCCGCGCCGGACGTTGCGCACGGAATTCCATTCAGCCAGCAGAACCCCGGCTTTTTCGGTGAATTCGGTTTTGCTTTCAGACGCGGCGAGTTGTTGCAATGACTGCAAGGCCAAGGCGGTTTCCTCGCTATTTTTTTCTTTCAGCAACTCCCAGTTGGCGAGCACTGCCTGCTGGTTACGCAAAAGCTTTTCCCATTGCTCCCGGCTTTCTTTCAGCAGCAGCAGCAGACGCTTTTCCTCCTTGAAGCGCGAGTCTTCCAGTTCTCCCAGCAGCAGCGGCATCACCGGCTCCGCCTCCTGCAGCAGCGCGGCGGCGGCTTCCAGATTGCGCAACTTTCCGCCTGCATCGGAAGAGGTGTCGGCGGCACGCTCCAGCACACCGGCTTCGCCCAGAGCATTTTTGATTTTCTGCCTGCCGATAACCGCGCTTGCGGTAGCCAGAATCAGCGCCAGCGCCACGCAGGCGGCGAGAGCAATGGCAAATTTAACAGTCTTGCCATGTTTCCTGACCTCTGCCTCGGTCATCTGCAGTTTTTTCAGCCTCTCCTCCAGATCCTTGCGGGTGGAGTCGATGCGCACGATGTCGCGCAGGGTGCGGATGGCGTCGGCCTTGCGCCCGGCGGCGAGCTGTTCCTGCGCCAGTTTTTCATAACACGCCACCGCCGCCTTGTGGTCGCCCTGTTCCAGCAGCAGCCGCGCCTGCAGACGGCGCAAGTCCTCGGTGGCGGGCAGATCCTGCAGGATTTCGGCCAGCAGCTCCTGCGCGCGGCGGGAGCGACCACTGTCGGCAAAACGGCGCAGGAGGTTGAGCCACAGAGTTTCGGCTTCTTTCAGGCGCTCGGCGAGAATCAGCAGCCTGCCCTGCCGTTCGGCGAGGGCGAGGTCCTCAGGCAGCAGTTCCAGCGCGCGCTGGCCGCAGTCGGCGGCTTCGGTAAAAGCCTGCCTGGCGCAGAGGATTTCCGCCAGGTTGCCGTAGACCTGCGCGGCCTCGTCCTTCTCCTGCAAAGCTTCCAGCGAGGAGGCGAGGGTGCGGCGGATGTCGGGATCGTCGGGGAACAGCTCGGCCAGCCGCCGGTAGAGCGGGGTGGCGGCGGCGGTTTCGCCCTGTAGCGACAGCTTCTCGGCGGTCTCGCGCATTTCCTCCGGAGTGCATTCGCGGGCGTCGCCGGACTGGAACAGCCGCGCCATGAGCTTGCTTACGGCATAGCGCCCCAGGCAGCTTTTGCGGGTGATGCTTTCCAGGGTATTGACCCCGTCCACGAAGGCGACGATGCGTTTCTCGTCGTGCGAGAGAGAGGACAGGAATTCCTCGGTCTGGCTCCGGGAAGGGATGAGGGGAATGATCTCGAAGGAGGACAGCACCGCCGACAGCCGCCCCCATTCGTCGATGCGCCGCATGGCTTCCAGGATCAGGCCGGAGGTGTTGATCCTGACCTGGGAGACGCGGAATTCCGGCCCGACCAGGGTGTTGCCGGTGCGGCTTTCGTCGAAATCGAATTTAGCCCCGCGCCAGATGAAGAGGTCGTAAATCTCTTCCTCCATCTGGAAGCGCAGGGCGTCGTCGATATCCTGCTGGGGACAGAGTTCGTTCTGCACCAGCAGGCGACCCAGCGGTTCGTGGCTGCCGGCCTGCAGGGTCAGCGCCTGGGCAAGTGTGTTTTCGTCAAGTTTGCCCCGGGCGATCAGGATTTCGCCCAGCGAGATGTTATACCGCTTGCCGGAGGAAACGGAGCGGATAGATCCCTGGGAAAACACCAGGAAGCGGTCGGTGTGGTTGTCGTAGACATGCAGGGTGCCGCTCTGGTGATTGGCCGCGAGCGTCTGGAAGATGGTGGCAAGACCGAAAGTGTCGAGGTCGCCGTTAAGACCCATGAAATGCTTCCGTCAGGGAAAAGGATAATAGCAAAGTTTTCAAATCGCGCAGGCTTTTTTAGTCTCCAGTCTCCGGCTTCCAGTCTCCAGTTTTTTTTGCGCGAGGAAGATTCTGAAGCCAATACGGTTTAATATGGAAAATCGTTCTGTTTTCAGAAAAAACTCATGGTCGTCATTCCCGCGAAGGCGGGAATCCAGTGGGGAAATCGTACGCCGCACCTCCTGGATTCCCGCCTTCGCGGGAATGACGGTACAAGTTTTTTCCTTAAATAAACTGTATTGATTCCCAAGCCAGTAACTTCTCCCCGGCATGCGCCTCCGGAAACCGGCGCTGGAGACTGGAGACTTTATTATTCCTTGCCGAAAAAGGCGTCGAGCTGCGACTCGGCCGCTTTCTGGAAAGAGTCCCCCGCCACCGGGTTGGGGCGGGTGCCGGCTTTTTTGCCGATTTCCGCCATGATCTTTTCCAGTTCGCCGGAAACGTCCTTGGCGTACATTCTTACCATGCCGATAGTAGTGCGGTCGTCGAAGATGATCACGATCAGGCAGCGGTCGGCCACCAGCGCGATGTGGATGCTCTCACTTTCCCCCTGGTGGAATACCACGGAGAATTCCTTTTCCCCCAGGCTCTTGGCGAGCGCCCGGGTAGAGGCGAAACTGCCCGCTACCAAAGCCGCCAGGGAGGTGGTGTCCAGCGACTGGGTGAAGCCCTGCTTGGTGACGAGGTGCCCGTCCACGTCCACCAGCAGCACGCAACTGGCCTTGCTCCGCTCCAGGAACCCGGCCAGGCAGGCATTGATCGAATCAATGTCGTCCTCGTAGAAAATCAGCCTGTTCCTGCGCAGTTGTTCGTCGTCCGGAATCTGGTTCATCCAGGTTTCTCCTTGGGTACTAGCGGGTGCTCAGGACATAGGCTACTATAACCGCGATGGCGATGAGAATAACCAGCCCCATTCCGATCAGCGCCCAGTTGGGTCCCTGCTTGGTAATTTTTTTCTGGCTTCCCTGCTTGATGCGCTCCAATTGCTCCTGCTTCTTTTTCTCGCTCACATGGCGCCGTTTCTCGATCTCGAGCGCGAGCAGCG
>JAGUZQ010000048.1 GCA_020060765.1 Planctomycetota bacterium | reverse complement strand
TCTGAAACCCCCACAGGGTATTGTCGAACCCGTAGGGCAGCAGCCACAGCAGCGTCACCGCCAGTAGCAAAAGTTTCGGATCGTGATTATCGAAAACCCGCCGGAGCAGCGCCGCCAGCAGCAGCCCATTCAGCGTGAACAGCAGCGTGCCGAGAGTCATCTGCAACAGCGGGTCCCATTGGTTGTTCAGTTTCAGCAGCGCGATAAAAAACAGGCGCGAGAAAAATATGCGGTGGACGATGTGGGGCTGGGTAAGGTTTTGCGCCGAGAGCTTGCCTGCCAGCAGCGGCTGGTAAAGGTTAAGCCCTTCCTCGCCCCACTGGTCGAGCAGCGGCACGGGACTGCCGCAGGTCTGCACGATCAGCAGCCGCGAGCCCAGGATCAGGCATCCCGCCGTCGCCAGCAGCAACAGCCAGCCATAATCGGTTTTGCCTTGCGTGTCCAATCAGATTCCTTTGCGTGAACCATTTTTATTATACACGTGTTGACGGGTTTTCCTGGCTTCGTCATTCGTTGATAAAGCCGATAGATAAACTCGTTCAAAGCATTATATGTTTCGCGCGCCGCGAAACAAGGCCGGGTTAGCCGGAAACGCCCCATCCGTTTTTCTGCAACCAGTCGCGGATTCTGTCGCGGTGGTCGCCCTGGATTTCGATTGCGCGCTCCCTGGCCGTACCGCCGCCGCCGCAGGCGCTTTTCAGCTTTTTGGCCAGTTCTTTCAGGTCGTCTTCCGGCAGGGAGAAAATTCCGATAGAGGTTACGGTTTTCCCCTTGGCGCGTTTTTCCAGTTTGATTTTCAGCCTGTGCTTTTCCGGCGGCAGCAGTTCGAAATCATCCGCGCTTCCGGGCTCGGAAGGCACCAGGCTCCAACCCTCGCCGGAGGTGAGTTTTTTAGACATGGGTTCATCCTCATTTCAGCAGACAAATTCATTATACCGGAATTTGCTTTAGCGTCCACATGTCATACACTTAAGGTAGAGGGGAAGGTTTTTCGGGCGTTGGCCGGCGACCGACAGCTGCACGTCTTTTTCCGGCGCGAAAGGGGAAGCTCATGAAACGCATTCTTGTTCCTCTGGATTTCTCTCGCATCACGGATTGCACGGTTGACACGGCATTCAAGTTGGCACGGGCGACGGGCGCGACAGTGAAGCTCTTTCATGTGTTTGTGCCTGAGCGCGAGCCGGTCGGCTATATGGCGGGCAACGCTTACGTCGGCTATTTCCCCGACCCCGGCGTGCTTGCCCGTGAGCGCGCGCGGCGCGAGGGAATGCTGCGGCAGCTTGTGCGCCGCCCGCTGGCGGTCGGCATCAGTACCGAAACCATGATGGCTGACGGGGCGGTGATCGACGGGATTATGTCTGAGTCGGAGGCATGGAAAGCCGACATGATCGTCATCGGCTCGCACGGGCATGGCGCGCTGCACGACCTGCTATTGGGCAGCATCAGCGAGGCGATCCTGCACAAGGCCTGCTGCCCGGTCACGGTCGTCCCCAGCCGCCTGATGGAAACGGAAAAAGTTGACGCGACAGAAACCGACGCTGTCAGCGCATGAGGGCACGCGTTATAAATTCATAGTTTCAACCCTTTATCTTCCGATTTTCCCGGAAGGCTAGGGTTTTGCTTTTCTCCCAGAAGAGCTTGCCTAGACTGCTGATATTTTAATACTCTGTCAATCCAGTTTCTGTATACAGTTTTACGTTGTGAGTTGCCGCGGAGGATTTTTCTTTGTTCTAAATCGGCAGCAACGAAAGATGTGCCAACTGGCAGCGTCAGCCATGCAAGGATAAGTGCTGCATGTGTATGTGTAGTGCTATCTGCAATTGCAATAGAGATGGAAAAAAGCGCAGCAACACTAGTGAAAAAAAGAGTGCATGCCCATTTGCCATCCTTCATGCGATTGACAACCATCCTTGCCGTAAAGTAAGCTGAAACATTCGATGACAACAATATCAAAATGGGAATTATAACTTTACGGCAATCGCAAAAGTTGAAAGTTTTCTGGATACTGCCAAGAGTTTCTTCAAATAAATACAGCACGAACCACATAAAGGCATTTAACATGAATGCAAGAAAAGCGGTCAGTATAAAGGCGTAAAAAAAACGCAAACATGTTTTTATATTTATCCGATGCAAGTGATTTGCCTTTTGAAAAAAAATCACCAATTCTATTCTCTGTCATCTCTTAAAAATCATGCCCCAGAATCGCCTCGCCCCGGCGGCAGAGTTCCTTGGCGTAATCTGTCCAGATTCCCTGTCCCCAGTAGCGGTAGCAACTCGTCTGTGTCAGCAGCAGATAGTAAAGCGCGTTACGGTAGCGCGGGTCGTGGGTGGGGACGTTTTTCGCCAACACCTTTTCCGCGAAATCGACGCTGACCTTATCCATCGGCCCCAATACGTTTTCGTAGCCGCTGACCCAGGAAATATTGTTAGTCCAACTGCCGCCGTCCATGTGGAAAGAGCCGTCTTCCTTCTTTATTTCCGCGATAATCTGCACCAGTTTTTCCGGCCCGGCGGCGCGGGTGAAACGCTCGAACAGTTTTTTTTGCTTGATCGGCTGCACCACCGGCAGGTCGTTTTCCGTGATTCCAGACGCGAACAGATGTTCCAGATATTCCGTCGCGTTCAGGGCGGGCGTGCCGGAGCGGGTGGCTTCGCCCATTGCCTGCCGGAACATGCCGGGGAATTCGTTCATCATCACGCCGCCGTTTTCCCCGTCGCCGATCTGCGTCACCAGCGGCGGAATCGACTTGCCGTTCAATTCCGTCCGCCCCATGCTTTTCGCTTCGTAAAACGGCTGCATCTGTGCGACCAGCTTGGTGTCCGACCCCTGCGTCTTGATGATGGCGATAATGCTGATTGATTCGCCTTTGGAATTTTCCACCACCAGCCGGTGCGGCAGATGCGGACGGGAAGGATTGCGCCCGCTTTCCGGTTCCTCGACAGAATGTTCCTGCACCATGACCCAGAGATAGCCGCAATCTTTGAGCGTCTTCACGAATTCGTAGGCGACGTCCGGATGGTTGGGCAGAGCCATTTCGGCGGGGGAAAAGCCTTTCACGCGGGACAGGGCTTCCAGTCCGAAAATCGCGGCGAAGTGGTGTTGCCAGGCTTTGACATGCAGGCGAAAATCCTGCACCGGCGTGGAGGGCGCGACCGCGTGGCTCCAGGTGCAGCCCAGCCACTCCACGCACCGGCGGTAGCGCGGCTCGCAGGTGATGCGGCGGAGACTGTCGAATACGTCGTTCAGTCCCATCTTGCGGAGTCCGTGCAGCAGGCAGCCGGAGTAGTCCAGCATCACGCGCGGCTCCTTGCCGCCGTCGACCAGTTCCGGCACCAGTTCGCCGATACGCTTGTAACACCAGTGGAAAACGGAGGCGTTGTGGTTGTCGCCGGTGCCCTGGTGTTCCATCATGTATTGCAGATTGCTGATGATCTCGGCGGTGGAGAGGTTGTCGCCGCCTGCCGGAATCAGCGGCTGCTGCATGTGCAGGGCGATGCAGAAAGCGCTGTTGATGCCGTTGAAATCGATTCCGCTTTCGTTAAGAAAAACTTTGCCTCCGCCGCGCGTGGCTTCGGCAATGCGGTTTTCCTCGCCGCAGATGTTGGGCAGACCATCGACATATTCGGGTAAATCGCTCATAAGTCCTCCAGTAAATTGTGGGTCGGGCGCGGAGTGGCTCCCGCTTGCGAACAGACGAAAGCGGCCACGCGGCTCGCGCGTTCGTGAATTTTTTCCAGGGCATGACCGGCCAGTATTCCCACGGCCAGCGTCGCGGTGAAGGAATCGCCCGCGCCGACGGTGTCGGCAACTTTGGTCGGAAAGCCCGGATGCCGGGATATTCCCTCAGCGGTCAGCAGCACGCTGCCTGCGCCGCCGCAGGTAAGTGCGATCAGTCGCAGCGAAAACCGGTTAAGGATTTCAGCCAGCGCTGTTTCTCCTGTTGGTTTAATGTCGAGTAATTCCGCGACTACCGGCAGTTCCTCGTCGTTAAGCTTGAATATATTGGCGCTTTGTAAGGATTGGTTGACGATTTCGCGGGAATAATATTTTTGCCGCAGATTGATGTCGAAAATCCGCAGGCATTCCGGGCGCGTGCATGACAGAAATTCCTGCACGCCGCGCGCCGACTTTTCGCCGCGTTGCGCCAGCGTGCCGAAACAGACGGCGTCGGCGGTTTTCGCCAGCTTTTTTTCAGACTTTCCGAATTCAAGGAAATCCCAGGCTACGTTTTCATGGATGATATAGGAAGGATGCCCGTCCGCGTCGAGCGTAACCGAAACCGTGCCGGTAGGATGATTCGCGTCTGTCGCCAGTGCCGACAGTCCCAGTCCGGACTGGGCGAGTATTTCCCTGATTTCCCGGCCGAGTTCGTCGTTGCCGACGGCGCTGGCAACGTGCGCTTCTGCTCCAAGAAAATGCGCGTGGCAGGCGAAGTTCGCGGGCGCGCCTCCGAGTTGCTTGCCCTGCGGCAGCAGATCCCACAAAATTTCGCCTAACCCTACGACAATCTTTTCCGGCATGGAAAATCCTTAGTTCAAGTTTCACACTTTCCAGCAACCGTTTCTTGCCGGAAAGCAAAGTCCCCTCTCGCCCAGTTGGGGGCAACGCGGTTTAATTAAGGGAAAAACTCATACCGTCATTCCCGCCCCGCGGGAATGACGCTCGCAACTTTAATTTGAAAACAGAACGATTTTTCCTTAACTGAACCGTATTTGGGATTATTAATCGCGAGTCTTGTTGAATTTATCCTCGCAGATAAACATGATTAGAGTATAGCCAGGGACGATCCCCAAGAAAAGCCTCTGCCCGGTATTCTCCCGCTTCATCCGGCCTATGCCGCAATTCCGTGCCGACTGTTTCCGCCGCGACCGCGCCGCGGTTCAGAATTTTTATCCGCGCTTCCTGCGGAGCGCGCGCGCGTAGCTCGAGGCCGGGAGCGAATTTTATTTCTTCGCCCGGCAAGATGATTCCCTCCCCGGTTTCTCCCGCGAAATAAAATTCGCGACCGCAGTAAAGTTCGTCATGCGACGTCCAGCATTTTCCCGCCGCCAGCGCCTTGATGAAAATCCGCTCGTCTTTCCGGTCATCCCCCGACAGTTCCGGCGCGAGCAGGTAAGTGGCAAGCGCCTTGAAATTCTGCGCATAGGGCAGGATGCCGTCTTTCGCCCAGGGAAAGAAGTGGCGCAGTCCCAGGGGCAGGTGTTTGCCGTGCGAGTCGAGCGCGCCGATTCCGGCTACGTGCCGGGTCTGCGCCAGACTGTCCCATTCCTGCAGCACCCACGGTTCCGGACCGGTGATGAATTTGCCCGGTTCGCGGCACATGGCGGGAAGCTTCGCCAGTTTTATGCCGTCGATCCAGTCGTGCATATAGGCCCAGATTTCCACACCGGCGAAATATTTGTTCTGCCAGTGCGACCAGCGGTGTTTCGGTTTGCCGATGACGCGGCGTCGGCCTTGCGGATGGGCGGCGAAAACAATTGCGCCCAGTTTGTGGAGCAGTTCCAGCGCGGCGGGAGTGGGCAGTAGTTTCGTCGCCACCTTGTCGCGGATGCCGAAGGTGAGCAGGTGGTCGCCATCGCGGGTACCCAGTTCCGCCCCCACCACGACGAACACGCCTTCGTGCATTCCTCCCCATCCGTTGTCGCGCGCCTTCATCTCGTTATGGTCGCTGAGAAAAAGAATCTCCACTCCCGCCGCGCGCGCGTCGGCGACTACCGCGGCGACCGGTTTTTCGCCGTCGTGGCAATCCGTATGGACGTGAATCGCGCAGCGATAGGCGCGCAGGTTGCACTGATAATTCATCAGGTTGCTCCGTCCGGTTTTTCCTTTCCTGCCGACTGGGCTTGCGCTATCGCCGAATCGACTTCGTGGCGACCGAGGGCGTATAATACTCCTCCCGCCAGTCCTGCCAGGATCAGTCCCAGGCGCAGCCCCAGCATCACGGTCGCGCCGCGCGCGGCGTTTTCCGCGATCAGTGACGCGGCCAGGAACAGTTGCGAAAACGCCATCTCCCCCTGCCCCAATCCTCCCGGCAGCGCGGGGATGGAATTGATCGTCAGTCCCAGCGGCACCAGCAGCGCGTAACGGCTGTCGGGAATCGCCTCCACTCCGGCGGCATGGCCCAGCAGCACCGCCGCGCCCACCGAGGCGATGTGCCCGATGAGGCTGATAATCAGCGCGAGCAGGACGGTTTTCCCGCTGGCGCGATAGGTGCGTAGCGCGCGGTGAAAACGCAGGAAGCCCTGGCCGCCTGGCAGGCGGTGCGCCCAGCCTTCCTCGTTCTGCGAAACCCGGAACCGCAGCAACAGCCAGAAAAAAACCAGCGATGACAGACCCACCACTCCCGCCGCCCACGCATACGGTCGGAATGCGGCGGAGATTTTTACGAACTCCCAGTCCAGCAGCAACGCCGCCAGTACCAGCAGGATCAGCGGTGGCAGTCCCATCAGCCGGTCGGCGACGACGCTGGCCACCGCCGCGCCGGTTTTGCCTTGGCCGCGCGCGACGTAATAAATCCGGAACAGGTCTCCCCCCGTCGCGCCGGGGACGAAGGTGTTGAAGAAAAATCCCACCAGCACCAGCCGTAGCGACTCGGCGAAAGACAGTTCCATTTCCTGTGCCTTCAGAAGAATCATCCAGCGCCACGCTCCCAGAAACGGCTGGATCAGAATCAGCAGCAGTGCGGGCGCGAGCAGTTGCCAGTGCGTAAACAGGCTGGCAATAGCACTAAGGTGCAGGGTGCCGTTAGTAAAGAGGAACGCGATCAACCCCAGCGAAATGCCGAACCGGTGGGCGGAAAGGGAACGCCTTCCCGCCAGCCGGAACGCGCAGCCGGGAGCCAGCCCCAGCGCGAGGCACGGCACGAGCTGCCCCTGCAGGAATTCGGGGCGATGCCACAGCAACAGCAGCAGCACCGCTTCCAGCGCCACCGGCAGCCATTCGAGAGGATGGTTTTTTTGTGTGCTATCAGTCAAAAGCGTTAGGTCTTTCCGGTTGCGGGAGCAAATAGTATGGTCGCGAGATAGTTCGTTTTCAAATTTTCCAGCAAACTTTGCCAGCCGCAAATCAAAGTTCCCTCTCCCCTTATACGGGGAGAGGGGGAGAATCCGCGCCCCGTCACCCCAACTGCTCCACAAACGCCTCGATCCGCGTCAAGGTGCGGCCGTCGATGTTGCCGGGGCGGTCGCCTTCGACAGTCAGGATCGGCAGGCGCAGGCGTTCGCGCAACAGGCGGTCGTGCAGCTGGCGGTGGCAGAAGCTCTGCACGTAATGGATTATACCGTTCAGCCGCCGCGTCTCGACCATTTTTACGATTTCCTCCAACCTCCGGAAAATATCGTACGGATAAGTGTACTCGCGGTAACTTTCCGTCAGGTCGAGTTCTATACCGTCGATGCGTGAGAACTGGCGCGGGATTTCCTGGTACGCGACCCTTGCGCCCAAATTCTCGCACAAGTCCCACAGGTCGGGCAGGATCGGCGGCACTCCCACGCAGCCCAGCCGGATTTTCGCGCCAACATTTTCTTTAGTTATTTTAGAGAGATTGGCCTGCAAAAGCTCGCGGCATTTTTCCGGCTCGCCGAAAAAGTCGCTCATTGCCAGCAGCGAGTCAAAGAGGAGATTGCTTTCCACCCCGTCGCCGGTCGCGGCAGCTTCGTCGATTTTCCTGCCTAGCAGACGGAGTTCGTCCAGCTTTTTCTTTTCAGCTTCAGCCGCTTCGTAAGTGACGCCTAAAGAATCTGCGAGGCGGTCGATTTCGCGGCGCAGGTCTTTAGTCGCGCGCGAGTGCGGGAACGCGAAAGGAATGACGCGCACGCCCTCGCTTTGCAGGATTTCCAGCAGAGCGCCGGTCTCCGCGCAGTCGCCCTCGACTACGCCGATCACTTCGCGGATGCCGTGCTGGCGGATGGCGCCGTAGATGCCTTTGATCCAGGCGCAGGTGCTTTGCGGAAAACCGGCGCGTTCCGCTAGTTCCACCAGCGCCGCCGGGTTTTCGTCACCAATGAAAATGTTGTTCAGATCAACCGCCCGCCGCCCCGCCGCGAAAATCAGTTCCACGGGAACGGTGGTGGTGATGCCGATGTTCAATGCGTTATCCATTCAGTCTATTATCATCCAGCCGCCGCCGTTTTCCTCAGAGTAAGTATACGTGTATGATGTTTTAAAAAAACTATTTCTATCGGCAAAACGCAATTGATAACTTGCGGGATTGCCGGATCTGGAATAGAAATTATGGTCGATCAGGTAAGGTAGATTTTCATACATTTCCTTGGGTAGCGCTTCCGGATATGATCCAGTGACGTCTTTTCTGATTTTGCCGCTTTTGACAACATCCAGGCAGAATTGCATGGCTTTTTTTATATCAAGGTCATGAAAATATAGTCCTGTCGGTATAGAAAGAAGTAATAAACAAAAATATATTGTTAAAACACCGGGCGTGAATAGATCCTTTTTAAATCTAGAACATTTCCTTGACAATAGATAAGGTGTGTAACGTATCCCGACTATCAGTAAGCCGAGAATCACACAAAAAAACGAAATGACGCCTAATAGCAAATGAACAAAACTCCCCCGGAAACTCTGCGACAGGAGCATGAAACAATCCGCCAGCAGTGCTAGCAGCACGCAACCCAGGAACATCCATTTTTTCGGCATCGTGCGATATCCGTTACTTCACCAACATTCGGAAAACTGAAACCCCTCACCCCGACCCTCTCCCCTTGCAAGGGGAGAGGGGGATTTTTAGTCTTCCGGAAAAACAACGCCTGTCCCGGCTACCGGAACAGGCATGAATTTACAGCCGGATCCCCGCACTCACTTCACCAGCATTCCCTGGCGCAGGCTGGCGGCGGTTTCCTCGTTGGTGAGCATTTGCGCCAGCGTGATGGCGAATTCCAGCGCCGTGCCTGCTCCCCGGCTGGTGACGATGTTGCCGTCCACCTGCACCCGGTTCTGCGTGGCGATGACCGATGAGGGGAACATCTCCTCGCAGGAGGGGTAACACGTCGCCTCCTTGCCGTCGAGCAGCCCCCACTGCGCCAGCGTATAGGCTGGCGCCGCGCAGATGGCCGCGCAGATGCCGCCCGCCTGGTCGACCCTGAGCGCCAACTCTTTCACCTCCTCGCTCGCGCCGAGGTGTTTGGAGCCGGGCAAGCCCCCCGGCAGCACCAGCGCGTCGGGGGTGCCTTCGTAATCGCACAACTGCACATCCACTTCCACCGCGATGCCGTGCGCGCCCTCGATCGTTTTCCCGTCCAACCCGGCGACGGTCACCTCGACCCCGGCACGGCGCAGGACGTCGATGGGCGTGATGGCTTCGATTTCCTCGAAACCGCTGGCGAGAATCACGACTGCCTGTTTGGACATGGTTTTCTCCTTTTCAAGCGCCCGACAGCCAGGCGTTAAGCATCCGCGTCCACTCGGGCGTGAATTCCATTTCTGAAGTTACCGCAAGAAAAGGTGAATCGGTATAACCACCGACAACGGAAATTTCCAGGCCTTCCAGCTTGTATTTCGCCAGGAATTCGGTCAGCGCGCTTGGAGTTATGTTATAGAAGCCGAGTTCCATCTTGTCGCGGAAATAGGTGCGAACGCGGAGATTCCTCTTGCCGCCGCGCAGCCAGAAATAATACTTGTTGCTCCAGTTGATGGCGAAGGTGGATTCTTTCGTGAGGACGATGAATTCGTTCAGGCGGTTGGCCAGCGCCGGGGTGAGGCGTTCGGCGTGGTAGATGCGGCCCTTGGTTTTCCAGGGTTCGGCTACTTCCGCGGAATGTTTTCCCGCCTTGCGCGAGTCGGGGGTGTCGACCGCCGGGTCGAGGCGCGGCACGACCTGCTCGGCGAAATACACTTCCTGGCCGCCGACGAGATATTTCCGGTAGCGGATGCCGATGATGTTGACGCCCGAGTTTTCCAGCCATTCGATCACGCTGACCAGGCGGCTGGTAAAGCCTTCCGCGGCGAGGATCACGCGCTGGCTGGAATTTATCATGGTGGCGTAGTCTTCGGCGTCGCGTTCGAAATTTGCCGCCAGCAGGCTGGTCAGTTCCACCGATTCCTCTCCCATCTCCACGCCCATGTCTTCCCAGGCGCGGCGGATGTTGTCATTGGCGGGGCGCATGATGAAACTGCGCGCGATTTTGCCCAGTTCCTCAGGATGCAGGGTGCCGATATGGGCAGCAAGTTGCAGGGCGTGGATATCGTCGCCGGCGTCGGCCACCTCGACCTTGAGGGAAATCGCCACCGCCCGCCCCATCGAGTCGAGCGCGACGATGTCGTGCGAATCGGGACTTACGATCTGCGGGAAGTCGCGCGCCTCGGCGATCACCACCAGCGGCTCTCCCAAGAAATGCGGCTGCACCTTCACGCGCCGCTCGATATCCAACAGCGCCTCGTCGTCGAGACCCAGCGCCTGGACTTCCTGAAACAGGCGGCCGGAACCGGTATATACTTTGCTCATGTCGATCCTCTGGTGAATTTCGCGTCTCGCGCAGCCTTCTGGGGCAACACTTATTCATAGCGCGCCAAGGGAAATCTGTCAAGTAAAGGCAAAAATTGGCTGGCCGGGTTTTCGGTTAAGGTTGTGGGGGAAAACTTGCTTGACTGGCGGCCTGCCTGCCTGCATAGTTATATGTAAAGGGGAAAAGATGGAGCGCGGCAACCTGGGCGAAACCATAAAAAAGCTGCACGGTCTTCCGCCGGAGTCGCTGAACCGCTACCTGGCGCACGAAAGCCCGCGCACCGCAGGTCTGGTGCTGGCTAATCTCCAGCCGGCGCAGGCGGCGAAAATCATGGCCAACATGACTGCTGACCGGCAGAAGGAAGTCGTTTCCGCCATGCGCGGCGCCAGGCAGGCTCCTCCCGCGATGGTCGCTGCCGTGCTGGAGGAAGTGGCGCAGAAACTGTCGGCGCAACCGGACGGCTTCCGGCTAAATCCGCCACCGGAAAAATGGTCGCCCGAAAGCACGCGCGGCCAGCCGGTAAACGTCCCCCTCCCCGACAATGATATTCGGCGGCGGCAGGCGATGCAGGAAGTGCTGGCGCAGGCCAAGAAAAAGCGCCAGCAGGCAGTAGGCGCGCAGCCGACAGGGGAGAAAGGCAGGAAGATCGACGGCATGGCTCTGGCCGCGACGATTCTGCGCTACGCCTCGCCCGAGGTCAGGCACAACGTTTCCGACCATGCGCCGGATCTTTACACCTCCCTGCGCAAAAGGATGTTCGTGTTCGAGGACTTGTGCAATGCGCCAGACGACACTTTGCAATTGGTTTTTTCCGCTGTCGATACCGACCAGGCGGCGCTGGCCTTGCGGTTTGCGCCGGACAAACTGGTAAAACGCGCGCTGGCCTCGATCAGCCCCCGCCGGGCGGAAGACATCAGGCGGGATATGAAAAATGCCTCCGGTCGGGTGCGGGTAGGCGATATCGAGGAAACCCAGCAGCGCATTCTCGAGGTTGCGCTGAAGCTGCAACGCGCGGGCAAGGCGCTGATTGATGCCGCCGATCCGGATCTCGCAGGATAGTTACTTGACGGGATTTCAACTTGGCGGTATAGTATGGTATGATACTGACAGGTGGTTACGGGAGTTGATTTTCTTATAGGCGGATGTTTCGGGGGAGTCAGTGATGAACGATATCATGACAGTCGCGCAAAGCACTTTTCACCGCATCGCCAGAATGAAGGCCTTGTATTTCATGCTGTTGATCTGCGTCCTCGACGTGGCGGCGATGGCAGCGTACGGGGAACTTTCCCTGGGTCTGGAAAAGGAACTCATGTTCGACGGCGCCCTGGCGATCTGCCTGGTGGTGGCGCTGATTACCGCGCTGGTTATTGCTTTCGATGTGCCGCGAGAACTGCGGGACAAGACCGCCACCTATATTCTATCCAAACCCGGCGGGCGCGACGCTTTTGTCTGCGGCAAGTTTCTGGGCGTCGCCACGCTCGTGGTTTACAACGTGGCGATAGTCGCGGTCGGTTCGGCGCTGGCCTATCGCCTGAGTTTCGGCAAGGTGCCTGAGGGGCTGGGTACCGGCGCCGCGTTGGTGGCGGCGGAGGGCGTGATGCTGGTCGGCATCGGGCTGGTGTTCAGCGTGTTGCTTTCCGACACACTGGCCGCGATTCTGACTTTTGTCTGCTTCTGCGTAGGACACCTCGTGCCGATGCTGCCCCGCATTTCCGATAACCCCCTGTCCCACGCTCTTTATTACGCGCTGCCCAATTTTTATAACCTCGACGTGAAGACCGAACTCAGCCACGGCGTCGCGGTCGATCCCGCTTTCCTGCTGATGGGAATTTTCTACGCGCTGGCTTACGCAATTGCGCTGACGGCGTTGGCTAACTGCATTTTCAGCCGCAAGGATCTGGGCTGAAGCCTGCGTTTATTTCGGGCAAATCATCAGGCCATTTCCTGCGGGAGATGGCCTGTTTTTCGGAAAAACCAAAATGAAGTCACTGGCAGTATTTCGGCTGGAACTGGCCCGTTCCGGTCGGCGTGACCGTTCGCACTGGTTACGCGCGCTTTACATTTCGCTGCTGGCTACCGCCGTTGCTCTTGCCTGGGTCGCGCGGAATCCGGCGGGAATGGACTGGACCGAGCAGGAAGCGATGGGGCGTTACCTGTTCCGCATCTTTTCCTGGGCGCAGTTCGCGCTGCTCAATCTCGCCGCGCCGCTGACTCTGGCGGGAGCCATCTCGGAAGAAAAAAGCCGTAAAACCCTGCCGGTGCTTTTATCCACCGGCCTGTCCTCGCTGTCAATCAGTATCGGCAAACTGCTGGGAGGGCTGCTGCCGGTCATGCTGCTGCTGCTGGCGGGAATGCCGATACTGTTTCTGCTCCTCTCTTTCGGCGGACTTTCGCTGCTGGAACTGGGCACGGTCTCGGCTTTCACTCTGGCCTGCGCGTGCCTGGGGGGAGCGTGCGCGCTGCTGGGTTCCACCTTTGTCAGAAAGACACATATCGCGTTCGGCTGGGGATTGGCGCTGCCGCCTTTTTTTTTCCTGTTGGCGGAGCTGCTGACGCAGCACCCCGAGCGGTTGGAGCCGCTGCACGCTTTTTTCGCTGTCATGCAAATGGCGGTAGTAACTCCCGAGGAAGCCAGTCCGCTGTTTTTCTCGCTGGCAACTACCGCAAGCGCGATCGCGGCCTGCGTGGCGATTTCCGCCTGCGTCCTGCGCCGATTGACCGAGCACGAACGGAAAGGTTTCATCAGTTCCGGCTTGCCGTGGCTGGGCAGACGCATCTTATTTCTGCCGGAGCCTTCCACTGTGCCCTGTTTTCCGCAAGCGGGAGATAACCCGGTTCTGATTCGCGAGACTGGTTCCCCGTGGCAGGCCGTGCGCGACGGAGTAAGGCTGGCGACGAGGCTGGGGCTGCTGGCGCTGGCGGCGGGGAAATTCGTCCGCTGGCAACTGCCGGACGGAAGCTGGGTCACCCTGCACGCGCTGCTGGCGGCGGTCTTTTTTCTCGCCCTTGGCGGCGGCGCGCTGATCCTGGCGGCAGGCAGCTTTTCCCAGGAACGCGAGCGCGGCATCATGCCGGTTCTGCTGTCCACTTCGCTTTCGGCTCAAGCCATTCTGGCGGGCAAGCTTTCCGCGCTGCTGCTGAAGCTGCTGCCGTGGGCGGTGCCGGCGCTGATGTACGGCGTCTTCTTCGCGGTGACGGGAGAGTTCCCGCTTTTCCTGCCGGTGCTGCTGCTGCTGGTCTTTTTCGTCTATATTTTCACGTTCTGTTCAATCGGTCTGCTGGCGGGAGTTTTTATCCCTAAAGGCATCGGACGGGGAGTCAGTGGCGCGCTGCTGGTGATGGGTATATTTCACCTGCTGCTGTGGGGGCTGTGGCTGTCACTTACGGCTGCGGGAGCCGAGGTATCGTCCGCGCAGTCATCACTGTTTTACTGGGCTTTGTCCTGCTGGCCGGAAATGCTTGCCCGCCGTTCCCTGAACCAGGCGCTGATTGAAGGCATTGCCTGGAGTCTGTCCGGCTACGTTTTCCTGTCGGCGCTGACGGTCGGGTTGACGGCGCGATATTTCGACCAGGCAGGCGGCAGGGATTAGAGGGCGTTCCCAATTAAATTGCAGGCGCAGATAAGATGTTTCTGCTCACACTTATGCAAAAAAAATCCTTAGAAACTACCGAAGAACCCAAGATTAGTAATCCGATCAAAGCAAGATATGGAGTGCGACTACTGACCGGCGAGTTTATCTGCGTATTCGCGTTCCAGCAAGGCGGCGTTTTCGGGCGAGACGGCGCGCAAAAGGTCGAGCGTCTGTTTTGCGGCGGCAACCGTGCCAAGTTCGATTTCACATCTGGCCTTGAGTGACAGCAAGATGACTCTGTCTTCCGGCGCAGAAGACTTCACGGCATTTTCCGCTGGTTTCTCCAAATTCGCGAGCAACCTGTCGCTGAGACGCAAACAGCCGGTGTAATCCTTCTGCCCCAACAGGCGCACTACTTCGGCATATCTCGCAGTCGCTACGGCTTCCGCCAATTTAGCAGACTCAGCGGTCAACCTTGGCGTCGGCAAGGCGCTTTTTCCAACTTCCCGATCTGCTAGTTCATCAATCTCATCTTTCGGTTCAGCCCGCTTTTTTTCCTCCTTGGCCTTGCGCAACGCCTTCGGTTCCGCCTGAACTGCACCGGCGATAGGTACGGTTTTTTCCTGTTCTGCCGGAATCCCAAGAACCGGCTGTCGGGTTTTCTTCACGGCGTTTTGCGCGGCAACACTTTCCGCCTTCTCCGCCGCTATCGCCAGTTCAGGCATGGCGGATGCCCTGTCGTCCCGGTCGCGTTTCAGTTCCGGCGACTTGTCGGCGGCGGCCATTGCGTCTTTGCCGTCGTGTTTGGCATCGGCCAGCGTCCGCAAGCCATTGGCCTCTTCTCTTAGTTCGCCGAAACCGCCTCCGCCTTTGCCTTCGGCCATGCCCCTACGCATGGGTGCGGCGGGCGGGGCTTGGTCGGCGGTAATTTTGAGATTATCTCGATCCCTTTCCTCATCCTCCGCGACGGATTTCGTTACAATGGCAGACGGTTTCGCTTCGTTTCTCTTTTCTAACGCTTCATTCATGTCCGGTGCATCGGCGGGAGCGGGTTGCTCGAAATTGCGCGTGTCGAAAGTTTTCGTTTTTTGTTCCACGCGTTCCGGCATGGTATACAGCAGCGTGCACACGACCACGAACAGCGCCGCCACTCCCCAGAACGGATGGAAAATGAAGCGGCGCGGGGGCAAGGTTGTCACTTTCGCCGAAGAGGAACTTTCCGCCAGCATCAGCGCTTTTTCCGTCGCTCCAGATGGTGGGGTAGGGCAGGGCAATGCGCGATAAGCAGAGAGTATTTTCTGCAGGTCTTCCGCCTCGCGCAATTCCTCGGCGGAAAAACCGGGCGCGCCGGAACCGTCACCGGGTTCGCCGTAAAGACAATCGAGAATGCGGTTTTCATTTTCCGGTTTCATATCTTATCCGCCATTCCAAACAACCGCGCCTCCCGCGCCAGGGCGCTGCGTAACCGCGCCAGCGCATAGCGCATCCGGCTTTTCACCGTCTCCAATCCGCAGCCGAGAGTCTCGGCTATTTCCGCGAACGTCAGGCCGCCGTCTTCCTTCAGCAGAAACACTTCCCGCTGTTCTTCCGGCAGATTGGCGACTGCCTCGGCGATTTTCTTTCCCAACTCCGCCATGGTCGCGCGCTCGTCGGGGGGCGGGGTGTCAGAGGGCAGCGTTTCCAGTCCGTTTTCCCGCCGGTCGTCAGGATTATCAATATTCAGGGTCTTACCGCGCTTTTTCTTTCTCAACTCGTCCAGACAGGCGTTGCGCGCGATGCGGTACAGCCAGGTGTTGAACTTTGCCCGGCGGTCGAAGCCGGAGGCGTTTTTCGCCAGCTTGACCAGGATTTCCTGATACACATCTTCAGCCAGGCAGGCGTCACGCAAAAACCGGCAGACAAACCCGTATAACCGGGAGCCGATCAAGCCGACCAGCTGTGTAAACGCTTCCCGGTCGCCGAGGGCATAGGCCGTGAGCAGGCGCTCTTCCTCTTCCGGTTCCGGGCTGGTCTGTTCAACGGCCAAAGCCATGCCTTTACCTTGTTACTGACGGAAAAAAAAGGTGACAGGGTCTGGAAATCTTGCCTGATATTTTAATTTTCCCCATTGCGTGCGCAAGGGTCAAGCCTTTTTCTTTGACCGGCGCTGGCAACGTGCTAGAATGCATGCCGTGTTAGGATAAGGTTTTGCCATAATCCAAAAGGTTGGCGATATGCCAAGTGTCAAAGCAAAATTACTGGGGCGGGTGCTACTGGAGAAGAAAGTTATTTCGCCGGCGCAACTGCAGGAATGCCTAGAGGAGCAGACCCGGCTCCGCCAGTCTGGCGTTACTCCGCCGCAACTGGGGGAACTGCTGGTCAGCAGGGGTTATCTCGCCGCGACGCAATTGGAAGAGGCGTTGCGGAAGCGCCCGCCGTCCGTCAAGCCTGATGCAAAAAGAACTTCTCTTCCCCCGGAAAAGATAGCCGCCAGCGAAGAACTCGCGCAATTCAGGATACTGGGTTCGCTGGGTTCCGACGCGTTCGGTTTTTCCTATGACGCCAGGCACCTGGCGACTGGCGCCAGGGTGATTCTGCGGATGCAGGCTGAGTCGATGGGGGAACTGACACCGGAAGAGGCGCGTTATTTTTTCCGGCATGCGGAACACGCGAAAAAACTGGGCGGGAAAAATCTGCAACGCGTGCTGACGGTGGGAAGGATCGAAGGCCAGGCTTATTACGCGGCGGAATATTTTCCCGGCACCAGCCTGCACCGGCTCATCGCCGAGGAGGAACGGCTGCCGTGGCCGTGGGTGGTGCAGATCGCGCTGCAGCTGCTGGTGGCGCTGAAGTATCTGGAAAAAATGAAATTCGTGCACGGCGCGATCCGCCCCTCCAATATCCTGATTACCGCTGAAGGGGTGGTGAAGCTTTGCGGTTATGGTATCATGCGTAACCCTCTGGCGAATTCGGAAAAATTACTGGAGGAAGTGCCTAACGTTCCTTTTTATATTTCCCCGGAGCAGGCGCTGAACGAGAGACCGGCAGATTTTCGCAGCGATATCTATAGCCTGGGCGCGACGCTCTACCACGCGATGGTCGGTCGCCCGCCGCACGTGGGTAACAGTCTGGCGGAAGTGATTGTCTCTATCAGCCGGGAGAAGCCGGTCGAGGCCTCCAGCCTGGTCGCGCACCTGCACCCTTTCCTCAGCGCGATTATTTCCCGGATGTTGGAAGTCGAGGAGGACGCGCGCTACCAGAACGCGGAGGAACTGGAAAAGGACTTTCACAGTTTTCTGCGCCGGGTCAATGCCGACGAGCGCCTGGCGGCGGATTACGAAAAATCGGTGCGTGAGTACCAGGAAAAATTCGTGGAAGATTCGCAACTCCCTGGCGACAGGCCGCAACCTGCGGTCACGCAGGCGCCTGCCGGATTCGGACTGGCCTTGGCTTTCAGGCGCAACCTCGCGCCGTTTGCCGTGTTGCTGGTGATGGCACTGGCTTTGAGTTGGTACTATCACCATACACAGCGCCACCGCGCTTATATGAACAAGGCCAGCCTATTGGCGGAGAAGGGCGACCTGGCCGGAGCGATCACGGCTTTAAAAAAAGGACTCAAGGTCAAACCCGGCGATGATGGTCTTCTCCGGAGGCTTGTGACCGTGGGCGAATGGAGCGGCGATTTCGCCAGTGCCGAAGTCGCAGCCACCAGTCTGGCCGAGAAGTCTGGCAACCGCGATCCGGCGCTGCTGGAGCAATTGGGCGACCTGCGCGCGTGGCAGAAGGAATTCCCCGCCGCGCTGAACGCCTATCGGCAGTCCGAACAGCTGACGTATAAACCGGGGGTGGTGCTGAAGGTTGCGCAGACGTTGCGCGAAGTGGGTAATTATCGCGAAGCCGCCGCGACTTTCCGCGCGCTATTCGACCGTGACCGCGCCCAGGTTCCGGCCTTGCTGGAAGCGGCGCGTACCGCCTTTGTCGGCAACGACTACATCGACGCCCAGCGGCATTATGTCGCCTACCTGCAAGAACGCCCGGACGATCCGGCTGCGCAGATAGAGTATGGCGATGCCCTGGCGGCTTCGGGAGAGTTCGAGCAGGCGTCGGCGGTGCTGGCGAGTTACGCCGCTTCGGCCAAAAGCATGGAGGCTGATACCGCTGCCGCCAAAGCCTGGCTGTGGGCGAAGAAATACAGCCAGGCGGAAGAGGCTTTCCGCAAACTGCTTTCGGCTGATCCGGACAATCTGGAACTCTGGAAAAATCTGGCCTACGCTTGCCTGGGGCAGAACAAAACCGACGCCGCTTCGGCCTGTTACCAGCGGATGCTGCAACTGGCTCCGTCCTCGACCAGCGTCAGGGAAACCCTGGCGGCGCTTTACCAGGGGGCGAGGAAATTCGATGACGCTATCGGGATTTATCAGGAACTGTCGCGGCGTTTTCCCGGGCGTGCCCGTTATGCGCTGGGAATCGCGCGCTCATATGCGTGGGCAGGCAAACCGGCAGAGGCGATAGAATATTACAGGAAAGCGCTCGAACTGGGCGGCGGACGCGAGGCGCGGATCGAACTGGCGCAGACCCTGATCTGGGCCAAACAGGCGGAAGAGGCCGAGAAAATTCTCAGCGGACTTGACGATCCGGGCGACATTCGGATTCTGGCCGGGTTGGCGGAAATATACGTGGCGCAGGGCAAGCGCGAAAAGGCGAGGGAATTATTGAACCGGGCAGGCACGCCCCAGGACGCGGAGGAATTGTTGAAGCTGGTGGAACTGGAAATCAAGGCGTCGGACGGAAAGGGCAGGCTGGAGCGGTTCCGGAGCTGGCTGGAACAGCATCCCGAAGATTGGCCGACACTGAAATATTTCGCGCAACTGCTGCGGGCTGAGGGCAATCATCAGGAAGCCTGGCCGCTGTACAAAAGGCTTGCGGAAAAATTCGAAACCGATGAAGCTCTGTTGCTGCAAGCCTCGGAAGAGGCGGCTTGGAGCGGGTATCCTGATCAGGAACTGGTGTTGCTGGAAAAGCTTTATCGCCTGCAACACGGCCGGAAAGAGGCGGCGGCTGACAAATGAAAGTTTACCGTAACATATTTACGTCGCTTATCGTGTTTCTGTTCACTGTTTTGTCGGCGGTGGGCGCAGGTGTCGCTGCGGAAGGCGACGCGAAAACCGGAGTGACGAAAACCGAGCTTCTGACCCGCCTGGCGGAATCAGCCTTCAATAATAAACAATACGAAAAAGCGGCGGGTTATTACCGCCAGTTGCGGCAGGCCGGGGCGACGCTTACTACCGCGCAAATCCTGCGGCTGTCCTCCGCCTTGGAGTCAAATGACCAGGCGGAACAGGCGCTGGCCGAATTGCAGGCCGAACTCAAAAACCGTCCGCAGGAAGCGGAGCTGGTGACGGAAACGGCCAATCTGCTGCTGCTGCTGAAGCGTCCGCAGGAGGCGATCGATCTGTGGCGCCGCCTGATAAAGCTCAAACCTGACGACCGGGAAAACCTGGTGGCTTATGCCAATGCCGCGATGTGGGGAAAGTCCTTCCCCGACGTGCGGGACGCGTTTGGCAAACTGCTGGAGCTGGAGCCGGGCAATCCGGAATTCAGCGAAAGACTGGCTGACGCGCTGTTCTGGGACGGCCAGCCGGTTCAGGCTCTGCCGCGATATCGGGTGTTGCTGGAGACGCGCGGGCAGGACGATGATTTTATCCGGCGCTATGCCGACTGCGCGCTGGGGGCGCACGAGTACGAGACGGCCATGAAGCAATACGAGCGGCTGGTGGCCAGCCACCCCGACGATCCGGCGTTGGAGCGAAGTTATATTTTCGCGCTGCATCTGCACGGCGAGAAAAAGCTGGCGCGCGAGCGGCTGGACGCGCTGCTGCTCAGGACTCCCGACGATTTCGAGCTGTTCCGGTTGGCGGGAGACCTGGCGCTGGAGGAGCAGGATTACCTCAAGGCCGCCGCATCTTACCGGCAGACTCTGGCTAACGGCGACAAGCGCGACGAGACCCGCCTGAGGCTGGCGCGGGTGCTGAGTTGGGATCAGCTTTATGCCGAGGCGTTGGCGGAGTACGATCTGCTATTGGTGCGGGAGCCGCGCGACTGGCATATCTGGCGGGAAAAGGCGCGGGCTCTCGGCTGGGCGCGGAATTACGTCGCGGCACTGGCGGAATACTCGCTGATCATCGAGGCTAACCCCGACGTCGCGGCGGTGGCGCTGGAGAGGCAGGCCAAGCAGGCGTATTACGCAAGCGACGACCACGTGGCAATCCCGCTGTACCTGCGGCTGATCGAGGCGGAGCCGGACAACCTGGAGGCGCACTTCGACCTGGCGCAGGCTTACTCGCACCAGTCGATCTGGCGGGAGGCGCGCCAATGCTATGAAAAAGTTATTTCGATTTACCCCAACCATTTCCGCGCGCGGGAAGCACTGGCACTAGTGGATCAAATCACCCATGCCTGGGTAGCGGTTCCCTCATACAATTATGAAATGCGGAAAAGCCCGGGCAGATTGACAGGCATCCGCCTGCACGAGTCCGGCGTTTCCGTGACGCGCTGGCTGCGGGACGACTTGCGCCTGGGGATTTCCGCCGCGCACGAGAACTACAGTTTCGGCGGAGCCGAGGATCTCGACGCCGACGTGCTGCGCGTCAGGGGCTTGTATTCCTCCCGCCCCGCCTGGGAAACGGAAATCGAACTGGGCGTGCGGAATCTGACCGACGAGGCGGGGGCGCAGTTTCTTTACGACGCGCGCCTGCGCTTGCAACCGGGCGCGCGCTTGCGGGGCGAGGTGTATTCCGTCCGTCACGACCAGTACGACAACCGCCGCAACCTGGTCGAGGGGCTTTACCGGATCGATAACGGCGCGTCGCTGGAGTTCCGTCCCGTCGGCAGCGCGTTGCTGAAAACCTGGGGGCAGCGGGGCTATTGCAACGACGGCAACCGCCGCGAAGAGTTGGGAGGTGAGGCGTACTGGGAGCTTCTCCCCGCGCCCCGGAGTTTTTCCCTCGGCTATTACGGGCAATACTACGAATTCGCCGAACAGAAGGACGACTATTTTTCTCCCGGCAATTTCTGGACGCAGGAGGTGCGCGCCGAATGGCGCCATTACCTGAGCAAGGACGAATTGTTCTGGGGTTCCAAGCGCACCTACTATTTTCTGGACGCCAAATACTCGTGGGATAAAAGCCATGAGCCGGGGCTGGGTTTTGCCGGGGGGCTGCGCCACGATTTCGGGGAAAATTCCCGCGTGGAATTGGAACTGGCGACGCACAAAAGCGACGTCTACCGCGAACACCACGGAAAGTTTTTCCTTACGCTCGATTTTTAGGCGGTGAAACATGACGGCTTTGCCGGAAGAATTCAAGCCCGAGGACGGCGTCCAGCCGGTAGACCAGGCCGGTCTGCTGCTGGCTGCGGTCAACCTGACGGTAGTCGCCGCCTGCGTGTACCTGATTACCCGCGCGATTTTTGTCGCGCAGAACCTGAACGACGCGTTCAGTCTGGTCATGGCGCTGGCGCTGCTGGCGGGCGAGGCGTTCGTCATGTTCCACTCCGTCGCCTACTGCGTGGATTTCGTCTACGCCTGCAACAAGAAGCCACTGCCCGTGGTCGAGATCCGAGATTGGGAAATGGCTCCCGGCGTCGCCATCCTGATGCCTGCCCGGCATGAGCCCTACCAGGTGCTGGAGCAGACGCTGTTCTGCCTGCGGAATATCGATTATCCCAACAAGACAATCTATTTTCTCGACGATTCCTCCGACGAGAAATATCTGCGGGAAGCGGAGGAACTGGCTCTTACCTATGGCGCGAAGATTTTCCGCCGCGCCGAACGCCACGGCGCCAAGGCAGGCATCATCAACGACTGCCTGAAAACACTGACCGACGATTACGTGGTGATCTTCGACGCTGACCAGAACCCGGCGCGGCACTTCCTGAAGACGCTGGTGCCGGTGATCGAGGCTAATCCCAAACTGGCGTTCGTGCAGACGCCCCAGTTCTACACCAACACCGACCGGAGTTCGGTCGCTTTCGGCGCCAATCTGCAGCACTGCATGTTTTACGAATATATCTGCGAGGGCAAGAGCGAGCGCGGCGCGATGATCCTCTGCGGCACCAACGCCATTATCCGCCGTTCCGCGCTTAACGACATCGGCGGGCTGGACGAGACCTCGATTACCGAGGATTTCTCCACCTCCATCGACTGGCACCTGCGGGGCTGGGAAAGCAGGTATTACGGCCACGCCTTCGTGTTCGGCGAAGGCCCCACCACCCTGATGCCATATCTCAAGCAGCAATGGCGCTGGGCGCGGGGCAACCTGGGAGTGCTGAAAAAAATCGCCCGCAATTTCCTGACCCGCCCCTTCAGCCTGACCTTCAGCCAGTGGTGGGAATATTTCGCTACCGGCAGCTACTACCTGATCGGCTGGGCGTATTTTCTGCTGATGCTATGTCCCCTGACTTATATCTTCCTGCGCACGCCCTCGTTCTTCATCAAGCCGGAAGTATATTTGCTGACCTTTATCCCTTATTTCACGCTGTCGTTCACCATTTTCTTCACCAGCATGCGCAAGCGCAATTACCGCGCCGACCAACTCGCCACCGGGGTGCTGCTGAGTTTCATTTCTTTTCCCGTGTACATGAAAGCCGCCGTCGTCGCGCTGCTGGGGCTGAAATCAGGATTCGGCATTACCCAGAAGGGCGAACGCGGGACGGTGGTGCCTTATCGCGAGTTGTGGCCGCAGATACTTATGTGGCTGGTTCATTTTGCCGCGCTGGTCTGGGGAGCAAACCATTTTGCCTACGAGGGCGACGCCAGCGTACTGATGAGCATGTTCTGGGTGTTTTACCATTTTCTGCTGCTGTCCAGCGTTTTCTATTTCCGCTACGCAGGCGTGGGGGACGTTATCACAGGAGAAGCGGCGTGAAGGACAATCCCTTTCTCCATACCGTGATGTTCGCGCTGGTGGCGGTAGCGATTATCCTGCTGGCGGTCAAGGCCTTTCAGCGCGAAGTCGAGATCGACCTGGGCGAAAACTCCCCCGCCGATTCCCTGACGGGAAAATCCTGGGCCGGCTACCGGCGCGAGTTTATCGTCAACGGCCGCGTGATCCGGCCCCGGAACGACAACGACACGGTCAGCGAAGGCCAGGCCTACGCCATGCTGCGCGCGCTGTGGCTGGACGACTCCGAGACTTTCGAATCGTGCTACCGCTGGACGGAAAAAAATCTTTCGCGCAAGGCAAAGTTCGCCGACAATCTGCTGGCCTGGCATTACGGCAACGGCGCGAACGGCAAGGCGGGGATTCTCGACTGGAACGCCGCTTCCGACGCCGACCTGGATTATGCGCTTGCCCTGTTCCTGGCCGCCGAGAAATGGTGCGGTCAGACGCCGGACAGGTGCGCGGATTATGCCGACAAGGCCAGGGCTGTGGCTGCTGACATCCTCGCACTGGAGACGCTGGAACTGCAAAACGGCGAACTTCTACTGTTGCCTTGGCCGGAAGAGAAGCCGAGTGCCACCGGTCGTTACGAAATCAATCCCTCCTACTTTTCGCCGGGGCATTACGCCCTGTTCCACGCCAGAACCGGGGACTCGCGCTGGCTGGCGCTGGCCGGGGCGACTTACCGCCAGTTGGATGAAATTCTTTCCCGGCTGGACAACGTGACCGGAGTCGGCATTCCGCCGGACTGGTGCGAAGCCGACCTCGCGGGCAAGTTTTATCCTGCCGAAGCACGCGGGTTGAGTTCGGGCTGGGACGCTTTCCGCCTGTGGTGGCGCGTGCGGCTGGATTACGATCTGCGCGGCAGCGCCGAGGCCAAACGCCTGCTGACCTCCCGGCTGGCACCGTTCCTGTCGGCGCGTCTGCTGGGGGGAGAGGTGCAATTGGAATACAACTATGACGGCAGCGTGGCCAAGGCTTATGAAAGCCCGGCGCCGCTGGGTCTGTACGCCTGGTGCCTGGACGGGCTGGAGCCGGGTCTGGCAACCCGCCTGCGCAGCCGCCTGCGGGAGTTCCGCCACGAGGAAGACGGCGGTTACGGCGAATCCGACGACTATTACGTCAACAGTTGGGCCTGGTTCGGCGACGCAGTCGGCGCGCAGAGGTTTCCCTTCGCCAAGATCGGTTCCTCGGAAGAAAGAGAGTACTAAACCGGAGACAGAACATGATCAGCAAGGCAGATTTAATGCAACGCCTCAATGAAGTCATGTGGGAGGAGGAGCACGCCTATCCGATTTACCAGCGACATATTATACAGAGTATTCCCTGGTACGGTTTTTCGGAAGAGGAGGAAGCAAGGTTGCGCGAGACCCTGACCCGGATCGGCCAGGAGACCGATCAGCATAAGCAGATGCTTGAAGAAATTCTCCAGCAGGTGCAGGAGGGTGAGCGCGATGTTTACTAGAAAAAGTTTCCAGGAACACCTGCAGGAATTGCAGAGCGTGGAACTCCGCATGATGAAGGGCTACAGCAACCTGATTAACCAAGTCGACGACGACGAGCTGCGGTTGAAGTTCACCGCGCTGATGCAGGCGGAGCAGGAGCATCACCGCGAGCTGAAACAACTGGAGGATCTTACCCGGGATAAGGCGGAGGTGACGGCACCAAATCTGAAATGGTCGATCGGCAAGAAGGTCGGGCTGCTGCTGATAGTGATCTTCGCCCTGCTGGCGGGAGCGTTGATTCACAGCGCGGTTCACACCGTCCGCTTGACTGGGAAAATGCGCGAAGTGGCTGATCTCGATCTTCCGCTAGGCAACGAAATTGGCGGGATACAGGCCAATGTCATCCGCCAGCATCTGCTGATCGAAAAGGTGCTGCGTCTGCACCGGAACGACGAGGATCTGGACGCGCGCCTGCGTAGCCTCACCGCTGCCGCCACGAAAACCGGGCAGGAAATCAGGCAGGGACTTGCCCGCAGCGCGGAGATTATCGCCAGAGCCAAGAGGTTGACGCCCGAAGTAAGGGAGCAGTACGGCAGATTCGCGCTGGCTTTGGGGCAGTTGGAAAACAAGGGGGCGGAGCTGTCTGGCAGGATGGAGACGGCTATCAAGTTGCTGAAGGTAAACGAAGAGGAGATTCCGGAGGATTTTATCGCTGCGGCTGAACTGTGCGCCGCGGAGGCGGAGGAGTTGGCAGGCAGCCTGAATCGCGATATCAGGAAGCTCATGGGCGAATCCGGCGTGGAGATAAATTCGACCGGCAGCGCATTTCTCTATCGCAACAGCGCCATTTTGCTTGGCGTCTCTGTCTTCGGCATTTTGCTGAGCCTGGTGGTGGTTCTTCGTATCTCCGCCAGTCTGGCGAAACTTACCCGCGCCGCGCGCGAGGTGACGGCTGGTTTTATCTCCAATGAAGCGCCGAAAATAGAATCGGGAAATTCCTCCTCGGACGAAGTGGGCCTGCTGGACTATTTTCTCCAGAAAATAGTGGCGGTGTTTGTGCGCAACCTGGAACATCGGCGGAAACTCGAAAACGAACTCGAATTGCTGGCAACCACCGACAAGCTGACCAATGCGCTGAACCGGCACAAATGCGACGAGACTCTGGAAAAGGAAATACATCGCGCCGCACGGTACAAGAATCCCCTGTCAATCCTGCTGGTCGATATCGACCGGTTCAGGCAGCTTAACGACGCGCATGGCCACGAGGGGGGCGATCAGATTCTGGGGCAACTGGGCAGGCATATCAAAAGCGCGATCCGAGACAGCGATTTCCTGTTCCGCTACGGCGGCGAGGAATTCCTGATCCTGATTCCTAATACCGATCTTGCTGGCGCTGGGCTGCTGGCGGAAAAATTGCGGGAGATGGTCGCGGTGCAGGATTTCTCCCCGGCGACCGGCGTCACCATCAGTATCGGCGTCGCCCAACTGGCTCCCGACGAGAAGATGCGGGAACTGGTCAGGCGAGCCGAGGACGGGATGCGCCTCGCCAAAAGCGAAGGCCGCAACCGCACCAAAACCATGCCTGCCTGAGTTCAAAATGATACTTGAGTGCAAAAGTACATTGCGGTTCCGGGCGCAATTAATGACAACAAGCAAGAGCTTTTAACAAAAAACGCAAACAGAAGACATTTCCATCGCCGGATTCGACGTTTAACGTGGCGAAAACTATTCTACAGAGCAGGTTTTAAGATAAACATCAGACAGGTATAGGTCACCGGCACAGCCGGTTCTTGAAAAACCGCAATGCACCGTCACATAGGCGGCATTTTCAGGGACTTTTGCGGAAAACTGTAGAATGCTCCACCCAAAAGAATCGATGAAAGGTTTATCAATACCTATCCCTTGCGCTGTATGTGGAATATCTTTCGCTTCCTTGTCTTGGAAATAGGCCATAAGCCGGAGGCCTGGGTTATAGGCAGATTTGTCGCTTGTCGTGCGTAAATTTTCACCTTTTGCGAGGAGTTCGATAATGATCTCCTTGCCGACCAATTTGTCGCATGGGATTTTTTGGGCGGCGGAAGGCGTGTTTTTATCCGATCTTTCCGCAGGCACAGAGATCTTAACCCCGACCTTTCCATTCAAGCCGAATCTTCCGTATTGCCAGAAGCCTTCCGGGTTCAGCCACCAGTCCAGTGGCATGGAGCGTTTGCCTTCCAAAAGAAAGGAGCTGTTTTTCAAGCACGGCGCTTCTATAGAGCCAACACTGTCATCAGCCAAACCATCGTATAATTCCGCGGGAAGCCCAAACAGGGGATAATGGAATCGCTGCTGGAACGACGGAAGTGCTACTCCGCTCAAAGTTTCGTATTCGGGTTTTTCACCTGGAGAAACATGGTCGATCGTCACCTCAATCCCATAGATCATGGGGGGGGAATATCCGGTGTCTGGCAGCAACGCGCGCCAGGGGATTTTCGCTTCGATAACATAACCGTCATCTGTCAAAGTGGATTTCGAGACGGCTTTGTCGGGCGCTTGGAGTTTTTCCCAACTGGAAAGCCCGGTTGCCGCAGAAGGCTTGGCGGAAAAAACATACTGCCTGACTTTTTTAGTAGAGCTGCTGTCCAGTTTGGAAACAGGACTATTATCCACAAATATTTCAACGGCATCGGCTTCCCACAGATGCGTGGCAGGCGCGGTGACTGTTTTGTCTTTTACTGTTGCTGTCATGCAAAGATATTCTTTGGTCGCATAAAACGTTAACTTGCTTCCTTTGCGTAATTCCATATCCAAGGGTTTGGCGTTGCCGAACGGCAAGTCGAAGCATTTTGTCGCAGGGATAATTTCAATTTCCCCGTCGCTGAAATGCTTACCTAAAAGGAATGTTTGGTATTTCAGATTGCTTGCCGGAGCTCCCTGGTTAACACAATCCGGTATTTTTGCCTGACAGTAAATGTTTTTTGAAAAAGCGAATTCGCACAACTCGGGGAATTCAAATGACGCCGTCTTTTCAATTTTTATTCCTAATCGTTCCGGTTTACCTAAATTGTTTTTCGCATCCAGAAGCAGCGCTGTTTTGAAAATACGCCCCTTTACGTCTAAGATTCCCCCGACGGGGAGGAATTGAGATTTGGTCAGGTATTCCTCCACATTCTTCTTGTTTCCTGAGATATATACCGGGTCATAACCCAGACTTATTTCAGTGGCTTTTTCAAGCTTGTTGCCGAACATGTCTGACAGGACGGCAGCATTGCTTGCCGAACTTGTCCAGGTGCATCCTCCCGGCCTCAGATACCATGCCACGCCAAGCGCACGGCTGCCGGATTCATTGGCGAACAGATATGTCCTGGCGAAGTTGTTTATCTCGACAACCCGGGCTTCGGTCGTATCTTCGAGCGCAAAGGAAAGATAATTGGTCGCCGCCGTCAGGGGGGCGGGGATTTTCTCATATACCCAGGGCGTGATTATCCGGACATGCGGATTCAGTCTGTCTTTGCGCAATTCGTAAAGGTCATGCGGCGAGGCGGTTTTGGCGCCGTTCCCCAGCGTAATCAGATAATGCCGCAAGGCGGTGGACGCATCCCACCTGTCGCTGCGTTTGTATTTTGAGTTTGTGTGCTGGAAGCATTCCAGATTCCAAAGCCCTGTTGCAGGCTTTTTCAGCAAGCTTTTTACTTTGTTTATTACATCGGTAGCCTCAAAATAATCGCCCATCTGGAAATCGTTTGCTGCTCCATAGGGATGATACGCAAACCCGTCCAGATACTCTTCGGCGCCCTGATCCAGGACAAGCTTGGACCATTCGATAAATCTGGGCGAATCCCCATCGCCGGTCGGGTCTACGCCAATGATCTGGATTTCCGGCGCTTCCGACTTTACCGCCTCGTGTGCTGATTTCAAATAAACCATGTACTCCTCCGGAGTGCACCAAGCCTTCGGTTCGCCCAGAACGCTCATGGCACATAACACATCTTTGTAGCGGGCGGCAAGTTTTTTACAGTATCCGGCCCACAGTTTTTCCGGCGGCATACAGCCTTCCCAATTATGGAAAGGCGTAATCTTGTGCTTAGTTGAATACTTGACAAGCCATTCAGGCAAATCCAGGGGTTTTCCCGTTTTCGCGTTTAACGAAAAATGCGGCCCGAGAAGACCGATTACCTTGACATTGTATTTCCGGCAAAGGGAGGCAACTTTATCATAGGCAGACAAGTCCCACTTGCCCTCCTCCGGCTCCATGTACAGCCACATCAACCCCAGGTTGATGGTTTTAAATCCCGCAAGCCGCAGGAGCTCAAACTGGTCTTCAATTTTTTCCGAATGAGAAGCAGAAGAATTCCAGAACTGCCTTTTGTCATTTTCCGCCTGGCCCCGCATATGCTCCACCAGATTGTGAAAGTTGGTTCCAATCCGGAAGCCGATCTCGTTTGCTTGATGCTCCCGGTTCGGATGCAAAACCAGGGTTTCCCCGCCAAAACTGTCAACTACTCTGCCTTTGTATTTGACTTGTAGTCCAAACGGCCCGTATTGTGCAGGTATCAGGGTTGCGCAGCCCTCGAAAATTCCGCCCGCCCTTTTATTCAGAATCACTGATTTGGTGAATGAAACGATTTTTGTCTGTTCGTTGTAGAATTCGAGGCTGACATCGGCTGTATTGCCCTGGTGGTCGGGCAAAAGCGCTTTGATGGTGTATTTTACTTCATCCTCTTTTAAGTATGCAGGAATTGATTTGTCAGTGTAAACGGCAACCTGCGGGCAAGGATCCTTGCCAAATGATTCGTTTTCCGCTGCTAAGGAAATGGAATCGATGAGAATGCCTGGCAGTGATTTTTCCGCAGCCAGATCGGTAAAGATGCAATATCGGTAATAGCCTTCTATTTTGGCATCTATATTGACAGTGCACATGTTCCAATCGGAGCCCAGTGTTACGCTGCCCCCCGAGATAGAGTACTTTTCCTTGCTGTCGCGAATCTTTCCGGGCTTGACATGGCGGAAATCCACCCGCAATGCAATTTTGGCGTCTGCTTTCTCGGGGTTCTCAAGTTTTGCATGAAAGGTCATCTTGAGTTTCATTGCTTTCGGGATATAGACTTCCCTTCCCATCAGGGTGAAGCGTGGTGATCCCCCGGTGGATTTTATCCGCAGGCAGTTTCCTTTGCCGTCTTTCTTATTTGTTGTTTCCAAGCCATACTTGAGGTCGGGATTAAAAGCGACAGAAGCATCCAAAACACTTTTCAATCCGAAACCTGCAGTTCCCAACTCGAAATCGCCGTTAAAAACAGGTGCCCTGTTTTCTGCGCGCGCGGGATATTCAAGGCCAATGGACGATTCCGTTTCAATTTTTTTGATTGCGACAGTTTTAGCGGGAGAACATGATTCGCAGAAAAAAACTACCGGCAAAATAAGACCGGCTAACAAAACGACCCTGTTTTTACGCATAAAGAATCCCCTTCTGGTTTGAGGTGTGACTACGGATATACGCAAGTTGTAAGATTATTGTCCAGGAGTTCCTTCCTGTCAGTTTTGCGAACGCTTCCGTCCAGGTGCCAGGCGTTTGCCTTTCCAGAATGTCGCAGATGCACGCATCGGTCTGTGCCGCCTTCGTAGAAAATGTAATGCTGTTTGCCGTTATCGGAAATTCTGATGCTATCGGCGAAAACAAGCTTATTGCCGGGCATTTTGGAAATTCTGAAGGGAGCATCCGCGCCCGATCCGGCGTTATCCATGCCGTAACTGTAGTTACTGTTCCACGTCCATTTCTCCGGTTCATTTGAAGGGCAAAGGAGAAAGCAATTATCCAGATTTTGCACATACAGGTCGGCGGCAGTGTCAATCAGGTCGGTGTAGTACCCGCCCCGCACAAGGATTCTCGACCATGCCATTCCGCTGTTTGCATTAGTCCTGATAGGTACAAAATAGTTGTTGTGGTTCTCGGAATACAAATAGCACACATGTCCGGTGTTTTTTAAATTATTAATACACTGCACACTTTGGGCGCTATTTTTTGCTTGCTGAAGCACAGGCAACAGCATACCCATCAGGATGGATATGATGGAGATCACGACCAGCAATTCGATAAGCGTAAAGCTTAAAGCAGTAGGGTGTATGAATTTTCTTTGCCGCCGAGTATCCATCTTTCTGTACAGCAATTTACACACTCCTTCCGACATAGAACCAGCGCGCCCTGTAAATATGGAATATGAATCTCAATATGTACAGTTTACTTCATATTTCCCCCAATACATCTGGCAATTTTATCGTGTGATATTAAATCCAGATACCCCCTAAACGTTTAACGTACTGCATGAAAGGCGCTTTGTCAAGCCTAAGAAAAATCAATAAAAATATCTCTTGCGTAAAGCCAGAACAGATAAGGATTTATATGGTTGGGTGCAAATATGTGCAGTAAAAATAAAAAAAACGCTTGAAAAGTGTACATGCGTGCAGTATATTAGCCGATATAACTGTTATGAGGCTGCACAAAGGAGCAGGAATTGAAATCGCTTACAGACAAACAGCAGGAAGTTTTCGAGTTTATCCGTTCCTGTGTTCGGGATGAAAATTATGTTCCGACCGTGCGGGAAATTGGCGAACGCTTTGGCTTTAGTTCGACCAATTCGGTGCGGGGCTATCTGGAGGCGCTGGAGAAAAAAGGCTATATCTCGCGGCGCCCTCATAGCTCCCGCGGTATTGAAATTGCCGGGGAGTTTCTGGAAAACGCGGAGCGGGGTATTCCTATTGTCGGGCGGGTGGCGGCAGGCGCACCGATTACGGCAATTGAAAATCTCGATGGCTATCTGGAATTGGAAAATCTTTATGCTGCGGATAATCATTACGCCCTGCGAGTTCGAGGCGACAGCATGATAGACGATGGTATCTGGGATGGGGATTTCGCGATTGTCAGGAATCAGCCGCGGGTGGAAAACGGCGAAATCGGAGTAGCGGTGGTAGAGGGCGAGGCTACCGTGAAGCGAATAGTCATTTCGGGCAGAACCGCGCAGCTGATTCCTGCCAATTCGCTTTACAGTCCGATTCACGTTGATCTGGAGTCTACCGATTTCCGAGTCGGTGGAAAAGTGGTGGGAGTACACAGGGTTTTATATTAAAGACTGAATTATAAAAAGGGGGGACAGTATGGCTCGCGCAAAGACAAAAGAAATTACAACTGAAAAGGATACCGGCGGCAAGGATAAAGCGCTGGGGCGGACTCTGGACGAAATTTCCAAAAAATTCGGTACTGAGGCGATTATGCGACTGGGCTCGGACTACAAGGCAGAATGCGACGCTATCAGTACCGGCAGCCTGTCGCTGGACGCGGCGGTGGGGGTAGGCGGCATTCCCCGCGGGCGGGTGGTGGAGTTTTACGGGCCGGAAAGTTCGGGAAAAACCACGCTGGCACTGCACTGTATCGCTACTGCGCAGAAGCTTGGGGGCACGGCGGCATTTATCGATGCGGAGCACGCGCTGGATCCTTCCTATGCACGCAAACTGGGGGTTGATCTGGACAATCTGTTGGTCAGCCAGCCGGATAGCGGCGAGCAGGCGCTGGAAATCTGCGAATTGCTGACCCGGTCAGGCGCGGTTGACATCGTGGTGGTAGATTCGGTGGCTGCCCTGACGCCGCAGCATGAAATCGACGGCGAAATGGGTCAGAATCACGTGGGATTGCAGGCGCGTCTGATGAGCCAGGCCTTGCGCAAACTGACCGGAATCGTCAAGAAAACCAATACTTCCGTCATCTTCATCAACCAGATCAGGATGAAAATCGGCGTGATGTTCGGCAGTCCCGAGACGACACCGGGCGGAAACGCCTTGAAGTTCTATGCTTCTCTCCGGCTGGATATCAGGCGGATAGGCACAATCAAGAAGGGCGAGGTTCCGATCGGCAACCAGGTCAAGGTCAAGGTGGTAAAGAACAAGGTGGCTGCGCCGTTCCGGGTGGCGATTTTCGACATTTTGTTCAATCGCGGCATAAACTATTATGGCGAATTGCTGGATTTGGGCGTAGAGAACAAAATTCTGGAAAAATCCGGTTCCTGGCTGAGCTTCGGCGAAACCAGGTTGGGGCAGGGCAGGGATAAGGCGATGGAATTTCTGGAGGAAAATAAGGACATTTGCGCCCTGTTGGAACTGAAGGTCAAGGAAACCTATTCAGAGTCTGGCGGACAGTCAGAAACCGAGGAGGAAACCGGAGCAGAAGTGGCGGACGAAGTGGCATAAGGCTGGAATTATATATTTCATACACCTGCAGGAGGGCACTAAAAAAAATCCCCGGAAGCGTATCCTTTCCGCGCTTCAATCCCCCTGGCATTATGTTCTTCCCCGGAACATAATGCCTTTTTTTAGCGCACGCCAGCGGCGAGGTTTACGGAATTGCGGATATCGTCCATGCTGAAGGGCTTGGTGATAAAAGCCGCTGCTTTCTGGCGGATGCTGTTGATGCGTTTGTCTTCCGGGCGGCCGGTAATCAGGATTACCTTGTCCTGGAGCTTTTTTTCCTGGAGCACGGCAAAAAGTTGGAAACCGTCCATCTCGCTGCCGAGAATGAGGTCGAGGAAAATCGCATCGTAACATTCGTTGTCGATCATTTCCAGCGCCTGCGAAGCTTTGGCGACCGCGTCGACGGTGTGCTGCGGCAACATGCTGCGGATCAGGCCGTGGAGCATGATTTCGTCGTCGACTACCAGAATCCGCAAGCCCGCCGTCTCGGCGTACTTGGCGGCCAGCGGTTCTTTCCGGATAAGAAACTCCTCTTCTTCCAGTTCGAGAGGAATTCTTACCGTAAACACGCTACCAGCGCCAGGCTTGCTGTCGACGGAAATTTCTCCACTGTGCACGGTAATGAGGTTGTAGGAAAGGGTGAGTCCCAGGCCGTGGCCGTCGACGCGTTCGTTGCCGCCCAGAGCGCCCTTGGTGGTATAAAAAGGTTCGAAAATGTGAGTCATCTGATCGGGCGTCATGCCGCAGCCAGTGTCGCTGATAGCGATATAAACTGAGGAATTGTCGGCTTTCAGGGAAATGGAGACCGTACCCTTGTCCTCGATCGACTGATAGGCGTTTATCACCAGGTTGAGAAAAACCTGTTGCAGCATACTCTCATTGCCGATGATTTTGGGATCCTCGGCGATGTGAAGCTTCATCTCGATACCCTTGGCGCGCATCTCCAGTTCCACCAGCCGCTGGATCGATTTCAGAATCCGGCCGATGCGTACGCCCCGGCGGAGGTCGACGCGCATGTCGGAGAAACTGAGGAGGGAATGGATGATTTCGCTGGCGCGCTCAGACTGCTCCAGTGTCACGTCGACGAGTTCGGCCGCGAATTTATCGTTTTGCTTGGCGAGTTCGGCGTAGCCGTGTACGCTGGCCCAGATATTGTTGAATTCGTGGGCGATGCCTGCCGCCAGCAGCCCCACCGCCGCCATTTTCTCGGTCTGGGCTTTCTGCACCAGACTTTCGTAGTACTCGCTGATGTCGTTCAGGCAAACCAGCAGGCGGATATTTTCATCAAGTTCGTTAAGAATCGCCACGGTCAGGCTTATATGCTTGCTCTTGTTGTCGCCGCGCTTGAGGCAGATAGAGGTTTTCCTGGTCTGGCCGGTGCGCAACACCGCCGCGAGCATCCACTCGATGTCGGCGTATTCCTTGCCGAAGAAAGCAGACACCGGGGGGTGGCCGATTTCGTCTTCTACGCAGCCCATTATTTCGCAGGCGTTTTTGTTCGCGGTCAGGATGTTCAACTCCTGATCAAGTACCAGCAGGCCGGATTCGACAGTTTCGAAAATCCGGCGCAGTTGGTTTTCCAAGGCATTTTTTTCCCGGCGCAGGAGTCCCGTGTCGGTCAGTTCTTGATTATTTCGATGATTGCAGTTATTCATAGGTGTTCCATTCAAGGATTAAGTGTAAAATTTACAGCATTCAGCGAAATAGTTCAATGCGTAAAAAAAATACAGGCGAAATATTATTCCGCCGCGATTGCGCTCTTGACCGCCCCGGACTCCCGCGTTAAGATGGAAACGCCTCGATTGGTTTGTCCCGGCGCAAAACACTTCACAGCTTGGAAAGAAAGGCGCGTCATGATTGTTCTGGTAATCAACTGCGGTTCTTCCTCGATCAAATACCAACTGTACAAAATGCCGGAAAAGGCGGTGCTTGCCAAGGGGCTGGTAGAGAAGATCGGCGAAAGCGGCTCACGGCTTATTCATAAGTCCGACAAGGGTAAACACGAAGCGGAAGTGGCGGTGAGGAATCACAAAGCCGGAATGTCCGAGATTTTGCGGATATTGACTGACGCGACTCACGGGGTGATCGAACAGATCGGCGAGATCGGCGCGGTGGGTCACCGGGTGGTGCACGGAGGCGAGGCCTATTCCGGATCGGTTCTGATCGACGACAAGGTGCTGGCCTGCGTGGAGGATTTCTGCGACCTCGCGCCGTTGCACAATCCGCCGAACCTGACCGGCATCAGGGAAGCGCAGGAGGCTCTGCCCGGCGTGCCGATGGTGGCGGTTTTCGACACCGCGTTTCACCAGACCATCCCGCCGCACGCGTATCTTTATGCGCTGCCGCACGAATTGTACGAGAAATACCGCGTGCGGAAATACGGTTTTCACGGCACCTCGCATGCGTTTGTCACGCACCGGACGGCGGAGTTGCTGGGTAAGCCCCTGGATCAGACCAACATCATCACCTGCCACCTCGGCAACGGCGGTTCCATGGCGGCGGTGAAAAACGGCAAAGGCATCGACACCACGATGGGCATGACGCCGCTGCCGGGCGTGGTGATGGGCACCCGGTGCGGCGATATCGACCCGGCGATCATATTCTACCTGCTGGGCAAGGACGAATTCGCCGATCCGAAAAAGATCGACAACCTGCTTAATAAGAAATCAGGGCTACTCGGTATCAGCGGCGTCTCTAACGACATGCGCGACCTGGAGGAGCTTGCAGCCAATAACGGCGGGCACCCGCGCGCCCAACTGGCGCTTGATATCTTCAATTACCGGCTCAAATTCTACATCGGCGCGTACATGGCAATTCTCGGGCAGGTCGACGCCATCGTTTTTACCGGCGGCATTGGCGAAAACGGTTCGCACGTCAGAAGCGCTTCTTGCGGCAACCTGTCGGCGTTCGGCATTGAAATCGACGAAGCTAAAAACAAAGGCACGATCCGCGGTAAGGAAGGAATTATCTCCACTTCCGGCAGCAAGGTTAAAGTCATGGTCGTGCCTACCGACGAGGAAGGCTGGATCGCGACCGAGACTTACGAACTGGCGAAATAGGGGGCAGGTTGCCGCATTATTTTTTGGGTTCTTCATAATATTTCGGGGTAATGCTTATTTGCTTCAATCGAGTAAAACGTTCGAAAAGACACAAAACTTACGCATCGTTATTCCTGCGAAGGCAGGAATCCAGGAGGTGTTGCGTACGGGTTCCCCGCCTGGATTCCCGCCTTCGCGGGAATGACGGTCTATAGATATTTTTCCAAACGGCATCTTCGCAACCACCAGCTTTCCCCGAAAACATGCGAAGAACCATTTTCTGGTTGCAGTTCAGAGGAGACGGTCATGGCGGAACTGATAAAATTCGAGGTCGCTTCCAGTATCGACGGCTCTCAGGAAATGAATTTGCTGCTGCCTCCGGCGGGAAAGCAACAGCCGCTGCTGGTGGTGTTGCATACCTGGAGCGCGGAGGTGAATAGCGTCAAACAGGCCGAAAATGTTTTGCCGTTCGTGGAGGAACGCGGGTGGGGCTTGCTGGTGCCGAATTTCCGCGGCCCCAACCTGACGACCAACCCGCGCGCGAAAGAAGCGTGCGCCTCTTCCCTCGCCCGGCAGGACGTGCTGGACGCGGTGGCGGCTGTGCGGGAAAAATACGAGGTGAGAAGTGACGCCATTTTCTGTTTTGGCGGCAGCGGGGGCGGGCATATGTCGTTGATGATGGCGGCGGCTGCGCCGGAATTATGGCGGGGAGTCAGCGCGTGGTGCCCCATCACCGACCTGGCGCAGTGGCACGGCGAAAACCCCAACTACAGCGCGCACATTGAGGCCTGCTGCGGGGGCAAGCCCGGCGAAAGCATGGCGATCGATGCCGAATACGCTGCGCGCTCGCCTGTCAGCCACGTCGGCCGCCTCGCCCGGGCGACGGTCTGGATTCACCACGGACTGGACGACCCCTCGGTGCCTTGTACGCATTCACTCAACTTGTTCTGCAAGGTAAAATACACCGCGCCTGGCGCGCGTTGCTGGCTGGATATCCACCCCGGCGGGCACGACTGCCATTGCGACCGTGCAATGGAATGGTTTGCGCAACTGGCGGGTAACGCGGAGAAAAAAGGCATGGAGCTTACGAAATAGGAGTTTCGCTTGCGCGCGGTGGTGCAGAGAGTTTCTTTTGCCAAAGTGGTGGTAGCAGGCGAGACCACGGGGGAAATCGGAGACGGCTTCCTGGTTCTGCTGGGCGTGGGGCACGATGACGACGAGGCGAGCGCGAAAAAAATGGCGGGAAAAATCGCCAGGCTACGCGTGTTCAAGGATGCCGACGATAAGATGAACCTGTCGCTCCTGGACACCGGCGGCGGGGTACTGGCGGTGAGTCAGTTCACTCTGCTGGCAGACGCGAGCCGGGGAAACCGACCGTCTTTCGCTGCCGCGGCGAATCCGGGAACAGCGGAGCCGTTGTACGACCTGTTCTGCCGGGAGATGGTGATGCTGGGCGTAAGAGTGGAGCGAGGGGTGTTTGGCGCACACATGGATGTGACGCTGAACAACTCCGGACCAGTCACAATTATCGTCGACGTTCCGGCAGGGGAGTGATAGCAATTCAAGCCGATGAAAACGCGCTGGCCGTCATGTCCGGCATGAACGGCAGGCTTGTTTGACCGATCAAATTCAATGTACGCTGCGCAGGGCGAAACATTGATGCTAATCTTGGCGCCACTTCACACAAATGATCATTGGCTTTCGGTAATCAACCGGCATATCGTAATCCAGCGTGACGACGTCACCCTCCTGCTGAAAGTCCGCGAACTTTTTCCATTCCCCCTCCGGCGCAAGATATTCCGCACCAACCACGGTTTTGCCTTCCGCGCCCATTTCCAGCGGAACCCGCTCCCAGGCGTCGTGCGACAGGCAGAACACGCCTATAACGGTTGTATCTTCATTATCCATCCGGAAAGGGAACGCGGCATAGGGTGTGTTGGCGAAAAGAGGCAGCGGCTTTTGACGTAGCCAAGCCAACACCAATGACAAATGTTTCTGCCTTGCCGGGTGTTGGTAAACCGGCCCCGCGCAGTTCATGTCGAAAGGATAGACCGCCACCCTCCCGCCCAGTTCGTTTTCAAACAGGCTCATGCCGGGATAAAGCCGCTTCAGATCGGGATCGATGATCCGGGAAAGCTCGATCGCGCCCGGCTGCAGTGCCACCTCGCCGACGGTCATGGTTTTGGGATGCGGGGCGAGACTGAAATAACGCTGTCCGCTTCCGCCGAAGTCCGGATGGGTCAAATGTTCCGCCGCGAGCGGTTCGGCATAGATAGGCATGATCCGCCTGACTTCGACGCCGAGATATTTGCCGTAACCCAAATCCTGCAGGGTTTGAGCCGCACTCAGATCGCACAGCAATCCCCGCGACAGCAGTTGCCTGATCTTATCTTCCGGCAAACACCTCACCGCCTGACCCGAAAGCGCGACAACATCTTCCTCCTCGAAAGTTGCGGCAAAGCCCATCGCGTTAAGCGGCTGCAGCCAGCCATAACTGTCGCAAGCCAATTCGCTATGGGACTCACCCTCCTTCAGCCGCTTTTCGTAAGAAGCCTTTTCTTGATGCAGCAGTCCTACGCCGCGCAAAGTCCCACGCGGGAAACATTTTTTCGCCAACGCCCGCAGGTATGGCTTACCCTGACCCAAAGCCTCCAGCAAACCCGGCGTTTCGCTCATAGGCGTGCCACAATGGTCGAATATATTAAATGTCACCCCGTCGCACCCCAGCGCCACGCTAACGACAGTCTGGAAAAATGTGAATGCGGCAGATTTGTGATACTGGGTGTAAGGATAATTTTCCACTTCGGTCATCTCGACCGTTTTTTCCGGCAGAACGTGGCGGGTAAGCTGGATGCTGCGAGCGGTATAAGCCAAGGGCAACAGGCCGGCTTCCTGGTAAGAACCCAACGGCGGGCGGCTTAATAATGTTTTTCCACCAGCCAAGGCCGCGGAAAAATCCTGCCAGCGGCGGCCTTCGACGCAATGGTTTTGTGGTCCGCTTGACATCAGCCCCAAATGAGTCCCGGAAGATACGCTGTGCACTGCATTTTCAAGGATACCCGCCACGTCAACCATGCTTTCACCGATGAAGTCCAGCCACTGCGCGCGCAAAGGATGCGGCTTCCCGGGAGCCAGCAACGCCGTAACCAGCTTTTCCCGCGTCACGGTTTCACCAATCCGGCTGGAAAATCCTGCCAGGTGGTTTTCGCAAAAGCATCCGTAGGTGACGGGAAAATGGTTAAACAGGCGGATGTCATCCTCTACCCAGATAACAGACGGTTTTGTTTCGGCATAGATGCGCCACTGTTTGGCGATGTACTTGCGCCAGCCTTCAGAAAGCGGGCAGGCGCAATCGGTGCATTCCTTGCCGTCGTGACCGACAAGAAATCCGACGCCCGGATGCGATACCTTCAAATTACGGCCGCGGTCACCGTGGCCAAGAGTCACATTGGGATTGAGCGAATAAACTACGCCTATATCCGTCAGTTCGTCACGGATCGCGAAAAGTATTTTCTGGTAATCGTTAAGCCATTCAAACGACGGCTGGTAGTGCGTAAAGGTGCCGGTGTCGATCTTCACTATCACCTCGTCGAGTTCATATTGCCTGCACGCGGCTTTCAGTTCGTCCAGATTCTCGCGCCAGCGCCACGGCGGCAATGTCCGCCGCAAGGCATACCAAGCACCATTTCGGTTCGGCTTGTCTTTGATTGCCATCACCGTCTCCCGCAATAGATAATGTTATGAATTGGATTTGTCAGCCTACTTATGAATGTTAAAAATATCCGCCCCGGCTGTGGATTTCGTCGGCGGAGAGGCCTTCGGCGACCCAGTCGCGGATTTCCTCTTCGTTGTTCTTGATCGCCTCCGCGCGGGTCAGGACTTCGTAGGCGATTTCGCGCGGTACGCAGACCGCGCCATCGATGTCGCCGAAGATGATGTCGCCGGGCTTGATTATGACTGTGCCTACCACGACCGGCTGCTGCAATGCGGTGATCTTGCAGCGGGACATGGAGCCGTTGGAGGTGCGGAAGCGATAGAAAATCGGATAATCCTGCTCCAGGATCTGGCGCGTGTCGCGGATGCCGCCGTCGATGATCGCGCCTGCGCAGCCGCGCTTTTTCGAGGCGGCGGTCATGACCTCGCCCCAGTGGCTGGCGTCGTCGTCGCCGTTGGCGTTCCACACGCAGACGCAACCGTCGTAGATCATTTCCAGCATCTTCACGCGCGTCTCCATCTCGCCGGATAGGGTCGGGTCTTTCGCGCTGCGGATAGTGAACGCCTCGCCGCAGATCACCATCTCGTCGCGGAGCGGCACGATGCCGTGCGGCAGGGCCTGGTTAGTGAGGCACATCTCGCGCATCACGTCGTTGACCGCGCCGGTGTACAGTTTCATAAACCGTGCGCGCATTTCAGAGAGCGGCACGGGGAATTTCTTTTGCGAAACAGTCTCGCGGATTTCGGTCAGGCGCTGAAGTTTCATCTTGCTGGCGGTTTTGGTCGTGCTCATGTTTTTCCTTTTCTTTTAAAATAATCAATGCAAACTCATGCCCCCGTCTACGATCAGATCCTGTCCCGTGATATAGCGCCCCGCGTCGGAACATAACAGCAGCGCCGCGCCTGCGCAGTCCTCCGGCTCGCCCCAGAAACCGGCGGGAATTTTTTCCAAAACTTTCTGCCGGTAATTCTCGTCGCTTAACGCCTCCTCGTTGCGGTCGGTGTAGATGACGCCGGGGGCGAGATTGTTGACGGTGATACCTTCCGGCGCGAGTTGGCGAGCGAGGCTTTTCACCATGTTCACCAAGGCCGACTTGCTGGCGGCGTAAACCAGCATGTCGGGATGGGGCGAGACCTGCTGCACGCTGCCGACCGTCAGGATACGCCCCCATTTGTTCCCGCGCATATGCGGAGCGCAGAGTTGCATCAGTTCCAGCGACGCGCGCACGTTGATGTGCATCTGGCTGTCGAATTCATCGGGTGGGATTTCCTCCCACTTTTTCCTGATCTGCAGCGAGGCGTTCAGGACGAGAATGTCGATCCCGCCCAGTGCCGCGACCGCCTCGGCGTGAAGCTTTTTCACTTGCGCGGAATCGGACAGGTCGCCGTTCACCGCCGCCGCCTTTACGACCAACGCGCGCGCCTCTGCCGCCGCTTCCTCCAGCTTGCCGCCGGGGCGCGAACCGTGCGCGATTACGTTTGCTCCGGCTTTGGCAAAGGCGAGCAATATCGCCCTGCCAATGCCGCGGCTGGAGCCGGTGATAAGCGCCGTCTTACCGGACAGGGAAAATGCTTCCACGTAATTCATCTTTGTCTCCGCAGATTAGAGTTCGATCGCGAGATACCCGAATCTCCCGAACGAAAATTTGAATTTACCGTTTCTGCCGACAGGCGCGTATTCGACGCCGTGCCGGAGAATTTCCCTGCCTGTTCCGGACAATCCGTCCACCTGCAAAACAGTCTCCGCTGTTTCTTTCGTCAGGTTGATGACAACAAGAAATTTCTTTCCCTCCAGTTCCCGAGTGAAAGCGAGAACCTGCTTTTCATTAGAGTGGTCGAGCCAGATTGTTTCACCGTTAGCGAGAACGGATTCTTCGTGCCGCATTCGGCAGAGCTTCTGGCAAAAAGCGAATCGCTGTTTACCTTCCGGAGTTTTAAGCCGCTCCCACTGGACGGGGAAATTGCCGTAGATGCTGTGAGTCGAACGGTCGGCGACTTCCTGGCCGTTGTAGAGCATCGGCATCCCGTCAAGGGTAAACGTCATCACCAGCGCAGCGTCGACACCATCCACTTTCCAGGCGTCTTCTATGCGATTGAAACGCGATTCATTGGCGAGGTCATGGTTATCGAGATAACGAATAAATCTTGCGCCGCGCGGAAAATGCGCGCTCATGACCTCGTTGTCGCGCCGGAGCGGGGCAGCTCCTCCTCCGTTAAAACAGCCGATCAGCGCGCCATGCAACGGAAACATATAATTCAAGTCGTAGGCGAATAGTTGGTGCTCTATTTTCTTACCCTCCGCCAGCATAATGACGTCGGGCTTGAGTTTTTCCAGCCGCGTTCTCGCCTTTTCCATGAAGTCGAGCGGAATTTGGTCGGCCACATCTACCCGGTAGCCGTCTACGCTAAAATTTTCAATCCAGTATTCCAGGTTTTTCCATAAATATTCGCGCAGCCCGTCGCTTTCGAAATTTATCAGGGGAAAGCCGTAGTGATTGCAGACGGTCTCGCCGTTTTTGTCGCGTTGAACATAATCAGGATGCTCTTCGATAAAGACCGCGTTGGGGCCGCAATGCAGGAAGACGATGTCGAAAATCACGCGTATCTTCAAGCGGTGCGCGGTTTCGACGAATTCGCGCAGGTCGGAGTCGGTGCCGTGTTCGGGGTCGACGTTATAGTAATCCTTGATGCGGTACGGATTTTTCGGATTGTTCAGACCCGAGATTTTCTGACGCGGACTCCAGCCCTCGGTGCGCGGGTCGTCGTCCTGCACGAAAAACGGGCAGAGGTAAACCACGTCCACGCCGAGTTCAGCCAGTTGCGGCAATTTCTTCGTCGCGGCGGCGAGGGTTCCCTCCGGCGTGAAGGAACGCAGGAATATCTGGTACATCACGCTTTTCGTCAGCCATGGCACTGTTTCCCGCGCACAAGCCTGATTGATTTTCAAAGATTTGTCAGGCATTTTGAATCCTTTTCTAAATCAGTGAATGAGTATTGCACTTAAATCCACAAAGGCGGGGAAGCCCCGCTGCTATATTACGCATGCGTTTCTGTTCGCACAAAACATGCGTGCGTTCTTCGCCCGCGACCAACGGGAGTGCAGAAAGCATTCACGCTTCACCGCCGCTTGCGAAAAATGCGAGTGCCGCTGGCACCTTGCCAAATATGCCCGTGCGGCACGCACCACCTATAGTCCGCCCACTATCGGATACCAGTCCGGCCGTTTCTGGTCTTGATGGAAGCGCGCGTAGTAGTCGCCTTTTTCCTCGTAATATTTCTCGTAACGCTTCATCTTCTCCTCGTCCAGTTCCACCCCGAGCCCGGCACCGGTCGGCACCTTGATCGCGCCGTTTTCATATTTCATCAATCCGCCCTTGATGATGTCGTCCTTGAGGTAGTGGTAATGCGCGTCGCCCGCGCAACTCATCTGCGGGATGGTTGAGGCGGTGTGCAGCATAGCCGCCAGTTCAATGCCGAACTCCGCGCCGCTGTGCATGGCTACGCCGAGGCCGAAAGTATTACAGACCGCGACGAGGTCTTTAACGCCCTTGGGGCCTTCCCAGTAATGCAGGTCGGTCAGGACGATATCGACCGAGCCGCGATGAATCGCAGGAGCGAGGTCGTCGAACTTGTTGGGATACATATTCGTGGCTATTGGAATTCGCACTGCCTTGCGCACGGCGGCGTTGCCTTCCAAGCCCCATGAAGGGTCTTCAAAATATTCCAGGTCAAGTGCTTCCAGCCGTCTGCCGATACGGGTGGCGGTTTGCACCGACCAGACGCCGTTGGGGTCGATGCGCAGGCCGAAATTATCGCCCAACCGCTCGCGGCATAGTTCCAGCACGCGAGCTTCTTCCGCCGGTTCCATTACCCCTGCTTTCAACTTCATCGCGTTTACGCCGAGAGTTCCGTGCAACTCCTCGCACCAGTCGGCCAGGTCTTCGGCGCAGGCGTCGTCGCCGCCGCCGGGACGGTCATAGCGCCAGAAGAGATAGGCGATCATCGGTATCCGGTCACGCACCGACCCGCCCAGCAGGTCGCTCATCGGACGGTTCAGGGCTTTGCCCATAATGTCGAGACAAGCCATTTCAATCGCACCATACAGCCGCGAATTCGACAGATAATAGATGCTGCGCAGAACTTTCAGCTTGATGGTTTCGAGATGGAATGGATCGAGACCGACGATGCGCGGTTTCAGTTTCATTAAAGCGCCCCGCTGGTCGCCGCCGCCGACTTCGCCCAGGCCGACAAGGCCTTCATCGGTGATAAGCTCCAGCACCGTGCGCAGTAGATAGCCCGGATGCACTCCGGTGTTGTGCCTGAGTTGGCAGGTCATGGGAATGGCGACGCAACGCACACGCATATCAACTATTTTCACAGGTTCTCCTCTTTTTTAAACTCGCACTCGCATTCATTGACAACCCTTTTCAATACTTTTTTCAGTTCTGGCAATACTTCCGGGGCAAAGTCGTCCGGCAACCCCAGCAGGGTAATGACGGCGAGGTTTTTCCCGTTCCGAATCGGCGCGGAGAGAGTGTGTACGTACGGACGGTACGAGCCGTTATCGGAGCAAACCCCCTCGCGGCGGCATTCGGCCACGCGCTGGCGAACATCTTCAGGGGTCTGATTCTGCCAGGCAGATGCAGGCGATTGGACGATGATTTTATCGATTTCACCATCTTCCAGATTGCTGAGGAGAGCCGCGCCGCTGCTGCCCAGAGCCAAGGGGAAAAGGCTGCCGGTCTGTCCGTTTAAAGCCATGGGGCGGCTGGAGTTAACCCTGACAATCGACACCGCGCTGTTGCCTTGCCTGACGGAAATCTTGGCGGTAATGCCAGTAACCTCAACCAGCCGCTTTAGCGCAGGCTGCAGCTTGTCTGCGATAATCTGGGTCGGAAAAAGCTGCCTGGCGATAGAATGCAGGCCGCGAGAAAATACATATCCCCCATCTCCACAAGGAGATATCCAATCATTTGCCACCAGCGTCTGGATAATCCGATAACAGGTGGCCTGAGAGATTTTGAGGCTTCTGGCTAGATCCGAAGTAGTCATTGCCCCTGGGGTTTCAGCGATCAGGCTCATGATTTTTATCGCTTTTTCCACCGCCGGGACTTGATTGTTGCTCATGTCAAGCCTTTCATATGTGAATAAACTTATTTCATATATAAATACACCCTTAAATTGATTTGTCAAGCAGGTTGGCTGATTTTTCCGAAAAAAGTGTTTTTCTGTAGCGGGATACGCTTCCTTTTTTGATGAGAAGCCCAGCCTATTCGAGCTTATGGTGCGCAGCTTTTCTTTCGGTGTTGGGTTCCAGCATTTTCAGTTGCGCCTAGGAGATGCCGTCTATTAGTATATCCGACATTCGGAATGAGGCATCCTTTCTCTTGCTTTGCAATGGAGAGTCGGGAAGTTTCGCGTTCAGATTCGGTAATACTTTAACTATAATCATTTGCCATAAAAGAATATATGGAAACATAACCATTTTATAGTCGCAGATATAATATCTGAATGTTTTTTATTTCGATAAAGATAGTATAATATAAGTGCTCTGCGATCAGGAAAATTTACAGTTTGGCGCGCAAATATTGCTGGCTATTGCAAGGGTTGATGTTATGGCATTTTTTGGCCCAATATGTTTTAGAAGAAAAGAGCTCCTGAGTATCGCGGATAGGCAATACGGGTATTTTACGGCGAGTCAGGCTATAAAAATAGGCTATATAAGGGATAATCACTTGTATCATATCAAGCGCAGTAATTGGTTAAGAGTGTTCTCCGGACTCTACCGATTGCCAAATTATTCAGATTCAGTGGAGTCTGAATTTACAAAATGGTGCTTATGGAGCCGTAATTCCTTTGAGTTACCTCAGGGGGTAATCAGTCATGACAGCGCATTAGCGTTCCATGGCTTTGCAAACTCTAATTCTAACGAAATACATATTACTGTAGACGGGCGGTTTCAAAAAAAAATACCGAAGGAAGTCATAATCCATAAAGCAACATTAAATCTTTCCGCTATTGAAAGCCATGACAGCTTTATGGTTACACGCCTTGGCCAAACTTTGGTTGATATGCGCTTGGAATTGGAGGAAAAGGGCGCATGGGATGGTCTAATCAGCAAAGTCCTGGCCGATGGCAGAATATCTCATGCCGAGATGGTAACTCTTGGTATAATTTCTTCGTCCACAATGGCTTCTGGTGGTAACATTGGCATAGAGACTTCCTCGGGGCAAATAGGGCTAGGCAGGCTGAAGCAAAATGTCAAGGCAATCGAAGTACAGTCAAGCAGGGAAATCGTATTCGATCCTGTATCGGAAGGAGTATGGAAGATGATTTATGATCGGACTGAGGCTGGTAGACGAAGATCAAAAGCTGGCTTTACCTTGGTGGAACTTCTGGTGGTGATAGCTATTGTCAGCATTCTATCGGGCTTGCTATTGCCTGTGCTAAAAAAAGCGATGGAGTCGGCGCGCAGCATCAGCTGCATCAACAACCTGAAGGAAAACGGCCTGGCCTGCCAGATGTATGTGGATGATAACCGAGGTTGGGTGTGGCCAGAGAATATGGGCACTCTCAGCGGCACTACTTATTATAACCAGGGGTGGTGGTTCCAGCGGGAACTGGCCGGGTATTTTAATTTATCGTCGACCACTTCGACCGGCGGTATTTATAATCCGGGGTACGATATGTTCGTATGCCCCTCCTCTCCCACGCGCACCACCAGCGCAGGTTATTATTACAACCAATATAATATCAAGACTTATCACCAGGCAAAAATCTCCCAGATTAAAAACCCCACGCAGGTGCTGTTCTGGGGAGAAGGCCGTAACGCCGTATCTCACAATATAACTTACTGGGAATGGCATCTCGGCCAGCCTGATTGTGTGGTTTGGGATCTCCGGCACCAGGGGGGGATTTCCGCCAATGTGCTTTGGTTCGATTTCCACGTCAGCAGCACGTTTCAAACGCACCCTCTGCCGACTGAGTGGTCTCATTGATTGAACGCTGGCAAAAAAACCGGAGGATTTTAGTTATGATGACGGCAAGATTCACTTCTGTGCTATTCGTGTTCGCGTACGGAGCGGTTCTACTGGCTGGCGAGGCGACAACTAAGGCGGTAAATATTGTCCCCAATGCCGGGTTCGAGCAAGGTGACGGGAAGCAGGCTACTGATTGGTCTGCCAACGGATATGATGGCGCTGAGGGCGCTTGGGGGCGCGCTATGGGAGTGGAGGGAGCGCGCGGCAAATACTGCTTTTCCTTGAACCGCACTAACGAACAGGGAGGGGTGCAACTGTTTTCGCCTTTGATCCCGCTCCAGAATGCGGAGGGACAACGGTTGACGCTGGCTTTGCGCTACCGGGGAAGTGCAAGCTTCCAGACGCGGTTTTATCGGCAGGAAGAGGGCAAATATGTGGCAATAATGACGCCCGCCAACCATCATTTCATCAAACATTTCCGCTTGGAACAGACTGACAAATGGCGCGACACCAGCGAGCTGATTGCGATTCCCGCCAGTATTCGCGGCGCGTCTCTCGCCGTACGGTTATATTTCCTTCTCCAGAATGGACGGGAAGAATTCAACCTGGATGAAGTGACCCTGACGGAGGAATTGTGCGCCGAACCGAGAAAGCCGAATCCGAACTGGCTTAAAGTCGTGCCGCCTGCCGACCTTTCACCGGAAGAAGCCGCCGGATACGGAGCGTTTCCCGCTCTGGGTTACGCCTTCGGCTTGCAGGATGGTTATTTGACCCGCGATGCCAAGCCGTTTTTCTACATCGGCAGCAACACTGTCGGCGGCGGACAGGCTCATATCGCGTCATCATGGCTGGCGCGGGTGATGCGGCACTCATTTTGCGAGGTGAACCGGGGGGTGGGTGGGGCAATGAAAGTATCCAGCGAGGCCGACACGCTGACTATCGAATATCAGGATGCGGCAGCTTCCTATAGTGTTCTCAGGGAACTGGCGCGGTATCACTTGATAACCCAGTTGGATATTGGCAATGCTTATTACAAATACATCCCGCTCAAGCGCTACGTGGAAAAGTTTCCCTGGCTGAACGAATTCTACACCGAAGGCAGCCACTATTACGGGTTCGACCATAACACGGAGCTCGGTCGCGAATTGCATTTCAACGCCTGGAAAAGTTATTTTCGCCATATCCGGGATGCTCCTTTGCTGGCGTTTGAATGCTTCAACGAGTTGGGCTATACGCCGAGGCATCAACGGGTGCGCGAAGGTTTCCGGCAATTCGCCCGCGAGAAATATGATTCGCTGGCGGAGGCAAACAGAATATGGGGCAGCAATTTCAAATCGTGGAAGGAAGTGCTGCCGCCGCATTTGACTGCTGACAACGACTTGTTCTCGTCATATTCGGAAAGGTTGAACAGCGTCAAAGCCTGTCATGAAACTCCCGGATATCTCGACTGGCTGATTTATCTGAGGGCAGACCTCATGCCGGGGCTGCGGAAGATGAAGGAAGATTTTCGCAAGCTGTCGTCGGCACCGTTCGCGGTGGATTGGCGCGGGCATCAAACCGACTTCGACGGTTATGCCGCCGTCGGTTTGGAACAGCTTGAGGAGCTGGCGGATATTTATTTCCTGCATTTGGGATTCAGATTGTTTGACTACAACCGGCAGCCCGCCGACGAAGTCAGCGTACTCACGAGCCTGACCCGGTCGCTGCTGTCCCATGGTTACGTAAGATGCAATACAGACAAGCCTATCTTCAACCCCGAGGCGATCCACACCGAGGTCAGCGCGCCCAAAAGCGATTTCAAGGCTATGGAACAAAACAGCCTGGGGCAATTTCATGGCAAATGGCGCTTCAGGCTGGATCCCGCGGCTGAAGGAATCAAACAGGAATGGTTTCGCCCCGACCTGGACGATTCAAGCTGGGGGGGGATGGAGGTTCCCGGCTGCTGGGACACCACCGAGGAATACAAGAACAAGCAAGGCTGGGGCTGGTATCGCGCAAAGTTTACGGTTCCAGCCGGCTTGCAGAATGATTTTGTAGATGGCAGCAAGCGCTACCTGATTGTGGGCAAGGGCGTGGCGCAGAACGGAACTATCTGGGTGAACGGCCAGAAAGTGGGAGAACCGGCCGGATGGAGTACGGAATACCAGTATGACATCAGTCCCCTCCTGAAATATGGCGGCGAAAACTCGATCGCGTTTCTGGTAGACGGCAGCGGCTATAACAACGGCCTGCGCTTCCACTTTTTCATTCTTCCCAATGACCGGGTTTCCACTGCCCGTGAATTGGAGAAAAAGGAATACGCTACCATCTTGTGGACCAGCCTGATTCATGGTTGTTCCGGCATCAGTCTCTGGTTCTGGGACGATCCGGAGCGGCTGTTCATGCCGGAACTGGGCGCTGAACTCAACTCCGTCAGCGATATCATCATGCCGGAGACGCGGCACACCGGCACCCGGACGGCGATTTTACTGCCCAGCCTCAGTTTCTTCGGCATTCCCCATAATACCGGTAACCACCTCGATTATTTGAGCTACTTCGGCGCTCTTACTTTTCTCCAGGCGCGACCGGATGTTCTGGACGAGAAAAAAATAGTCGGGATTTCGCCCGCAAGCCATCCCCTTGCCGTGATACCTTACGCCAAAACAGTCCGCCCTGAAGTGTTTGCCTGGCTTCGCCAGTACGTGGAAGAGGGCGGATCGGCGGTGGTGACGTTCGATTCCCTCCAGCAGGAATACCACCGGTACAGCGCTTTGCCCATAGGGGAATTCGCCGGTGTCGAGGTTGCCGGTGCGCTGAATGAGCCGGTCACGCTGCAACTCGACGGAGAGACATACCCGCTGGTCAAGGGCGATAGCTGCGCGAAATACGGCATGAGCATCAAATTGCGCGAGGCACGGCAGATCGCTTCGTATGGCGACGGCACTCCGGCCATCACGGTGCGTGAGCATGGCCAGGGGCGGATTTTTTACGTTGCCGCGCGCCTGAACCTGCCGGCTGCGTCCGCGTTCTTCCGCCAGACAATGCAGCAACTCCACATAACAACGCCTGTGACCGTTACTTCCGATACGACCAAGGAATTTCCTTATATAGAGGCGGGGATTACCGGCACCCCGCAGCGGTTCGTGCTTCATCTTGCCAATTGGGGCGGATTGACGCATGAGGCGATGGTAAGCATCAACGATCCTGCTTTCCGGGAAGGCGATTACCTGATGAGGAGGGTGCGCGGCGCTCCCGACCAGGGAGCCAGGGTCACGGCGGAAGAAATGAAGACAGGATTACGGATGCAGGTGGAATCGATGGATCCGGCTATTTTCCTTTTTGAAAAGACAGACTCCGCTCCCCGGGTTCTGCCAAAAATTTCTCCCAGGAGGCAGGCATTGCTGGACAGACTGGCCGAGTTGCGTAAACCGCTTGGCGAAAGCGATCAGAATCGTCCGAAAATTCTGTTTCTGGAAGACATAAGCGGTGTTACCATCGGACGGAAATACCATCCGGTCGTGGATGAGTTCATGCGGCAGTCGGGGTGCGATACCCAGGTGCTGCCTTGGCAAAAATTCACACCGGAAAACCTCAGGCAATACGCGGCAGTGTTTTTAGCTGAGGACGTCAGCTCTCCTTACCGGCGCATCATGGGCTCGAAGGAAATCGCGGTGTTGCCCAATTTACTGGATTATGTCAACCAGGGGGGCAGTTTGATCATAGTCAATGCCTCGACTGGCCACTTTAACGCTGCGCGGGAATTGCTAAAATGGTTCGGCGGTAAACTAGGCTTCAGCGCTACTGGCGAATATTGCCGCAATCCACGTGCCCACGGCTATGGAGACCCGTTGCAGTTGAGAGTCGCAACATTTGCCGAGCACCCTCTGGCAAAAAATGTGAACAGCCTTCAGTTCTTCATTTCTCCCGCTCTGCAAATCAAGCCGTCATGTCCACTGCAACCGGTGGTATTAACCGAGAAGGATGATCTCGCCTATCCGTCCGCGCCCCTGGTGTTGGCTGGACAGGTGGGGAAGGGGCGGATGGTGGTCGCGGCTGATCTGATGTGGCTGCAGCCGTTCCGGGTAGAGGATGATGATAACGCCCAATTCCTGATGAATGTAATTGCCTGGGCGCTGGGACGGGAACCGCTGCCGTATGACAAGCAGGAATTGGTCAAGCGCCTCCCGATTACGCACGTTGAAATGGAACGAGTCGAAACCGAGGAGGGGTGGATAAAATAGTTGCTTGCCGTGTTTTAAGTGCATAATTCCGGCGATCGGAGAGATAAAATTCTCCCCCTCCCCGATTAATTTGATATAATATGCTGAACTGTAAAAATAGTGTTAGCGTTATCAAATTTTCATTCCAATAGGGAACATTTTGAATGGCCAACTTTGATCTTGCAGAAAGCACTATTGCCTCCAGGCCGAACGTGGTTTTTATCTTTTCGGATCAGCACCGATGGGATTTCATGGGCTATGGAGACAACGGCCAGACGTTTACTCCCAATTTGGACAAGCTGGGAAATAATGGCGTCATATTCCAAAAGGCTTATTGTCCCGCTCCGCTCTGTTGCCCTGCGCGCGCAGCCATTGCGTCAGGGCGCTACGGGTTCAATACCGGGTGTTTCACCAACCTCCACCAGCTCCCCCCCGGAACAGACGGATACGTTCCCCGCTTGCGCACCGCCGGTTACCGGACTTGCGCCATCGGTAAGACCCATATGGAAATCCATGCCTATGACTCCGACCTGACCGGCGAGCCGCACCGCCAATACATGGATTCACTGGGCTGGGACGAAATCCGGGAAGTCTCCGGAGGCATGATGTGTGTAACCGGCATACGTTGCGCCTATTCCGAATTCCTGCGCGAACGGGGGGCATTGGATTCTGTCAAAAATTATTACCGGCATTGGCATTATTTCATGAGCACCGGCGTTCCCGCCGACCATCCGTTTGCGCTTCATCCCTGGGAACTTCCGGCGGAACTGCAGGAAACCGCGTTTCTGACCAGCTCCGCCTGCGACTGGCTCGCAAACTATAATTCAGCGCAACCCTATTTCCTTTTTCTGGGTTATCCCGGTCCGCATTCTCCGACTGAACCCAATCCGGACTTTCTCAAGCTTTACGACAATGAACCGGATAATCTGCCGTGGGGAGACGCCCCCCTGGCCTCATGGACGCTGGCCGCGCGCAAAGGCTACCGGGCCTACATCAGCCAGATTGATCACGCCATCGGCCAGGTGCTGGCTGCGGTAGACGCAAGGGCTGACCGGGACAACACTGTTTTTGTCTATAGTTCGGATCATGGCGAAATGGCTGGCGATCACGGCCGATTCGATAAGACTTGTTTCTATGAAGGAAGCCTCCGGGTGCCGCTTATCATCAGCGGCTCCGGCGTGAAGGCGGCGCGCAAATCTGCCGCTCTCGTGGAAACGCTCGATATTGGCAAGACCATCAACGAACTGGCAGGGGTAAAACCTCACCGGCTTGACCAAGGCCGCAGCCTGGTTCCACTCCTTAAGGGGCAAACCGACACTCACCGGGAATCGGTCTACACGGAGATGGGCTGCGACAAGATGATTTTCGACGGTCGCTACAAGCTGATGTGGGGCGATCCCGGCAGCGACAAGCGCTCTCTGGGCAGGCTGCACCTGGACAAACCGGTCGATATTCCGCCAAGTCCGGCCAGATTGTACGATCTGCAAAATGACCCGCACGAACTCGAAGACTTGTCCTCCGACCCCGAGAGACAGACTCTGCTTATGCAGATGATGGGCAAGCTGTTGTCAAAAATCAATGAAAACACCCAGCCTCAGCCTTTTCTTGACCGGGGAGAATATCATCAGCATTGAACGCTGAAGCCGACAAGATTATTGATGCCGTGGCGACCAATGCCGCAATTGCGAATCTACCATTGATGAAAAGCATTTAGATCGTAAGCGGGTAACATCTTTACGTAAGGTGAAAAGGAAGCGTCAATCTGATCCTTTCCTCCGTCGGCTTTTATCTCCAGACGTAACGGGGCGCGGGTCAGGCCGCCGGAGCCGTGAATATCCAGCACGCGCACGGCGATGACATTGGATTCCCCGGGCCGCAGCACCTCGCGCGGAATTTCATAGAGTCGCTCCCGCCCCCAGTAGTGGTCGGTCTCCTTGCCGATATGTCCCACCTGTACGCCATTGACATACGTCCAGTCTATGTCGTCGACGCAGCCCAGGCGCAGCATCACCCGCACTCCCCCGGCGGGGATGACAGCCGTAGTGCGATACCAGGCATATCCGTCATAAGGCACATGGCTTTCACCTCCCGGTCGCCACCGCGCATCGTCGTCGCCGTAATCGTGGTGCGGATTATCCTGGGCATAGCCCTGATGTTCCCAAGCGGTCAGCACCTGGATTTTTTTCCAGGAGGAAATATCATATTCCGGTCGCATCCAACCCGCCGCCACGCCCTCGTTTAGCGGATCGAGGGAGAAAACCCAATTGTCCAGGTTGAGTTCCCGGTCATTGGCGTTGCGGCGGTTGTGCATGAAGCGCTCGTTGCCGAACAGGGACAGGCGATGGCAGCGGACGCCCAGATTGTGCAGCAGGGTCATGATGATGCGCTGGGCCTTCTGCTGAATCTCCTGGTCGATGAAGGAAATATATTCACGCTTGCCGACATTATAAGGAACAGGAAGAAACTTTTCGGGAGCGATTCCGCAAAAGATGTATTCTCCTTTCCCTTGCGATCGCCGCGCCAGTATTCCGGTTTCAGTCAATTTTTCCACGCCTTCAAATCTCGTTACCGCCTTTTTCGTACGCCAGTAAAACGCGGCACTACCCAGACCGGCGAGGAGCGGCGCTTCCGCGACAGGGAAATCCTGAAACACCTCGTCTGTCACATATCGCACCGGGAAAGTCGTCCAGTCAGGCGTGGAGCCAGAGGCCGGGAAGTAAACCACTGTGCCGCCACTTTCGACAAAAGCCTGCAGGTGTTGTTTCTTCTGTTCCAGTTTGGCGGCGTCGGGAGTAGCCACGATCAGCACCGAGTCGACGGCAAGGTTATCCAGTTCCTTGAGCCGGACGCAAGCCGTACCGGAGTCTGCCAGTGCCTGCCAGACAGAGTTATCCTCGCCGTAATAGGCAACATTCTTTTCCGTCGGCGCGGGAGGAGCCGCGTCAAGATATGTGAGAATATTGTCGGTCACGCGAGTAGCGACAGGATCGATGCCGTAACGTTCAGTGATATCGAGCTGGCACAGCAGCACCCGTCCGCGCCCTTTGATCAGTTCCAGCAGGGGCGAGTTCAGCAAATCGAAACCGCATTCCAGCAGAGGGGTAAAATCGCCAAACTGCGGAATGCGTACGGTGTAGGTGGCGACGATGCCGCCGTTGCCAAATTTCCATTTGGCCTGCGGATAGTGCGGTGTGAATTGGCTGGCTTCGTCCGGTATCGAGACCGGCTCGATCAGGTCGGCCGCGCCGCGCCAATTAACGAAATCCTCGTCCGCCAGACCCTGGAACGCGGGATGGCTCCGCGCGCGGATAAAGGCGTAGCGCTGGCTTTCCTGCTCGTACAGCAGATTGGCGAAATTGCATTCCTTCTGCGCCAACACCAGCAGGTTCAGCCCCCGGTCGATCAGTCCGGAATTTTCGATCTGCCGCAGCAGCGGATCCGCTTCAGTGCCCAGGGTTTCCCGCCCTACCACCAATACTCCGACTCCATCGAGATCGGCCAGGGTCGCTATGTCGCGAAATGTCACTCCCGCTTTTTCCAGCAGGGCGCGGGTTTTTCCTGATTTGTCATACAGCCCGATGCGGCTGCTTAGCGCCAGCGGCTGTTGCCGCCGGGGAAAAATCTGCAGGGAGAATTCGTCCTGACCGATTCGCGTGTCACCCTGATTGACTTCCAGCACCAGGCGGCAGGAGGCGCGCTGATCGGCGGCAGGTGCCGTGACCGTGAACGGATGCTTATATACTTCACCAGGCGCTACTGCAAGCGCTTGCGTGAACTCCTGGAGCACAACGCCGTCGGCAGCCAGCAGCGCGACCCGCAGATTGGCAACTAGCGACGCCTCGGTGTCATTAATGATAATTGCCTGTTTTGTGATTTCCTCACCGACGTAATAGGCATGATCCTTTTCGTTGAAATTTTCGGCAGAACCGCCGATAGTGACCAGTACCGGTGCCAGACAATCCGCCAGTACCCCGGCGTATTCGCTTGCCTGGCTGAGATCCTTGAAGCGATGTTCCATGTGCATCTTATCCGGCTTGACACCCCAAGTCTTGAGGTTGGCGATACCGGGAGACTCGGAACGATTCTGGTATACCTGGCGGAACATCGCGGTTTCCTCGGCGAAAATGCCGAGGCCGGACACGTCGTAACCGCGCCAGGCGCGGAGATGATTGCGGGCGAAAAGCGACTTGATCGCCAGCACCGCCGGACGCAGTTTCAGGTCGTCGTAAAAATACTGGTTGTCGGTATAGGCCTGGAAAGGCGCTTCGCCGACCGCCAGGCGATAGGCTGCGTCTCCGAAATAACGCGCCGTGTTTTCCAGCAGCAGGATCGGGCCGCGTCGCTCCGGATAATCGAAATCAAAAAATTGTTCCTGGTAGGGGAAGCCCAGTTCCGCCGACATGAACGCGGTTTTGCGCGTTTCCGCCCAGCGGCGCGGCCAGTCCTCGCGTTCCTGCAACGGCACTCCGAAGGACAGGTAGTGCATGGTGGTGTAAAGTTCCGTCAGGTTGCCGGAAGCGTTATGCCAGACCACCCGGGAGGGATCGATTTCCGCATAGATCTGATTTGCCTGCCGGGCCAGATCACGCGCTTCTTTTTTGTGCGGCGGCTCGTAGGTGAGATCGTCTACCTTGGAGGGTTGCTCCGCCCATGGATAATGGCAGTTATTGAACGTGAGGAGGTAGAAGCAGACACTGGGATGATTGCCCCAGACCCGCGTGAAATTCGCCACGCTTTCACGGTATTGATCCAGATCCATATGCTGGCGCAGTTCCGGCGCCCACAGCACCACCAGCATTCCCAGTTCGTCGGCGGCATCCAGGACGTTGCGCTGGCTGACCGGACTGCGTCCCAGGCCGCCGCTGCCGTCAAAGCTGAACCTGACGCCGATAGTGTTGAAGCCCGCGTCCTTGAGCGCCTTCACGGCGGCGAAGGCCTGATCGCGATGCACGCCGTAATATTGCGAATAGCGGAACCAGTTGCCGTCGGAACTGCTGCAATAAAATGAATGGAACTTGTTGCCGTTGAGACGGAAGGCGCTGTCCCGCAATTCAAATTCGCGAAAGCCGAAACGAGTGGCAAAAGACTCGTCCAGCATTTGCCCGCCTTCGTCCCGTATGACCAGGCGGTAGTCATACAGAACAGGATTGGACGGCGACCACGGCTTTCCCTCTTTCCAATCGTGGCGGAAGGTAACGTCTTGACCGGCTGCACCTGTCAAGTCTACAGTCTGCGGTTCGCTCTCTCCGGCCACGCTGCCGTCCTGATTGTAAATACGCGCCGCCAGCGTAATCCGGCGCGCCTGCCGGAGAGGATTGGCTAGCGTACACAGAAACGTCAGCGACTGGTTTTTGACCGAAGGCCGTACCACCGGGTTGACGGTGAACAGTTCCGGGCGTTTTTCCAGCGCCACGTCCAGCAACGAGGCGTCTGCCGTGTTCCAGCGGCTGGTCTGTTCCGGTTGCGAGAGAAACACATCTACCTTGACTCGCGGCAGGTCGCGGAAGCGGGTGAGATCAGCCTGCAGATACCTGACTTCGTCCTGAAGACCAGGGGCGGTTTCGGCAAAGCTGCGCACCAGTTCATTATTAACGTAGATTCGCGCGGTGCGCGCTCCGAGGTAGGTGGCGCTGAGATAGACCCGGGCGTCATGATAGTCTGCCGGTATCTCGACATAGCGCGTATACCAGCCCCGGTAGCATTCCTTCAGCGGCGTGCCGTGCCAATCCGCCAGCGGCTTGCCTGCCGCGTCGAATACGCTGGAATAGCCCGTCGCCGTCCAGCGTCCCGGCAGTTGGCTGTAATATTTCCCCTGATCCGGCGGCGGCAGGAGATTGCCGTCCGGTTGCAGATGAATCCGCCACACGCCGCTGAGGCAGATTTGCTCTCCCGTCGCGCTGCGTCGCCGATCCGCGCCGACGAACGACCAGCAATCACGCTCGTAGTCACTCGGCGCGCTTTCGATATATGCGGGATTGGTTCCCGCGTTGAACAGCGCGCACAACTCGTCTTCCGTCAGATTCCGGCGCCAGGCGCAAATCTCGGCGGTGTCGATTCCGGCGGCAGCATAGCCGAAGGATTTGATTGCTCCCGGCGCGAAGGCGAAATCCCGGCTGACAGCTTGCCTGACTCCGTTCAGGTAAAAAACCAGGCCATCGCCTTGCCAGCAGACAGCGTAATGATTCCATTCTTCGACCAGGACGGCATCCAGGCTGGCCAACGCCTGTTTTTGACTGCCTGACTCCAGCATCAGATTAACCTTGGCCAAATGGGGATCGTAAACCAGTTGGCAGCGCGCCGCCTCGCCGTTCAAGGCCAGCAAGGTCACCCGCGTCTTGGCTTTTGCCCGGTTCCAGCAGGAGAAGGTTCCCTCAGTGCCGACCACACCGCCTGTGTATCCGTATACTTCCTTCCCCGGCAACAGCGCCAGTTGCAAAGGGCGCTCCATCCCGCGCGCGCCTGGCGCATAAAACGCCAGCGCCTCCTCCCATATTGCCGGAGTTTGCATTTTTTCCATATTTGGCTGAATCGCGGTGAGCGTCACCTGGCTGCCCGCCTTCGATTCCTCCTGCAACTCCTCCAGGGTAAGCGCGCCCTCGAAAATTTTCAATTCGTCAAACACGCCGTCAGCCGCGTCTCCGGTGAAATTGTCCTGGGTAAACGCGCCTAACATGAGTTCCCATTCCCCGGCAAAAAAATTCCGGATGGGGAATGGTTCGGTTGCCGTTATAGTTTTTCCGTTCACCGTCAATTCCGAACTATTCTGTTCCTCATTCCAGGCCATGACTACGCGAACGAATCCGTTCGGGGGGAAGGCGGCTGGTACCAGCAACTCGCGGCTGTCCTCGCCAGCGCGAAACCGCAGCGCCATTTTCCCCTCCGCGGTCTTTTCCAGGCTGACGGATTTTCCCTCCGCCAGGAATTGCAGCAGCTCGTGCCGGTTGCCGTCATCTACTTGCCATTCCGGGCGGAAATAAAATGAAACCGTCGTCGCTGGCGCTAACGCAGAGACGCCTTCGTACCGGAGAAAACCCTTCTGATCATACGCTATACGCGCGATCCGCAGGCCTTTGCCGTAGGCTCCAGCTTCATAGGAAGTACGAAAGTTCTGCCCGGCCAGAGGCTTTCCGCGCAGGGCAGCGCGTGTGTTGTCCTCAAATCCCGCGTAAAACACCGGCTCCCTGGCCGGAGTCGGCGTGTCTCCTCCGCCCAGGCAGAGTAGTTTGATTTCCGCCGCGGTCAGCGCCCGGTCATACAGTCGATAATCGTCAAGGATACCGGTGGCACCCTCCGCCTCACCCGGCGCGATTGGCGCGGAAAGTGAAAAGGTCTGTTCTCCCGAGGGTAAGCTTGGCGTCCAGGTAGCCTGCCTGCTTTCCCGCGCCTCCCCATCGAAATAAATGGCAACTCCCCCGGTGCAATCCCAGGTCACGGCAGCATGAATCCATTTTCCCGTTGGCAGATCCGGCAGAACCTGATTAACCACGTACTTGCCACCAGCATTGATCCGTATCTGCAGATGAGCCTGGCCTTTGGAGTGCATGGTACGGTAACAGTCCATGACGCGGTTGCGGAAAAACACCATATTGCCGGCTCCGTTAGTCTTCCATTCCGGCTTGAACCGGAACATCAACGTGCCAACGGCGGGATTGAAATTATCCGCGTTGTCGTAAGCCAGCGAAGCGCCCGGATGCAGGCGGAGCCCCTGGCCGCGATAGCCGGGAACAAATTCGATATTCCCCTTTCGCGCCGCCTGCGCCTTGCCACGGGCAAACCCGGCGTCGGGAGAACCGTCACAAGACAGGTGAAACGTCAGTCCGCCTTCAGCGCTCCAAGCCTGCCGGTTCGCTGTCAGCCCCAACCCCAGCAGTACGGCCAGAAACGTTGTCAGCAGTTTTTTCACGATGATTCTCCTCTATGCGGTGAGATAGTTACAGCCGGGGTCAGGCGAAATAATTCAGCAGAAACGAAAGTTTGCGGTCGTGCGCCGAGAACATGAATTCCCGGAGTTCCTCCGCCGCGTCGGGAGTATGGAACCGGGGCAGAAGTTGCGCCGCTCCGGCGGTTAGTTCATCCAGTTCCAGCCGGAGCCTACGCAAACTGGCGACGGCTTCGCCGGTGCGGGAGTCCTTCCTGGTGACGGCGCCCGAACCGGTTATAGCCACCAATCCCAATACCACCGGGTCATCCACGATTACGTCCAGGCTGGCGATTATGCTGTCCGGTCGGGAGTTGTCCCAGCGGAAGGAATACAGGCCGACTTCGGAATGGAGATTGTTTCCCGCCCAGGCGACATCCGCCTCCGGTAAGTCGCGAGGCTTCCACCAACCATTGATATTGTCTTTTTTTATGATGGGAGCGGCTGTTTCCGTTCCGTCCGCATAGTGAATAACGTAACGCCCGCACTTGCCGTCAGTCAGGTTTTCCCAGACCAGCGCATGGAGGAAAAACAAATGCCGCATTTTCGCATTAACGGGAATGCCGCGCGTTTCCCGGGGGAATCCGCGCGCGGGATCGCCGCTGCCCATGAGGCAGGCGCGCCCTCCGTTGGCGTCGGGGTCTATGATCCGGTAGGTCACGCCGCGAAAAGTCTGTACGCCGACAGGCAGCGGACGCAGATCGTTTTCGTCCTTGCCCTGTTCGCTCCAGCCGCGCACCTCCGGCGTGTCCTTGAACGCCCGGTTGGCGTGGCCGGACAGGTCGATGAAAGCGGCTGCTTCCGGCGGCACCAACACCAGCGACTCCCGCGCGGTAGCCAGGTCGGATTCCCACACGAACTTTGCCAGAACCAGCCGCAGATAAGCCAGGTTATCGGTCAGCGCGCCGGTGAAAGTATTCTGTAAAGTTTCAAGCGCCTCCCTCAGGGACGCCAATTCCTCTCTTTGCCCAGACAATTCAGACGCCGAATTGGGGTGCAATATATCCCGGCGCTCCGCGACGATTTCACAAGCGCGGCGCAGCGGTTCGAGCTGGCTGCCGTACAAGGCTGGAATAAAACGTTTTTCAAAGGATTCGCGCGAAGTGTGCTGCTCCCAGGAGAACGCCGCTTCCGCATAGACGCCTTTCATACGCAGTTCCAGATAGCCGATGGGGTCGGCCAGCGAGTTGTGCGCAGCCCAGGCTGTGGCCACCGTGCCCAGCGCGCCTGACTCGCGACAGCGTTTGGCGTGCGCCAGGCAGTTGTCGATCTGCTTGACATGCGTGGCGCCGATCACCTCGCGTCCCCGATCCTTGAAAAACTGCATATATGGGAGGGATTTGTAAAGCTTCGGCATTTTCCCGGTGTCGATGTAGGGGCGGTAGATATCCAGAAATGATTCAGGCAACCGGGACAGAACCGCGTCCTCATACAATACGCCGCCTTCCTGGCTTCTATTGATGAAAAAGTTCACCTCTTCCCCCTCGCTGCGGTAGTCCCAATACATGACGATAGCGGCGGGATGAAGTTGCGACAGCATTTCCGGATGCCCCTCAAGCACGTCGCTCCACAGAATCGGAGTCTTGCCTCGGGCACAGACCAGTTCGCAAAGCAGGTTCACATGTTCAAAATAGATTTCCCCCTTGCCTTCACTGCCTGCCTGGCGACAGCGTGGGCAGGATCCCAGCCTGAACGGTTCGTCTGCACCGATGTGAAAGTAGCGTGATTCGGGATGGGCGGCCAGAACTTCCTCCATCATCTCCCGCACCAACGCCACCGCTTCCGGATTTTGCGGGCAGATGTCGCTTTTGACTTGTGTGTCTTCCGATAAATGCGAATACCGAGGAAGGGTCAATAAGTATTCCAGATGCCCCAGCGATTGCACCAAGGGCACGATCTCGATGAAATGCTCCCGCGCCAGCCGCCGCAGGTCGACGATATCCTCCGGCGTAAGCGCGGAGGAGACCGCGATGTCGGGATGTTTTTGATAGGGAAACTTGTCCTCGTATTCCAGCAGGACGGCATTGATTTTTATCGCGCCCAGGCGGGGCAGCAGTTGCTTGAGATAATCCTGGTTCCAGCCAAGGCGCTTGAGGTCGAGATGAATCCCGCGAAACTGCTGCGCTGGTTCGTCCTCGATTTCCCCGCAGTCCAGCGGCTTGCCTTCCCGCAAGAGGAAAGCGAGAGAGGCGGCGGCATAATACAAACCGGCGGGAGTGGCGGCCTGCAAGGCGATTTCACCGGGATTGATCGTCAGCCGATACGCTTGTGCTGACAGCGAACTGTCCGGCGTTACCGAAGCTTCTATGGCGAGTCCGTTCCCTTGTTCACCCAGCCGCCTGCGGATAATGTCTTCCGCGTCGGGTAGATCAGCGCATAAAATCCGCACTCCTACACGCGTGTCGCAGGTTCGGGCTGTTGTCGAGATCAGGCGGGGCAAAGGAAAAATCGCATTCATGGTGCCGCTGGCCAAGGCCATATCACCGCTCCCTTTCGTAATTGTTATCGAAAAAAACGCACAGGTCAGTTTTCCCAAAATTCCTTGTTGGTGACTACGGATTCCAGCGGCCCCGCCAGACTCGCGGCGTGTCCGTCGCAGTAAAGAATGTTGATTTTGAAAATATCGTGACGGTAATCCAGATGGTAAACCATCCCATCGGTATATGAGGAAATAGATATTGATTTGTCCGCGTCCGCTAGCATACACAGGCGGGAGGTGTTTTTCAATTTGGATGGACGTATCCAGGTATTGCCGGTTTTATTTGTCAAGTTGGCATTGAACCCATAACTCCAGGTAATTCCCTGGTGGTAACGAAAGTGGTCTTCAGCATCTACAGGACAACACAGAATAGTGCGCCTATGTGAATCAGGAACCTTCTCTATGCCAAGAATTGGAGCAATCGCATTAGCCCAATACACTTGCGGCAGGGTTATAGTATAAGCATATGTTGGCCACATTCCCTTGTAATCGCTGGCGTAGATTTCGTACGCCAGCCAAATCTGCTTTTCGTGATGCAGGCATTGCATGTTCCGGGCGCTGTTGACAGCCTGCCGCAGCATTGGCAGCAGCAGACCGGCCAGGATCGACAAGATTGCGATCACCACCAGAAGCTCTACCAGGGTAAAACCCCGTTGGGATGCGCGGGAATAATCGCGGCGCATAGGCTCTCCTTGTCTAAAACGAGACTTTGCTTCCCGCACAGGCCAGTCTCTGACCGCTGCCTGTTGCTCTGAAATTATACCATGCTCAATCGCATGTGAGACGGTGGCGGCAAATTTTCCTTCTTTTTCTAATTTCGACCGCATGTCACGCAATGTTTTCAACGGCTTGGTAACTCGCAAGCCCCCCCTGTTTTCAAGATCGAAATCGGCTAGTTCCTCCTGATGCAATGTCAACGCGGGATTTGTTCGGGTAAAGTTTTCCGGTACTGTCAAATGAACAGAGGCAGGAGGGGTTGGCGACAAGCCCCAATACCATAAAGCGCTTTCATGACTGATAACTGCCTGCGTTTTGCCTTGGCGGTCATTGCTCCACAGCAGCCAAAGATAAAAATCCCCGGCGCGCGAATCCATAGGCAGCGTACTGAGACGATAAATCCCGCGCTCGCAGCGGTGCCAGTGCCCGCGTTTCTGATGATAAGGATAAACCGCCCGATGATAGCCACATGCACTGGCTTGGCCTGCAGAAAAATATCCCCCTTGCTTTTCCGCAATGGCTTTCAGCATATGTCTCTTATCACAGTAATAGGTTTTGCCTGTCATGGCGATTCCTACAGTGGGGTTAAGGTAATTTTGATATTACCACCTGTAAAAGTAATGTCAAATTTCAGCCTGCAAGCGACTTGGGCAACGTCAAAATATATATCATAAAGACTTTATTATCAAGATTTTAGGCGTTAGTTGGTATATTTATGAAAAAATGCAACCAGTAGAATTGAGAGCGGGTTGGCAACCGCCCAACCTATGCCTTAAATCCGTGCGAACTGAAACTGAGGGAGCAGTTGCCATTTTCAAAAAAACTATTTAATCAACGGCAACATTGCGCCGCTGCTGGTGGCAAGGGAATGTGATGCAACTGGCGAGTCATGAACACTTCGTTCGCTTTCGTGTTACGTGCGCTCCGCTCCTTCATGCAGACGAAAAAACAGGATTTTGCGTTGTGCATGATCCAGAATGACAATACAGGACAGAAAACCACCTCATTTTCACCCCCTGATTCTACAAAGCTTAATCAGGTAAGGCTATTCGGTATTTCCTGTAAGTCTAGAAATATCAAGGGAGACAGGATTTTGACGACCCACAAGCATTCGTAACCCTTCGGGAGTAGGCGAAAAATATTACACACCGTGGACTTGACAAACAAAAAACAGAGGGTATAGTGTTTAAATTCCAAAGTTAAACGTTTGAGGGCGGCGAAAGGGTAATCCAATGAAATTTATCAAGGTATTTCACGCCAATCTTCATTATTCCGGTTTGCGCCCGGAAAAGTACGAATTCTGCATTCGTAAAAGTTATGAGCGGATTTTCGATCTGTTTGCGACCCGCTACAAGGGGCGCAAGTTCTGTTTTGAAGCATCCGGGTTTACTCTTGACATGATCGCGCAACTGACTCCGGACGTGTTGAAAAAACTTCGTGACGCGATAGAATCCGGTGTCTGCGAATTCATGGGTTCGCCATATGCGCACTCAATCATGACTAATTTCAATTATGCCGACGGCATCAAGGCGTGTGAATTCGCGATGGAAACTTACAATCGCCACCTTGGCATGACTCCGCGTACAGCCTGGAACCCGGAATGTTGCTGGAACGAGGACATTCCCCAGATTTATCGCAATACCGGTTTTGACATCATGAGTTTGGACTGGGATTCGTACCTCATCTCCACCCGCCCGGAAGTTGCGGCAGTAGAAAAAAATGAAGACCGCACCCGCAAGGACGGCAGCCATATGCCGTGGTATGATATAGACCCCGACACCGAAAACCTGCACAAGCCGGTGAAAATTCTCGACGGGATGAAGGGCGTTTTCCGCAGCGACAGGGTAAGTGGTCAGACTTTATACTATCTCATGTCGACCAGCCCGGTTCCGGTTGACGATTCCGAAAAGAAGACGGTGACTTTGGATTCCTTGCTGAAGACAGTCGATCATTGGAGCGGCAGGAAGAAGGAGGGTTATCTGATCTGTTATGCGGAAGATGCCGAATACGTCGGGACTACGGGATATTTCTTCCTCAAGCATTTCGGCAAGCACCAGGTCTTTGACGACAACCCGGACGCAGTTCGGCTTTTGTCGGATTATCTTGACGGCCTTCTCGAAAGAGGTGAACTCGCGCGGGTTGATGAGTGCGTCGATGAAACGCCGGCTTTGGAAGATGAAAAGATTTACATCGAGAAAGACATGGCTTGGCACCGTACTTACGCCACTGCATGGGCTAAAACTCCGTCGGCTCTGGCCTGCGATCCGTATTGCAACCTTCTTTCGGAAAAGTTACAGGAAATGGCAGATACGCCCCGCACACAGGAAGAGGAAATTCTGTATAAGAAAGCCTGGTTCCATTTGATCTGCGCGGAAAATTCGGACGGCAGATGGCCGCCTTATCCCAAAAAACCGGGTAATTTCAATGTATACTATATATGGGATCAGCTAGCCAAGGCACAACAGGCAATCACGCAACTTGGCGCAACCGATTTCAAACTGATCCCGTCGACCGAAGTCAATCCTGAAACCGGCTTGAATGCCTAGTACCCTGTCAGCCCTAAAAGGATGAATGAGAAGGCGGCAAATGGTCGATACATACGGTGGAAGGATTCAGCCTTCCTCTAGAGGAGACGACTA
>JAGUZQ010000081.1 GCA_020060765.1 Planctomycetota bacterium | reverse complement strand
CTCCGTCAATATTTTCCCAAGGGCACGAATTTTCTGCAAGTCACGACGCAAAGGCTTGCGGAAGTTGAAGAATTGCTCAATAATCGACCGCGCAAGATTTTAGCTTATCGGACGCCTGCCGAAGTAATGGCCGCCTGGCTATCCGCGCCTCCGGGCGTTCGGCTTGAACATTGAAAGCGCGACTTCCCCTGCTTCCCGTTCATTTTCCATGATGAATCCTCCAGCGTAAACGCATATCGAAAACGCCCTGGGTTACATTCCCAAGACACTACCGTTACGACTGCCGAAATACATCCCCACCTTATTGCAAGGCAGGCAATCCCGCCCCCGCGAAACCATCAAGAATCCAGCCCGGCCACGGTCAAAATGGTTTTCCTGATATGCTCTGGAAGGGAGTCCCAAACCCCTGCCAAACGGTTAAGTTCCGGATTGTAAACAGTGCAATTTCCAATGCAAATTTTTTCTAGTTCTTGTAAGATTTTTTTCGTTTAAGGGGATATCGGATTGACTTGACTGACTGTAAATCCGTTGGCTACGGCTACATAGGTTCAAATCCTATTCTCCCCACCAGGATTCCACGCCCTTGTCAGAAGATGACAGGGGCATTTTTGTTGCGACTGTATAGGCGTTTACTTTTCTATTTACAGATTTTCCAACCTTACCGCTTCGGTCAAGATTGCCCCCGAATGACAGAAAATGCCTGTTTTTCCATGAAACGGTACGTTTCCAAAGTGGACGCCAGCATCTCCCCGCCCCCGCGTTTTACTGCACAAAAGCGTTCTCCCCTGTCTGATTGGGCAAGCCTTTTCCAGCGGCCTGGTGACTTTAAGAAAAGAGCCGACGCACCCACCTAAGTTTTGTCCTACTATTGGCTGATTTGTGCAGTGAATATCTTTTGCCCGGATGACACTCTTGGGGCATATTACAGGCGTGATAAGCGTTTTCTTTTTTTCGGCAAGTTCAATTCGACAGGGGAAAGCAATGAGCAACAAAATCCGCGTAACAGTCTGGGGCGAGTTCCGGCACGAGAAACGGGACGAGGTGGTAAAGAAACATTATCCCGACGGTATGCACCAAGTCATCGCCAAGGCGTTGGGCAAGAACGCCGACATGGAAATCCGCACCGCCACTCTCGACGAACCCGAACATGGCCTTACCCAGGAAGTGGTCGACTCCACCGACGTCTTTACCTGGTGGGGACACTGTGCGCACAAGGACGTCAGCGACGAAATCGTCGCGCGCGTATACAAGCGCGTGCTGGAAGGTGCAGGGCTGATCGTGTTGCACGCCGGACATTTCTCGAAAATTTTCAAGAAGCTTATGGGCACCAACTGCTCTTTGAAGTGGCGCGTGGCTGGCGAAAACAAGGCAGGCGAAACCGAGCGTCTCTGGGTAATCGAGCCGAGCCATCCCATCGCGGAAGGACTAAGTGAATACATCGAATTGCCGAACACCGAAATGTATGGCGAACGGTTCGACATTCCTACTCCTGAAAAGCTGGTCTTTATTTCCTGGTTTGAGGGCGGCGAGGTGTTCCGCAGCGGCTGCACCTGGGAACGCGGTCACGGGCGCATCTTCTATTTCCGTCCGGGTCACGAAACCTTCCCGATTTTCCACAACCCCCAGATCCAGAAAGTGCTGACCAACGCCGTCCGCTGGGCCAAGCCGAGGATTATCAAGGAAGATGTCTGTCCGTGCAGTCCTGAGATAGAAAAGGTCGGGCCGCGCGAGTTTCCACAGATTCAAGGATGACAACCGTTGTCCGCCCTCGGTTCGAATTTTACTGTTTTATTTGAAGAGGATAAGAAATGAACCCCATCAGAATTGGCATCGTCGGCCTGGGCATCGGCCGCAACCACATCAAGGGTTATCGTACACACCCTAATGCGGAAGTCGTCGCCATCGTCGACGTGGACAAGAACCGCTTGGACGAGGTCGGCAAGGAATACGGCATCGCCGGTCGCTACACTTCGATTGAAGACATGTTGGCCAACGAAAAGCCGGACGTGGTCAGCGTTTGCACTCCCAATAAGTTCCACAAGTCTCTAACCATCGCCGCGCTCAAGGCAGGCGCTCACGTCATGTGCGAGAAGCCCATGGCCATGAATGCCAAAGAGGCGAAAGAGATGCTGGCTATGGCCAAGAAGATGAAACGGCGCCTGATGATCAATTTTTCCTACCGCTTTAACGACCAGTCCTGGGCGCTGAAACAAGAAGCGGAATCCGGCATTTTCGGCGATATCTATTTCGGCCGCACCATCTGGCACCGGCGGCGCGGCATGCCCAAGTTCGGCGGCTGGTTCGGGCAGAAAAAGCTTTCCGGTGGCGGCCCGCTGATCGACTTGGGGGTGCACCGCCTCGACCTCGCACTGTGGCTGATGAACTATCCCAAGCCGACCTGGGTGATGGGTAACGCGTACAGCCCGATCGCTTCCGCCTTGGCGAAAAAGGAAAAGAAGGTTTTCGACGTCGAGGATCTGGCGGCGGGAATGGTCAAGTTCTCCAACGGCGCCATGCTGGAAGTGGAAGCGTCCTGGGCGGCCAACATCGGCGAAAATGAATTGATGGAAACGCGGTTGCTAGGCACCTCCGCGGGGCTGGTGCAGCGCAACGTAGGCGGCGGCTACGAGTTCGAGGCTGTCATCTACACCGACCGCGACGGACGGCAATACGACATGAAGGTGCATCCCCCGCTTCCGGAAGGCCCCAAGACCTCGATGTTTCATTTCATCGATTGCATCGCCAGCAACAAGCCCCACACCGCTACCGGCGAGGAAGGTGTCATCGTCATGGAAATTCTTGACGCTCTCTACAAGAGCGCCCAGATCGGCAAGCCGGTGCAGATCAAGTAAGGTTGGGCATTTCTTGACAAGCCTGCAATCCTCCCCGCTTTTCGGGGAGGATTTTTTTTGCTTGAAAGATCAGAAGCTCATTATAATTATATGAATTTAGCAAGTTTTGCGTTAGAATCTGGTTAGCGGGGAGGGGCTTTCATTCCCTGCTGGTGAATAACATTCCAGAAATCGTTAAAGGCATATTTAAATGGACAATCAGGCGCATTGCAAAGTAACTACCCATGGTTCGCATCAGTTGGAGCTTATGCTCAAATATCCGGTGTCTGACCATGCGGTCACGGATCGATATAATCTTGACGTCTATTTTTTTACGCCCTGCCATCTGGCCGTGACGGAGGAAACCTATCCGGCAAGGCAGTTCCTGCAGGATTTCCGGGCGTATGTACGTACGCTTCCCGCGCCTATATCGTTTGCCAATCTCGCCAATCCCGAATGCGAATGGAGCCCGCTTTCGCGGGTTATCAAGGCATTTTCCGGATCCGATCTCAGCCGGAAGCTTCCTGTCGAAAAGATACTGTATGAACTCCGGATGCTGGTGAATATCCACCATGAGGAACTGAAAGGATTGCGACAGATTCTTACCCAGTTATTCCTGACCGATACGCCGGAGAGCGACATCATCGCGAGAATCCGGCAAATCGGTTCTGAGCACGATAATTTTTTGCATGCCTACCGGCAGTTGCATGTCCTGTTTGCCGACACGAGGATTCCGGAGACGCTTCGCAGCGCGCTGCAATGGGCTGACGAGGCGATCAGCATCAAGACCGGGCGCGAATGCCATAAACTGCGGGTACTCTGCGGGCAACGGTCGGGAATGTCAGATTTGACCGAAGAACTGATCGCGCGTTGCAGGAGGGAACAGACCTACCGCGCGTCACGGCACTTTGAAACGGTGATTGATCCGCAAGACCCCGTGACCGGCGAGGTTTTTCTTTATCGCGAAAGTATGCTGAAGAAATGGGCTCAGGGAGCGACCTATATGTCGGTTGCGCGTTCTCGTACCGGCGTTCGGATCGGGCATATCCTGGCGGGGATTGCCGCGGCGCTGGCGATGTTGTTTGCGGTTGGGGCGATGTTCCTGGCCGAATGCCTGTTTGTGAGCTACAGCCTTCCCTGGGCGATTCTGATTGTCGTGTCCTACATGTTCAAGGATCGGATCAAGGAGATTGTGCGCGGCATTTTGCTTCATTGGCAGCCGAAGCTGGTGGCGGATGATATATCCGCCCTGGCAGATCCATTAACGAAAAAGCGGATTGGCCGCACACGTTCCCGGGTGCGCTTTCTGGAGGGAAAAAACGTTCCTGAATTCGCGCGGCAACTCCGGGAAACGATTTCAAATCCGTTCCGCAACATTCTTCCCGCGGAAACAGTGCTGCATTTCCATCACAACATGAAACTCGACAACAAGAGCCTGTTGGCAAGCCATTCAAGGCTGGATGGAATCGGGGCAATTTTCAGACTGCGGATTGATTCATGGCTTAAGCAGATGGACGATCCGGTCAACAGCATCCATTACGTGAACGAGACAGCACATGCTACCATGCAGGCAAATCGTGTTTATCACATCAACATGGCTGTGCGTTTCTGCCGGAGTAATAAAGACGCAAAAGGTCAGGTGTTTCATGCCCGTTTAATACTGAATCGCAATGGGATATTGCGGGTTGAGTGACTGCCTGATGTGGCTGCATTAATTGTCTCTAAGGTGCCATTTCCCAAAAAGCCCGGTGCGATAACGGTTCTCCTTGAAAACATGCGCCAACGGCCAGTCGAGACACGCGTTCAGGCGTTCGGTGCAAAAGATACGGCGATGTTCGACCCGGTCGCCGTGAGTGTCGAGGTGTTCATACTCGCTGACTTCATACCGCCACGCGAGTTGTTCCGAGGGGGAAAGAAGGTTCGGCGAACGCCGAGGCGATGTGTTCTTTTAGCGTCGGTTGATTGTCCTTGACAGCGAAAAAGTAGTCGTCGCCCGCGACGACGATCTCGCGGGCGAGGTTTTTCTGGCAGAACATGGCGTCGCCGACGATGGCCGTGTCTTTCAGGATCGGGCGCTGGATCAGTTCCAGGGCGGCCTTGTGCTCGTTGGTTTTCGCGTCAACGCGCATCTGGGCGAGGACGCAGCCGGGATGGCGGCGATAGGCGGCCAGCAGGTGTACGCCGGGCGCTTTGTTTTTTTTTTTGCCGACCCGCACAGGATTTTGCCGTCGAGGGAAACGGCGCGCCAGGAGGAGTTTCCAAACAGCCCGTCGATCCAGGCTCCCAGAATATTTTCGACCGCCTCGACATCGATGTTTTTGAAGATGTAATGCAGGGAGGAGACAGAGGGAGCAGTGAAGCTGCGGAAGCCGAGTGCGCGCATCCAGTCGCGGTGTCGGGAAAACGTTTCGCGTCCCCAATGTGAGATGGCGGAAAGGCTGGAGTGTCCTGCGAGAATGGCGGCGGTGGCCATGGCGAGGACGGCCTGCAGAGGATGGCGGTTTCCCTGGCGTGGCGATGGTCAGGGATGGCGACGAAAGTCTGGAAAAGAGTGGAGGTGGAAAGGTTTTGCCTGGCGGTTCCTCCGGTAAAAGTTGCCTTTCCGGAGATATCGTCCTGCTCCGACAAAAACTTAAGAAAACATTGAAAGACCCTGCTGTGAAAATAAAGTTTACGGCGGCAGTGCAACCAGTCAATGCGGCAAACGGGTAATGCTTTATTTTCCGGCGGGATTACTTTGTCCTTGCCGCCCAGAGGATGCCGCGCTGCATGATCTTGAACACTTCCGGCGTATCGAAATCCTTGGCCACGTGCCCGAGCGAGGAGTAGAAGACGCGCCCCTTGGCGTAGCTTCTTTTCCAGACCACCGGCATCACCGTCCCCCTGATCCAGGGCGCGTCGCCGTGGCGACCGGTGAAGGTGGTGGTGGCCAGCACCTCGTTGCCGGGATCGGTGTGCATGTAATATTGTTCGCTTTCCAGTTCGAAGTTTTTCAATCCCTTCATCACCGGATCGTCTGGCGCGGTGATCCTTACCTTGTACTTGACGATATTACCGGGATGAGCCACCCATTGCCCGCCGGTCATGAACTGGTAGCCTGTGTTTTGCCGGAAGGAGTCGCACATCCCCCCGTGCCACCCCGCCAGCCCGGTTCCCGCCAAAACCGCCGCCGACAGCCCGGCGAACTGTTCCTTGGAAATTTCCCCCATCGTCCAGGCGGGGACGATGACGGAGAAGTCCTTCATCTTTTCGGCATCGGCGTAAATATCCATGTTGTCGCGTACGGTCACGCGGAACTTCTTTTCCTCCAGCCAGGGGATGAATCTTTCCACGCACTGCTGCGGTTCGTGCCCGCCCCAGCCGCCCCAGACGACAAGCGCCGATTTCATGGTTTGCCCTCACAATAATATTATTAACAGGTGGTGTCACACTGGAGGAAGATTATCGCGGGATTGGGTTCGGGGCAATGGATGTTTTGTTTATTGTCATGGATTATTTTTCCGTGTTTCAATCGTACCTGATCCATTCCAGGCACAGACCCGGCGCGGGAGCAGTCATCCCGGCGGCGCGGCGGTCGCGCGCGGCCATGATCGAGGGGATGGAGTCTGCGGGGAACTTTCCGCGCCCGATTTCCACCAGCATCCCCGCCAGCGTGCGCACCATGTTATAAAGGAAACTGCGCCCCTCGATTTCGTAATATAAATTGTCACCGTCAATCAGTAATTCAGAACGGTCGACGGTGCGGACGGTATTGACGGCGTTCCGGTTGCATTCGGCATGGCAGAACGAGGCGAAGTCGTGTGTACCGACAAACTCTGCCGCTGCCTGCCTCATGAGCTCCCGGTTCAGCGGCCAGGCTACGTGCCAGGCGAAATTTCGCAGCAGCGCCGGTCGGAGAGGCGAGTTGATGATAGTGTAGCGATAGAGCTTGCGCTTGGCGCCCCGGCGCGGGTCGAAGGACTCGGGGACGTCCTCGGTTGATATGACGGAAATATCCTTGGGCAGGCGGGAATTGATGGCGCGCGCCATTTTTTCAATAGGAATATCGCAGGCGGAGCGGAACGCCGCCACCTGCCCCCGGGCGTGGACTCCAGCGTCGGTGCGGCCGGCGCCGTTGATACGAATGGTTTCCCCGGTCAGCATAGCCAGCGCCATCTCCAGTTTTTCCTGGATGCTGGGGCGGTTGGGCTGCAACTGCCAGCCGCTGTAAGCGGTACCATCGTATTCCACAATAAGCTTGATATTACGCATATACTGTATTATATTGGCGGGCGCGTTTTTTTTTATAATTTTTTCAAATAAGGTTGAAAAAAACTTGCGTAAAAAAGGCGAATGCGATAAAACTATGGTAAGTTTAATGGGAGAAATCTTGGAGGGTAGATCATGCGCACGTTAATCGGACTGGCTGCCGTCGCCGCTATCATGCTGATGGCCGGGGTTTCCGGGTGCCGCGACAAAAAACCGCAGGCAGCGGTCGACAGTTACGACCTGCCCCATGTGTCGGAATTCACTCCCGCCAAGGCGAGAGGCAAATCCTACGCATCGCTGTTGCCTTATAAACTGGAAAAGACCGAGCGCATGGGAGACGTTGTCTGCGATTCCAATCCCCTGCCGCGTTGCCTGTTGATCGGTGGCGGACTGGCCGAAGCCTTGCCTGCCCGCGATTCCGGAGTTCGTCCCGCCGAGGTGATGATGGGCGAGGACACGTTTGATTTCAGTTCCGGCGCTGTGGTGGCGCAGGCGGAGTGGAGCGGTCGGAAAGCGGCCGAGATTCTCTGTCGGCAGGAAGAAGCCAAACCCGCCTGGTCCGAGGCGCGCGTGATCCGGGCTTCGTCGCTGGGCGAGATCGAGCCGGAACTGGAGATTGACCACGAAGTCCGCCTGCCGGGCGAACTCACCAACCGTCCCTGTGCCGACGTCATCATCTCCGCCGGCAGCGAACAGGTTCAGCAGCATCAGCGCATCACCAAGACCATTGTCCCGCGCGCGGATAGCGAAGAATGGTGGACTGAAATCGAATGGGTGGAAAGCATCTTTGCCGACAGTCGTACCACCGGGCGGCGGCATGACTGATAGGACATGCCGGAATTAGTAAAATGCGCCGCTGGTTTCGTTTCCGGCGGCGCATTATAGTTTACGGTTGGGTGTTCAGCAAGGGACTAAGGGCAATACGGTTTAATTAATGAAAAAACTTGTACCGTCATTCCTGCGAAGGCAGGAATCCAGGAGGTGTTGCGTGCGGTTTCCCCACTGGATTCCTGCCTACGCAGGAATGACTGTCGTATGTTTTCTTTAAAACAGAAAGATTTCGCACTTAATTAAGCCGTATTGGGACTAAGGCTCTGGTCGAAGATTTCCCTGATTGCCGTGATTTTTCGCAATCAGAAATTATAGGCACCGAGCCGGCAAAAGAGTTTTCTCAGTCCTTCAATCCGACAGGGCTTTTACAAAGGAGGCGTTATGAGAATTGTGACTCGCGGCGATTTTGACGGGCTGGCGTCCAGCGTTCTGCTGACCGAAATCCATCAGGTGCGGGAAATCAGGTTTGTCCACCCCAAGGACGCGCAGGACGGCAAGGTAGACGCCGACGAGGAAGACATAGTCGTCAATGTCCCTTACGTGCAGGGTTGCGGGCTGTGGTTCGACCATCACGTTTCGGAAGAGGCCAAGGTGCCGGACATCGGCAAGTTCAAGGGCGCTTTCGCCACCGCCCCCAGCGCGGCGCGCGTGGTTTACGATTATTACAAGAAAGACCACGGCGCTAAATTGGCGAAATACGCCGAATTGCTGGAAGCGACAGACCGCCTTGACGCCGCGCAGTTGACGCTGGAGGACGTGACCAATCCCCAGGGCTGGATCCTGCTGGGGCTGACGCTCGACCCGCGCTCGGGGTTGGGGCCGGAATTCCGGAAGTATTTCCGCTGGCTGGTGGAGTACATCAAGGAACTGCCGCTGGACAAGGTGCTGGCGCATCCGGAAGTGAAAAAACGCACTGATCGCGTGCTCAAGGAGCAGCAGGAGTTCAAGTCCATTCTTGGCGGTCGCGCGAAGCTGGACGGCAACGTGATCGTGGTTGACTTCCGCAACATGCCGGAAAAACCGGTCGGCAACCGCTTCCTGGTTTATACCATGTTCCCGGAAGGCAACGTCGAGATGCGTCTGTTCGACGGCCATAAGGGCGCGGTGGTGGTGGCTGCGGGGCACAGCATTTTCAACCGCACCTGCAACGTCAACATCGGCGAATTGCTGAAGACATACGGCGGCGGCGGCCACCGCGGTGCAGGCACCACCCAGTTGCCTCCCGAGACCGCCGAGGCGCAGATGGCGGAAATCCTGGCGACGTTGAAGAAAAATCAGGGCTGAACCGGACTGAACGGTTTTATTCCCCTCCCGTTTCCGGGAGGGGTTTTTATTGGAGCGGGGCTATGTCTTCGATAACGATAGACGCCGATTATCCCGGCGGAAATATTCTAGTCGACGGGGTTGACGAAGCGCCCGGCGAAGTGAAGTTGCGCCCCGACCTGCGCGATACCGAAGGCTGGTGGTTTTACTGGAACTTTCGCGTGCGCGGCGCGGCGGGACGCAAGTTGGCTTTCAGGTTCGACCGCGACATCGTCGGCGTGCGCGGCCCCGCCGTCAGCATTGACGAAGGGGAAAGCTGGCGCTGGCTGGGAAAGACGCCGGATGATTCCTTTTCCTACGAATTCGGCGGGAAGGAAACTGCGGTGCGTTTCGCCTTCGCGTTTCCTTACATGGAGCGTGACCTGCAAAAATTTCTGGCTGCAAAAGAAGACAATCGCGCCATGCAAAAGGAGACTCTCTGCCTGAGCCGTGGCGGGCGCGAGGTGGAATTGCTCCGTTGCGGCAGGCTGGACGGCAAGGCGAAATACCGGTTCCTCTTCACTGCCCGGCACCACGCCTGCGAGTCGATGGCGAATTTCGTTCTTGAGGGATTATTGGCGGAAGCTGTCGCCGATAATAAAACAGGAAAATGGTTTCAGGAAAACGCGGAGATATTCGCCGTTCCCTTCATGGACAAGGACGGGGTGGAACTGGGCGACCAGGGCAAGAACCGCCGCCCGCACGACCACAACCGCGATTATATCGATAATCCAATTCATCCGGAAGTGATGGCTTTGATGCGGCTGTCGGAGAAGCGTTTTGGCGGCAGGCCGGATCTGGCGATAGATTTCCACTGTCCCAGCCGGAGCGGGGGAACCAACGAAACCGTGTTTTTCGTTGGCGGGAGATTCGAAGAGCAGAGCCGCAGGCTTTTAATCTTCAGTGAAATCCTCGCCGACTACGCCCGCGGCCTGAACTATTCGGCGGCGAACAATATGGCGTTCGGCACGGGCTGGAATAAAAGCGATACTTCCACCTGCTCCCGGTGGTTTGCCAGATTGCAGGTGACGCATTTTTCTAATTCGCTGGAAGTACCTTACGCCAATGCCGAAGGCACGGAAGTAAACAGCGTAACGGCGCGCGAGTTCGGTCGTTCGATGGCGACGGCGCTTATGCTCTATTGCGAAGGCGTGTAATGAAAATCATCCTGGCAAGGACTGCTGGTTTCTGCATGGGCGTGCGGCGGGCGATGGAGCTGGCCGTCGACGCGGCAGGCGAATGCCCCGCGCCGGTGCGCACGCAGGGTCCGCTGATCCACAACCGTCACGCCGTCGAACTGTTGGAAAGCCGCGGCGTTTCTGTTCTGACGAAAACCGAAACTCCGTCCGACGGCACGGTGATACTGCGCGCGCACGGGGTCTCTCCCCGCGAGCGCGAGGAGCTGGCCGCCTGTGGCGCGAAGCTGGTAGACGCCACCTGTCCCCACGTTCTGCTCAGTCAGAAAAGAATCGCCGAGGAAACAGGTCGCGAGGTGGTGCTGGTGGGAGACCCCGAGCATCCGGAGGTCAAGGCGCTGGCGGGCGCGGCGAAAACTATGGTTTACCTGATCTCTGATTTGGAAGGTGCGGAGAGAGTGCGGCCGGAAAAGGATTTCATCGTCATCGCGCAGACTACCTTCAATCGCCGTCTGTACGAAGAAATGGCGGCAATTCTGCAAAAGCGGTTTCCTGGCTGCAAAATATTCGACTCGATCTGCAATGCCACCGAATCCCGCCAGGAGGAAGCGCGGGAGTTGGCGCGGAAAGTCGACGCGATGGTGGTGGTGGGGGGTCTGCACAGCGCCAACTCGCGGCGATTGGCGGAAGTCGCGCGGGAGGAGGGTTGTCCCGCCCTGCACGTGGAACAGGCCGACGACCTCGATCCGGATTTTTTTGCAAGAGCGAAAACCGTCGGCGTCACTGCGGGCGCGAGCACGCCGGGCTGGATGACCCAGCAGGTGATCGACCGGTTGGAGTCGCTGGGTACGCCCGGACTCGCCTGGTATCTGCGGAGGATATTGCGCGGCGCGGCGCGGGCGCGACTGGTGACGGCGGCGGGCGCGGCGTGCCTGTGTCTGGCGATGTCGGAATTCATGGGGATGGGCGTGGCGCGGTGGGACGTGACGCTGATGGTATCGGCGTTTTTTTTCACCGCCTACAGCCTCAACCGCCGCGAACCGCCGGAAGAGACGCGCGGCATCGTGCACGTCGACGCGTTTTATCACCAGCACCGCCGCGCAATCTGGATTGGCGCGCTGGCCGGTTTTTTTCTAAATATTTCCCTGGCGTGGAAACTGGGGTATGAGATGGCGGCGCTGATCGGCACGGCCAACATCTTCGCGGTGCTGTACGCGGTGCCGTTCCTGCCGAAGAGTTTCCGATTCCGGCGGCTGAAGGATTTTCCCGCCTCGAAGGATTTGTTAGTAGCCGCGGCCTGGGCGTGCGTGCTGGTGGGGGCGTTGGCTTTGTCGGCGGAGAAGTTTCCGACCCTGCGCAATCTCGCCGGTTCAGGCGGGATCGTGTTCCTGCTGATTTTCGCGAAGACGGTGATGTTAGACCTGCGCGACATCGAGGGCGACCACCTGATCGGTCTAGAAACAGTGCCGGTGCTGATCGGCAAGGCGCGCGCCGTCAGGCTGCTGTATCTGATTCACCTGTTCCTGTTCGGCCTTATTCTGTTTCTGGGAGCCAGCGGCATCGTCGTCAGTTTCGGGTTGCTGCTGGCGCTGGTGCCGTTGTACGGGGCTGGCGCGCTGTCGCTGTTGGCGCGTTCTCGCTTCCAGGGCGAAGCGCATTGCCAGCTGGTGATTAACGGCCAGCTGCTGCTGTGCGGGGCGCTGGCAATAGCCTGGCGCTGCGGATTATCGCTATAAAAAACGGCAGAAAAAAGTTAGGCTTGACATTTATCCGCGGTATGTTAGAATTCCGCGAAAGGTCGCTTAGCTCAGTTGGTAGAGCACTACACTCACATTGTAGGGGTCACAGGTTCAAGTCCTGTAGCGACCACCAGTAAAATCAAGCCGTAAATCCTGCGAATAAATGGTTTACGGCTTTTTTCTTTTGTTCGTGGCGTTTCTCAATCAAGCCCAAAAATCCCAGTTTGTGACAACATTCTCGGATGTTTTGGCACAAATTTGGCACAGGATTATGGTCTTAGTGCTGCTTCATGATGCCCTTTTCTTCTTCCTCTTACCGAAGATGGCGTCAAATGCACCGCTCTTGATAACCTTGTGTCGTGGCTATCCGACGTCTTTTTCGCACATTGGCAACGCTGAAAGTTAATCTTTTTTTCTCAGCTCCGAGGGTGGCGCGCCATAGTGCGCACGAAATGCTTTTGACAAATGAAAAGCATCGTAAAAGCCCGTACTGGCGGCGACGGTGGCAATCTTATTATCACGCAGAAGCATGAGGCGGGCAATCTCCAGCCTGGTTTCAATCAGCGCCTGCATGGGGCTTCTTCCGGTTTCATGCTGAAATTTATGGGTGAGGGTGGATTTACTGACGTGCATTTCTTTTGCTACTTTGGCGAGTGTCAAGCGTTGTTGGTAATTCATGCGGAAATATGCCATAACCATTCCGGAAAGAGACTGCGCGGGGTTTTCATCGCCAGTCACGGAATAGATATCCGGTTCTTCCTTAAGCGCCGTCAGCAAGAGTCCGACTATCCGCATAAAGAGCGCTTGCGCCTCCCAGTAGGAGTCCTCGCCACGTTCAAATCCAAGTTCTGCGATATCGGAAATAAATTGCCCGATCCTACCTGATTGGTCATTTATCCTTGCGTATTTCCGGATTCCCACCAGACGATCAAGCCCGGCTTTTTCGCCCGATTCAAATTTGATATAACCAGCGCGAACAGGTGCATAGGTTTGTTCCCAGTAATTTGTGCGTGGGGCATAGAGGTGAGCCTGGTTAGCAAGCCGGGTATTCCAGGGATTAGTTACCTTGCCAGCTTTTACAGCTGCTCCTGCGGTAAACGAATAGTCGAGAACCCAGGGGGCATGACAGATGGCGGAAGAGGGTATTGCGCGCTTGGCAAGCGTATAGGTGTGTGAAGAAACCAACTTTGGCCTTATGTCCAGTGCTTTTTTCCAGACGTAACCTTTCAATTTCATCCCATGTCCTTTGCCAGATATTACATGGATTATGCATTGCTATACATTCACAAAGAGCGAATTACCAGATACTATACAGGCATAAGGGAAAAATCAATGATTAGAGGAGAAAAATGATGGCCAGTGGAAAAGCAGCGGTTTATCTTGAAGCGGGAAGTGATTTTGAGATACGCGAATATACTGTGAAAGAACCATCTGCGAATCATGTGCTGCTTTCACTGACGGCAAGCGGTATCTGCGGCACTGATATCCATATAACCGAGGGGCGACTTCCGCTCAGAGGCCCCGCCGTGATTGGTCACGAATTTATCGGTAAAATTGAGCAGCTTGGAAAAAACGTAACCGTTGACGGCCATGGCGCAAAAATCATGGCCGGGGATACGGTCATCGCTTGCATCGCGCTCCCATGCGGAAAATGCCTGAATTGTCGAAAAGATGAGACTGCGAGTTGCATGAATTTCAGTGTCACCAATGCAGCGAATCCGGATGAACCTCCGCACTTTCATGGTGGTTTTGCCGAATATCTCCACCAGCCCGCCCATACTTTAGTCAAAATGCCGGAAGGAATTGACCCGCTGGCAGCCGCTTCATTTCCCTGCGCGGGACCGACTGCCTTGCGCTCGTTCGCCTATAGTGGCGGCTTGGAGAAAGATGAACTTGTGGTAGTGCAAGGACTTGGGCCTGTCGGCCTTTTCGCGGTGGCGTGGGCGGCTAAGAAAGGATGCCGGGTCGTTGCAATCGGATCGGGAAGAAGTCCGGAAAGATTGGAAAAGGCAAAAAATCTTGGCGCAAATGCTGTTTTTGATTACCGTGCTGTCAACGCAGAAGAGAGGCAGGAAAAGATAATGGCAATTGCCGCAGAGATGAATCGGGGGAATGGCGCAGATGTGGTATTCGAAGCATCAGGCGCGCCTTCTGCAATTCCTGAGGGTCTTAACCTTTTGCGGACGCGAGGCAGATATCTGATTCCGGGACAGTACAGTATGTCTGGTAAGGTGGAGATAAGCCCGGAGCAGATAACTTTCAAGGCGTTGCAACTTTTTGGTAGCGGCCAATATACGATGGACGATATCTCTACCTACCTGGATTTTCTTAAGGATAATCCTGAAATCGCCAGAGAATTCGCTTTATGCGTTACCGGTAAATTCCAGGTCTGCGATGCCAATGAGGCGATAGCGGCAGCACGAGAGGGAAAAGGCATAAAGACCGTGTTTACTAAAGGAAAATAGATGTCGGCGAGCGGATGGGTATTTGACATTCAGCGCTTCTCAACTCACGATGGCCCCGGCATCAGAACTATAGTATTTCTGCAGGGTTGTCCCTTGCGGTGCCGCTGGTGTCACAATCCGGAAAGTTGGAAGCAAGGACGAATACTGACGTATATCGCATCAAGATGTACTGGCTGCGGTCGGTGTGCAAGGGAGTGTCACGCAGGCGCACATGTGATTAAAGGAGGCGAGCATACGATAGATAGGGATGTTTGCATTACTTGCCAAAGGTGTGAGCAAGTCTGCCCCGCAAAGGCGCTTGAAATCATTGGCAAGAGGACATCTGTCGAAAGTATCATGGACGTGATTATGGAAGATAAGCCTTTTTACGATGACTCCGGTGGTGGCCTTACACTATCCGGTGGAGAACCGCTGGCACAGGCCGATTTTTCTCTGGCAATCCTCAAAGAGTCAAAAGATAAGGGTTTAAACACCTGCGTGGAAACCTGTGGATTTGGAAAGATCGAGGATCTGCTAGCTTTTGCTGAATTCACCGATCTGTTTCTTTTTGACATAAAGCAGACAGACGATGACCTGCATAAAGAATACACCGGAGTATCGAATAAGCCGATTTTGGACAATCTGGCTAGGCTGAGTCAGAAAAATGTACGGATCAGATTGCGCCTGCCTTGGATTCCAGGTGTAAGTGACACAGTTGAGCATCTGGAAAAAGTGTCTGATTTATTCCGCAGCAATGACCGCATCGAAAGTGTCGAAGTAATACCATATCACTCGATAGGCGTGTCAAAAACAAAGCGAATTGGAGAAAAGTATAAAGTTGAATCTTTCCGGCAACCTGAAGATAGGGAACTTGCTTTCGCCAGATCCGTATTCAAGGCCAAAGGTGTAAGGCTACATAAATAAAGTATCTGAAGGGGATCATATGAATACATACATAAATGCAGATTACCACGATGTCGCAAAATACTATCGGAAATATTTCGCCGATCATAAGCAAAACTACGCACCGCTTTGGGAGGCTGAGTCTTTCAACACAACGGAAGGCGAGGCAATGACAATCCGCAGGGCAAGAGCCTTTTATAACGTGATAGAAAAGAGTTTTCTTATTCATTGCCCAGGGGATATGCTTGTCGGGTCAGGTAATCTTGGGAGGTTATCAGATTCGGAATACGCTGGCATGGAAAAGCGGATTGCGGCAGAAGAAACGGTGAAAACTATAGGACGACGAAGATTCAGGGACTTTGCCGACCACCATGCACCGGATTATCCCGCACTTTTGAAGGATGGGTTGCCTGGGCTGAAAAAAAGGGCGTCAGAATCTCGAAGCAGGCAGGATGAGATGGGCAGGATTTTCCTGGACTCCGTGCTAATTACACTTGACGGAGCGGAACGATATTTCTTGCGCTGGGCAGAGTATCTTCTTGTTATTGCGAACGCCAACCCAAAGTATTACCCCCGTATCGCGTCTCAATCAGCGATGATGCGAAAGCTCTCCTCTCAAACTCCTTCCACATTCCACGAGGCACTGCAACTGGTATTGTCTTTTCACCATATGGCACAGCTCGACAGTCGCGGGGCGATGGCTTTCGGCAGGATGGATCAGTACCTCTACCCCTTTTATAAAGAAGACAAAAAACAAGGGTGCATTGATGACTTTTATGTTATATCTCTTCTCTCCCATTTTTTTGCCAAGATTACCGTTGACGGCGACGTGCAAAATATTGCGCTCTCGGGTGTGAAGCCGGAAGATGGCACAGACGCTACAAACGAGCTTTCGTACTTGATCCTCAAAGCGTGCAAGCTGATCGGGCAGCCGGGTGGCAACTGTTCGGCGAGAATCGATTTTGCGCAGACTCCGCGTAGGTTTGTAAAGAAATGCGCTGAGGTAATCCGCACCGGCATTGGTTACCCGGCGGTGATGAACGATCAGCTCACGATTAAGGCACTCACCGATAGTGGCTATCCGCTAGAGGATGCCAGGGATCACTGCTTCGTTGGGTGCATCGAGGTCTTTATTCCGGGCAAACAAGGTCCGTGGGCAGACTCAAGGCATAATTCTCTGGAGATGATGCAGACGGCGGTGGAATGGCTCGCGGAGAATGAAAAATATATCCCTGATTCGGAAAAGTTCGAACAGTTCTACCAGAAGTTTTTGTCGTTAGTTTCAGCACAGACGGAGGCAATACTGACCAATGACACCGCACAGCAGTCCAAATACCAGGAAATGGCGGAGGAATACACCAGTCCCTTTCTGAGTGCGCTGGTACAAGACTGCATCGGGCGAGGCCGTGATATGAACAACGGCGGCGCGGTTTATCCTTCCAACAAAGGTTACGGAATTATGGGCATTGCTTCGGTGGCGGATTCGCTTGCCGCTGTCAAACAGCTTGTCTGCGAAGAGAAGCGATTCACCGCAAGACAGTTGTCGTTGATGTTGAAAAATAATTTTAACAATTTCGAACCGGAACGAAAGGAACTCCTTACTGCCGCGCCCAAATTCGGAAACGCGGATAATTACGTCGACAGCCTTGGTGCCCGGTTTGTCACCGATCTCGCAAAGGTTTTCAGGAAACATAAAAATGCGCAGGGCGGGCATTACTGGATGCTTATCGCGTCCAATGTAAATAATATCGGAGGAGGCAAGATAGTTGGCGCTTCGCCCGACGGACGCAAGGCGGGCGAGCCACTGTCGGATGCTAGCAGCCCGTATTTCGGCCGCGACCACAACGGCCCGACTGCGGTAATGCGCTCCATCTCGCGCCTGCCTTACCGGCTTTGCCCTGGCGGAAGCGTGGTGAACATGAAAGTGGATCCCAAGAGCATCGAAGGGGAAGAGGGGATTGATGCGCTCGCAAGTTTGATCATCACTTGCTTTAAGCTGGGTGGTAGTGAGTTACAATTCAATACCACCGACAGAGAAACACTCGTCGCCGCGATGGAAAACCCAGAACATTACGAAAACCTGGTCGTAAGAGTATCAGGCTTTTCTTACAATTATACTTGGCTGGACAAAGAGGTGCAGCGCGACATCCTCGCTCGCACGGAACACAGAGTCTGAATGTATGAAACTATTTACGATAAAGAATACCTCGGACTGGGACAATTCAGCTAATCCCGGCGGAGTGAGAAAAGTCACTTATGTTTCTGGCGTTGATAGTTATCAAGACACTGCATATATTTTGCCTGCCTGGAATACCCGCGATTGGATTATCAATCTCCACGGGCACGGCTCCCTAGGCAATCAGTTGTTCATACGTCAAGATGTGAGAAACAATTGGCTGAAATTATTTCTGGAACTCGGCTTGTCTGTCATGACCGCCGATTTGCGGGGAAACGCCTGGATGTGTCCGGAAGCAGCTACCGATCTCCACTGTCTGGTGGAATGGATGCGTTCGGAATACGGAGCGGAAAGATTTGTCCTGGTCGCCGGATCCATGGGAGGCACAGGTAGTCTTGCATACTCCGTTTTATATCCTGAGGATATTTCCGCAGTTGTCGCCTATTGCCCGGCTACCGATATCGGCAGATATCACGGCCTTATAAAAAATGATAATCGCCCGGTTATTAAAGAAATCTCGGCAGCGATAGAATACGCATACGGTGGTCGGCCAGCCGATTTACCTGATCTTTTTGCGAAGCATTCTGCTTGCGCTAACCATGAAAAACTGAAAGGAATGAATGTCCTTGTCATTCATGGCGTGGAGGATTTGACTATACCTGTCAGTGAGTCGCGCAATCTCGCAGAGAATATTCACAGCTCAAAAACATTTGAATACATTGAGATAAAGGACGGCACCCATGACAGCATATTGGCGGAGCCTGTACTTGCACCGTTTCTGAAAAGGCAATAATGGTTACCGCTTAAGCAAGAATAGCATGGCGTATCGTGCGCATGACTTGTGGAAATCCCACTTGGGGAGCGCCTCGAACTCAGATAGAAATGGCACTCTTGGGATACGAGATTTCTGAGTCAACGATTCCTCGCTATCAGGATCGCTCCACCAAACCGCCATCACAGATGTGGCACACATTTCTCCATAATCATAAAACTGAGATAGTGGCAGTTAGATTTATTTATGGTGCCTACAGCAATCTTCTCCATACTCTATTGTTTTGTGATTTTGCATCATGCGTGACGGCGCATTCGCATTTCAATGTGACTTGTTAGCCCTCAGAGGTGTGGGCTGCAATCCAAATCCGTCAAGCGTTCCCTTGGGACACAGCACCACGTTGCTGGTAACCAAACCCGTCCGGTAAAGGTCGGCCACCAGCCGGAAGCGAGCCTTGCGTGTTCGCCAGTCATGGCAACGTTGAAGCGTAGACAACAAGCGCCAAAGTCGCGTGATTCAACCTCGAAAGTGACCAAATGTCGGAGCCTTCGTTGTTAGTTTATCGGGGGCGGAACGGAGTGATTCAACAGGCCTGATTGTATCTTTCCGAACGGGGTCGTAGAAAGGAATAGAGGCGCAAGCCAGCCCTTAATCCGTTGATCCGCCAGAATGCGCATAAGGATTTTTTTTACATATTTGTGAGCATAAACAGAGCATCTGCGTCGTTATGCCGACTTGACTATGTTGGGCATATACACGAACAGGCATCGTTCTTTATGGGCAGTGTATTCAGTGTTGTTAGGCGAATTTAAGTACGCATATCCCACCCATCGCCGTGCTTGACTTGAATAATATCTTTTCTGGGGATTACAATTAACATTATTGCGTCGCAATGCGCTTACATATAGGCACTTGTAGCAGTTGTGAGTTATTTGGATCGCCGTCAGTCAGGTATTTTGTTGCCGCAAGAAACGTGTATGGTAAAATGCCAATCGATGCAATCTATATTGCATGAACAAATATCTGGTATCTGGACTAATTTGGGAGCATTACGAAAATGCCACGTGGATCCATTGCCGCTCGGCGTGAACAATTAACGCAGTTTGCGCAGGAGCAATTTGGGTATTTTACCGCGCAGCAGGCCTCTTCCATCGGGTATAATGACAACCATCACCCATATCATGTAAGCCGAAGTAATTGGCACAAGATAGCCAATGGGCTCTATCGTCTTCCTGGGCATCCAGATTCGATGGAGTCGGATTTTACCAAATGGTGTTTCTGGAGTCGTAATCAGCAAGATCAGCCTCAGGGAGTCATCAGTTACAACAGCGCTTTGGCGTTGCATGGATTTGCACTTTATAATCCCCAAAAAGTGCATTTGACTGTTCCTGCTCGCTTTCGCAAAGAAAGACCTGAGGAAGTAATAATTCATAAAGCATCCTTGGCTCTTTCTGCTATCGAAAGCCACGGTTGCTTCATGGTCACCCGTCTGAGTCAGACATTACTTGATATGCACAAAGAGTTGGAGGTAAAAGGTGAATGGGATGATATAGTTAAGAATGTCGTGACAAAAGGCAGATTATCTCGTGAAGAGATGATAAATCTTGGTGTAATTTCTTCTCCAAAAATGGTTTCTGATAGCAACCCAGGCTTAGAGCCTTCCGCTGGGCATATAGGACTGGGTATGTTGAAGCAAAACACAGAACAAATCGAAGCACAGTCAAGCAGGGGAAACGTATCCGATCCCGTGTCGGAAGGAGTTTGGAAAATGATGTACGATAGGGCAGAGATTGGACGTAGAAGATCGCAGGCGGGGTTTACGCTGGTGGAGTTGCTGGCCGTGATTGCGATTATTTCGATACTCGCGGCGATGTTGCTGCCGACGTTGCAGAAGGCGAAGGAGCAGGCCGAGAAAATCAGTTGCGCGAACAATATCAAACAACTGGGAATATGTATGTCGCTCTATATTGGCGATTACGGCTATTGGTGCTGGCCGCCAATAGGCATAAGTGGCTCTGGAAATAACTGGTACAAGACCATGGTCGACGGCGGCTATGTCCAGGGCGGCTATAAAGGCTCGTCAAATGTGTTTATGGATCTGCGATGCCGAAAACACAATTCCTGTACCTCTTCGGCCACTTCCACCAGTCCGATCAACTCATATCAGTTGGTTGGCACCGCCAGAAGCACTACCGGCGACGGCAAACCCTGGACGGGTTTTTACGGAGTTACCGGCAGTGCGGTACAATCAAACCCATCCGAAAATGTTTATCCGCTGCGTCCCGGCGCTTTCAAAAACCCTTCGGGCAAGATCGCGCTTGCGGAACGCGAGATTCAGAATGATTATGGCGTAGGTTATTTCCAAGATCATCGGTGCTTATATAATTATGATGGCATCGATAGAATTTCGATCTCCCCAGTTCACGGCAATCAATTCAATGCGTGCTTTGCCGACATGCACGTGGCCAGCATGAATGTGTCCGCGTTTGATTGCGGAGGCGGAGGCGATACGGTGGGACGTCCTATCTGGCAAAAGTATTTCGCAGTCAATTATCCATAAATAAGCGTAATCCACTCTCGTTGTCAGCGGTTTTAATTCGTGACCCTCTGGATTTGGAGATATTATGAAAAGAATAACTGTCGCCGCATTTTGCCTTTTATCGTCGCTCGGTGCATTTGCGGAAGAACCCTCGGCAGTGCCTCCGCTGCAAGTAGAAAACCACTCCGGCCTGAATGTTATCGCTCGTCCCGGATATCAGCGCTTTTTTAACGGCGACATGGAGCTTGACGACGCCGGCTGGGTGATCAGCAGCATATGTCATTACGCTAACGGGTATGATGAAAACCTTCCCGGGCCGCGGGCGGTGGCGAGGGAAGAGGGCGGTAAGTGCCTCATGCTTCCGTCCTGCCCCGGGCGCCCGTCTCTTCTTCTGGTCGGTCGCGAGGTGTTTTTACCAGCCGACGCGAAGATCGAATTAAGCTTTGATACCCGTTATGCAAACGTGGAGGGCAGCAGCCCGCCTAGTAGCCTTTATGTTGATTTCCGCCGCGTTAATCGCTATACGCATGGCATGAGTACGGAAGAACGGTACTGGATCAACGGCGGGTCGCAAAAAATCGGCGAGGCCTGGTCAACTTACAAAAAGGTTTTCGTCACGCCCCGGGAGGATTATTACCGGCTCTTTATTCAGATCAAAAATGCCGAGGTTAAAAAGCCGCTGCCGGATATTTTCTTCGACTCGTTTAACCTTAAGGTATTGGCAGGGGAAGGCGCCTGGATTGCCCCGCAAACGCAGGTGGTGATCGATACTGATAAAAAAGTTCCCGCCTACAAACCCGGCGAGACAATCAAGTATGAGCTCAAGGCGGTTTTCCCGGACTCGGATAAAGCGGTCGAGGCAATCGCGATTGACCTGGTTGACGATCAAATGCTGGAGGATAGTCCGCAAACGGCAATTGTGAAAACTATTAACGTTGAATTGACCAAAAATGCGGCGGGAATTTATCAGGGTGGCGTTTCTTTGTCCATGCCTGGTTACGGCTCGTTTTCCCCGCGGGTAAGAAGCAACGAAAAAACGCTTGAGCACCTGGGCGGCGACTTTGTGACCGTGCATCCGCCAGTCAAGCATCCCCAGAATTCCGTCGGCTGGGGAATCGGCATAAACGGGCTGAGTCATGGCTACCAAAACAACAAAATGAATGGAGAGTATAACGAATATTCCTCGTATGTTACTATCACCCATGGCACGCTTGACCGGCATTATCAGGTTCTGCAGGTAGCCGGCATTCAGACAGACCGCAACTGGAATTTCCGCTGGGTAGGCATCGAGCCATTCCAGGGCGATTTCAGGTTTGGCCACACCGACATGATGATGAAAATACATGAAAAGTACGGCATTGATGTCGTCGGTATTCTGGGCGTGCAGTTTCCGAAAAGCAAGAACCAGGCAGGCTCTTATCCCGAGATGCCAAAATGGCTGGTGCCGTTATGCCAGTCACACCAGGTCTCGGCGGCTCATCAGGAAGAAGCCTACATCCCGCCGCTGGAGCTATGGGCAACTTATTGCCGCAAAGTGATGGAGCGGTACAAGGGCGGGATCGACACGTGGGAACTGTTCAACGAACCCAACGGCTGGTGTACGGTAGACGAATATATGGCCTACCTGAAAACGACGCATCAGGTCGCCAGGGAGATATCTTCCGATCTGAAAATCATCGGCCCCTGTCCCACCGGCGACGCGCTGGTGTCCCGCTTCAAGGACTGGTCGCAAGAAATTATCGCCGCAGGCGGAGAAAAATATCTCGACGGTTTTTCGTATCATCCTTACGGCGCGTCCAACGATTTCCAGCTGGGCAACCTGTTTGAAGCCACCAATACCATTCGTTCACTCAGGTCGTGGCTGACCAATAAAAATCTGCCGCTGTACAATACGGAATGTTTCTACATGCCCAATAAAAAGTATCTGCGCGACTCAAACACAATGAATGATTCGTCCACCCTCCTGCGCCACATGCTGATAACGCTTGGCAATAACGTTAAACTGGCGGCCTCAATGGACGATTCTCAGCTTTTCAAGGACCGGATCACCACCTACACGCCCTGGATTTTCGAGGCGATTCCCAATGGCAAAGCCGTTGTCCTCAACAACCTTTCCTGGCACCTGACCGGCATGAAAACGGCGGCTCCCCTCGATTTGAATAAATTCGTTAATTCATACCTCTTCACCACCGGTGACGGCGCCAAAGCTTTGGGCGTATTGTGGGATCTGCGCGCGGCGGGGAGCGAGTGGAGTTCCTCCGCGCCCTCTGACGGCCTGGAGTTCCTCGATCTCTGGGGCAATCCCCTTGCGCACCGGGGCATGACGCCGCTTACGTTTAATCCCATATATGTCAAGGGCGCCGCGGATAAGGTGAAGACCTATCTGGAAAACTCCCGCTTTATCTTACGCAACCCGTTAAACGTTATTGGCCGACTTTTCCGTAATGACCTTTATCTGGAGGCAAAGAATCTGACCGGGGCTCCATTTTCGCCAGAGCTAACGGCGGATAACGGAACAAACTGGAGCCTGCCGGAGTCCGTACAGTTTTCGTTTCAGGGAAACGAATATTGCACGGCTCGCCTTCCTGAGGCCTGGGTCGGGAAAAATCCGGCGGGTTTTTCCTACAACATCGTCAGCGAGGGGCAGAAACAGGCGGCGGGAACAGTGACTCTGACAGAAAACGTAAAATCATATATTATCCCAGTTGAAAAATCACCGGCGCTTGAGGTTACGCTTTCCGCAGGTTCAAAAGCCTTTTTGCGAGCCGGCGGCAATGGCCTTGAAATATGCGTCAAGGTCAAGGATGCGAATATCGTCCAGCCGCTACAGTTCCACCCCTACACCGGCGACGCCGTTGAAATCTTTATCGACCGTGCGCCGTTTTACCGGATGGATCAGGATATGATAAAGGCGGGAAATACGCCTTTGCCCTGCGAGCAATATGTTATCCCCGCCAAACCCTGTCCCGGCGAAGAAACTGTCTGGAGCAAAAGGAAAGAACTGGGAAAGCCAATCGCCAAGGTTGAACTTAATGAGGATGGTTATAGCATAAGCATAGTTATTCCCTGGGGCATCATACCGCAGACCGGCAACCGGTACGGCATCTATGGAATTGATATTGAAATCGACAAAATTGACGAATCCGGCGCAAAGGTGGAAAAGGAATCATTAAGCGGTAAAACAGGCGTCTCCTGGAATACGCGGCTTCATTATCCGCTCTTCCGGATACCGGATACGGTTGACGTGGGCAGCGACCTGGACAGTCAGGGTGCGGAAAAACTGGTTGGCGGCGACTTTGAAACAGAGTCCCAATATGGCCAGGCCGAGGGTTGGGCAAGAACTTACGCAGCGGAATATTTATTTGGCAACATCGGCTATAAGGGAAGCCGGGGGGTGGCAATCGTATCTGATGACGCCCCGGCTGAAAAAGTGAAATGTTGGCATCAGAAACTCCGCTGTCAGCCTGACAGCGGAGTGGCTCTGATTATCGAAGGGATGATTAAAGGCGAAAATATCACGCTCGTCGGGGAAGACGCAAAACAATCCGATCAGCGGGGGGCAAGATTTTTCGTGCATTTTTATGACGATATCAACGAAAAACACGGACCTAACATCGGGCTTGGACTTAAAAAAAGCATTCTCGGATCCTTCGGCTGGAAACTTGTGCAATGCGCAATCCCGGTTCCTGCGGGGGCGACGACATTTCAGGTCAATTGCGGCCTGTCAGAAGGCGTCACGGGGCGGGTCTGGTATGACAACGTGCATATCAAGATTGCTGATAAATAGGCACCAGTGAAAATTTTTACTGGATTGGTAGAGGGCGATCGCGTCAAGGTAAGTCGCCACATCTTTACGCCCGGCCTTCGCTGGATACATGTATTCCAGAATCTCCAACGCCCGCATCGCATAATTGCCCGTCATGAGCGCGTTGGCGCCAGCGCGGAACACTTCGACTTGGCGTTCTCCCAGAACCAACTGACGCCCCCCGCAGATGCGTAGCGTTGCCGTTGGCAAAAGGAACCGGTAGACCGCGACGGTGCGAAGCGCCTCGTCTGCGGATAAGGTTTCCCGGTCTTCCGGCGGATTTCCCGGAACCGGATTCAGGAAGTTGAGCGGAACATTGCTTACCTTCAGATCGCGCAGAACCAGCGCCAGGTCAATCCGGTCATCCCAGCTTTCGCCCAGCCCGAACAGAGCGCCAGAGCAGACCTCGATACCGAGACCCTTTCACCGCCTCCGCGACGATCGCCACCGGGCCGCCCGTGATAATGTCGAAACAATGGACGCCGCTGTTGGCCAGCGTCTTCGCCTCCGCAACAATTCTTTCCGGCTAGAGCAAGGGATATAGGGGGAATCGAGACATCCTCGGCAATCCTTGGCTATCTATTTCGCCCAAACACTTCGGGAACTCATAAAAAGCCATTCAGCCATTAAACCTGATTTACAAGCATATTTAGATGCGATAGCCCTGCACTGGCTGGCAGGTCATACAGGTAAAATGGCTGATAACGGGATCGAGGTGCTGCCGTAGCGCGTGGGCATCGGCCTCTTGCACGATGGCATTGACTGTCATTCGCATTGTCCGAATCGAACCCGCCAGCGTTCCTGTCAGTCGAGCTGGATGATCGAAGCGCTCCAGGTTGGCGAACAGGCTCCCGTCCTCCGTCTGCAGCGCGGTCTTAAGATGACCGAGCGGTTCGATGTCGCAACAAGCCCGTATTGCCCGGCCCAGCGCCTCCATTGCATCCAGCAACCAGTTCGCTACCGCTTCCGGCGACATCGCTTCACCCAAAGAGATATCGATGCTCCGCGCGTAGACTCCGCCGCGGAAACGAATTGCAGAGATCGGGTCAACATCGGATTTGGCATCGTCGACAGCGCATATTGAGCGATAGGACGCGGGTGCGGTCAGACCGGCAAAGAGTTCCTCCATACCCGCGCCGGTTCGCGCGGAAACCGGATAGACGGATAATCCGTGCCGCAATGCCGTCACCTCTGCCAGCGCGCTGTGTATGGCGGAAGGGGAAAGAGCGTCGGTTTTGGTCAGCAGCGCCACATCCGCGACAGCAAGGCTGCCTCGGATAAACGAGGCAGCCTTATTTTTGAGAAGATGCCATCGCGCCCCATCAACGAGCACCGCAATAAGTCGCGATCCGATGCCGTCCATTCCGTCGAAGACTTCGACGACCTGACGCGGCGACGCCACGCCGGAAGGTTCGAGAATCAGCAGATCCGGCGAAAAAGAAGTGCGGATTTCGTTCACCGCCGCGATCAGGTCGCCCGTCAACGTGCAACAGATGCACCCGGCGACGATCTCCCGCACCGCCAGCCCTTCCGCCGCCACGCGGATCCCGTCCACACCGACAGCACCCACTTCGTTCTCGATAATGGCGATACGCTTTCCCTCTGCGATCCAGCGCTTGGCCAGCGCCAGGAGCAGCGTCGTTTTACCGGAACCGAGAAAGCCCGCCAGAATCAGCACGTCCATTGCATCTTCTCCACGCCGTCAAGGCATCTTGGGGCAGACAGTCACGCTCATAAGTCATTTGTGAAGTGTGACCGTTCCGTGATCTCGGGATCAGCTTGATAATCCGTAATCCGCAGCGACGAACTTGGCGGTGTCCACCTCATCCATCATCTCCGCGATAAACGCCGCTTCGTCATCTGGCATCGAATCAAGATCCGACTCCAGCGCATCCAGGTAAGCCGCCTCGTTGTCCGCGATTTTGATCTTTCGCTTTTCGCTCGCCGCCCGCAGCAGTTTGACGGCGGTGCGACCCACGGCGCGCCCAGCCAGATACGGAGTCTTGCTTTCGACAATCGCCTTTCCGAAAGCGACCGCGTTTTCCGGCGTCAGGACGAAAGCCTGCGGATCGAGGGCGGCATCGGAGGCGACCAGCCAGTTACGCAGACGAAGCGCATCTTCTTTGCCACCCGCGCGCGCCTGGTTCATGAGGCGGCAGTCGTAGATAAGCTGTTCCATATAGCAGGTCGGCGCCATGCCCCCCAGCAGCTTGATGTTCTGGACCGATTCGTTGCTCCACACGTCGCAGGTGGCGGCGGCGATATTGCCGACCGGGCTGAAATGGGCACAGGCGGCGGTCTTGCCTTCCATCGCCATCGGATAGCCGGTAATGGCTTTGAGGATGGGGTTTTCGTATGCGCAGTCCTTGCCGGGACCAACAGCTCCGCATTCGTGCGCCACGAGCGCCCGCACGGCGGTGATCGGCCGCACGACAGCGGCAAAAACCCGAGGGATCAGCTTCTGTTCCGCAAGCACCATGGCCGTGTTCCCGAAGCCGCAGGAGGAGTCTCCCGCCGGAATCACGCCGTGCTTATTCGTGATGCCGACAATGTGCTCCCACAGGAACTTCATGTCCCGTGCGCCCATGATGCAGGTAGCGAAGATGGACTGCTTGATGTTACAGTAGGTCAAGGCATCGTCGTGGATCTCCTTGCCGCCGGTGGATTCAATGCTGACCATGTCGACGCCGAGGGCGCAGACCCGTTCAAACGTTTCGAGCATCGCCTCCCAATCCTTGCCACTGTGCATCCGCGGCGGGCGCACCATCTCGCGGTTGTCGTTTGGCGTGAAGCGCAAAACGCTTTTAAGCCCCCATTTCGCCTTGGCTTCCGCCATGCCTTCCAGTAGAATCCGGGCGATAGCTTCCGACCATACCGGGTTCTGGGTCATCGGCGGTAGCGTCTCGCATTCCAACTGCACGCCTGGGGCATCCAATTCCGCCGCGCGCTTGAGCGCGCCCTGCACAATCATCCGGTAATGCTCGCGAACCTTGGGGAAGGACGCCTCATCCAGCGTCATTGGCGGTACGGTGAAGTTGAGTTCCGGATAAACCGTTCCGCCGCCGATCACCATGCCGGACTTGGTCTTGAGCGGCTTCGGAGCGACGCCGAACACCAGGTCATCAGGATTGCCTATGGCAAGCGTTGTGTATTTCATGTCGCAACTCCTTTTCCTCTTGGTTTAGAAATAATCAGTATCCGCTACCATAAGCCTACCCGGGACGGCAAGAATAGGCTTGCACCCTCGAATGGTTGTTTGGTAAAATGGTACGATTTGATTTTTGTGGAAATTGCCGGAGTCGTACGGCAATGAGTCTTTCCGTCATCTGCGTCGACCAGGAGGTTTTCCGCTAATGAATCCGGACATGGGCATTGATCGCAAGACCTGGCTGCGCCTGTCGCGCCGGTATCGTTCCAGTTGGGGAGCGGGTCTTTACGCGGTAAACGCGCAAGGTGGGTTGGTGTTCGGCAAGCCGCCCTGTCGAGGGTGCGACTCGCTAGTTTGCCGCGAGGCACGGGTCTTTGCCATCCGGGAAGCGCTTCGTTGGGGCGAGCCCACCGTGGCGCAGTGTCCGGACAAGCGCCTCCTTTGGGCTATTCCGCTCATGCATAACGAGAAGATCATTGGCGGGTTGGCCGCCAGCATCGCGGAACGAGACTTTTTTCTCAGGGACGCCCCTTCGTTCGATATACGCCGCGCCTGCACGGATCTGCGGGAACTGGTCGAGGCGGAAAACCTGACCAACGCCTCCGCCCTCGCGTTTCACCGCTCCCTCTATCGCGACGAACAGCGCCGCGCCTATGCCATTCATGCCTTCAAGAGTCGCGGGCATGACAGCATCCGCGAATTGTATCTGCACGAGGAACCGGCGCTCTTCGCCGCTATCCGCGCGGGAGACCGCCTTGAAGCGCGGGAAATCCTGAACCGGGTTCTCGTTGCGATCCACCATCACGCCGGAAGTCGGCTGGATCTGGTGAAAAGTCTTTTCCTGGAACTCGTGGTCAGCATGGCCCGGACCGCCGTCGAGGCGGGCGCCGCGCCGGAGGCGATGCTAGGAACCAATTTCGTCAGCATGACCGATTTGTCCGGCATTGCGTCAGAAGAAGAGCTGGCGCCGTGGCTCGCGGCCACGCTGGAGCAGATGATGGACGCCATTCGCGAGCACCGTCGCCGGGATCCGGGACAGTCGCTCTTTGACGCTCTCGATTTCATGGAACGGCGTTGCGGGGAAAAGATCTCGCGCGACGACGCGGCACAGGCGTCCCATCTGTCGCCATCGCATTTTTCCTATCTGATTCGCAAGGAATCGGGCGTTACGTTTACCGAGATGTTGAACCGGATGCGGGTGGATCGGGCAGTGGGTCTGCTCTCCCGCTCTGAGAAGCCGTTGTCGCTGGTGGCGCTGGAATGCGGCTTCGAGGATCAGAGCTATTTCACTAAAGTCTTCCGCCGTTACCGTAGCTGCACGCCCGGAGAATTCCGACAACGATCCAAGAAATAACAGCAACGAAATTTATTTCCCATCTCCTGCGCGACTGACCTTCAGTATTTTTTCCATTTGCTCATGCAATTGTTCCGTCGTATTCTTCCGATTCATGTGTAAACCATCCTTGCGTCTTCAGGCAAATCCTGACCAGCATCAGCATAACCGGCACTTCGATCAAGACGCCCACGACCGTGGCGAGCGCCGCACCGGAAGAGATACCGAATAGCATCGTGGCCGTGGCAATGGCGACCTCGAAGTGGTTCGATGCGCCGATCATGGCCGACGGGGCGGCGTCAGCATAATTCAGTTTGAGCAATTTGGCGAAAACATAGCCGAGACAGAAGATGAACACCGTCTGGATGAAGAGCGGAATCGCGATCCAGAGAATGGTCAGTGGATTCGCGAGAATCGTCTCGCCCTTGAAGCTGAAGAGCAGGATCAACGTCAAAAGAAGCGCGACTATCGTGATCGGCGTAAGCACATGCAGGAATTTCTCGTTGAACCATTCCTCTCCCTTGGCCTTGAGAACGGCCTGGCGGGAAACGTAGCCTGCCGCGAGGGGCAACGCCACATAGATGCCGATAGAGAGGAGCAACGCTTCCCACGGCACCGGCAACTTGCCCACCCCGAGCAGAAAGCCGCCGAGCGGGCCATAGAGGAAGAGCATGGTCAGCGAATTGATCGCCACCATCACGAGCGTATGCCCGTCATTTCCGCGCGCCAAGAATCCCCACACCAGAACCATCGCCGTGCAGGGAGCAATGCCGAGTAGAATGCATCCGGCCAAGTAGCTGCGCCACAACGGCACCTGCAGCATCTTGACGCCGTTCTCCAGCACAACCGTTCCTTCGCCGTGTGCGGCACCGACCGGCAGATCCAGGCCCAGAGGCATTTTGACAAGGTCGGTTGCGTCGGGACCGATGAAGCCAAGAAACAGCGTGCCAAGGAAGAAAACGGCGATGGCGTACATGGTGAAGGGTTTGATGAGCCAGTTTACGACCAGCGTCAGACCGACAGGCTTCATGCTCTTTCCAGCCTGTACCACTTCAGCAAAATCGATCTTTACCATGATCGGGTACATCATGAAGAAGAGACAGATGGCGATGGGAATAGACACGACCGGCGCGCCATTGACGTTGATTGCAAGGCCGTCAAGAAACGTCGCCACGCCCGGCGCAACCTTGCCTAGCGCAATCCCGATGCCGATGCAGAGAAGCACCCATACGGTCAGATACCGCTCGAAGAACCCGAGCCCCTTGGCCTTTTTCGTAATGCATGCTTCACATGACATAGGGATAACCCTCCGTTTTCAACTCGGTTTGTAGGCCGTGATATTCAGGCTGGTCACGAAATCGCTGGCCTTGGCTCCGGCAGGCAACTTCTCCGCAATCTCCCGGTAGAGCGGATCGGACCAGTCAGACATGCTGTCGATGTAGTCGGACTTCATCGCAAATGCCGGATTGATCAGCCCTGCATCCTCAATCATCTGCCGCGTATCGTCCACCAGCACTGCCCCCGCGATGCAGCCGACCAGCGCCGCGATGGATTCGCGAATCGCGTCAGGCAGCGGCTTCAGGAGCGCAAGATCGGAGACCGCCACGCGCCCGCCGGGTTTGAGCACGCGGGCGATTTCTTTCCAGACCTGCTGTTTCTCGGGAGAAAGGTTGATGACGCAGTTGGAAATCACCACGTCTACCGAGTTATCCGCGACAGGCAGATGCTCGATTTCCCCGAGACGGAATTCCACGTTGGCCAAGCCGGTGGATTCCGCAAATTTCTCCGCATTGTTCCGCGCTTTCATCAACATGTCCGGCGTCATGTCTACACCGATGGCTCTGCCGGTCGGCCCGAGTTTACGGGCTGCAATAAACACGTCGAATCCGCCGCCCGAACCGAGGTCCAGCACCACCTCTCCCGGCTTCAGGGAGGCAATAGCGGTCGGATTGCCGCAGGAAAGCCCCATGTTGGCTCCCTCGGGCAACGACTCCAGTTCTTTCGCTGAATAGCCCACTACCGCTGCCACATCTTCCGCCGATGAGCCGCCACAACAGGAGGATGAACCGCAGCAGGAGCCGCCGTCTCGCGCAATCTTGCCATAGCTGTCCCGAACAATCTCGCGGGCATCCTTCTTGTTGCTGTTGCATTCGCAGCCCATGTTTCTGCCTCCCTATCTATTCTTTGGTTAATCGGATTTGGATGTCTTTTGGCAGTGCCAGTCCTGCCGCCACCTGCATGGTTTTGAAGAGTCCAACCGGAACCGCGCATCCGGCGCAGCAGCCTTTCAATGTGTCATGGCAACAGGTTAGCAACCGGCTGTTGCTGTTCGGCGAAATCTCTTCATAGGCGTCTATTTCACCAAGATTGGCGATCGAATCCGCAAGCGCCTTGATCTTTTCGCAGTCGCTGGTGATGACATAGGAAACGTTCTGGTCGTCGTCGCTTGTGACAGAGGCTTCTGTGCGAAAGCCGCATACGCCAGCCTCAATGGTTACGTGTGCATTCACGGTCTTTTCCTTTCCTATGCGCCTTCACGAATTTATCGTCCGTTTGGATTTGAGGATCACTCATTGCATGGTCATGCACCCATTTCAATGCTTCTCTCACTTCCGGTGCAGAGCCGTCTTTCTTTTCCGGCAAGCGGTAATACATCCAGCGTCCCTGCTTGCGCCCGACGACCAGTTCCGCCTGCACGAGCAGGCTCATGTGACGGGAAACCGTAGCCTGCGCCAACCCCAACATCTCGATAATGTCGCAGGCGCAAAGCTCCCGCCCGCGCAATACGCAAATCACGCGCAGCCGGTTCGGATCAGACATAGCCTTGGCAATGGAGAGTACGGAATACATGAGCGACCCCTTTCTGCCTATCGTTATATCGCAAAACGTCGATATGTCAAGCAAAAAGAAACGCTGCCCCGTACAGGGCAATCGCATCTAATTCTCCAGCAGTATGGAGAGAAGATAGATAGTTCCTGTCAGGAAACGCATCCACTTTGCCTGAGAATAATTTATGGCGAAAAAAGTTTAAAAAAGTTCGAAAATATTCGAAGGATTTCCGAGGGCGGGAAACAGTTATATGCGGAACCAACAAGGCTTTATCGCCGAAATTCCCGCAATCACGGAGAGCAGAAACATGAGAAAACAGCACAACATTCAGACCCTGTTCTACTTCAACCCCATTCATCCGAAAACCGAGAAAAAGGTCGCCCTGCTCGATGATTTGCTCAAAGAACTCGGCACGAAAATATTGCGGAAGGTTGAGGCTGACCTCACCTACCGCCTGAAAAATCCGTACACCGGCGCTGAAGCGAGGTGAATATGACCGGAGCGCAATTGGCGCGGCGACGACGTATGAGAGCGTTGTGTGAACTCGGATCGAGCCGGATAGACTGCCCCATTTGTAATAGTGTTCGGTGTGGTGTTAATTTTCCCCTGGAAGGGGAGAATTTCGATATTTGCTCCCAAAGCACGAAATTACCAAACTTACCGCCAAGGCTGCTAGACCAGACCTGCCGATGCGGTGTACTATGCCTGTAGCATACGAGACGCAAGGCAGGAGAATATAATGACAGGTAGAGAAATCGCGCTCAAGGCGGTTCGCAACGAAGAGACCCCGCGCCCGGCCTGGGTGCCGTATGTCGGGGTGCATGGGGCGTCGTTAATCGGTCGGAAGGCGGGGGAATTCCTGAAATCCTCCGACCTGATTGTCGCAGGCATGAAGAAAGCGAAGGAACTGTACCGTCCCGACGGTTTGCCGGTGGTGTTCGATCTCCAGCTTGAAGCTGAGGTACTGGGTTGCCAGTTACACTGGGCGGAAGACGGCCCTCCGGCGGTGGTGACTCATCCGTTGGAAGGGAAATCCGACTGGAACGCCAACGATCTGCCCGAGTTCGATCTTACCAAGGGTCGCATTCCGCTGGTGATGGAGGCGGTGCGCAAAGCTAAGGCGGAAATCGGCGACGAGGTAGCGCTGTACGGCTTGCTGTGCGGGCCGTTTACGCTGGCGCTGCACATGCTGGGCAACGACATTTTCCTGGAGATGTTTGACGAGGAGGAAAAGGTCGAGCAGTTGGCACTGAAGTGCGCCGAGGTCGGCAAGGCGATGGCGGCGGCGTATATGGAAAACGGCTGCGACGTGATCGCGGTGGTCGACCCCATGGTCAGCCAGATTTCGCCCGAGCATTTCGCGCAGTTCGTGACTCCGGCGATGAACGAGATTTACGATTTCATCCAGGAAAAAGGCGGTTTATCCTGTTGTTTTGTCTGCGGCGACGTGACCCGCAACCTGGAGGTGATGAGCCAGACCCGGTGCGACAACATTTCCGTCGACGAGCAGATCGACATGGCGAAGTTCCGCGCCATCGCCCAGGCGCACGGCAAGTCCTGCGGCGGCAACCTGGCGCTGACGGTGGTGCTGCTGATGGGCACCGAAGCCGACGCCAAGCTGAACGCGATCCGGTGTCTGGACGCCTGCGGCGGCAAGGGATTCATCCTCTCGCCTGGGTGCGATCTGCCCTACGCCACGCCGCCCGCCAACATCGCCGCCGCCGGGCTGATGGCACTGGACGAATATCAGCTCGACGTGGCGCGCAAGACTTGCCAGGCGTCGCAGGCGGATTCCTTCGACGACATCGTGCTGCCGGATTACGCCAATGAAAGCGCGGTGATCCTGGATGTGATTACCCTTGATTCCGAGACTTGCGCGCCCTGCCAGTACATGAAAGGCGCGGCCGACAACGCGGCGAAAGCCTGCGGGGCGGAAGTGGTGGTGCGGGAGCACAAAATTACCAAGCGCGAGGGCGTGGGTCACATGGTGAAACTGGGCGTCGCCAATCTGCCGACTATCTGCATCGACGGCGAACCGAAATTCAATTCCATCATTCCCGACCTGCCGACGCTGGTCAAGGCCATTGAGGCCAAGGCTGCGGACAAGGCGGCGATGGCGCGGAGGTAGGCATGATTCCCCTGTGTCTGGTAACGGGATTTCTGGGAGCTGGCAAGACCACGTTCCTGCAGCGCGTGATCGAGCGCTACCGCGACCGGAAAATACTGTACATCGTCAACGAATTCTCGCCCCGCGACATCGACGGCGCGCGGTTGAACCTGGCGGAAGGTGAACTGACCCGGATTTCCGGCGGAAGTGTGTTCTGCAAATGCAAGGTGACTGATTTTATCAACGTCCTGAAAAACGCGGGCGCTCTGCCTGGCATCGAGGGAGTGGTGATCGAGGCCAGCGGCATTGCCGACCCGAAAGTAGTGCGCCAGATGCTGCGCGAGACGCGGCTGGATGAATTGCACGATTTGCGCGCGGTCGTCAGCGTGGTCGATCCGGGAAGTTTTCGCAAACTGGTAAAAACTCTGCCCAACATCGTCGGCCAGATCGAGGCGGCGGACTGGGTGATTATCAACAAGTGCGATGCTTACGATGCCGAAGCCCTGGCGGAAACCGAAAGGCTGGTGCGGGAGATCAAGCCCGAGGCGCAAATCGTGCCGGCCTGTCAGTGCCAAGTGGAGCTAGACATTTTTGCCGGTCTTTCGCGCGGAGAGCTGGCGGGGGAATACGCCAAGTGCGTCGATTCTAATTTTGTGCAGGTGGCGGTGAATCTGGCGGGAGAGGTGGACTGGGCGTCGCTACGGGTGGAATTGGATAAAAACTCTGGCGCGCTTTACCGGGTCAAGGGTTTCGTGCCGACGGCGGGAGAGATGCTGTCGGTGGATTATTCCGCTTCCGGCTGGGAGGTCGGCGCGGCGGCGGGAGAGGCGGGACTGGTAATTATCGGTAACGGCGGCGAGCGCGATAAAATCCTGGAACTGGCGGGGAAAATCGAAAGTGGTTTTTTTGCGGCATGATTTTTTTAGGAGAAAACGAATGGAACTGCTGAACAATCTGACCGAAGCGGTGAAAAAGGGCAAGCGCAAGGACGCGGAAGCATTGGTAAAACAGGCGGTGGAGCAAAAGCTGGAAGCCGGTACCATCCTCGATTCGCTGATCGCGGCAATGGACGATATCGGTCGCCGCTTCAAGGCTAACGAAATTTTCGTGCCGGAAGTGCTGATCGCCGCGCGCGCCATGAAAACAGCGATGGAAATCCTGGAGCCAGTGCTGGTGGACGCTGGCATCAAGCCCGAATATAAGGTTGTGATCGGCACCGTACGCGGCGACCTGCACGACATCGGCAAGAACCTGGTGGCGATGATGCTGAAGGGCGCGAACTTCGAGGTGATCGACCTCGGCACCGACGTTACGCCGGAAAAATTCGTCGAGGCCGCCCGTGACAACGGCGCGAACATCATCTGCATGTCGGCGTTGCTGACCACCACCATGCCCGCGATGAAGGAAACCGTCGACTGCGTGAAAAGTTCCGGCCTGAAGACGCTGACCATGATCGGCGGCGCGCCGGTGACGCAGGAATACGCCGACGAGATCGGCGCCAGCGGCTACGGTGCCGACGCGGCCACGGCGGTGGAAGTGGCGCGCTCATTGGTTTCGGCGTAAAGGCACTGCGGTTAAGGATAACCTGTTTTTTCGGCAAATATACGAAGCGTCATTCCTGCGAAGGCAGGAATCCAGTGGTGAAACCGTACGCAATACCTCCTGGATTCCTGCCTTCGCAGGAATGACATATGTAAAATTATTTCTAAAACAAAAGGACTTGTATCTTAATTGAACCGTATTGCTCCTAACCTTCTCCCCTCAGGGGGATTCGGTTTCATGTGATTTTCCGCAACAGTGCGCACCTTGAGCCAGGTCAACATGAACGAAAAACCTTTACCGAAAATCGGCATCATCGCCTGCGCCGTGCTGGAGATGGAGTTAAACCATTTCTCCTCTGGACTGGAGCATGTCGCCTCGCTAGAAATCATGAAACAGGATTTGCACAACCAGCCGGAACTGCTGCGCGCGGAATTGCAGGCCGCTATCGACCGCATGGAAAAGCTGGCGGAGGTGGAATATATCGTGCTGCTGTTCGGGCTGTGCAGCCGCGCTATCGAGGGACTGCACGGAGAACGCTGTCCGCTGGTGGCGGCACGCGCGCACGACTGCATCACGCTGCTGCTGGGCGACAAGAACAGGTATGCCAGCTACGCCGCGCGGTTTCCCGGCACCTACTGGTACAGCCCCGGCTGGATCGCCACCAACACCCAGCCGGGTAAGGTGCGTTACGAAAGCTGTTATGAGGAATATCTGGAAAAATACGGCGAGGACAACGCCGACTACCTGATGGAACTGGAACAGAGCTGGATGCACGAATACAACCGCGCGACCTACGTCGACCTCGGCGTCGGCGACCGGGAGGCGGGCCTGGCCTACACCCGCGAATGCGCGCAATATCTCAACTGGGACGTCGACTGCCAGGAAGGGGAGCCATCGCTGCTGCGCGATCTGCTGAACTGCAACTGGGATGAGGAACGTTTTCTGATCGTACGACCAGGGGAAACTTTTCACATCACTACCGACGCCAGGGTAATGGAGGCGCGGAAGATCAAGCCGGAGACTGAAACATGCCGCTGATTACTTTCCAACCCTCGGGCAAGAAAACAAACGTGCCTGCGGGAACAAACCTGCTTGACGCCTGCCACCGGGCGGGGATGGGCGTGCCTGCCAGTTGCGGCGGCAAAGGCCTGTGCGGCAAGTGCCGGGTACGGATAGTGTCGGGCAAAGTGCCACCGCACGTCGGTTACGAACAGGCGCTCAGCCCCTCGGAAGCGGCGGCAGGATGGCGGCTGGCGTGTCTGGTGTCGGTCGAGTCCGATCTGGTCGTGGACGTAGGCGAGACTTCAGCCATCCGCAGCGTCATCCTCACCGATTTCGGCGGAGTCAGACCTGAACCAGACCATGAGGTCAAATCCGTTCCTCTGGAATTGCCTAAACCTTCGCTGGCGGATCAGACCTGCGACATCGGCCGGATTATGCGCGGGCTTGGCCTGGAGGAATATCCCCGCTGTGCGCTGGCGCTGATGCAACAACTCGCCCGCAAACTGCGCGAGCATGATTTCAGGATTAACGCGGTGCTGTTCGGCAACGAATTGCTGGCGGTGGAGAAATTCCGCCCCGAGTCGCGCGCGTTGGGACTGGCGGTGGATATCGGCACCACTACCGTCGCCGGCCTGCTGTTCGATCTGCAAAGCGGACAGGCGCTGGCGGTGGCCAGTCGCACCAACCCCCAGGCCGTTCACGGCGACGATGTGGTCACGCGGATCGATTATGCCAATCGCGGCGACGAGGCGCGAAAAAAATTGCAGGGCTTGATCGTCGGCGCGCTGGGGGAAATCCTGGCCGAAACCTGCGCCAGCGCCTCGGCGGAAACCGGCGAGGTGTTTTTCATCGCCGTTGGCGGCAACACCACCATGCACCATCTGCTGCTGGGGCTGGAGCCGGTCAATATCGCGGCGAGCCCGTATATCCCGGTGGCCAAGCGCGGCTGGCTGACGCGCGCCTCGCACGTGGGGTTGCGCGCGGGCGAGGGGGCGCGGCTCTACACCGTGCCCAACATCAGCGCCTACGTCGGCGGCGACATCGTAGCGGGGCTGCTGGCTTACGATTTGCATAACTGCGACGAAACCGTGCTGCTGGTGGACGTAGGTACCAACGGCGAAATCGCCTTGCGCGCCGACGGCGCAACCTACGCCTGCTCGACCGCGGCAGGACCAGCTTTCGAGGGAGCGCGGATATCATGCGGAATGCGCGCGGCGACAGGCGCGATTTCCGTCGTTGGAAAACGGGACGGGAAGTTTTTCATCGAAACCATCGATGACGCGCCTGCCCGAGGTCTGTGCGGTACGGGTCTGCTCGACGCGGTGGCGCTGCTGCTCGATTGCGGTCTGCTGGATGAAACCGGTTATCTGCTTGACCGGGATGAAGCGAAAGACGCCTGCCCGGAACTGGCGGAGAGAATCATCGAGGACAAAACCGGCACCGCGTTTCTCCTGGCGGAAAAATCCAACGGACACCCGCACTTGGCGCTGACGCAGAAGGACATTCGAGAATTCCAACTGGCCAAGGGCGCGGTCGCGGCGGGAGTGCGGGTGCTGCTGGAGACGGTGGGGAAAAACACGTCCGACTTGACCCGCGTCTGCCTGGCAGGAGGTTTCGGCAGTTATTTGAAACCCGCAAGCGCGTTGCGCACCGGCCTGCTGCCGCAAGGGATCAAGCCCGGCGCGGTGGAGGCGGTTGGTAATTCCGCGCTGGCAGGCACGCGACTGTGCCTGCTCAGCGGCAGGATGCGCGACGAAGCCGAACGCATCGCGCGGGAAGTGAAATACATTGAGCTTTCGGGACAGTTATCTTTCCAGGAAGCGTTTACCGACGAAATGGAGTTTCCGGTTTAATCCCTTCCTGCCGTTTCCAATTGTCTATGATAGTAGCCGCAAGTAATCTTGTAAGCGTTCACCGGTTTAAAATTGTATCTCAAGCGGCCATGGCAATTTGTACGATAATAGTTGTATGACCGCTGATGACAAAGATAGAAGAATCGCGGAACTTGAGGCGACCGTCACGAAACTGCTCGCGCGCATCGACGAACTGGAGCG
>JAGUZQ010000073.1 GCA_020060765.1 Planctomycetota bacterium | reverse complement strand
TTGTTGCACGATTGATCGGGCGCGGTTTGGGCAGACGGTGATTATGCCTGGGACTAAATTAGATAATCTGATTCAGATTGCGCATAACGTCAAGGTGGGGGCGCATTGCGCCTTTGCCGCTCAGACTGGCATAAGTGGCTCAACGACAATAGGTAACGGTGTTTTGATGGGCGGGCAGTCAGCTATCGCAGGGCATTTGTCTGTCGGTGACAGGGCGAAACTTTCGGGTCGTTCGGGAGTTACCAAGGACGTTCCAGCCGGGGTGCATGTAACCGGTTATCCTGCCGGTCCGCATGAAGATAAATTGAATGAATACCGTAACCTCAAGGCACTACCTCGTTTACGTAAAACAGTCAAGGACTTGCAGCAGCGGCTGGAAACGTTGGAAAAAAGCAGCGAAAAGCAGGATTCAGCAGACTAATGACAACTATCAGCAAAGGAATGGAGAAAATTGCAGATCATGGATCAGACAAAACAACATACGCTGGCAGATGAAATTTCGTTTTCCGGAAAAGGACTGCACTTCGGCGAAGAGGCGAAGGTTACCATAAAACCGGCGAAACAGGCCACTGGTCTGGTGCTGCGGGTCAAAGGCGATGAAGCTCCGGTCTGTCCGGACATTGCCGACGGCTCCCTGCACCGCACGGTTTTGAAGGTCGGCGATAATGAGGTGCACACGGTCGAACATCTGCTGGCCGCGTTGACCGGACTGGGGGTGGACAATGCCGTGATCGAGGTCGAGGGCAGGGAGATTCCCGGCCTGGACGGATCGGCGGGGCAGATCGCGGAAATGGTGGATAAATGCGGCCTGACCGAACAGGACGCGCCCCGGACAATCGCCAAAATTTCCCGCTCGGTTTCGGCTTCGGCTAACGACGCGGTCATTACCGCCTATCCCAGCAAAGACGGTTCTTTTCGCATTACCTATATTCTGGATTACAAGGAAAGCGTGCTGGCGCAAGGGTTGGCGGAGATGACGATCACTCCCGAGACTATGCTCAGGGAAATCGCTCCCTGCCGCACGTTCGTGATGAAGCAGCACGCCGAGGCATTGCGCGCGGCGGGGTTCGGCCAGGGCGCCAATCCGCAGAACACGCTGGTGCTGGACGGCGGGGAAGTGATGGAAAATACCCTCAGGTTCGACGACGAGTGCATCCGGCATAAGATTCTGGATGTCGCGGGCGACCTGGCGCTGGTCGGACGTCGGCTGGGGGTGCATGTAATCGCCTGTAAAAGCGGTCATGGGCTGAACATTGAGCTTGCGAAAATACTGAAAAGCGAAATAATAAAGCAGGAGAATCCCAAAGGATTGCAGGACATTAAAGCCATCGAGGCCACGCTGCCGCACCGGTATCCTTTCCTGCTGGTGGACAGGGTTTTGGAACTGGAGCCGCGCAGGCGGATTCTGGCTTTGAAAAATGTAACACGTAACGAGGAGTTTTTCGAGGGGCATTTTCCCGGCCTGCCGATCATGCCGGGCGTGCTGCATGTAGAAGCTCTGGCGCAGGCGGCGGGAATGCTGATGATGCGCGAGCCCGACGCCAAGGGCAAGCTGGCGGTGCTGATGGGCGCGGAAGACGTGAAGTGGCGGCGACCGGTGGTGCCGGGAGACCAGATCATGCTGGAGGTGGTTACCGAAAAGGTGCGAGGCAAGATTATGATCGTCAAGGGAACCGCCCGGGTCGACGGCGATGTGGTGACGGAAGCGAAAATCAAGTTCGCGCTGGTTGAACCGGGACAGTATACGTGAAGTCAGGGACTAAGGGACTGGGGGACTTAGGGACTAAGAAAAATCTTTGCTGGCACCGATAGCTTCTGATTGCGTAAAACTTACGGCAAGCAGGAAATTACCGACTTGAGCCTTAGTCCCCTAGTCCCTTGGAAACTTAGTCCCTCTGATGTCCCCTTGTTTGCGGGACGATGCGACAACAGAGACAGGAGAAGCATGGCTACGAAAATCCATCCTACGGCGATTGTGGACGCAAGCGCTGAAATCGCCGACGGCGCAGTTATCGACCCTTATGCCATCATCGGGCCTAACGTCAAGATCGGCGAGGGCACCTGGGTTCGCTCCAGCGCCCAGGTGGTAGCGCACACCACCATCGGTCGGAACTGCAACATCTATCCCGGCGCGATTGTCGGCGGCGAACCGCAGGACTTGAAATTCAAGGGAGAACTGACCGGGCTCACAATCGGGGACAACAACACCATCCGGGAATTTGCGACTATCAATCGCGGCACCGGCCTGGGCGGCGGCAAGACCGTAATCGGCAACGGCAATCTCATCATGGCTTATGTCCACATCGCCCACGACTGCATCCTCGGCAACCAGTGCGTGATTACCAACTGCGCGCAACTGGCCGGGCATATCGTGGTGGAAGACATGGCTATCATCTCAGGCATGGTCGCGGTGCATCATTTCGTCACTATCGGCACAATGAGTTTTCTCGCCGGTCTTTCGGCAGTGCGCACCGATGTGCCGCCCTACATGATCGTGGAAGGCAGTCCCGCGCGCGTGCGCAAAATCAATGTAGAGGGTTTGCGCCGCCGGGGTGTCTCGCCGGAATCGGCGCAGAACCTGAAAGATGCCTTCAAGCTGGTTTACCGTTCCGACCTGACTAGAGCGCAGGCGCTGGAGCAGATCGCGGGAATGCCGATTGCTTCCGACCCGCTGGTTAAAAATATCGTGGAGCATTTCCACGCGAGCGAGGCGGGACACCAGGGCAGGGCGCTGGAGGCGTTCCGCGCCGACAAGAAAAGCGAGGCCGAAACCGCGAAGTAGCGGGGGACGGGATGGAGTACGGTAAAAGTTCTTCCCCTTCCAGGGGGAGTTAGAGGCAATACGGTTTATTCAGGAAAAAACTTGTACCGTCATTCCCGCGAAGGCCAGGGGCTGGCTGCCAGCGGAATCCAGTAGGTGTTGCGTACGGTTTCCCCCTGGATTCCCGCCTTTGCGGGAATGACGATTCGTAAGTTTTTATTTAAAACAGAAAGATTTCCTCTTAAGTAAACCGCATTGGAGTTAGAGGGGGTGAAAGGGGAAGACTCTCACCCCTCCCAGCCTCCCCTGGAAGGGGAGGAGCAATTTTAATCGCTGCCAGGCGGTGAATTTTACGCAGCAACCCTGCAACGCCGCAAGAGGATCCCGCGATGCAATGCCCGTTTTGTGAATCCTCACTGATAAATCGCGACTACGCTCCGCCGCGCAGCTATGCGCTGATATTGTTGGGACTGGCGCTGATTTTTGTCGAAAAATTCGTGCGTGCCGATTTCTTCCGCTGGAGCGAAGCCGATCTGCAAAAACTGTATTTCGTCGGCGCGGTCGTGTTTGTCTTCGGTTTGTTCGATCTGTTCCGGCATGGCAACCGCTTCTGCGCTAGTTGCGGGTTTCGGTTCCGGCAGACCGCTTCCCGCAAAACCGGCGAGCCGGTTATGGTGTGCGCGCTGAACGAGAAGCGCACGGTCGGGGAAAAGGCGACCGGCAGCAGAAAAATAAATCCCCACACCAAGATCGAACCAATTCTGAAATGCCTCCGCCTGAAAAACGAAAAGATGCGCGCCGAAGCCGTCGAGACGCTGTCGCTGCTGACAGGGCAGGATTTTGGACTCGATGCCGACGCCTGGGACAAGTGGTGGGAGGAAAACCGGGAAGAGTATAAGGCGGGGTTGGCGAAAAAGAAGTGAGGCTTGCTATTGGAGAATATCATGCGCGGATACCTGTTACTGACGTTGGTGTTGTTGACTGGGTGCGCGTCCCAGGAGTTGACCGAGAGCGACCGCTGGTGGCTTAATCCTCCGGTCTCAGCCACGCATGTGGCGTTTCAGCAAAGCGGCAAGTGGGGCTACCGTGACCGCGAGGGTAAGACTATTATTGCACCGCAGTTCGATTACGCCTGCAGTTTTCCGGGGCTGGGCGATGTGCTGGTGACTGACGCGGCCTCGTCTTCACACTACCAGCTCAGCGCGCAGCCGATCGGGCGGGTCAGGATTGGCGACCGGTGGGGCTATATCGACGGCGCGGGCAAGATCCTGATTCAGCCCCAGTTTGAAAAAGCGCGCGATTTCTTCGCTGAATTGACGGCGGTGCAGGTCGGCGGGAAATGGGGATTTATCGACCGCAGCGGCCAGATGAAAATCGCGCCCCGGTTCGATGACGCCAGTCCCTTCCTGAAAGAAGTGGCTCATGTGCGTGAAGGAGCGCGTTGGTTCACCATCGATGCGACCGGCAAGGACACTTCGCAGTGATACCGCTTGACCGGAAGCTGCTGGAATTAATCGCCTGTCCCGTCTGCCGCGAAAAAGTCTCGGCGCAAAACGGCTTTCTGGTCTGCGGAAAATGCGGCAGGAAATATCCGGTGCGTGACGGCGTGCCAGTCATGATCCTGCCTGAAAGCCGCAAATAGCGACTGTATCGTTCCTTCCAGATAGTTCTCCCATAGCTTTAAAATATTCGTATCTCTGTGCTGATAAAACAGCGCAGAGATAATATGTTATTACGTAAAATCATATAACATATGCTTTTATGTTATATTGAGAGAAACTTATTTGACAAACGGGCAAGATGTATTATAATAGAGATAACTAAGGATAAAAAGACGGAGAAATACTTGTCTAGGTATAATTTAGTTGCTAATGAAATTATAAGAGATATCTCTGCCGGATTATACCAGCCAGGCGCGGCGTTGCCGTCAGAAGAGGAATTGGGGCGATTGTATTCCGCCAGCCGCACCTGCATCCGCAATTCGCTGGAGGAGTTGAAAAAGCAGAACTATATCAGCAAGCAGCGCGGGCGCGCCAGTATTGTCTGTCGCGAAGCGGCGCGGCGGGTGGAAAATGTTTTCAATCTGGGGCTGGTGCTTAATCTGCATGAAGGGCAGGGGGAATCGTATTTTCTGAGCCTGCCCAGTTTTTTGCAGAAAATCGAAGGCGCGCAGAAAGTCATCCGCAGTCACGGCGCGAATCTCAGCTTGCTGCCCTACGATCATTACGCCGAGCATCCGGAGCGGGAGTTGTTGCGGGGTTTGCCGGTGGACGGGTTTCTGGATTTCGATTTCTGTCTTTCGCCCAATCTCGCCGCTTTTCTGGCGGGGGGAGGTAAAAACGTGGTGTCGTGTTTTCCGCAGCATATCGAGCATATCTTTCCGCACCGGCATCCGCAGGTCGTGCTTGATCTGGCCAGCGGCGTGCGGCAGGCGCTGGCGCATTACCGGTCGTTGGGATTCACGCGGTTCGGCTATTTCGGCTTGGGCGACGACGGGTTGTGGACTTACAACATCTTTGCGAAGACCGCGCTTGAGGTTGGCACGCGCCTCGACCCGCGCTCGTCGATGCTGCACCCGGAAAAAACGGCTAACCCGCCGCTGCTGGCGGAAATCCTGGGCATGTTCGCCGACGTCATCACCAAGGCCGAGGCCGCGCCGCAGGTGCTGTTCATGGATAGCAGCGCCTGCGCCGAACAGCTTGTCCAGATTTTGCGCAGCCGCGAAGCCGTTTTTTTACAGACCGGCAGAATCTGCGCCGTCGGCGGTCGTGAGGGAATCGAAATTGCCCGGCGCGTGAATATCGACCTGATCGAATACCGCCATGCCGACGGCGGGGCGAAGGCGGCGGAACTGCTGATGAAAATGGTGTTGCGGGAAGAACTCGCCTCCCGGCGCGAGGCAGTGGATTCGCGATTTGTTGAAGCCCAGAGTGAGTTTTAATCTGGAAAACAGGATAAGCCTTAGGAGGAGACAGTGTCATGAAAGCGGCGATTATAAAAGAACCGGGGAAAGTAGTGTTGGAGAATGTGCCTGATTTGGGTCGGCCGGGGGAGTATCAGTGTCTGTGCCGGAATCTGTTTTTCGCTTCGTGTACCGGTACCGACCTGAAACTGATTCACAATAAAACGCCGTGGGAAAACAGCTATCCATCGGTGCTGGGGCACGAAAGCATTGGCGAAATAATTGAAGTCGGCAAGAAGGTGCGCAACTTCGCAAAAGGCGATATCGTATTGCGACCGGTCTACGTCTATGCCGGCGAGACGCTGAACGGATATTCCGCCTCGTTTGGCGGTTTTTCCGAACATGGTTTGATTATCGACAAGCAGGCTATGGCTGAAGACGGCGTTGAGGGTTGCAACCCTTATGCGCAATATCAATTGACTGTGCCGCGCGCGTGGCGCGACCAGCCGTGGGCGGTGTTGTTCATCACTTTCAAGGAAACTTTCAGCTTTCTGCAAAAGATGGGTTCGCTTTACGGCAAAAGCGTGGGCGTGATCGGCACTGGGGCGGTAGGGCTGTTTTTCATCAGGCTTGCCCGTCTCATGCTGGCGCAAAACATCACCGCCATCAACCGTAGCGGCGAGGGGTTTGACCGGGCGCGTGACTTCGGCGCGGACGAGGGAGTGAAGGTGAGTGACCTCGCTTCCTGTCAGGGAAAATTCGACATCCTGATCGACGCTGCGGGCGTTTCCACCAACCTCAAGCCGTTTACCTCCTGTGTTAAATCTGGCGGGACGCTGGCGGTGTACGGTCTGGATCATTCCTTCAAAATGGAAATCGAGGGGTTTGGCAGCGGGATTATTTTCTCGTTCCATTCTCCCGCCGAGGCAGACCCCATTGTGCATGAAACCTGCGTCAAGCTGGTGGAAAAGGGAATCATCGACCTGGCACCGTTCCACTCCTCCGTCATGCCGTTCGACCGGGTGGCGGAAGGTTTCAAGCTGCTTGAAGCGCGCAAGGAATTCAAGGTGGTGTTTGCGGTGTAACTCCAGATCAGGGACTGAGGGACAAGGAAATCAACCTTCTGTTTGCCAATGAATTTACTCGCGTCATTCCCGCGGAGGCGGGAATCCAGTGGTGAAACCGTACGCAACACCGCCTGGATTCCCGCCTTCGCGGGAATGACGATTTGTGAGTTGAATTATTTAAACCATGGAGATAAAAAATGCGTAAAAGAACATTGGGCAAAACCGGTCTGGAAGTGTCGGAACTGGCGTTAGGCGGGCTTTTCATCAGCTCCTACGGCGCGGATTACAACGAGGCAGAGCGTGTTATCCGCCGCGCGCTGAAACTTGGAATAAATTATATCGACACCGCGCCCGGCTATCTCGACAGCGAGGAAGTGCTGGGCAAGGTACTGCCGCGCATCGACGAGCCTTACATCCTCAGCACCAAGCTGGGGTACAAGCCGGAACCTTATCAGCACCAGGACAGGGATTTCCTCAAATCCGCGTTCGAGGCCAGCCTGAAAAGATTGCGCCGCGACAGCGTGGATATTCTCATGATTCACGAGCCTGACCGGCCTGATATGGCGAAGTGGTGGCCGGAAGAAGGCGTCTATTCCGGGCCGGTGACGGAGGTGCTGGAGGAGGCGCGCGAAACCGGCAAGGCGAAATTCACCGGCCTGGGCGGCACGACCGCTTATGAAATGACGCATGTCGTTGAGACTGGCCAGTTCGATGTTCTCCTGACCGCGTTCCAGTATGACATGATCTGGCGCGAGGCGGAGCATTCCCTTCTGCCCGAGGCGAAGAAGCAGGAGATGGGCGTCATTATCGGCAGTCCCTTGCATCAGGGCGCGTTGGCGAAAGTTTATGCCGAGGATATCGCCCGGCCTGCCGCGTGGCTCAGTCTGCCGCGCGTGAAACAATTCCGCAAGCTTTACGAGTTGGTGAAGGATGTGAAAATGACGCTGCCGGAGTTGGCCATGCGCTGGCTGCTGGCCGACGCCCGGGTCTCGACTATCCTTACCGGCGTGCGGTCGGTGGCGGAGCTGGAGCAGAACGTGGCGACAGTGGAAAAAGGTCCGTTGCCTGCGGCGCTGATGAAAGACCTGGCGGAAATCGCGAACATGGTTCCTTTCCGCCCCTATAACGAACCGCTGGGTCTGCCGTTCAAGGCTTGAACCAGAGTGCGTTCAATCAAGTGAAAATCCATCGAACGTCATTCCCGCGAAGGCGGGAATGACGTTCGTAAGTTAATGCTAAAAAGTGCGAGGCGATTTTACTTGTTGGCGTTATGGAATTACCATCGCGGCGTAGGTGACTACTTCCAGCATTTCCGGATTGGCGGCCTGGTAGTAGCCCAAGAGATGCCCCCGCGCTCCAGGCAGCGCCAGATTCAGCGCGTGGATGGCGGAGATGCTGCAGACACGGTAGCGGTCTTCGTGGCGGCGCAGGCTTTCCAGCGCCACTGCCGCGTCGCCTGAGGCGACCGACGCGAGATAGTGCCGGTCAGCCTCCTCGACCGTTTCCAACAGTTGCTCGTCGACCGGCTTTTCGTCGCCGAAGCGCGGCCCTACGTGGGCGAGGTCGGCGCTGGCGAGAAACAGCGTCTCTTTTCGGGAAGACAGCCGGTGCAGCGCCTGGTTGAAAATGTCGATTTGCGGATCAGCTGCCGCGTTTGGCGATGCACTGTCCTTTTCCAGAAAATCCCGCACCGAACCGGCCAGCACGGGTATGATGCAGGTCTTGTCTCCCCAGATATGATTAAGCCAGACGGCCTGCAACTCGACTGAGTGTTCGCCGTGATGCAGGAACGCGTCTTCACGAAAATCGGCGACACTCGCGCAGAATGACAACAAGTCCGCCGTCTCTTCACGCGCCAGTCTGACCGTCGCTCCCGGCACGGCGAAATCCTTGTCCAGCACAGCGAACCGGTTTTTCATCGGCTGGTGGCACAATCCCAAAACGACGACTACTTCCGGCGGGCGGCAGGCTTGCAGATAGCGGTACGCCTGCCCGTAGCCCGGCGCTCCGCGCAGATAATCTATGTGCGGGATTATTATGCCGCGCGGAGGAGCGCCGTCGGTCGCGGGCGGGTTTTCCTCGGGCGGCGGCGCGGATTGCATCATTCCAGCAAGCTGGCGTGCGAGTTCTGACGGGTCGTCGCAGTAGGCGCTGCCGGCAGAACGTGATTCGCGCACAGGGTGGGCGAGAAACTCGCGGCGCAGGCGACTGACATATTCCTCGAATCTCCCTCCCGCCAGGAACAGCGCCTCGTCCAGCGCGCGGATGATGCTGGAGATTTCCTCGCAGGCGATTTCGCTGCCGACGTCTTTTTCTACCAGCGTGCGCAAGTCTAGGATGGAGCGGATGCCGTCCATCTTCGACACCACGAACAGCGCCAGGGGCGAGACGGCCAGTTGCGCCTCGCTGGTGCCGGAGCGGTCGTAGAGCACGTAGAAAAGTTCGTCTCCGTCGCGGGTGGGAAAGGCGTCTATTTCCGGACGGATCAGGGGGATGGCTTCAGTCATGTCGGGTTCCGGAGAGTTCGTATTCCGCATCGAGCAGTTCGAGCAGGTCGTAAAAATTGTGCACCACGTGATCGGGGTTGGCCTCGCCCACGGCGTTCAGGTATTTCCCGCTGCGGCGGCTGAGGACGGTGCGCATGCCGATGCGGTGCGGCACGTCGATATCGACGGCGGGGTTGTCGCCGACGTACATGCTTTCCTCCGGCTTCACCCCGACCTTGCGGCAGGCGCGGATGTAGAGCTTGGGATTGGTTTTGGAAATGCCGATGGAATCAGTGATGAAAATGTTGGCGGGCGGCACGAGTTTGTGCAGCCCCAGCCTGACGATTTTCTCTGCCTGCTTGATCTCCAGCCCGGCGGTGATGATGCCGAGCACCAGATTGCGTTTGCCCAGCTCACGCAGTACGGCGATGGCGTCCTCGTAAGCGGAAAACTGGCGGAACTTGGTCTGGTGATAGGCAACCATCCCCGCCGTCACGACGATGACGGGCGAGGCGCTTTCCCAGACCTCTTCCGGCAGGCGTTGCAGCAGCTTGTCGAAATGGTGCTCGTAGTTGCTGCCGAATTCGGAAATCACCTCGTTCAGTTCCAGCAGGCACTGTTCCTCGTCCATCTTCAGCCCGGCTTCGACCATTGCCTTCACCGCGTTGCGGCGGGCGGTCTGGGCGAATTCAGTCGTGCTGTAGACAGTGTCGTCTATGTCGAAAAAAAGCGCTCGCAAAATCTTCTTTGCCACGGGCGGCTCCTGGAATTTAGCCTTTGCGCGGAAGATTTTTCCCGCGTAGTTGATAATGAAGAATAGGCAAAGGCGTGCCTGCGGTCAAGTGTTTTCGGGGACGCGCAGGTGTCGCCGACAAAAGCGTTGCGCTTCAGGGCGGCTTGATTATAATCGCCTCATGGCTGAAAAACTGTTGAGCGAAGACTTCATGCGGAAACTCGAAAAGCTGACCCTGGTTAGCCGCAAGATTTTCCGCGGGCGCATGAAGGGCGAGCGCCGCAGCAGGAAGCGCGGCTACTCCTCCGAATTCGCCGACTACCGCAACTACGTCGAGGGCGACGACCTGCGTCATATCGACTGGAACATCTACGGGCGGCTGGACAAGCTGTTCCTGAAACTGTTTCTGGAAGAGGAAGACCTGCATGTGCACGTCCTGCTCGACGCTTCCCGCAGCATGGATTTCGGCTCGCCGCACAAGCTGGAATACGCGAAAAAAATCGCGGCGGCGGTGACCTACATCGGCCTGTCTAACCTCGACCGCGTGCAGGCGCACGCTTTTTCCGGCGGTATCAGGAAATCCACCCCCGCGCTCCGGGGCAAGCGTTCCTCGCGCAAGCTGTTTGACTTTTTCGAAAGCCTGAAACCTGACGGCGCTACCGGCCTGCACGAGACCTGCAAGACTTTTTCCCAGACTGCCTCGTTTGGCAAGGGGATCGTGGTGTTGATCAGTGACTTTCTCGATCCGGAAGGTTACGAGGAAGCGCTCAAGCGGTTGCTGGGCAACAAACTGGACGTATATGCGGTGCAGATTCTTGCGCCGGAAGAAATCGACCCCGAGGTGAAGGGCGACTTGAAACTGGTCGATGCCGAAGACGGCGCGTTCCAGGAAATCACCGTCAGCCAGCCGCTGCTGAAGCAATATAAGAAAACACTGGAAAACTACTGCGGGGGGATCAAGGATTTCTGCACCCGGCGCGGCGCGTCCTACGTGTTCGGTTCGACCGCGCAACCGTTCGACCAGCTCATTCTCACGGCGCTGCGCCGGGGCGGCTTACTTGCCTGACGCCCAATCGTGCAGGCGTTTGAGGGCGTTAAGCAGTTCCTCGCGCGCTTGTTCGGCAAACGGATTTTCGCGCGCAATCGTCAGAAATAATTCGTCGGAGTCGCTGCGCAGCATCTCCTCTATTTCCAGAAAGCGCTGGTATGCGGGCGTCCCTAGTTCCCGATCCGGTACCGTCATTTCCCGCACCGCCCGTCCGAACCAGTGGGTCAATCCCTGAATATACGCCATCTGCCGGTCGTGTTCCTCGGGGGTGATTTCGATCACCTGCAAGCCCAGCACGTGGGCAAGAAAATTTTGCGCCTCGGCGGCGTGGGTTGTCCGCACGGGACAGTAAACCACTTTCAGATTAGCTATGCCGTCGCGACCGCTCTGGGGACCGAACAACGGATGCAGGCCGATCAGTTCCACGCTTCGCGGGAGCAGCCGAGCCATCATTTCCAGCGGTTTCACTTTTACTGAAGACACATCAGCGACGATCGCTTCGGCGCGCACATGCGGCCTGATTTCGGTAAGCACCTCTTCCAGATTCTGCACCGGCACCGCCAGCAGGACGATTTCGCGCGAGGCTACTTCTGCCAGAGTTCCCGCTTTCACCCCCAGCTCCGCCGCGTCTCGCGTCACGTCATGCCGGTCGCAGACCATGAGGTCGGCGTGAGGTGCAAGATGTTTCGCCATGAATTGTCCGAACGCCCCAAATCCCACAATTCCCACCTGTTTCATCGCAACCGCCTTCCGTAACGCCGCCAGATTTTCCACAAGTCGCAACTGATGCGGGGAAAATCAAGCAGGCTGATCTTGCTGCCGCCGACGTGGTGCCAGCGCGGCAGGGGGAATTCAAAAATGGTTTCACGCGGAGCAGGCGCGCCGCATTCGCGACCGGCAACGATAAAGCGCGCGATCAGCTCGACGTCGAACACCCAGCGCGAACAAAATGGTTGCTCAAAAAGTTTCCTGACGCGGTCGGTGCTTCGTAAAAGTTTCGCGCCGCACTGGGTGTCGTAAACCGGCAGATGCAAAATATTGGACGCGACCGTGGCGAAGAATCTGCCGATCAGGTGCCGGTAGCGCCGCCGCACCACGTCTTTTCCCAGCAGCAGCACCCGCGCGCCAAACACCATTTCCACTTTGGGGTTTTCATGAAAGACCTGTTGCAAAAGCGTAATCGTCGACAGCGGCGTAGACAAATCGGCGTCGAAAAAACCGGCGTATTCCGCGCCGGACTGGAAGGCGAAACGCATCCCCTGTCGCACCGCTTCACCCTTGCCGACATTTTCAGCCAGATGCAAGGCTATAGCCTTGCCGCCTGATTCTTTGCAGATGCTATCGACAACTGTCGCCGTATCGTCGCTGCTGCCGTCGTTGATAAAAACGAAACCAACGTCCTGTTCGCGCATGAAGGAACGAAACGCCCCGCGGTCTAACCGGAGCGCTTCGTTGTAGCAGGGGATGACGATAGTCGTCTTGCCGTTCACTGGGACTTTCTAGCACTACAACGTAAACTGATCACAAAGGGGCAACATTTCTGCATCAATGCCAAGTTCACGCAACTTTCGCAGGCGGCTCTTGTGCGCTGACTTTCTC
>JAGUZQ010000040.1 GCA_020060765.1 Planctomycetota bacterium | reverse complement strand
GTCGAACGCGTCAAGCGCGGCACCGATATCGTCAGCAAATTGCAGGAGAGCTTCACCGACATCGAGAAGAGTTCGGAAAAGGTCGCGGGTCTGGTCAGCGAAATTTCCGCCGCCTCCAACGAACAGGCGCAAGGCGTCGACCAGGTCAACACCGCAGTTGCGCAGATGGACAAGGTCACCCAGACTAACGCCGCCAACGCCGAGGAATCGGCTTCCGCGTCGGAGGAACTGAACGCCCAGGCCGACCAGCTCCGGGCGATGGTGCAGGAACTGCAGGCTCTGGTCGGGGGCGGCGGAGTAGAAAGCATTTCCCACGCTTCCGCGCCGCGCCACCAGATACATCTCCAGTCCGCGCCCGCGAGGAAGGCTTCCTCGGTAGCGCACGCGCATCTGCTGGGACACAAGAACGCCGCCGCTCCGAGCAGCAGCAAGAAGTCCGGCCCCTCGGTGGTGAAACCTAACGACATCATCCCGCTGGACGAAGAGGATTTCTCGGATTTTTAGCCAGCCCTCGCGGTGGGGGCAAGGTACAGTGCTGGGAAGTGAAAAACTGTCCGCCCGAAAGAAGGGATTCGTGTCCCGCCTATCCCGACGCCGGGGACAACTGCTGGTCAGTTACCGGTACGAAGTGCGGCGGCAAGGAGCAGGGCAACTGGGCGCACAAGATGGAAAATTGCTCCAAGTGCGACGTGTACAAGCTGGTGAAGAAGAAATGATAGACGGTAGCTGCGGCGGCTGATTTCGGTCGCCGCAGCTACCGGTTCCGCTACCCCCCGCCGGGGTGAGGCTGCAGACCGATGCCGAAATACTTTCCATTTTCGCAGTCTGCTCCGGTTTTCCACCTCTGCCCGGAGCGGGACAAGTTTCCGCTCCGGGCCTCTTCTTGACAGCCTTGGGACCGGGAGATGTGACATGACCGAGAATTTTGAGGACAGCGAACAGCTCAGCGACGCGCTGTTCCGCAAAATCTCCCGCTTCGTCTACGATTACGCAGGGATCAACCTGACCGAAAACAAGCGGGAGCTGGTGCGCGCCCGCTTGGGGAAGGTGATCCGGACGCGCGGGATGAAGGGCTATCGCCATTATTACGAATACATGTCCTCGGACGATTCCGGCGAGGCGGTGCGGGAACTGCTTAATGCCGTCAGCACCAACCTCACCTCGTTTTTCCGCGAGTCGAAACACTTCGACTTCATTACCCAATCGCTGGTGCCGGAACTGGCGGCGGAAGCCAAGCGCCACAACTCCTGGCGCATCCGCGCCTGGAGCGCGGGCTGCTCCAGCGGTGAGGAACCGTATTCCATCGCCATGACGCTGCTGGAGGCGCTGCCCGAGGCGGCCCGTTGGGACATCAAGATACTCGCCTCAGACATCGACACCAATATGGTGGCCTGCGCCGCTTCGGGAATCTACGAAGCCAGAGCGGTCACCGCCATTCCCGCGCCGCTGCTGAAAAAATATTTCCAGCGTTCCGGCGAAGGGGAGCAGGCGCGGTATCAGGTAAAGCCGGAGGTAAAGGAGCGGATGGCGTTCCGGTATCTTAACCTGATGGAGCCTTGGCCCTTCAAGGGGCATTTCGATTTCATCTTCTGCCGCAACGTCATGATCTATTTCGACAAGGCCACCCAGGAGAGGCTGGTGAACAATTTCTGCCGTTTTCTACGTCCTGGCGGTCACCTCTTCATCGGCCACTCCGAAGGACTCTCCGGCGTCAACCACGAATTCAAGTACGTCAAGCCCACTATCTATCGCAAGCCGGGATAGCCTGCCGCGATATTTTTTAAAAAAATACAATTCCTGCCGAAATTGACTCAACCTGAACCGGACTAAGCGTCGATATATCTAGTGTTGATGAGTTCGCGGATTGATGGTTGCGATTGATCATGGGAGGTGGCCTGTTGCCATCGCCGGCTTTCGCTAGCGATTTTTAAGCGCCATTTGATCCGCGCGCCCTTCGTTCGCTAATGTTGGGTTGAATTTTATCATAGGAGATAAGCCGTGTCCCAGAAGACAGTTCTCCCGCGGGGAACCAAGATCAGAAAAATCAATCTTTCGCGCAAGACCGCTCCCTGTTCGCGTTGCGGCACGGTGAGCAAGCGGCACTCCATCGGACGCCGCCGCCTGCGCGAGGTAGGAATTTCCGGGCCGACCGTGCTGGAAGTGACCTACAGCAAGCACTACTGCGTCAACTGCCGCAAGCATTTCTCCCTGCCGATGGATCATCTCGCCCAGCCTTCGGGTCGCTTCACCAACCGCGTGCGCCGCACCGCCGTCGATCTGGTGGTCAAGCAGTCGTTGACCCTGGAAAAGGCCACCCTGCGGATGCGCCAGAAATATCACGTACACGTGCCGCCCACCACTTTGCACGACTGGGTCGTGGCGGAAATGAAAATCTAGCTGCGAAAAAAATATACGATAACAAAAAAACTCCGACCAGACGGTCGGAGTTTTTTTTATGGGAGCTATTCGCTTCGGAGTCAGCGCATCAGCAGCGAAAACGGCGAAGATGGCGACCTGCCGCCGGAGCGTTCCGGTTTTGCCTGGTTGCGGACGAATTCCAGTTCGTTCAGAAAGTCGTCGATTTCCTCCCCGAAGACCAATCCCTCGTCATGTCCCGGCAGGAACTGGCGGGTGAAACAGATTTCGCCTTTTTCCGTATCCAGGATAATCTCCCCCTGCGTCGTCTTGCACAGCGCCAGCGAAGTCTGTAGCAGCGATTTGCAAAGCGCTTCAGCTTCCCGCCCGTCGCGCGGCGCGGCGCAGACCAGCCCCTCGAAAACGATGTGGCGACCGGGCAGGGAAAAGCAGCGCAGGGTGATGCCGTCGGCGAATTCGAAAACGTAGCGTTGTTTAGAATCTGGGGTCGGCAGTTCCACGCCGAGGGTTTCGCACAAAGCCTTGAGACCGGTTTCAAGTTCCATGGGATTATCCTCTAAACAACGAAATAAAGAGCCCCTTCACCCTAACCCTCTCCCCCAACTGGGGGAGAGGGAACTTGGTTTCCGGTTTGCAGCGGTTTCTGGAAAAGCGCGAAACTCAAACTGAGTACCTCGGCAACTTGCATACTGTCACGCGCTGGTGATGTGCTGCCACACCTGGGCGTTTGACTGGCGGATGGAGTTGAAGGTCTCCCGCACTTCACGCAGGATGTCGCTGGCGTTCTGCATGTCGTCCTTGGCGTCGTCCGCTCCGGCGCGGTAGATTTCCGCGGCGGCGTCGCGTTCCTTGGCGCGAGCCTGGCCGAGGCTTTCGGCATAGCCGCCGATGGAGGTGAGTATGCCTGCCACGCCCTGTCCGACCTGGCCGATAGAGTGGTACAGGTTGACTTTGGTCTGGACTTCGGTCATGGCGTCGGCGCGCGCCTTTTCCGCCGCCGACAGCTTCTGGTTGGCGGAACCTTCCGGGTAAAGCCCGTTGTCACCCCGGACGCCGAGTTGCTTCTGGGCGGCGGCGAGATCGGACTTGATGGCGTCGGCCTTGTCGGCGGTGACGTCGCTGGTTTTGAAATTGGCGCTTTTGGCGTGTTCCAGCTTGGCGTTCTGCAACGACTCCTGGTAAGTCTGTAGTTCCGCCTTGGCGTCGGCCATTTTCGCCTGCTGCGTGTCAATCTTGGCCTGGAGTTTATCAGGTATGGGCTTCCCGGCGTCGGTGTATTGCTTCGCTTCGGCATTCAGCTTGTCCAGCTTTTGAGTCGAGGATTCCACTTGTGCCTTGGCGCGGGTTTCGGCCTTGGTGAGTTTCGTCTCCAACGCCTGCTGTTGGGTTTTAAGGTCGGCGTGAGCCTGGGTGCATTCGGCCTTGAGGCTGTCGATCTTGGTCATCTGCGCATTGATCGCCTCCTGCTTGGTCATGCCCTTGGGCGGGGCGATGGAGCCGTCCTGTAATCCCTTGAGTTGCACGCGGGCTTCGGCGAGGTTGGCCTTGGACTGTTGGAAGTTGACGTTGGCCTTGGCGACGGATACTTCGGACTTGGCGAGGCTGACCTGCTGGCAGGACGACTTCATGGTAGACATGGCCTTGAGCGAACCCGCGACGCTGAGGCAGCCCATGCCGATGTTGACCGCGCCGGAGACGATACCGAAGATCATGTTGGTCAGCGCGCCGCTCATGATCTCGTGCGCGGCGGCGCGCGCCTCGCTGGCGGCGGCCTCGCGGTCGGCGTGGCGGACTTCGCGGGAGACCTCGCGACGCTGCTTGTTGGTTTCGTGCAGGAGTTTCAGGCAGTCGATCAGGTCAATACCCTGCGAGACGTCCGGCAGGCGGTTGGAAGTGGCTGCGTAGTCTTCCAGCTTCGCCTCGAAGCTGGGCGGCAGCAGATCCACGTCGCCGGAGATGGTCATCGTGCCGAGGCTGGTCTGCACCTTGAGATTGCCGTCGATTACGGTGACGTCCTTGATTTCGCCGTAGCAACCGTTGGCGATGGCCTGGGTGGAGCCGTCGTTGCCCTGCCATTGAATTTCGTCGGAAAGCTGCGTGATGTTCAGATTTTTATTGTCAATCGTAATCGACATGGGTTTGTCTCCCGAAAAAAACGGTCTTTATGAAATTCCGCGCGGTCAGGCGCCGAAGTGCTGCATGATATTGCTTTTCGATTCGGAGATGGATTTGATGATATCCATGCCGATCGACAATCCCTGGCTCAACTCGTCCATCGCTTTCTGCAGTTCCTCCTGCTGGTCTTCCATCTGCGATTGCAGCAGTTGCAGCCAGGCGAGCAGTTCCTTGGACTCGGCAGAAATCTTGGTGGCTTCGTAGCCCTTGACCGCCGCGTTGATGTTGGCCGCACCGCCGCCCACCGATCCGGCCGCGCCCACCACCTGTGCGCCGATAGAGGTGGCCTGGATTGCCGTGCGCGCCACATCCTCGGAGACGTCGGCGACCTTGGCGATCATGCCCAGCATCTTTGTGGCGTCGCCCGCGAGCTTGCCCGCCGCCGCGCCGCCGGAAAGAACCGTGGCCGTGATGCTGGCTACCAGCATGGCCACCATCAGGCCGATCTGGAAAAACATCTTGGCTTTTTCGTTGTCGCCGAACATCGCTGTCATCAGCTTGTCCATGGCGCCGGATTCCTGCATAATCATCATGGTCAGGCCGATGGCGGCCAGGGTAAGCGCGACTCCCGCCGCGGCGCCGAAGGAGACGATGGAGACCGCGACCGCGGCAATGACGCCAGCGATAGCGCCGATCCAGCCGAAAATCTTGCCCAGCAGCCCGGACTTCTGCGATTCCTTCATCTTCTCGATGGATTCCTTGATCTTGTCCAGTCGTTCGGCGCTGGCGGATTCGAGCGTCAGCTTCTGGTTCTTGACGCCTTCCTTGGCGGTTTCGGTCTGGAGCTTGCCCAGCTTTTCCTGCAGTTCCATCATCAGCAGGGTCAGGGCGCTGGCATCGCCGAGATCGGCGTCGGGCAGCGAGGGATTGGAGGGCGTACCTTCACCGGAAAGGGTTTTGACCTTGTCGGCGACAGACGCTCCCACCTTCTCCGAAATCACCGTGATCTGCGCGGAAGTCAGCTTGGAGATTTCCGGCAACTGTTCGGGAGAAGAGAGGTTCAGCGCTCCGGCTATGTTCTGTTGCTCAACCAGCGAAAAATTATTCCAGCCTGCATCCATGAGCTATTCCTCCTCTTCTGCTTTGGCTTCGGCGGTGGCCAGCAGGGTTTCGGCCTGGGTCTTGAACGTGGCGAAACTGGCGTCGTTGCCGCAGGTGATGATCGCGCCTTCCAGGGCGCTGACCGCCTCCTCGTACTTCTGCAAAGCCATCAGGCAATAGCCGGCCTGGAGTTGCGGCTGGGGATTTTCCACATCCAGCAGGGTGGCGTAGGCGAAGGCGTTGATCGCGCGCTCGTAGTCCTTAAGCATCTGCTGGGTCGCGCCCAGGCCGTTCCACCACTTGGGGTTGGTGTGGTCGTAGAAGCAGAGGAACTGGAACATGGAGCGAGCTTTGTCGTACTTGGCACTCTTGTAGAAATTCAGCCCGAGGCTGTAAATCACCTCCATGTCGCGGTCGGTGAGGTTGTTCATGTCCTTGAGGGTGCCGCCGTTTTCCAGCAGCTTCAGGATCGACCCCGACATGCCCCGTTGTTCGTCATTCATTTCGAGGGTGTCGAGAATATCTTTCGCGTATTCGCTGACCCCCGCTTCGGTTTCCGCCATGGTATTCTCCCAATAAAACCGTCTTTTAAAAAATAACTTCGATTGATTCAAGGGACTAAGGCGCTAGGGGACTAAGAAAATTTCTTTGCAGACACGGTATCGATAACTCCTGATTGCGAAAAACTTATGGCAAGCGGCGAAATCTTCGACCATAGTCTTAGTCCCCTAGTCCCTTAGAGCCTTAGTCCCTTACATGTTTTCATCCCTTGTTTTTGAGGCGCCGTACTTAGTGTCTTTCAGTCTCTGAAAAACTAGCGCATATTGCCGATGATGCTGTCGCGGGTCTTGCTGTCTTTCGACAGGGTGTTGGTCATCATGTCGAAAGACTGGTTGCGCTTGTCGATCAGCGATTGCAGGCGGATCATCGAAAGCTGCGAGTCGCTGTTGAGGCTGTCGATCTGCCCCTTCATGACCTCGATATTGGCATCCCACTCCGCTTCCCATTCCTTGGTGCCGTCTCCGGGGTTGACGTCGGTATAGCTGCCGCTCATGCCAAATTCCCTGAACCATTCAGTGACGTTTTTATTTCCTTCCATGCCGGGCAGGTTGAAGCGTTGCCCGGCGGCGTTGTCGTCGTTGGTCGCGCACTTGTTGGCCTTGAACTTGCGCATCATGCCCAGAAGTTCGTTGAACGCCTTGAGCTTGGTATTACGGTCTTTGATTTCCGACATCTGATCCTTGATGCCGGTGTCTATCATCTTGGTGCGCTCCATCTGGAGCTGCATCATCAGGGTGCCTAGGTCGAGTTTCTGCCCGTCGACGGTGAAAAAGCCGTCGCCTGTTACCTGTACGCTACTATTGACTTCTGGCATGACATTCTCCTTTTCTATTAAAAGATATCCGAAATCAGATCATGTTCCGTCTGCGGCTGGCGGCGGGGGCGGAGGTGCCCATCTTTTCGCGGCGGAATTTCTCCTCGGCGGCGCGCAGATCCTGTTCCATTTCCGCGTCGAAGGCGGCACGTTCCTCGGCCAGCTTTTTCTTTTCCTCTTCGTTCAGGTTGCGGGCGTTCATCTTGTCGGTCATGGTGTCGAAGTCGACGCCGAAGTCGCGCGCGAATTCTTCGCGTTGCGCAAACATCTGCTCGATGGTGCGTTCAAGCGTTGCGGTCTGCTCGAAAATCTTCGCGCTTTCGCTCAGGGTCTTTTCCAGTTCCTGTTCGGTCGGCATGTTCAAATCCTCCTTTTAGCTTTGATCCGAAAAAAAAAGACAGTTGTTACTGAAAATTTAAAATTATTTTGCGCCCGGCTACACTCTTATTTTATAGTAAACCCGCTTTTTGTCGCAACCGAAATAATGTCGCTGGCCAGGGAAAAAACGTAACGGTCGTTGCGCGCCACATCGATTACCGGCAGGCACCACGCCGTCAGCAGGCAGCAGCACAGCCGGGTCAGTTTCATGCCGATTATTTCCGGCGCGCCGAAAAAATCTTCGATCTTCACGCCCATCCGCTCCAGCAGGCAGGCGCGGTCGAAAGCGCGCGGAGCTGCCAGCGGCATCTGCCAGTCGATAACCTGCAATCCGCCCTGGCCGTTCGTGAACACGTTGGCCGGGTGCAGGTCACCGTGGATGAACCCGACATTATCCGCAAACGCTTCATCCAGTCGCGCGTCCTGGCAAAGATTGGCCAGCAGTTTTATGACGGAATCCTCGCAATCGGGAAAAAGGTTTTCGCTTTTCATCTCGCCCAGGCGATGCAGCCAGACTTCGCAGAAGCCGCGCCATTTTTCCGGCGTGGACAGATTCAGGAAAACCGGCGCGTCCAGTTCCGCGACGGCGCTTGCAATAGTTTCCATTAGGTGCGGCAGGTCGCCGCCGCGCGTTTCCGTCAGCGGAGGCAGGGAAATTTTCCGCAGCAGTATTTCATAGCGGAATTCCTCCTCGCGGATAATTTTATATTCCGGCAGCAGCCCGGACGAGGTTTCGCGATAGAAGCGCGGTTCTATTTCGGGGCCGCATTTTGCCTTGTAAATCCAGTCTCCCGCGCTTTCAGTTTCCAACGAAATAATGAAACTGTCACTGTTATGTTGAAGGGGGAGGGCTTTGATTATTTTCGATCCGATCGCTTGCGCGATTTCCGGCGGCGAACTCACCGCCAGTTCCGGCGCACATCTGCGCGGCAGGGTGACCGCAAATTGCTCAATCGCGTTGTCTTTTTTCGAGTCTCCAGTCACCAGTCTCAAGTCTCCAGTGTCGGTTTTAAAAGTTTATTCCTGGTATCACGGTAAACCTTTCTCTTGCCGTTCAATTCTGGATACTTGTACCATAAATGCTGGAGACTGGCGGCTGGAGACTGGAGACTAAACCGCAAAGCTTTTACGAACGAAAAAATATCAGAAGCTACATCCCGATTTTGCCCAGCGGTTGCACCGTAACTTCCGGCGTCATTTCCTGGTACGACAGCACCGGCAGGTCGTACATCTCGCCTTCGATCAGCTTGCGGACGTAGCGCCTGATGTCCATTGACGTCAGCAGCACCGGTCGGTTAGACATGCCCTGCAACTGGCCGACTTCCTTTTTCACGTTCTGGACAAAGGCGGCGGTTTTGTCGGGGTCGAGCGCGAGGAACGAGCCCGAGGACGTCTGGCGAATCGAACCGCGAATCTTGTCCTCGGTTTCCGGAGTAAGCATGTATACCGGCAGCGTGTTCTGTCCGGCGGTATATTGAAAACAGATTTGTCGCTTGAGGGAGCCGCGCACGTATTCGGTCAGCAGGATAGTGTCTTTTTCCTTCTGTCCCCACTCGACGAAAGCCTCCAGTACGCCGCGTAGGTTGCGGACGGAAATCTCTTCCGAAACCAGGCGCTGGAAAATCTCGGCGATCTTCTGCAGCGGCATGATGCGTTGTACCTCCTTCACCAGTTCGCCGTATTTCGCCTCCATCTGCGAAAGCAGGTAGCGCGTTTCCTGGATGCCGATAAAACTGCCGGCGTGGCGTTTGAGCACGAAAGAAAGGTGATACGACAACACCTCCGCCACCGACATGTAGGTAAACCCGGCGCTGTCCAGCGCGGGAATGTCAGCCTCGTCCACCCAAATACTCTGCAAACCCGGCAGGAAGTTCTTGCCGACCTCGTATTTAATGCCGACTACCTTGATATGCTCTTCGGTCTCGCGCACCAGCACCTTGCCCGGTTTCAGCCAGCCTAAAGTGATCGGCACTTCCTGCAGCATGATCGTGTAGCTGTCGTCCTCGGCGTCCTGCCGGAAGCGCAGGTGAATGCCGGGGAAAGGCACCCCGAGGTCGTAATAGAGCGCGCGGCGGATAGAGATAATTTCCTCGTTCAGATCGTCGGCCTTGATCAGCGCGCGGATGTTTTCCGCCAGGTCGATCAGCAGCGGCACGGTAATGGAAAAATCCTCCACGTCGGTCATTTTGCGTTTCTTGGGCTTGTCTTTTTCCTGCGCGGGAGCGAGGGCGGCGGCGAGCTGGTCGTCGCTGGTTTCCTCTTCCGTCTCGCCGCCGAATTTCGACAGGCCGACGCCGGTGACCAGTATAACCGTTCCCAGCGCGAAGAACTGCGGCTTGGGGAAGCCGGGAATCATGCCGAACATGAACAGCATCACGCCGCCGATAATCAGCGCCTTGGGGCGCGCCATGAATTGCTTGCCGATGTCGCCGCCGAGGTGTTCTGAGTCCGTGGAACTGACGCGGGTGACGATAATGCCTGCCGTAATCGAAATCAGCAGCGAGGGAATCTGCGACACCAAACCGTCGCCGATGGTGAGGATGGCGTACTTCTGCACCGCCGCTTCGGCGGTCATGCCTTTCTGCATCACGCCGATGCCGATGCCGCCGACAAGGTTGATGACGGTCACGATCAGCCCGGCGATGGCGTCGCCCTTGACGAATTTCATCGCGCCGTCCATCGCGCCGTAGAGCTGGCTTTCCTTGGTGACTTTTTCGCGCCGCTCGCGGGCCTGATCCATGTCGATCACGCCCGCGCGCATGTCGGCGTCGATGCTCATCTGCTTGCCGGGCATGGCGTCGAGGGTGAAGCGCGCGCCCACTTCCGCCACGCGCTCCGAACCTTTGGCGATCACGAGGAACTGGACGATGGTGAGAATCAGGAAAATGACCGCGCCGACCACGAAATTGCCGCTGACGACGAAGTTGCCGAAGGTGTAGATGATTTCGCCCGCGTCGGCCTTGAGCAGGATCAGGCGGGTGGTGGTGATGTTCAGAGCCAGCCGGAACAGGGTAGTGAACAGCAGCATCGAGGGGAAAACGGAAAATTCCAGCGCGCCGGGGATGTACATGGCGATCATCAGCATGGTGCAGGAAATCGCGAGGTTGACGGCGATCAGCGCATCGACCAGGAACGTCGGCAGCGGCAGGATCATCAAGCCGATAATTGCTATCACCAGCACGACCAGCAGGATGTCGTTATAGCGGTTGACGCTGTAAATAAATGATCTTAACTTCTGCAAATCATGTCTCCAGCCGGGAGCGTAGCGCGATGAATTCCTCCACCGCCTTCCGGCATTCTTCCGCGCGTTCCATTCCCCATAGCGCGTTGGCCTTCATGAACACTCCCCGGCTGCGGTCGCGCGGGGTCAGATCCTGGCGCGTAAGATACTTTTCCATCCGCTTCAGCGCGTCGGAATAGCGCTTGGAATAGATGTAGGCATAGGCCAGATTTTTCAGCACGGCGGGGTTGTCGGGAGCGGATTCCTCCAGTCCTTCAAAAACCGAAATGGCGCTGTTCATCTTCCCGGATTTCAGGAAGATGTGTCCCGTCAGGATCAGCGCCTCGCGCTCAATTTCGGTCAGCTTTGTTTCCATTATATCCAGCACTCGGCTTCATGGTTATCCCCCCCCCTCCAGGGGAGGTTTGGAGGGGTGCGCGCCTTTCCCTTTTCACCCCCTCTAACTCCCCCTGGAAGGGGGAGGACGCTACCCGCTTATGAGCAGACTGCGTAACATGTCGCATAACTGCTTGTCACGGGAAAGCTCCTGCAGGCATTCATTCATCGCCTGCTGTTTGGCGGAAGGCGACTCCGCCGAATTAATCTTGTTCATGATCCGGTCGATCACGGCGGCAAACACTTCCGGTATCTGCAATTCGCGATTTTTAATGTCAGGCTCGATGAAGCGGTCGAAAGCCTCCTGCATGGCGCTGTGGGAAAGCTTGCCGTAGACCTGCGCGCGCGTCAACTCGCCGCCTGGTACCACCTGGGCGGAGTCGGGAAGGTTTTTGCGGGCGATTTCGCTGACCGAGTCCAAAACCCCGGCAATGCCCTGGTTGAAGGAAAACCCGCGGATTTCCGGCATTATTGCAACCCCTCACCCCGACCCTCTCCCCAGGGGAGAGGGGGATTTTAACACGCGCTGCCAGCCGCTTCGTGCAGCTTTGCCAGATATTCTAACGAACTTTCAATTGCCTGCAAGGTAAAAGCGCGTTCCGGAATGCGCATGATAAAGGCCAGCAGTTCCTCCCGTTTCAATCCCGCCGAAACGGGGAAGGGTGGATTGTTCTTGTAATGGCACAAGTCCAGCGCCCGGCGGCAGACGTCTTCCGCGAATTGCGGGAACGGGCGCAGCACCAGCACCAGCACGTCGCACTCGCTTTTTTCGATCAGCACCGCGCCGACCTTTTCGATATTCAGGCTGACAACGCCGTGATGGTTGAACGCCATGCCGGGAATGTTCATCGACATTCCGAATTCCGCGATAGTGTCATCGATCCAACTCATATTATCCTTTCGCCAGCAGTTCGTCTTCCCGGTCGATCAGCCTGTCCAGCAATCCCTGCACCCCGTCCAGCAGGTTCTGCCGGGTGGAGGAGTCCTGATATATCTTCATCGGGAACTTGTGCACCAGCCCCTTGGTTTCCGTGACCAGATTAATGTCGTGCTCGATGTGGCTGTCTCCCAGCAGCGGCAGGCCGGGTTTGACGCGGTCAGGCATGACCATCCGCTCGTCTTTCAGCGACAAGAGATGTTTCACGATTTTCAATGCTTCAGCGTCGCCGCTTTCGCCGTGCGAGATTTTGTGGGTCTTGCCCAACTTGTCCAGCATGTCCACGCAGTCGCGGTGGATGTTGCGCAGAATCTGCACGTGGGCGAGGTCGTCGTTGGCGGTTTTCAGTTCCGCCTCGGTCGAGGAGGGAGTGGCGGCGGAGAGGTCGGCGCCGATGGCCTGGCGCAGAAATTCCATGGCTTCCCCGAACTTGTCAGCCCCGTAGCGGTCGAACAGGTCGATAAACGCCTTGCCGATGTCGGCGTGGCCGAGGATGGTGCGGTTGTAGAGGTCGCGCCCATTTCCCGCGCCGCCGACGGAACCGGCGTCGATTTTATCAATATTGTAACCGGCGAGAATTTCCGGGGCGTGTTCAGCTTCCAGTTCCTTGAGCGCCTCGTTTACCGCCGCTTTCAGTTCCGGCGCATCCTCCAGATGTTCCAACGCTTCCGACAACATCCAGTGCTGCTTGGTGCGGTCGCCGCCGTAGGCTCCTACCAGCAGTTCCTTGATTTTCTGTGAACTGGCTCCGCCTGCCTTGAGTTGCTTGAGAAATTGTTCCAGATCCTGCGGATTGGCGTCCTGCATTTTGTGCACGGCCAGCCGCGCCTTGGCCAGCGCCTCAGCGGAATCGGGAGCTTCTTTCTTCTTCCGGTCAGCCACACGCTTTTCCGCCTTTTCCTGATGGGCGAGGCCGATTTCCTCCGCCATGTCCGAGAGCAGGCTCATGGCGTCTTTCTGGTAGGACACGGTGCTGGAGTTATGAAAACTCCCGACCACGCCGCCGGAATCTTCGGCTCCCTGCGTGCCGCCGGTAAAGGCGGGGTTGATGCCACCCGCGCCGCTGATGCCGTCGAACCCCATTACCCGCCTCCTGAATACAATGCGGTTTAGCTAAGGAAAAATCGTTCGGTTAAACAATAAAACTCGCGAATCGTCATTCCTGCGAAGGCAGGAATCCAGGCGGTGTTGCGTACGATTTCCCCACTGGATTCCCGCCTTCGCGGGAATGACGCGCGTAACTTTAAGCTGAAAACAGAAAGATTTTTCCTTATTTAACACTACAACGTAAACTGATCACAAAGGGGCAACATTTCTGCATCAATGCCAAGTTCACGCAACTTTCGCAGGCGGCTCTTGTGCGCTGACTTTCTC
>JAGUZQ010000126.1 GCA_020060765.1 Planctomycetota bacterium | reverse complement strand
TGAAGCCGTAGGGTATGACGACATACACCCTTTCCCTGCATTCAAACACAGGCTGCGGCGCATCGTCTTCTTCGGAATTTTTCGGCGGATGTTCGGCGACCTTTTTCGCCCCGGCAATCAGTCGCAGATTCTCCACGAATTGCGGGGTAATTTTGCAGTAGAACGAACAATGCACGGTATCGACCCCGCCGGTGGTGACCATGACGCCTGCGTTGTTTGCCGCTCTTTCCTGCCTGTCGGTTTTTGGTTCCGGGCTTTGCAGGCCGACATCGCCCGCCATTCTATTCGTTTTTTCTTTGTGCGTGTTCACGGCAATTACCTTTCATGATCAAAAGTTTTTCGAAATGCTTTCCGACACCGGAAAGAGAATTCCTTATGCAAAGTGCGTTTAAACAGCAGTTACTTCTTCCGCACTGTCGTCATCATTGCCACCATCGCCATCATCGATATCACAATCGTCATCGCTACTATGGACGCCGTCGACACCAATGGCATTGCCATGGCCGCCTTCGTGGTCATCTTCGACTCGGTTATGTTTTGAAGATTCATCAAGATCAACGGCGTGATTGCCTCCGGTGCTTTCGCAACCGGAGACCAATAGCAGAATTGCCTGTCGGATATGCTCCGGCAGACGCGGCCAGATAGAAATAAAACGGCTCAACTCGGGGCAGGGGCGAATAAGATCGTTGTAATCAGTTAGGCAAACTTCTGGATTGCAAGAGGGGGTATCGAGGCATTCGAGGTGCTTGCTATGTGCTTGCTTCAGGTGCCCGGGAATGTCTTTTCGCTGTTCGGGCGTTGTCAGATTTGGGTCATTCGGGGCTAAAGAAGAACCCGCACAACTTGTTGAGGTTGCACGGGTTCTGTCTAAAAACTGTCCGGACTTGTCATCCTGCTGTCCGGTTAATCTTTGGCGCGGTAGAAGGGACTTGAACCCTCGACCCCCGGCTCGACAGGCCGGTACTCTAACCAATTGAGCTACTACCGCAAATAGGCAGACACGCCATTGCTGACGGCTGTGGGGAATATATTAGCAGGCAGGGCGGATTTGTCAATTGTTTTTTTAGGATTTGGAAACAATTATCGTTGGCAGCAGCGGCGATTTCCGGTAACCTGTTTTTTTTGGCTATTAGCAGGAAGAGGATATTGACCGACCAGCATCCCGAACCCGACGAAGACGAAATCCGCCTGCGGCTGGCGGAGCAGATCACAGGCGCGAACTTCCGTGACCGCTCACTGCTGCGGCAGGCATTGACCCATGCCAGCAGCACCGCCAGCAAAAGCGAGGATAACGAGCGGCTGGAATTCCTCGGCGACGCGGTGCTGGATCTGATCGTCCGCGAATATCTGTTCCTGCATTATCCCGAAGCCCGCGAAGGCGAGATGACGGAAGGAAAAAGCGTAGTCGTCTGCAAGGACGTGCTGGCCTCGGCGGGGAAAAAGCTTGGCCTGGGCGAATGCCTGTTTGTCGGACGCGGCGTGTTCGAGACTCTGCCGGATTCACTGCTGGCCAACGGTTTCGAAGCGTTGGTGGCGGCTCTTTATCTTGACGGCGGTTACGAGCAGGCACGGAGTTTCGTGCTGTCGGCGCTGGGCGAGAGGTTTGCCCCGGCGATGGCCGAAAGAGTGAACTGCAAATCCGCCTTGCAGGAATGGATGCAGAAGAAAAGCAATACCGTGCCGGAATATCGCGTCGTAGCCTCCTCCGGCCCCGACCACGACAAGCAGTTCGAGGTGGCGGTATTCGATTCGCGAACCGAAATCGGCCGGGGAACCGGCCGCAGCAAGAAGGAAGCCGAAGCCGAAGCCGCCCGCGACGCGCTGGCAAAGATGGACATATGCACAAAAAATGCCGGGAATGCCGAAAGCGGTGCGGGCGAGGAGAAAGCAAAATAACAAGAGTGGCGCAGGCGTAAACGTCTGCGCCACCCCGAAAATGGTTCTCTTCTCTTCCGCCGAAAATTCAAAACGCCAGTTTCACCGTCCTGATCTGGAACGGCTTGAAATCAAGCGCGACTCGGCCGTTTTCCAAATCGAGTTTGCGTTCTTCCTTTTCCAGCAGATTCGTCTCAATGGCTTTTTTCACCGGCAGCATCGTCGACAGCGTCCGCCTGCCCCGGCAGCCGCAAGTCTCGTAAAGACGGACGATAAGCGAGCTGTCGTCCTCCGCTTTCTTGACGGTTTCGATCACGATGTTGTCGCCGCTGATCGACAGGGCGCTGGATAGCGGCGGTAGTTTTCCGGCAGAGGCTTTCGTCTTCCGCGTTAGCACCGGCACGTTAAGGTTATAGCCCTCACGCACGACTTCCGCCGAAAAACCGCCGGTATGCGGCAGCAGCGAGTAGATAAATTCGTGGGTCTTGTTCACATCGGCGGTGGCGTCGGGGGTCTTGGTGGCGCGCAGCAGCGACAGGCGCATGACGTTGCCGCGGATGTCGTAGCCGTACTTGCAATCATTCAGCAACGCCACGCCGTAATCGCCTTCCGACAGATCCGCCCACTTGTGGCCGACCACCTCGAAACGAGCGAAATCCTGCGGCGTGTTCCAGTGGGTCGGCCTTTCCACGCTGCCGAACTGGATATCGTAGCGCGCCTTTTCGGCGAGAATATCGACCGGGAACGCGACTTTCAGGAACACGTCTTTTTCGTCGCCCCACTCGACCGAAGTCACAAAATCGAGACGCGGTGAATTGGCGGCGAGAACGATGTCCTGATTGATGATCGACTTGCCGATTGTTTTGCGTACGCGCAGCACCGAGCGCACCGCGCCAGTTTCGACCATCTCGACCGACAGCACCTTGCCGTCAGTTTCCAGCGGCTTGTCGTTGTAGAAAATGTCCACGTCCCAGGCGTCATAGGTGTGGGGCTTGTCCTCGAAAAGGATGAAGCTGTTGCCGGGCGCGGCCATGATTTCACGTTTTGCCTTTTTGTCAAACAGGCTGGCGAGGCGTCCCTTGCTGTCGAAGCGCGCGCGGACATATTCATTTTCCAGCAGGTTTTTCGCAGCTTTCATTTCCGGCGTCGGCAGCCGGTCTTTCCGCAGATGGAAAACCGCATGCCCCATCGACGGCACCTTGCCGATAAAACGGGTCAGTCCGTCGGCACCGAGTTGGGCGGAAGTTTTTTTGCCGTCGGGGGAAACCGCAACCAAGCCTTGCTTTTTTCCAAGATCGACAGTAACTATTTCGCATCTCTCGTGGGAAAGAGTATTGACCGCCAGCGCTATCTCACCCTCGCCGCGAGTGTCGATGCTGGCGGCGTAAATGTCGAGAGCGGATTGTTTCAGCGCGGCTACGCTGGCCGTAACTTTCGCGTAATCTTTTTCCGAATCCTCATAAACCTCGGTGATGGAACTGCCGGGGATGATGTCGTGAAACTGATTAAGCAGGACGAGCTTCCACGCTTCGTTAAGTTCCTTCTGCGGATAGGCCTTGCCTTTAACAAGGTTGAGCGCTCCCAGAAACTCCGCGTCGCGCAGCAGGAATTCGCACTTGCGGTTATGGCGTTTGTTGCGGGAGTGGGTCGTCAGCGTGCCGCGATGGTATTCCAGATACAGTTCGCCCACCCAGGTGCGCAGGTCGGATGATTCCTGTTCCAGCTTTTCGAAAAATTGGCGCGGGTTCATCTGTTCGGTTTTCGGCATACCTTCCAGATTTTTATAGCGCCTCGCCTTTTCCAACTGCACCCGGGTCGGCCCGCCGCCGCCGTCGCCGAAGCCGAAGGGATAAGCCTGAATAGACGAGCGGTCTTTTTCCTGGTAATTGCGCATCGCTCCCAGCAATTCGCGCGCGCTCATGGTGCAATTGTAATTGTGCGCCGGGGGAAAATGCGACAGCACTGAGGAACCGTCGATGCCTTCCCAATAGAAGGAATGGTAAGGAAAACGCGTGAACTGGCTCCAGTTGATTTTCGTGGTGAGGAAATATTTTATGCCGCTGCTGCGGAGCAGTTGTGGCAACGCGGAGGAATAGCCGAACACATCCGGCAGCCACAGCGTCGCGACCTGGTAATTGAATTCCTTTTCAAAAAACCGTGTGCCGAACAGAATCTGCCGCGCCAGGCTTTCGCCGGAAGTGATGTTGCAGTCCGCTTCCACCCACATGCAGCCGGTGGGAATCCACTGCCCCTTCTTCACTTTTTCTTTGATGCGTTTATATAAAGAGGGATAACGTTCTTTCGCGAATTCGTAGAGATGCGGCTGGCTCTGGCAGAAGACGTGTTCCGGATAGCGGTCCATGTTGTCCAGCGTGTTGGAAAAAGTACGCCCGCATTTGCGCACGGTTTCCGACAGCGGCCACAACCAGGCCACGTCGATGTGGGCATGGCCCATGCAGGCGAAGGTCGGGGCGGAGTCGCTGGCCTTGCAGTCGTAAATGGATTTAAGCGCTTTGCTGACGCGACGGGCAGAGGCTTTCAGCGCGGCGAGGGAAATGTCCTGGTAATCAAACTCGTCCACCGCCTTGTTCAGCGCGAAAATGATCTGTCCCCGGCGGGGGTCGTCGGCGGCCAGGGGCGTGTCGTTGGGCAGGCGGTGATGAACCGGCGCGACTCCTTCATAGACCATGTCGAGCAGGCAGGCCAAGTCGAGCCAGGCGTGCCAGACCTCGCGGTTGAACACCGCCACTTTCGGCTGTTGCAGCGTGCGCTTGAGATGCACCCGGCTGGTATCGCCGCCGTAAGGGAACATCCAGTTATGCGCAGCCTCGACGTATAACTCCAGCTTTTCGCCGCCCCTGGCTTTATCAAACAGGAAGCAATCCTGACGGTTGCGGTCGATGCCCTGCACCGGCTCGCCGTCGCGGTAGACCAGCGCCTCGGGACCGATATCCACGCCGGGATTGAACAACAGGGAAACGGTTTCTCCCCTGAATTCCTTCGGCACGCTGAAGCGCAGCCGGAACCAGCCCGTCCCCCAGAGCCTGCCCCACTGGTATCCGCCGGAGACAGGCTTATACGTCAGTTTTCTCGCTTCGGCCAGCGAAAGATAATCCATGGTTTCGCAAAGCGCCACATCAGCAATAACAGTTGTTTCGCTCCAGATATAGCCCTGGATTTCCTCGATCCGCCGAGTGATTTTCCGCAGGTGCAATTGTTCGAGTTTGCGCATGCCTTCCAACGCCATGAGACAGCCTTTTCTGAAAGTGTGATTGCGGGATGAGGAGGCCTTGCTTTAAGTCTCCAGTTGACAGTCACCAGTGTTGGTTTTTCGAGGCGTATTCCACAAATCCGCAAGCCGGCCATGAATCATCCCGTGACCGGAGCCATGATTTCGTGCCCCCATTCGATCGCCTCGGTATAGACCGGCGGCACCTTGCTTTCGTCCAGCTTGATTTCGTTGCCCAGGGTGATGAACCGATCCCAGTCCGCGCCTTCATATGCCAGCAGGGTGTCGTAGGTGTCGCTGAGCCTGCCGGGCAGGGAACCCAGCAAGACCTGCTTGACGTCGTCGACCAGGGGGATTTCCGAGAGGATGGAGGTCATCGGCTGGTCGGTGATGGCGTCGATCAGCGAGAACAGCCCCAGCAGGAACATGTCCTGCTCACGGCCGCCGAAGCCGACCAGCGGCGCCATGTTCTCGAAAAACTTGCCCCGGATCACGCTGCTCAACACCAATTCCGCCGGCTTGTCGTCTCCCATGCAGGCCATCGTCACCAGCGACGCCCACTTGCGCACGTTTTTCTCCCCCAGCAGCACCAGCGCCTGCTTGATGGATCTGACTTCCTGCCGTAAGCCGAACGCCGAGGAGTTGACCATTTTCAGCAGCTTGTAGGAAAAAGACACGTCGCGCTTGACGACGCTTTCGACCCGGTTGAAATCGAAAGGCATGCGGCTGACTTCCTGCAGCAGGGACAGCTTGGCAATTTTTGATTCCGGAATCGTTGTGCCGGTGACTATCGTGGGCTTGCTGAAAAAATAACCCTGGAAATAGGAATAGCCCATCTCTTTCGCCTGCTCGAATTCAGCCAGGGTCTCCACCTTCTCGGCCAGTAGCTTGATGCCGCGCGGGAGAAAGCGGTCGGCCATTTTTTTTCTTTCGGCCAGGTCTGAAATCATGAAATCGACCTTGACGATATGCGCCAACTCCAGCAGCGGCTCGTACTTGGGGTCGTAGACGAAATCGTCCAGCGCGAGGGTGTAGCCCGAATCTCGCAGGCGCCTGCAAGCATCGATAATATCCGGTTCGGGCTCGATGTTTTCCAGCAGTTCGATTACTGCCGAATCCTTGGGCAAAAGTGTGGCGTATTCGCGCAGAATAATGTCGCGGGTGAAATTGATAAACGCCTTTTTTCCGCCAGTCATGGTGGGCATGCCGGTGGTGAAAAAGCTGTTGTTGATGACGGAAGAGGTGGCTTGGTCGGCGTCGCTGCCGTCGAAAACATTTTTGAAGCCGGAACGAAACAGCAGCTCGTAGCCGAACACGTTCATGTCCCGGTCGAATATAGGCTGCCTGGCGACGAAAGTATTCACTGAAGCGGTCTCCCTTGGGCGGCGTCGCTATACCTGCTATCTTCTGCTACTTTTCCCATCCTGTCAAACCGATTTTTATTTTTGCGGCACCGAAAGCCGTACGCAGGAGAATTCTCCCAGGGCTATCGCATTAAAATCCCCCTCGCCCCTTACAAGGGGAGAGGGTCGGGGTGAGGGGTTTCCGCAAATTATGCTTCGCGAACCGGAAATCGACG
>JAGUZQ010000085.1 GCA_020060765.1 Planctomycetota bacterium | reverse complement strand
GTCGCTCTCGCAGACAAGATGACAACCGGCGTTGCGCGCAATTGACCGCACTAAATCCGAACCGAGAAGAGTGGAGCCGCAGTAGATCGAACGCCAGTCCGGAAAAACCTTGCACGCCAATGCGGCCTGTCCGTTGGCGTCGAATCTGGCGAGGATTTCGCAATCGGCGTCGACGGGATAAAAATTCGGCATCTGCTCTTCGGCAAAAGGCATGTTCGTCAAGCTGCCGGTGTTGTTGCGCCACACCGGACGGGTTGCGATACCGTGCGGTTGCCTTAAAGACGCGCCCCGCAAAAGACGGTGCGAAGATTCGCACAACCGGAATTCCGGGGTAATCGCATCATCATCCTGGCGCATGTCGATACCGGTCAGGTTCGCGATGTTATCAGCGCAGAATCTTTTTTCAGCCTCGGGATTACACACGCCAGAGGCATAGAGCCAAAGAACTACGCTGTTGCCGCGCTTGACTTTTTCACTTATCCTCTCCCGCGCCGCGTCGTCCAGCAGGAAATTGTTGGCGAAAATGTAAAGCTTGTAATCCGGCATCTCCGGGTTGTCCAGATCGTCCTGATAGTAGAAATCGACCGGTGCGCCCAGCCGCGCAAGCTCGGAACCTTTCCAGTAATAGAAAATCTTTTCATAATAGTTGATGGATCCCAGCAGACTGGAACTTTCATCAAGAATTACCGCGATGGAACTTGTCGAGGAACAGTCAGCAGATCGGGCAAGCGCGGCGATTTCCTGCTGTCTTTTGAATATGCCGAGTATTTCCGGATCGTCGTACCATTGCCCCCCGCCGGAATCGAGCGAACCGTGACTGCGGGTGGCCAGTTCCGCCAGTTTCGGAGGCAGCGACATGTCGAACCACCAGCCGTGCAAACCGTAAGTCAGGTTGCGTCCGAAATCCCGTTTGATCTGGTTTATCGAATCGGCTGATGTCAACGCCTGGTATTTGCGGAGGATTTCCGGTGCCGCCAGATGGGTGCGTGTGTCGTCCTCCATGACGAAGATTTTCCGATGCAGGCGATATGAACTTGCCGGAGGGCGAAAGTCTGTAACTTCTCCTGGCCTGCGATTCCAGTATTCGCCGGGGCTGGCCAGAAAATCAACATGCGGCGAGGGCAACAGTACGGCTCGCGCTCCAGCCTGGTAAAGCGAACCGTTGAACACGCCTGTTAATGCCTTTCCGCCAGTTTTGTCTTTTACAATTTCACAAAAATATTCCGCCGATTCGGCAATGCCGTGGTGCAGGGACAAGTAAAAATCGAAAGCCGCCAGGGAAGTATCTGGATTGATAAAGCCGCCGATCGCGTCGCGGCAGTTCCCCTGCTTAATTTCCGAATCGTTGGAATTGAACTTATCGTAAGTGCGGTTGAAGGCGTAATGCCCGCTCCGCGATTCCAGGGAGGGAATGTCCGCTGTTTCAAAATCTATTTCCGGTTTGCGCCAAGCGGCCTGCAACTTTTCTTTCGTGATATATCTGCGTTTCAACCAATCGCGGAAGTGCTGCTTGAACGCCGGGCTGAAATCGAAAGTCTCTTTGCCCAGGAAGCCGTCAGCGCAGCCGTAGCCCCACTCGCCGGTCATGCCAGCCGCCAGGAAATAACCGATAACCATTTCGCCGTTTGGCATGGCGGAAATGCAATCAATCAGACTGACCAGTTCCTGCCCGGCGTCTGCTCGCCATTTGCGGGAAACCAGCGAATAGAACGGAACATTTTGCTCCCGGTAGTAACCGGAAATGAACGGCGGGATCAGAAACCCGCCGTTGCTGAGGCGCACCAATTCGTCCGGATTTTCCTGGAGCCATTTTCTCGGAGGATGGAGATTTACCCGCAACATCACCCGCGCTTGCGGCACTACCGCTCGTAACTCGGCCAGACGACGACGAACACTTTCCATATCCAGCCCAGGCTGTTTCAACCAGGGCAAATCGCAAACCAGATAAAACAAACGCAGCCCGGCCTCGCCCAGCCTTCCCAGGTAATCGGCCTTTACTTCTTCATTCAGGGGAGTGAATCCCGTCAGGGGAATATCCGGCTGACTGCCGTCCGGCTTGCCGCGCTCGGTCATTTTGTTCCTCAGTTTTTCTGTTGGACTCCGTCGGCGTCAAACCAGGCGTCGACGTAGTCGCCGAGTTCCGTTTCCCTGATTTGTTCCACATGGCCGTCAGCCATGCCCAGCGTGCTTTTGCGGTTGTGGACAGCATAAATGCGTTTGGTGGTGGTGGCTGTCGGCTGGTCGGAGGTGAAGTAATACCACTGTTTTTCCAGGTTTTCCATGATCGTATCGCCCAAGATGACTGTCCGCGAACTCGATGCGGACAAGGTGCCGCTGATGGCGTTGTCGCTGCTGACATACCTGACCTTGGAGCCGGAAATATTGTAGAGTATCTGCCGAGAGGAAAACAAACGCATTCCGTAACCCCAACTGGCGTAGATATACTTGCCATTCGGAAAAAACGACGGGCAGACGAAAATGCTGGTCGGCCCTTCCCGGTTATTTGAATCGAAGTATTGCGCTTCGGACGGAGCCTGGCCGGTGGCGTAATTCATCGAGTCCAGCCGCCGCAACCATTGCACGTTGCGATAATACGCACTCATAGTCCACCCGGCATGGTCGTTGGCATATTGGGCAAGCGCCATTTCTGCCTGCCTCAAATTATTCACGCAGACGATGGCATGGGCGGCGTCGCGCGCTTTGTGCAATACCGGCAGCAGCAGACCCGCCAGAATGGAGATAATCGCGATCACCACCAGCAATTCGACCAGGGTGAACTTCCGGCTCGAAAAAGAACGATTCATGATAAGCTCCAAACTTAACCCGATAAGATAATCAGCTTTGCGCAAACAGGTGCGCCACCTGTCTTATCGCAGTGCTTTCCCGCTCGATAATCCGGTGCGGAATGATAATTTCCGGCGGCGAAACCTCCGGGAGATCAAACCAGTCATTTGCGCGCACCGACACCTCTACGGCGATCCGTCCGGCCTGGGCATGAGCAAGATCAATTGACGACAGCGGCGGGGAAAGCAGCCCGGCGCCGGGGAAATTCGCCAGGCCCATTACCGCCACATCCCGCGGAATCCTGAACCCGGCGTTATTCAGCGCGGCATAAACCTGGATAGCGAAAAAATCGGAAAAACAAGAAATCGCCGTCGGCGGAAGAGACATTGCCAGCAGCCTTTTCACGCATTGATGAATTTCCGCTTGGTCATAGGGACAAGGATTATAATATCCTGCCTGGAATTCGCAGTTGTTGTCTCTGAGCAATGCGGCAAACTCCTCCCGGGAAATCCCCCAGGCATTGCCGCCGCACAAAGCGATGCGCCGATGTCCGTTGCCGATGAAGTGCTTGATGCCATCGAGAAAAGCTGTCCTGTAATCCGGGCGAATAACCGCCACAGTCCGGCAGATGCGGTAATCATTCACTCCGCCATGGGCTAGGATGACCGGCAGGCCGCAGTTTTGCAGAATCGACAGATGGTTTTCATCTCCGTTGAAATTGTTGGCCAGCAATATGATCGCGGTATACTTTTCCCTGGATAAGGCATCCGCTGCTTGTTGGCGCGACAGGGAGGTAAAAAAAGGCCAGGCGCAAATGTCAATCCTTACGTCAAGCTCCAGCGCGGCAGCCGCGATGCAAGGCAACAGGTAATTCGACGGGCTTTCCACGCCATAGCAATGAGAGATCACCAAAAGCCGCCGCTGTTTTGAGTGGCAATCAGCCGCAACGAAAGTTCCCTTTCCCTGGATGCGCACGATCAATCCGGCCTGCTCCAGCAGTTTTAAAGCCGCGCGCAGAGTAATGCGCCCAACTCCCAGTTCGCGCGCGAATTCCGGTTCGCTGGCGAAACGATGCCCGTACTGGTACTGTCCATTCATAATGGCAGATTTCAGAGTTTCATAAACACTTTTTTGCTTGACCAGATGGCTATCCATAATATATTGTTCCATATTGTTCTTTATGATTCCATATCATCATACAACCTGATTTGATCTTTGTCAAGTTTAGAAAAATCACCACATCTATCTTATAATGTCTCTTCAGCGGAACTTGTGGGTGATTTACAGATAAAGAGCACCTCGGCCTCAGGCTCAAGGGCTGCCAGGGACGCAGGCCGGCGCTTTGTCAAAATGTTGATGTCTGCGAAAACAGTTTTATGAATGGCGGAATGGACATCAAAGTCATACTCAACCGGATCTAAAATACACGGGATTTGTCTATACAAACCAGTCTGGGACGAACCGGGAACGGGAATCCTCGTCGCGATCGATTCGCGCAAGGGCGTCTCCTCTTCTCGGGCGGCGGGGAAAAGAGATTGGCATAACTCCAGCGCTAATCCGATTGATTACCGGCTTGTCCGCGCTGATCCAACATGATATGTTCCACTTCCCCCGCAGTTAAGCAACCGTGATAGAAACACAATTCATCGATAGTGCCAGAAAAACGGTAATACCGTGAGTCGACATATGAGGCGAGAGTAAGTGGAAGATTGTTAACGGAGGGGAAATGCAGACAATCCATCTGCTTTTCCGCAACCACCCGCGCGTTTATCATAATGACGGCTAGCGCCCCGTCAAAACCAAACGCCACATGACGCCATTTCCCTTTCGGAATAGCATGGCGGGGAGTTGAAATCACGAACTCGCATGTTTGCAGGCCGAGTCTGAAAGTCATGGATGAACCGATCACGGAAATGCGATACCCGCTGAAGTAGTTATCCCTGTCCTGTTTTCTTTCCGATTTTTTGGACAATATGTCAGCAGCGCCCCCTCCGTCCTGTTTCAGCCAAAAGCAGATAGTGAACGGTTCGCCTAAATCACAGCCGGGAAACTTGCCTAGCCTGACGCATCCGGACGGGGATTGCCTGGGGGAAAATTCCAGCGCTTGTCCCTGCGCGCCGGTAGACGCCAGCGCTGCGAGAGAAATATCTACCGCAACGCCGCTTGTTGATTTATTGTTGTTACTGAGAATATGCTCGTCATCTCCTTCAAAGGGAAAATATGCGAATAACCTTTTTCGCAGCGACTCTTTTTCTCCAAACGAAAGAACCTGGGGCTCAACCACGAAGATTCGCGGCTTTTTCTCCGTAATAGAAAACTCTTCCGGTTTTTTCCCCGAAGCCGGGGGATGAAGCCAACTTTTAAAAATTAAATTTTCATGCAGACAGACAAACACCAATCCTGCCAATAGAAGAAAAACTACAATAGGTATGGCTTTGCTTTTAATTTTCAGCATATGCCGAAAGCTCATAAAGTCGTCCTGCTTTTAGAGAATCTCCGGTTGCCACAAACCTGATTTTCGCACATCCCGCCACTGGTGCGAATGAATGCTCCTGCCTGTCGCCACCTTTTTGCGAGGCTTGCTCAACCACGGTTAGCCACTTACCTCCAGTCAGCAGTTCGATACGATAAGAGGGAACAGAAGAAAGCGCCAGCGTAATTTTTGCCAGAGTGACCGGCTTTGCAAATTCTGCCTCTATCCAATTTTCCGAGATTTCCTTCTGTTGTTTTTCGGCAACCGCCGCGCTCCAGCTTCTGCCTTTTTCGTAACCGTCGAAAGGCAGGCGTAGTTGCGCCGGGGTGGATGCTCCCGCTCGGTCTCTGATATTTTTCAAGTTTCGGAAAAACGCGAGATTGCGCCGGTCTTCGCGCCGCCGGTCTTCTGCGGTAACGTCGCCTGCCAAAGCGGATAGCGTCTTCAATTCGCCGAGTTTTGCGTTTGCATCATTGGTATAGATATGCACTCCGCAAGGCGGAAACACATCGTTGATTATTCCGCTTGCGATGGAAACCTTCCGGCTTTCGCTGGCAACAATAAATTCGCCGTCGGCTATCGGCAAATGTAATCCCGCATGAATCTCACGGTCTTCTTCCACATTGCAGGCGAAAATCGTAACCGCACCGTTGGCGTGTCGCCTGGCCAGGGCGTGGATGCTTTCGCGTTTGTCGCTTTTTATTTCAACAGGAATTTCTTCTTTCGCCAACAGCGCCGGTTCCAGCGCCCGCATTTCCTTGACCAGCGCGGGAATGCCTACTATGAACTCAGGAGTATTATAAAAACCGGGAGCGGAATAAAAATTGATACCCCGAGCGCCATGGATTATGCCCAGATAGACCATGCAGCGCTCTTCCAGAAAGGTCGGACCCCGCTGGCCGCCGGAACCAAACTCCGACCAGTCAAAAGCCTGCGGCATCAGCATCAGCATTTTGCTGCCGCCGGTCACCCGGCGCAGGGTTTCCAGACCGGAACTGATATAGCGCGGCCCACCGGTAATAAAGCCGCCCCCTTCCGCGAAACCGGGGTACAGGTCTGCTACTATCAAGTCGCATGACTCCGCGTAAGCCGCCACTTCGTCGGAAGGATGGGTTATGGTGAAGAACGCGGGATGATAAGGGTCGTTGTTTTTTATTATGTCGTATACGTTCGCTATTCTTTCCGGCAAAACGGGGCCTAAGGTAAGTTCATCCTCCATGAAATACATCAGCAGCCCCGGATGCGCTGATTGCTTTTTAACCACGGCGGAGATTTCCCTCTTCTCCTCTGTCGCCAGCGGAGAGCCGTAGGCTTTGGCGCCGGAGACTTTACTTTGTGTTGATGCCGACCAGACATGCGGCATGAGCCGGATTTTTCTTTGCCAGTATTTATCCATGGTTGTTATTGCCGAATTCGTCCCCAGTACGCCGAATTGCAGGGCGTGGTCCAAACCGAGCGCCAAAGCCTGGTCTATATCAACCGCGCAAGCCCCAATCGGGAAAACCGGCTTGCCATTAACAATCAGGCGCTGGAAATCGTCTATCCTGATTTCGGTTTCTGCCGGAGGGAAAACAAACAGTGTGGTTTCGCTTTCATGGACGGGCTTTCCCTGGTTTTGCAATTGCGCCTTGCATACATATGTCCCCGCCTCCATCCGAGGAACCTGAATCGAAAAGCCTTCGGCAATATCTGCCAGATTTGCGACTTCCTGGGCGGCGACAGTTTTGCCTTTCGCATCGGCAATCGACAGGGACAGTTTTTTTCCACGCCAGCTTTCCGGCGGCAGGGAGCTGTCTATTTTCAATACCACTTCCTTGATATTCATGGTCGCGTAAATCGCCGAACGGTGCGCCGGTTTTGCCACCCGCACGGAAAACGGCTCATACTTTAGTTGCAAGGGCAGTATCGAGTGACTGATGGTTTTCCCTGAGCGAACGTCTTTTAGAATCAGATCAAGCCGGTTTTCGCCCGCAACCAGTCCCGGCAGTTCCAGCGGCAGCCAAAACGCCTCGCCGTCGTCGACTGCGTTGCGTTTTGTCGAGCGGCAGAGCGTATCTCCCTTCGGGGATTTCGCTTCAGCCGTCAATTCATACCGCATCAATTTTCCAGAATCGTTACGCACAGACAATTCCGCCAGACAGTCCAGCCGCCCGTCTTCGCCGGGAGTTACTTTGCAAATCCTGATTCCATCCACCCCGACCTTGAAGCGGGAAAAATCAATTTCTACTCCGGCAAGCACGCCCAAGTTACCCGTGTTGTGAATAGCCGCGGTAGGAAAATAAATTGAAGGCTGCAAAACCGACGGCTGTCCCTTGCCGAGCACCCGCCGGTCGCGCACCAGATTGAAATACCACATATCGCCGACCCCTTCGGACAGATCAAGTTCGCTGAATGGAATCGCGATTTCAACCACCCAGCGGTCGGTAAGTTTTTTCGCCGCCATGTTGAGTTTTTTATCCACCTGCAACGACTGGCTTCCGCCCTGAATCAGCTTGCGGTCGCCATACACTCCGTTTGCGTTGAAGATAAACTGGAAATGCCGCTCGCGGTTGCCGGGGGAAAGCATCAATTCGAAGCAGTCATCCTGGTATACCTTCAGATCGTCTTTGCGGCTGTTTATGTTTGCTACCAATTCGGCCATCTCCGGCTCGAAGGCGATCAGGGCGAAATAAATTGCATCGTCCCCGTAGAGAACGGAGAATTCGCTGTCAGGAACCGCATTTTTGGAAAAGTCCTTTATTTGCATAAAACCGGTGTACCGGGGCGCGTTTTGCCAGTCTATTTCGGAGAGTTCCCCGTCGATTATTATCGGTGCGGTTGTCCGAGTGGCAGACACTTTCTGCCTGTCTTCACCTGCACATGCACGTGCGGATAAAAGAAGCGCCGCAACCACAATAGAAGAACTCAATGCCAAAAACGTTAAGCATCTGTACATGATTGTTCTCCAGATAGTTTTTAAAAATAGCTTATCCCGGCAAGGCGTTTATTCGACCCCATAATCTCCGGATGAAGTATAAGTAGCATCTGAACTTTTTCGGTAAGTTACGTGCAGGTCGCAATACAGAAAATTGCTGCCGCTGTTATGGCGATCGGAATGCCGACGGTAATCCAGGTCTATTCCGACTACGATATAATGTCCCTCGTCCGTGTCGGCCAAAAATATATCCGCCGCCGGTTTTCGCAATCCGCTAAAGCGCTTGGGCGCGAGGGCGCCGGTGGCGGTAGGCTGCTCTCCCAGGTAGCGGTTATAACCGTAAGCTTCCAGGTCGCCCCAACTGCTGCGCAGTTCCGGTTCGGCAGAGCAGCGGAACACGCGGATAGTCTGCGCGTATTCCAGCCAGGCATAGTTTTTCCCTTGTTCCGCGCTCCAGTTGGTCAGTAGCCGGTTCCACGGCTGGCCGCCGGGAGCGCCGGAGAAAGAACTGATATACGGGTTCGACAATGCGCATGGAATCCAGCCGCGAAAATCGTCGGCGTAGGTTTGCGAGGCGACACCGATCTGTTTCAGATTGCTGGCGCAGGAGACCTGATGCGCGGAAGCAAGCGCTTTGGAGAGGACAGGCAGCAGCAGACCCGCCAGTATGGAAATTACCGCCACCACTACCAGCAGTTCCACCAGGGTAAAGGCTTTCACGCTGCGTCGCAACCGTATCATTTTTATCCCTCGTTACAGAGAAATTTCGCAGCCTTCCCGCGCCGATTGATAGGCCGCGTCCAGCACGCGCATGACGGGCAAGGCATCTTCCACCGGTGCCGGGTTGTCCCGTTCGCCGCGTACGAAAGCGATGAATTCCCGCGCCTGGTTGCAATGGCTGGATGTCTGTTCGACGGGAATTTCTTCAGACACCATTTCCCCTCCGCGGTCATAAGTATGCACCACCGGCGAGATGGAAACCGCGCCCCGGTCGCCGAAAATCATGCCGCCGCTGGGCGAGCGGATTGGATCAATATTCATCGCCCAGGCTACTTCGAGTTGCAGCGCCGCCCCGTCTGCGAACCGCACCAGCAGGCTGCCCATTTCCTCCACGTCGAAGCGTTCCTGCTCCGGCCCCATATACGTGGACGGATAATCGGTTTTACCGAAACCTGCCTGTTCGCCCCGCAGTTTCCTCTGGCCGATGCCGTCGTCCATGACGCAAGAGACGGAACGGAAATCCGGCTTGCCGAGTAGGTACCAGAAATAATCCAGCAGGTGTACGCCCAAATCAAGGATCACGCCGCCGCCTGCGCGCTCGCGGTCGGTGAACCATGTCCCCCACCCCGGAATGCCGCGCGCGCGCAGATACGACCCTTTGCAATAATACACCTTTCCCAATTTATTGGCGACCAGTTCACGCAAAATCGGCGTCTGGTTTCTAAACCTGAAGCACAGCCCTACCATTAACTTCCCTTTGGTTTTCTTCATCGCTTTGCGGATCGTGTCCGCTTCCGCGAAGTTGCGCGCCAGCGGTTTTTCGCACAACACAGCCGCGCCCGCCTCCAGCGCGGCGATGGAGAGAGGAGCATGCGTGTCGTTGGGGGTGCCGATCACGACCGCATCGGGCTTTTCCTTTTTTAACAGTTCCCCCGCATCAGTGTAAAATTTTTCCAACGCCGGCAACTTGGCCGTCGCCAGCGGAAATTTTCGCTCGTCGATATCGCAACCCGCCACCACTTCGCATTCGGCCAGTTTCCCGAATGCCTCCAGATGCCCCAGGTGGGCAATGCCCCCCAAGCCTATTATCGCGACCCTGATTTTGTTTTTCATGTTTGCTCCTGCGGTGAGGTTTCACGCACCTGTTATGATTTTCCCGAACGGCAACAGTTTATCCAGAACCGCGCGCGACGTTTCCGCGCCCACTCCGGGCAGCGCGGTGCTGAAGCCTTCCACCAGGCGGAACCCGCAGGTTTTCTTTTTTTTGCGGCAGGCGGCGGCCAGCAACACTCCCGGTTTTTTCCTGTTTTTCTCCAGCCAGGCCAGTCGTTTATCCGCGCCAGACGGAACTTCTGCCCGGCTGGTCCACGGCAGCCACTCGTACATCTGGCTGGCATGTGCGTCCAGCGCCAGCAGTTTGCGTTTCCAGATCCGCGAGATTTCAACATACACATCCAGCCGTGTTTTCGTTTTCGCTGGTTGCGCGTGCAGAATCACAGGTGGAACAGGCAAAGGTTTCGCCCGTGGGAATATTTTCGGCACGATGCAGACGAAACTGATATCGTAGACCAGTTGCACCGTAGCACGGTGGTCGGGGTGGTAGTCATCGAGGCGGTGGGTGAAAATCACGTCTGGCCGGAATCTGCGCACTTCCCGCAGCAGTTGTTGACGTGTTTTTAAATCAGCCTGAAGCCTGCCGTCCGGAACAGGCAGGATTTTGCAATTGACACCCAGGATTTCCGCCGCCTGCGCTGCTTCCCGTTGCCGATGTTTTATCAGGGCATCCCGCTTCATGATCTGATGACCCGCCCCGCCATCGGTCATGACCAGAAACAGGACTTCATGCCCCGCCTCCGCGTAGAGCGCGGCAATGCCGCCGAAACAGATTTCGCAATCGTCGGGATGCGCCCCAACCATCAGTGCTCTTATTTTGCCAGGCATGGTTTCTCCTCCCGGCGACGCAGGATTTCCCGAATATATTGATAGCCTTCGGCCACGCATTCCACCTGCGCTTTATCTGATGCGTATTCCTTTTCGATGGCGAAATATCCTTCATATCCGGACTCTTCCAGCAGGCGGAACATAGTCGCAAAGTCGACCTTGCCTTGTCCCAGAGGCATCTGCCGCTCCGGCAAGGCGTCTTTGATATGCGCGTGCGCGACTTCGCTCTTCAACTCTCGCAGAACGGCGAGAGGATCGCCGCCTCCGCGCACGATATTGGCGGGATCGTAATTCACCTTCAGCCTGGGGCTGTCCACCAGTTCCCGCAGGCGGTTGTACCCCGCCACTGTTGCCACCAGGTCGCGCGGCCCCATCTCAATGGCAACAGCGACGCCTTTGTCTTCCGCGTATCTGCAAATTTCCTTCAAGGCCTCTGTCAGCCGCGACCAGGCGGTTTTGTCGTCCCGGCTGGAAAAATTCCTGCCGGTTTCAGTGCAGACCGCCCCGGCGCCGAATTCCACCGCCAGATCAATCTGGCGTCTGAATTCTTTTACCTTGCGCTTGGCATCGTCGGCGGTGAAATCCATATAGCCGCTGAGTGCGCTGATGGTAAAACCGTACTTGTCCCGCGCGTCGCGAACCGCGTCGGCGCTTTGCCCCGCCTTCATCTCATGCGCGATTTCCCGGTCGATACACCAGGGCTGGCAACAGCGAAATCCCAGCCGGTGCGCGGTGGCGAATGCCTTACCCGCATCTTCTATCCCCATACTCGGCAGGAACACGCCAATTTTTTCCTCAAACATGTTTTTCTCCTGATAAACATCCTCCCGAAATCCGCGAACGAAGAGAGCGCGAGCAGGATGATGGTTCAAAATCGCTTGCGAGTATGAAAGTGGCATCATGCCACCTCCTCCGGTTATGCGGTCGCCCGGTTTTTGAGTAGCGTCTCTAAAAATTCCTTTCCCTTGCGCGAGCCTTCGTCCACTTTTTCATCCACCTCGTATTCCACCACGTACCAGCCCTCGTAACCCGCCGCGTCCAGCACCGACAGGATTTCTCCATAAGCGATGTCGCCTGCGCCCAGAACCGCGCGTTCGGGTTTGCCGCCGCCAACGGGGTTGCGCATGTCCTTGAAATGGGTGTGGACAATATCCTTAGCCAGCAGCCGCGTCGCTTCGAGCGGATCATAGCCGCAGAGCATGAAATTGGCGAAGTCCAACGTGATCTTCAGGTGCGGGGATTTGATTTCATCCAGCATTGTTCTTATGGCGCGGGGATCGCTGCCGAATTTTCCGTGGCTTTCCATCGCCAGCGTAACGCCGCGGTTTTCCGCAAAGCGCACACAAGGGCGGAGAATTTTTATCACTGTCTCCACGCATTCTTCCCATGATCTGCCTTCCGGCACGTTGCCGCCGGAAAAGATGCGGTCAAGCTTCACCCCCATCCGCGCGCAGAGATCGATGGATTTGCAGGTGTGGGTAATCATTTCTTCCTGCTCGCTTTCGGTGAAACGCAGGTAATCCGTCGCGGGAGAAATCGCGATGATTTCCAGATTCTGCTCGTCTGTCAGTTTTTTCACCCGTGCCATTTCCGCCACTCCCGCGTCCACCGCCAGGTGACACCCAGGCGGGTGGGCAATCAGCTCGATTCCGGAAAATCCGAGTGCGCCTACCCTCCCGATAGCTGCTTCCGCTGATAAGTTCTTATATCCCCATGTGTTACAACCGATTTTCATGCCTGTTCCTCCTGGTTTCAAAATGACAGAGTTTAGTCAACCCGCAGCAATTGATTACGTAATCAAATACATCAAAAAAAACACCTTACTCGTTTCCAGATTTACTGCTTTTTGCTGTCGTACTTTCCCGTACTACCAGTTCTGGTTTGAAAATGATCCGGTTTCTGGTTTCATCCTTGCCTGACAACAGCAGCCTGACGGTTTCTTTTCCCATCTCGTAAAGTGGTTGTCTGATTGTGGTTAGCGTTGGCGAAAAGGCGGTGGAAAGAGGCTGGAAATCGTCAAATCCGACCAGTGAAATATCCTCCGGCACCGCGATTCCCCTTTTGGCGCAGGTGTGCAGGAACTGCAAGGCGGAAAGATCAGACCAGGCAAATACAGCGCTAACTCTTTTCTCTGAAGGCATTTGCATAATCATTTCCGCCAGTTGTTCCGTAGCTGCGCCGGAAGTTTCCAGTTTTCCATTGCTGCCAATGCCTTCCGCGAAGCCTTTGTATCTGTCTTCGCTGTCCCGGCATTCACCTTTGCCTAAAAAGAGAAAACTTGTATGTCCAAGTTCCAGCAGATGTTGCGCTGCCAGCTTGCCGCCGTACTCGTTGTCCAATCCGATGCAGTCATAATCGCCACCGGCATGGCTTTGCAGAATAATCGATGGTTGAGGCATTTGATTCAGCAGATCGATCAGCTTTAGCCCAATATTGCCGAAATTAAGGCCGATGAAGGCATCCGCGTCCAGACCAGACAGGTTGTCCAGGCTGGAAAGCGTTATGCTGTAATGGTTTAACTGAGCAGCTTCGGAGATGCCCTGGAAAATATGAGTAAAAAATGGCGACCTCTGCCAAAACGACAAATCAGGAGTCAACATGCAAAGCTTTCCGGTTCTTCCAGTTATGAGATTCCTGGCATTTTCGTTCAGCCGATAACCAGTACGTTCGATTTCAGCCAGAACTTTTTCCCGCAATTCAGGCGTGACGTGCTCGTAACCGTTGATAATCCGGGAAACGGTTATCTGCGAAATTCCCAGGCGCTTGGCAATTACCCGCTGACTGACCATGCTTTTTCCCCGCAACACAAGCAACTGCAACGACTAGCAGAGATACAATCGATACATTCATTACGTCATTGGTTACGTAGTCAATATACAACAGAAACTAACCTTGTCAAATCTATTCTGAGTTGTGCCGATATCTGTCGGCAAAACTCTATCTGCGCCTAAAGCCGGAACTGAGGACGTATTGAAATGAATGCACATGGACTACAGGCAGAATAGTGTATTCGAAATGATGGTCATCCGCGACATCTTTCAAGGCCAAAAGGATTTTGACGACCCCCGTTTTCCCAAATAGCGAAACCTACCGATCTGGCGCATAAGCGCCGTAACTCCAGGGCATAAGCGGTTGTTCGTGACAATCTGGTTGAGGCGTAGCGTGAGGAATAAAATTTTGTGAGAGTTTCACGCATTCGTCGGCTATCAGTTCCCCAGCGCCGACTTCCAGATTGGAGTAAAGTGTGACGATGGTTTCATAGCCGCCGCCTGATGAGGAAAACGCAGATGAATCGGGGACATAGCCAACACAACCGTTGGCAAGTTCGACCACGAAGGTGAACGGAAAATTGCACCGGCGCTTGATATCCAACCCCAGCGAGCAGAAATACTCCGCCGGATTAGCCAGGAATATCGCCGCCCCGACCTGAATAGCCTGTATCTCCACCTCCGCGACGGGATAATCCGCGACGAAATAATGCGCCAGCAATCTCTGTATGCTGAACAATACTTCGGTCGGCATCATGTCGTCCGTTTTTTTATTTTGCAGCCAAACGGAAACGATACGTTCGCTTTCCTTGAGAATGTTTTCGCCGATCTGCCGACGGCGGAGCGTGACGGTGTTCGTGGCCGCCGCCAGACGGCAGGAAACGGATTTTTCACTGCTGACCAACACCTTGACCGCTTCCGCTCCCACCCGCATCCCGACCCGGTCGGCGTCGGGATGTTTCTTCGCCATGGAAAGATTGTCCACTTGCGTCACGTCGCCGCAGGCGCCGTTCAGGAAAACAACTTCCGCGGCTGGATTCATTGCGCCCTTGATTACCTTTTCCATCCGGCCAATCCAGTCCGCAGACGCCAGCGCCCCGGAAACAGTAGTGCCGTGGCAGGCATAATTGACGATGCAGCCTATCAGAGAGCCGTCGGCGCGCCAGGCAGCGACCACTCCCACCTGCGGATCTACCGGACCGGCAGGTTCCACGATATCAGGATTGCCTTTGCCCGGATGAGTATAGGAAACTCCCTGTTTCATGCGGAAACGACGGTTGAAAACAGCCCCATCCTCTATCCCGCTGCCGACTGAATATAGACAATCTTCCTTGCGGCGGTCTGCTTCGCAGATGGCGCTGACTGTTTGGGCGATCACGCAGGCGCTGTATTTTTCATCAGGGATATTAAATTCTCGTTCAGCCAGGGCGGCGAGTTCGTCCGGAAGCCGCAAGCCGGAGCCGCCGCCGACCATGACCCGCAGTGTGCCTCCGCTGTGGGTATGCGAGGCGGCGATCAGGATGTGGTTTTCCTTAATGCCGCAAAGCTTATTGACACGAACGCGGATTTCCTTAACCTCCTCCGCTGAAATGGCAATGGTGTCCAGTCCAACCAGTGCGACCCGCGTGCCCTCGCTTTCCATGACGCAGGCGCGAGCCTTGAGCGGATCCCGCACGCCCTGAATGAAACGTTTCCGGTAACTCCCCGGGCTTTCCGCCCCGACCGGCGGAGTGATGTCAGCACAATAAAAACCGGCTTTCATGATAGGTCTCCCAGGCGCACAGGTTTGCCAGTTCTGGCGGATTCCGCCATCGCTACGCAGGCAGCGACGGTTTTCGCACCTTCGTAAACCGTGGTGACGACCGGCTTGTTATGTACGATACAATCGACGAATTCAGCCACTTCCGCCGAGACGTTGTGGCTGGCGATGTTGACGGGGAATTGCGCGAATCTGGGCGAATCCTGAAGGTTTTTCGCGCTGCAAAGCTGGATCGTATCGGAAGTGTTGTCGCAGACGATAGTGCCTTCGGTGCCGTAGAAGACGCTACGCATGGTATACGGGCGCACGCAACCGATGGAGACCATGACTCTGCCGATTACGCCGGATTTGAACCTGACGGCGCTGACCGTGCAGTCGTTGACCGGCCAGTCGGGCAGGCATTTGTGGTTGGCATAGCCGAACACCTCGTCGATTTCGCCCGCGATCCAGCGCAACAGGTCAACCGCGTGGCAGCCGCCCCCGATCATCGGTTCCCGCCGGGGGTCGACCCGCCAGTCGTTGGCACCGCGCGCCTTTTTATAGGAATGAGCGTATTCGCTTTCGACCAGGAACAATTCGCCGATCTCTCCCCGCTCCACCATCTGCTTGGCCAGCACGAAACCGGGCGCGTAACGACAGACTTGCCCGACCATGAATTTCCGACCAGTCTTTTCCACAGCTTTAATGATGTCATGAATTTCGGCCATGTCAAGCGCCAGCGGCTTGTCGCAGATGACGTCCTTCCCCTTTTCCAGGAAAGCGATGGATTGTTCCGCGTGACAGAAATCCGGCGTCACCACACCTACCACGTCAATTTCCTTGATGCTCAACAAACTACGATAGTCGGTCGTTCTGATTACAGTGTCGGGCAGGGAATATTTTTTCGACACTTCCGCCATCTGGTCTTCGCTGAGATCGCAGATTGCGAGAAGTTCCGTTTCCGGATTTTCCAGAAACGCTTTTACATAGCCGCTTCCCATCCTAAGGCCGATCACTGCCGCACCAAGTTTCCCGGACATTTTTTCTCCTTCCTTATATCATAAAAACACCGCATCGAATAGCATGAACAACGCAAGTCATTAGTCATATTACATGCTGAAATATGATAAATCTTCCTGGCAGGTGCATTATTCTTGCTGTATATTGATATTATGACTATACCCAAGATTGTTTTACCTCCAAGTGGCATCTGTCACATAACCTGCGCGGTCATCAGCCGTCCGGAAAAAGAGTCGTTTGAACATGCGCATGCTTTTGCCGAAGTTTTCTGGGTGGCGGATGGCACGGCTTTTCAATCTCTGAACGGAAACGCGCACAAAATCGAGACCGGGGATATTTTTTTTCTGCGCCCTCATGTCGACAGCCATCGATTATTTGCCCGTTCCGGAAAGACGGCGACTATTGTTAATCTGGCTTTTGGCGAGGACGTTCTCGCTGAACTGAGTGAACGGTATTTTCCTGGCGTCGATGATCATTGGCGTTCCGTTTCCGGGGAAAGAGTAGTCTTGAACGAGGTACAATTGCGCCTGCTGCACAACGCTATCAGCACTTTGGGCGCAAACCCTAATTCGAGGCTATTACTGGACAGATTTATGCTGGAATTGTTCTGCATGGTAGGGGAAAGGCTTGATGATCCTTTGTCTGGTTTGCCGAAATGGCTAGCCGAAGCGTGTCGGGAAATGCGAACTCCCGGCAATTTTTCACAGGGATCATCCCGTTTGGCCGAACTGGCCGGACGCAGCCACGAACATACCTCGCGCGCCTTGAAAAAACATTACGGCCTGACTCCCGGCGAATATGTCAACCAACTCCGCATGGAGTACGCCGCCAGTGAACTGCTTCTGACTACACGCGGCATTGCCGACATAGCCTTCGACTGCGGCTTCGAAAGCTTGTCCCGTTTTTACGCGCTATTTAAGGTAAAACACGGTGTTTCGCCCCGCCGCTACCGGTTAGCACACGGCTTGGCGATGGGTTTGGTAGAATCAAGGCGATCTTGATGAAAAAGAAAATGCGGCGAATCTGCTGAACCGGGTCTGTCCCTCCGGGCTCTCATGGTGTTGAAATAGTTTGTAGGCACCTGGAAACAAAAGATAAAAACCGATAATTATCTTCCTCTGGGTTGACTAAGCAAGTTGTCGGGTTATACTAAGGTAATCGTTTACCTAGGACACGGGCCATGCTAACACGCATCACACTCAAGCAACTTGCGGAAAAGGCCGGGGTTTCCACCGCCACGGTCTCCCGCGTCTGCAACGGCCGGGAACTGCAAAAAGTAAGTTCCGCCGTCCGTGAACGTGTTCAGCAATTGATCCACCTCTACGGTTATGTTCCCGACAGCAACGCCCGCAACCTGGTTTGCGGACGCAGCGGCCTGATCGGCGTACAGATGCTGGGGCTGTATGGATCCACCGGAGAAATTGTCGAGGGCATAAGCGAAGTTCTTTCCTCCCATGGTTATGGCATATTGCTGGGTATTTCCGCCTGGCAGGAAGAACAGGAAGAAGAGGCCTTGCGGATGATGCTGCGCAAGGGGGTGGATGCGTTATTGTGGCTGCCGGTTGGCGCGAAACTTGATCCTGAATTGAAGCGCACGGTGAAAAAAGCTGGATGCCCTGTCATTGCTTTTCACAAAAGCGCAGGCAATATTACCTGCATTATGGACGATCAAAAGTCAGCCGGAATCATGGCCGCTTCGCACCTGGTCGAAATCGGCGGCAACCGCCTCGCAGTAATTTCCCCCGATAAGGAAAGAGACGATCACGCCCGACTTCGGCTGGAGGGGGCATGTGCGGTTCTCCGGGAAAAGAAAGTGGAGCATCAAGTATTCACGGTGGGAGGCTGGAGCAGTGAGCATGGATACGAGGGCGCCTCGAAAGCCCTGACGTCTGGCAAGCGTTTCACTGCCTTGCTTTGCACCGGAGACCGGCTGGCGGTGGGCGCTTATCGCGCCTGCGCCGAGCTGAACTTGCGGGTAGGTGAGGATGTCGCAATTTGCGGCATCGGCGGCGGCGAGCCGGGAACCGCGCTTCTGCCGAAACTGACCACGGTGGTTTTCCATCCGCGCGAGGTCGGCAGGAAAACCGCGCAAGCCGCATTGGACGCGTTGGCGGGAAAGCAACCTGCGAGTTTATTGATCGAACCTAAGCTGTGTCTTGGCGAATCCGCTCGCATTGTCTGCGGGTCGGGAGTACAGCCTGGAAGAGCAAGACACCAAACCAACGTGGGGTAGAAGTTTAAAGGAGTATTATGCGTATTTTTATCCAACAGGACGGCGAAGGAGTGGCAGGCGCGGTCAAGGGCGGATACGGTGCGCCGCCGTCCGGGGAGGGCGAAATCTACAAACGTCTGATGACCAAGGAAATCAATGCGGCGGTAGCGGGTATTTACGACGCAGCGTCCGACGCGGAGGTAATCGTGGCAGAGGCGCACCCGTTCGATCTGGAGCAACTGGACGAACGGATTATGGTTCTACGCGGCGTGCATCTGGGAGATGCGGCGTCGATCGACTCCGACGCGCTGATGTTTGTGGGGCAGCACGCCATGGCGGGCAAGCGCAAGGCCGTACTCGCCCACACTGGCTCCAGCCGTTCAATCCAGCATATATGGGTAAACGGTCGCGAGTTCGGCGAGACCGGGCTGTTGGCCGCGCTTCACGGCGAAAAAGGCAGGCCGACCATCTTTCTCTCCGGCGATTCGGCAGCTGTGGCCGAGGCTCGCGAGTTGTTGGGCGACATCGAAACCGTTTCGACTATGGAGGCACTCGGCAACCATGCAGCGCTCTGTCTCACCAACGGCGAGTCTTGCCGCCGCATTCGTGCGGGCGCGGCGCGCGCGGTGGAGCGCATAGGAGAGTTCAAACCCTTCGTGGTCGAGCTGCCGGTGGAAATCAGCATTCAGTATATGTTTCCGGAGATCGCGGATCACCACTGTTTCGTGCCGGGCGTGAAGCGAGTGGACGACGTGACGGTAGCTTACCAAGCCGATACCTACGCCGAGGCTTTTCGAGGCTCCTACATGTGCGCCAGCCTGGTGCTGG
>JAGUZQ010000008.1 GCA_020060765.1 Planctomycetota bacterium | reverse complement strand
TCGTCGATTTCCGGTTCGCGAAGCATAATTTGCGGAAACCCCTCACCCCGACCCTCTCCCCTTGTAAGGGGCGAGGGGGATTTTAATGCGATAGCCCTGACCCGTACGCAGCACCTCCTGGATTCCGCTGGCAGCCAGCCCCTGGCCTTCGCGGGAATGAAGGGACACGTTTTTTACTTACGCATGAATTATCTTGAGGTGAAAATACATACAATCAGGAGAAAAGTCATGACCAGTGACATTACGGAAAAATCCGCAAACCACAACATTCTGGACAACCTGACGGTCAAGGAAATGGCGCGCAGCCTGGGCGCTGACCTGGTCGGCATCGGCGCGATGTCACGCTTCGAGGGAACCGCGCCCGAACGCGACCCGCGTTTTATCGCCCCGCAGGCGAAATCCATCATCGGCCTTGGCCTGAGGGTATTGCGCGGTTCCCTGCGCGGCGTGGAAGAAGGGACGCAGTTTTATCAGTATTCCACTATGGGCGTGCGTTCGATAGAGGAAAATTTCCTGCCCGACCTGCTCCGGCGGATGGCGTGTTTTCTCGAAGACCACGGTTACGAAGCCGCGGTGCAGCGGGGAATCCCCGACCGCCTCCCGGCTGGGAGTGAACCGGTCACCAATCCGGAGTGGCCGGGAATCCAGGGACTTGAATACGCCCGTCCGGTCGCGCCGGGCAAGCCAGCTCCCGACGTCCTGCCGGATTTCAAGCAGGCGGCTTATCTCTGCGGGTTGGGGGAAATAGGTTGGGGCGGTTTTTTTCTCACGCCTGAATTCGGCCCCTTGCAACGTTTCGCCTTTATTCTCACCGATGCGGAACTTGAACCTGATCCGCTTTATGGCGGGGAGCCGCTTTGCGATCATTGCGGCGCTTGCATCGGCGCCTGTCCGGGACAGGCGATCCTGCGGAACGAGCAGGAAACTTCGAACTGGGACGGCAGGAAGATAACGCGCGCCCGTACCGATTCATGGCAATGTTCCGCCTATTATTCCGGTGCTGCCCCGGCGGGAAATCCATTTCTGCCGCCAGATGTTTACAAGGATCTGCCTGACGGCGCTGCGATAGCGAAGGGCGAGAAACGCCTGTCGGAGGAAGAGGCGGTCCGGGTGCGCAATCTGGTTGGCGGTTACTATGGGGGAGTGGGGCAAGGGTATAGCGCTTCCATCTGCGGCCGCGCCTGCTGGAGAGCCTGCCTGGCGCACATGGAAGAACGTAAAATGTTACGTAAGACTTTTCATAAACCGTTCAGGCCGGCGGTCGGTTGATCGGAAAAATAAGTTCGCCCGGGCTTGTACGAAAGCAGTTCTGAAATATCAGTTCAAGCTATGGCAGGTTCGTGAAAACAAAAAAGGCCGCTTGTTGAGCGCGGCCTTGGTGTTTGGATTTATAGCATTCGTTTATGCGGCGGGGAATTTGCGCACCAGCAGGTCCAGCGCTTTGGTGAGGCGATGGATTTCGGTTTCGCTGGCGCTCAGCGCATTGGTCAGCAGGTCCTTGGACGATTCCGCCTGGTACAGTTTTTCCGCGACGTTGCAGCCCTGTTCTTCCGCTTCCCGCGCCTGGCTGGAAAGATGGCTGATGCCTTGTTCGTCCAGGCAGCGGCGCAACGCCCCCGCTTCGGCAATCGCTTCCAGCGCTTTCTGTTCGAGTTTGCGCACTTCCTCTTCCAGCATCCGGCAGGTCGCTTTGCTTTCGCTTAGCTCGTTACGCAAGGTTTCCAGTTCCGAGACCGGCAGAGTTTCCGGCAATGAAATTGCGGGAAACTTCAGCGGGATGGAAACAGGCGCGCTTCTGGCCGCGTCCAGGGAATCAACAAAGCGGCGCTTCTGTTCGTTCAAATCGTTGGCATCAGGCGTGTGCGGCATCGGCGACTTATCTCCTAAATATCATTATATCAAGATCATGCCAGTCTCAGAGCATGTATGTTATATCGGCAAAAGCAACGTCAGGTTTGAATAAATCTATGCAATAACAGGATTTATACGATAGAAGTGGAGCGTGTTCACAGAGTTTTGCGGTAGATACTTCCTTGCTTAACCCGGAAAAACAGTTTATCATTTCTGCCATGTTGGCGAAAAGACCCATGACCTGGCTGGCGTTTACCCTCGCGGCGGGGATTTATTTTTCTCGCTGTTTTCCTCATTTGCATCTGGTCGCATACGCGTTTTTAGTCTTTAGTGTTGCTATTATTATTTATCAAACACTGCGGTTATTACGCACTGACACTTCGGACGAGTTTCCCGAAAATCCCGATCCGCTTTTTCCCCGGCAGCGTTTTCTGGCGCGGTTTGGTGTCGACAAGGCGCTGTTGGCTGTCGGTTGTTTGCTGTTTGCTGTCGGTTTCTTGCTTTCGAGAGCGGTTTCGGTGCAGCTGGATCTGGACAAATCCGCTATTCCTGAGCGTTTTTATGCTGAAGTAGAAATCCTCGAACCGCCGGAGGAAGGCTTTGGCCTGGACGAGGAAGGCTACTGGCAACGCGCCCTCGGCCTGATTTTATCAATCGACGGCGTGAAAATACGCCCTATTAAAGTGCGTCTGGCAGGCAAGGGTGAGATAAATTTTCAACGCAGCGATGTCCTGACCGGCTTCGTAAAAAGAAAGGCAACTCCACTTTCTCCCTGGCCCGGCGGGTTCGATTTTGGGCGTTTTCTGGAGACGCGTCGTTGTGCGGGTGCGGTGGTGTTTCAGAAAGCCAAGGGAGACGCGGTTGCGTATAAAATTTCTACTGACAATCATTTGTCATGGCGCGTTTATGTCGATCAGGTCAGGCGTAATGCCAGCAGGCGCTTGTTGCGGGTGTTTCCCGATGAGCGGGGCGATTTTCTGGCGGCGGCGATTTTCGGTTATCGTGTTGGCTTGGAACATGATACGGAGGAAATTTTCCGCCGGGTCGGGATCGGACATCTGCTGGCGATCAGCGGTTTGCACGTGGGGCTGATCGTGGGGCTGGCGTGGTGGGTGTTGTCGCTGTTGATCCGCGACCGCAGGCGGCTGGCGGCATTGTGCATTGTCATTACGATCTGCTATCTCGGCTTGTCCGGCGGCAGGGTGGCGGCGGTGCGGGCGACGGTGATGACGGTGGTCTATCTTTCCGGATTCGTGCTGGCGCGCAGAAGCGATTTCACCAATTCGCTGGGGCTGGCGGCGGGGTTGATCCTGCTGGAAAATCCCCTGGCGCTGATCGATATTGGTTTCCAATTAAGTTTTGTCGCGGTGCTGTTTATCTCGCGGATCGGCGGCGAGTTCTCCCGTTGGCGCAAAACACGCGAATATAAAACCGGACGGGAAGACCAGTCGTTTTATCAGAGATGGGGGATGAAATTCTGCCGCGCGGTGGCGGGGGGATTTTTCCTGAGCCTGACAGGCTGGCTGGCGACGTGGCCGTTGGGCGCGCTGAATTTTTGTCTGGTCAGCTTCGCCGGATTGTGGGTGAACGTGATCGCGCTGCCGCTGATGTCGCTGGTGCTGGCGGGAGGAGTGCTGGCGCAGGCGTTGGAGCCGCTGTCGGCGACTTTGGCGGGGTGGTGCGGACTGCCGGCGGAACTGATGCTGCGGTTGGCGGAATGGGCGGCGGATTTTCCCGGCGGAGCGGTGGCGGTTTCCCCTCCCGACGCAAACGCGGTGCTGGGTTATTACCTTTGCGCTGCGGCGTTGTTCAGCCTGCGGATGCTGCCGGCGGGAAAAATCCGCTACGCGGGCGGAACGCTGGCAGGATTGGGTCTGGCGGTCGCGACTGCGATTATGATTACAGGCATGACCCCGAAACCGCAAAGCGGCATCTATCTGGTTCCCGGTCTTTATTCGGAAATCGTGGTAGTGGAAAAAGCTTCGGGCGAGGTGACGGCTATCGGCAGGGCAGGGCGGGACGGGGTGCAGTTGGAAAGATTTCTGAAAAGCCGCGCGGTGAAAAGCCTGTCTTGTCTCGCCGACATGACCTGGAACGGGGAGGAAAAAGATTTATCGGTGCTGGCGCGGTCGGTGGAATTGAAATCACGCCAGACCATAGCCTTGCAGAAGCCGCCGGAAAAAGACGTGTGGGACAGGTGCGAATGGTTTAGTCTGCAGAACGACAAGGAAATTGAGCTGGCGCTGTCCCGCGACGACAAAGGCAACCTGATCTGGTGGGCGGTGCGATATGGCGGAATGACGGTCGGGGTCAGCGAATGGTGCTGGGGCAGGCAGATGTCGTATCGCCTGCGGAAAAATTTTCCCGGCACCGACGCCGACGCGGTAAGTCTGCGGGTGCGGGGGGAGAAGTCCGAACTGGCGGTAGCGGAAAAGTTCGCGTCGTCCCTCGTCCTGACCGGTCACGATGCAAAAAATCCGCCACGAAAAAACATTATTCCGCGTGATGCTTTCGGCGCGATACATTTGGCAAAAGATAAAAACGGGACGATTGCGATCAAGGGCTTTGATGGTAGGGAGTGGCGGGAGATTCGCCCGTGAGTCTGCCTCGCGCTTGTCCGCGCTGACGCGATGTGATATGATCTTAATGCGCGGTAAATACAGCACCCCGCAAATAAGGTGCGCGCATATGGTATTATTCTCCCCCTCCCAGGGGGAGTTAGAGGGGGTGAAAGGGGAAAGGCACTCACCCCTCCTAACCTCCCCTGGAAGGGGAGGAATTATTGCCCCTTTACTTATGGGGCGCTGTAAAACATCGGGTGGCGCAGACGTTTTTACGTCTGCGTACGCCAGCACAAGAGGAATGGCCTGTGCGTACGGATTCCGGAAATTTTTCGGTATGATCTGTGCGTAACATCAAAGGCAAATTGCGGGATTATTGGACTGCGGGCGGTTAAGGGCGATCCTCTTGCGGCTTTGCCGCTATTTGAATCATAGGAGATGTAATGGCGGAAAATAGCGGTCGTTATAGAAGAATATTAAAGAACGCTGCCATAGCATATGTTCCCGCATCGTATCTTTACTGGATAACAATTGGCTGGATCGGAAATCTTTTATACCCGTCTTTTTCGTTGAGCAGCCAAGTGCCATTCGTGCATGGTTCGTTTAGTATTGCATTACTTATAATATTTAGCCCAATCTGGTTGCCGTTCAACCTGATGCTGTCGTTTTCATGGCAGACAATTAGCTATGTCGAGGAAAATCTGGATGCTAGCCCAATGAACTGTCTTTGCGAATGGCTTGCATTTATCTGTGCCTTTTCCATATGTTATTTATTCGTATATTTGTGTAGTAGGGGCTGGCGTGCAAAACAAACCCATGTGGATGAGACAGGGAACGGTTAGTTAAGTATTAAGTTTTTGCACATATTTATCTGACCGGCATCTGCGTAGTCGCGCCCGTCCGACGATGCTAAACACCGCCTAAACCGCGTCGGTGTCAGCATCGCCTCCCGGTTGCTCCCACGCATCTGCCTGGATGGGATAGGTGAAGTCGCGAACGGAGGGAGTGCGGAAGTTTTGTGCGGACGGAAACGCGATAGCGATGCGTGTGCGGCACGCACCATCTGCCTGGATGGGTTTGGTGAAGCGAAGGCTGTGAGAGCGCGGCTTGTTGTTGAGGACAATTTAGGTTATTGCAACGCCAACCTCCCTGGATTCCCGCCTGCGCGGGAATGACGTATCAAAGAGGCAACGTGATGCCGAGACTAAGTAGAACTTATCGGCATTTACCTGAAACGGAATCCGAATGAATCTGCATAAGCAAACAATATTCTACCGGGAAATGCTGCGCATCCGGCGGTTCGAGGAAATGCTGCTGGCGTTGTTCCGCGAGGGGCGGCTGCAAGGCACGGCGCACGGCTGGAAGGCGCGAACCGCCGCCGAGCTCTATGAGCTGGTGCGCCGTGTCGGGGATCTCACCGATACCGAGTTGCGCGAACGCGTCGCCGACCCTGACGGAGGGCTGTGCGAGCAACTGCTGGCTGACGGCCGCATCGCGCGCGTCACGGTCATGGGGGTGGCGGC
>JAGUZQ010000082.1 GCA_020060765.1 Planctomycetota bacterium | reverse complement strand
CCGGACGTTTTTGGCGAAGGGGCACGACCTGACCGTCATCTGCCCGGATCAGGCCGGGTGCGAGGAGTTGTCCCGGCGGTTGCGCATTGCCGTGGTCAAGGGCGACGGCAGCGACCCGGCGCTTCTGGAAGAGGCGGGAATTCACGGGATCGACGTGGCGCTGGCCGTCACCGAACGAGACCAGGACAATCTGGCCGTCTGTCTGTTGGCGGCCGAAAAAGGGGTGCCGCGCGTCATCGCCATGGTGAACGATCCGGAAAACGAGGAGGTGTTCCGCAAACTCGGTGTGGACGCGTTCTCACCCGTGCGCATCGTCACGGGTCTGATCGAGCAACGCACCGCTCTTGACGCCATCACCAATCTCATACCCGCCGGGGAGGGCAAGGTCAATATCGCGGAGATCCGGCTGCCGGAGAACGCCCCGTCCATCGGAAAGCCGCTGGCCAGCCTTGCGCTCCCGGAGAATGCGCTTTTGGCCACGGTACTGCGCGGCGAGAAGGCTATCGTACCGCGTGGCGCCACGGAATTACGCCCTGGCGACAAGCTGGTTCTGGTGACTCTGCCCGAAAGTCACGGAGCGGCGCTGACGGCGCTCTTGGGCACGGAGCGATGACTATGCGGGAATCCCGTCATCTTCGTCAACGGTATCGCCTGATCCTCGCCCATACGGGAAGCATCCTCGCGCTTGCCGGTGGTCTGATGTTGGTTCCCTTGCTGGCCATGGCCGCCTGGAAGCAGGACGGTGCCAGGATGCAGGCATACCTTCTTCCCGGCACCCTGATGGCCGCCGGGGGATTGCTGCTGCGCCGTCTCATGCCGCGCGCGGTCCTCTCTCCGCTTAATCTGCAGGAGGGAGGCGTCATCGTCTTCCTGAGTTGGCTTGGCGTCTGCCTTGGTTCGGCATTGCCGTTTATGCTGGAAAGCCATCTCAACTTCACCCAGGCGGTCTTCGAATCGGTGAGCGGATGGACAACGACCGGGCTGTCGGTCGTGGATGTAACCAAGGCATCCCACGCGCTTCTTCTCTGGCGCAGCACCATGCAACTCGCGGGCGGCGCGGGACTGGCGATCCTGATGCTCGCCGCCTTGACCGGCCCTGCCGGCACGGCATTACACAGCGCCGAGGGACGCGATCAGCTTGTCCCGAACGTGCGGCAATCGGCCAAACTTGTCCTGACCATTTACACGGGATACGTCATTGCCGGAATCGCCGCCTACGTACTGGCCGGTATGCCGGTCTTCGACGCGATCAACCACACCTTCGCGGCCATTTCCACGGGGGGATTCTCGACGCAACCGGAAAGCATTGGGCACTGGGATTCGGTCGCCATCGAGGCGGTGACGCTTCCGCTCATGCTGCTGGGCAGTCTGAATTTCGTAACGGCATGGCTGCTGTTGCGAGGCAAGATGCGCGCCGTGCTGAAAAACGGCGAGGTGCGCCTGGTGGCGGTGCTGTTACCGCTGACGGCGGGAATTCTCTTTCTGTTGACTTGCCGGGGACTGTACCCAAGCCTTCCCAAAGCCATCCGCGTGGCGGTCTTCGAATCCGTAACCGCGTTGACGACGACCGGGTTTTCCACGGTGAGTTACAACAACTGGAATGGTATCGGCATCTACGTGTTGATTGCCCTCATGCTGATCGGCGGCGGCATCTGCTCCACGGCCGGCGGCATCAAACAGTTCCGTATCTACTTATTGGCGAAAGCGCTCTGGTGGCAGGTACGCATGGGATTGCTGCCTCCGACAGCCGTCGTCGCCCGTACGATTCAGGATGGCGAACGCGAGCGCCAGGTAAGCGATTCCGAGATGCTCCGGGCGGGGCTGTTTGTTTTTCTTTATCTCGTCACGATCATCGGCGGGACAGGCATAATGGTGGCCTATGGCTTCGGATTGCAGGACGCGCTGCTCGAATACGCCTCCACCCTCGGCACGGTCGGCCTTTCCATCGGCGTCACCAGCCCGAATCTGCCTGCTCCCATTCTCTGGGCACAGATCGCGGGGATGCTGCTCGGAAGGCTGGAGTTTTTCGTGCTGTTTACGGCGATACTAAAATTGAGAAGGGAAATCGTTGATTCAGTAACCCTACTTCGGCGCAACATGTTTTGGAAGACAAGTTGAACGTTCCGATGTTTGGCGATGAAGCCTATATACACAGAATATTCTCAATGTGCCTGAAGCGCAAGGACACCGGATGACTGCTGTTGGTAATGCGAAAGTGAACGCCTCCCTGGGGCGTCGTGAATTTCCGCTGGCGTTATTGACAGAACTCCATGCAAATAATGGTTTACGAAATTCCATGCGTTTTGTTATCATGCGATGATGCGCATGACATCGATAGGAAGAATGTCATAGTCTTCTCACAGGAGCTCGACAGTGTTTCCGCTAAACGATCCGATCCTGGTGTTCACGATTCTGGTAATGACTATGCTGGCCGCCCCGCTCCTGGCGGAGCGGTTGCGGGTGCCGGATCTGGTGCTGCTTCTCGGAGCAGGTGCCGTGCTGGGGCCGAACGGTTTGGGCGTTCTCGCGCGCAATTCCGCCGTGACCCTGTTCGGCAGCGTGGGGCTTCTGTATATCATGTTTCTGGCGGGGCTGGAGATCGACCTGCATCGCTTCGCCCGCACCCGACAGCGCAGCATTCTCTTCGGCCTGCTCACCTTCGCGATCCCACAGGGCATTGGCACGCTCGTGGGAAGGTATGTCCTGGGATTCGACTGGACGACCTCGATTCTTCTCGCCAGCATGTTCGCCTCGCACACGCTGCTGGCCTATCCCCTGGCCAGCCGCCTCGGCATTTCGCGCACCGAACCGGTCGCCGTCACGGTGGGCGCGACCATCCTCACCGACACGCTCGCCCTGCTTGTCCTGGCCGTTATCGCCGATTCAGCGCGCGGAGCCAGTCTCGGGGTGGCCTTTTGGACGGGAATCGGCGTCGGCATGGCCGCGCTGGTTGCGCTCACGTGGTGGGGCATCCCGCGGCTCACGCGCTGGTTTTTCGAAAATGTCACTGAAACCGGCGGCGCGCAGTTCCTCTTCGTTCTCGCCACGGTCTGCGGCTGCGCCTACCTGTCGCATTTCGCCAAGATGGAGCCGATTATCGGCGCGTTCCTGGCGGGGGCGGCCTTTAACCGCCTGATTCCCGAGCACAGTGTGCTGATGAACCGGGTGGTCTTTGCCGGGAATACCCTGTTCATCCCGTTCTTTCTCATTTCGGTTGGAATGCTGGTCGATCCGGGGGCGCTGCTCGCCAACCCGCGCAGTTGGCTCGTCGCCGCAACCATGGTCGCTACCGTGATCGCGACGAAATACGCGGCGGCGTGGCTGGCCGGAAAGCTCTGCGGCTATGACAGAGATTCCCGCAAGGTGATGTTCGGGTTGAGCGTGGTGCAGGCGGCGGCCACCCTGGCGGCCGTGCTGGTCGGGTACGATTTGAAAATCTTCGACGAGACCGTCCTCAACGGCGCCATCGCGATGATCATGGTCACTTGCCCGCTCGGTTCCTGGATGGTGGACCGCCACGGGCGGGCGCTTGCCGGGCAAACCCTGCCCCGCGAACGCGCCGTTGTCTCGGCGCAACGCCTGTTGGTGCCCGTGGCGAATCCCGAATATGCGACGCGGTTGCTCGATCTGGCTTTCCTTCTGCGCGACACCTCCGCTCCCGACACGATACACCCGCTTACCATCGTGCAGGAAGACGCCGAGACGGATGATGCGGTCACGCAAGGGGAGAAACTTCTGGCGCACTGCCTTTCCCATGCCGCCGCCGCCGATATCCCCGTCCACCCGTCTGTCCGGGTCGACCTCAACGTGTCCGACGGGATTGTCCATGCAGCGAAGGAATTGCGCCCTGGTGCGACGTTGGTCGGGTGGGGATACGAACATTCCGTCCGCTCGCGGGTTTTCGGAACCGTCATGGATAACTTGCTGGAAGCCTGCCCTTCGCGCCTGTTCTTCTGCCGTCTCGTCCGCCCGCTCAACACGACCCGGCGGCTGCTGTTTCCGCTCCATCCCCTGGCCGAGCGGCGAAGAGACCTTGCCTTGCTGTTGCGTGACGCCAAATACCTATCGCGTCAGATCGGGGCGGAGATGCGCGTGTATCTTTCCGGCAAGGACTCGGCGAAACTGCGGCGGGTCGTGGAGTCCGCACGCCCGTCCCGCCCCGTGGCGTTTGTCGAATCCGAATCGCTGGGGGAGACCCGCTCCCGGCTGTTCGCCGATGTCGCCGACGGCGATACGATCCTGCTGCCCGGCGAACGCCGTAGCGGCGTGCTCTGGACGCCCACGGTTGACCGATTGCCGGAAACCCTGGCGTCCAGATTCCCCGAAGCCAATCTGCTGGTCGCTTACCCACAACTGACCACGGACGAAGACTGTTTCCGGCCGGAAGACGATAACGCCGACACCGAAGCGTTTGTCCTTCATGCGGTAGACATCGATAACGGCGTCGATCTTGGCGAGGCCTTGCGCGGCATGATCGAGGTTGCCTTCCCCGGAAGGGCACGCCTCATCTCCGAGTCTCACCGCCTTCTTTCGGCTTCCGCCGTCGCGTATCCCGTCGAAGTGGCGGATGGGATCGTATTGCTGCACGGACATTGCGAAGATCTTGTGCAGCCGGTGCTGATCGTTGGTCGGGGTTCATTGGAACTTCCGGGCGTGAAAATCAAGGCACGCATCCTGCTGGCGCTGCTTAGCCCGAAAGACCAGTCGCCTGACCATCACCTGAAATCGCTGGTCGAGTTGGCCCGGCGTTTTCACGATTCCGCGTTCGCAGGAACGATAGCCAATGCGGCATCGGCCGAGGAAGTTTGCCGCCTTTTCGATATGCGGCAGTCATGATACTCGATGTCATGCGGTTGGCAATTTCTTCTTAACGAAACCTATTACCTCGCGTCGGCAAAGCACGTTCGAATCACTACCGTTTAGGGGGGCAGGATTTCGTAACGCGCGCTTGTAGAGCGGGTCATTATCGCGTTATCGTTGTCATGATCCTGTCGAAATGAACGTTTTCCTTGCGATTTTCAGGCATGCGCCGCATATTGTACAAGGATAGAGACCGAAATGACGGCCCGCATTACATAAATATTCATACCCGGGAGAGCGGTACGATGAAATCGATACGATGGGTGTTTGGGGTCGGCCTGTTTATGCCGGTTCTGTTTATCGCCGGATGTTCGTTGCCCATCGAGCGGCAGATGCGCTCCGATTACCGGGCCGAGATACTGCTGATTCGTGACGATTCCCTGCCCGCAATTGTTTCTCCGCGAACCGGCAAGCCCGTTGCGGATCATCACAGGACGGAGAGAGCAAAGCCACTTCCCTGGCGGTCCGCTTCGGATGTCTCTGGGATACAAACGGCGGCGAACGCGCTGAACCCTGCAATCTCCGAACCTCAGAATGAAACGTCGGGCGACCCCAATGAATCCGCCACTTTGGATGAATGCATTCATTATGCAGCGCGCCGCAATCCGAATCTTCAGGCGGCGTTTTACCGTTGGAAAGCGGCGCTCGAAAAAATTCCGCAAGCCCGCGCCCTCCCTGACCCGAAATTATGGTATGAGGCTCTGACCCAGGTGGAGACGCCGGAACACCGTTTCGGATTTAAACAGGAATTTCCCCAGCCGGGGATGCTCCGCGCCGAGGGCGACATCGCGACGCGCGAGGCGCTTGCCCGGCAGCACATGTTCGAGGCGGAAAAGCTCCGGTTGTTTTACGAAGTCAAGAGCGTTTTCCACGAGTGCGAATACCTGGTGCGTGCCATTGTCGCCGAGCAGGAATCAATCAGGTTGACGAGGGATATTGAAGGCGTGTTGCGCAGCCGCTATGCGGCCGCGGCCGCGGACCACCCGAGTCTGCTTCGCCTCCAGGCGGAACTCGCCAAAATGGAAACCGAACTGGCGGGCATGGAGGCGATGAGGCCGGTATTGTCCGCCCGTTTGAACGAAGCACTGGGACGCGGCCCGCAAGCATCGGCTGTCTGGCCGTCGCTTCGTACCGTCACCGAAGAGCTTACGGCACTGGACGAGCGGGAATTGCTGGACGCGCTCGCGGCGGATAGCCCCGAACTTCGCGCCGCCCGCGAAATGGTGAATGCGGCCGAAGCGGGCAGACGCAAGGCCAAGGCCGGATACCGCCCCATGTTCATGATCGGGGTCCGCCAGATGCGTATGGAGGGCGGTCCGCCCATGGAAGAAAGGGATTACCCCGTCGAAGCCATGCTTGAAATGACGCTACCGTTCAATTATGCCAAAAATAACGCCGCACTCCGGGAAGCGGAAGCAAAAATGGCGGAGGCGGAAAAAGAGCAGGAGGCGCTCGCCAATAAGCTTTCGACGGAATTGAAAGAAGCGTATTATTACTATCAGGATGCGAATCGCCGTTTGGTTCTCGCCCGTGAAACGCTGCTCCCGAAGCAGGAAGAGGCTTTAAAATCCCTGCAGAAATCCTTTGCCGGCGGCCAAGCCGAATTCATGGATGTGGTGGAGGCGCAACGCACGCTGCTCGCCTTTCGCGTGATGGCGGAACGCGCCCGCGCCGACCGCCTGATCCGGTTGAGCGAACTGGAGATGATGGCGGCCCAGAACCTGCGCAAGCATTCAGACACGATTTCACGCGGTGAGGAAAAATAGGGACGGAGATATGCCATGAACACGGAAAACACTTCGTCAGGGGCTCTGCGCAAGATCATCTATATCATAGCGGCGGTGGTTCTTGCGGCAATTGTTTTTGCCGTGTGGAGAGCGAATACGCCCCCTGCTCCTGCGGCCAAACCGGAGACAAATCTTCCGATCGCGTCCTGGACTTGTCCCATGCATCCGGAAATCCATCTGCCTGCGGCGGGAAAATGCCCGAAATGCGGCATGAACCTGATCCCGGAGAAAAAACCATGAATGGAGAGCTGTCGCGATGAATAAGCCAACCGTCTCCTCGCTATCTAAAAACAAAGCGGTTCGTATTGCCGCAGCCGCGATTCTGGTCCTTATCGTTTTGTACATCGGTCGGCGGAGTACGGCACCATCATCGCAAACGGCTTCTGCACCGGACGCTGCCGCGCAATCCTGGACCTGTGCCATGCATCCGGAACTTCACCTGCCGGCGCCGGGCAAATGCCCGAAATGCGGCATGGACCTGATTCCCGAAATCGGCAAAACGGAAGACGAAGGACCGCGTATTCTGGCCGTCACCGAAACGGCCAGGAAACTCGCCAAAGTGGAGACCGCGAAACTCGAACGCCGTCGGGCGGAGGCGCAGCTCCGGCTGGTCGGCAAGGTCGATTTTGACGAGACGCAGTTAAAAACCATCTCCGCCTACGTGGCTGGGCGGCTGACGCGGCTTTTTGTGGATTATACCGGCATTCCGGTGCGGGCCGGCGACCACCTGGTGGAAATTTACAGCCCCGAACTCTATGCGGCGCAGGAAGAGTATCTGCTCGCGCAAAAGACGGCCGGTTCGACAACGGGCGGCATGCGCGAAAGCGCGGAACTGACCGCGCAGGCGGCGCGGGAGAAGCTGATCCTGCTCGGATTGGCCGAGGAGCAGTTGGCGGAAATCCGAAAGGCAGGCAAGCCATCAGCCGCGTTGACCCTCCGTTCGCCGATCGGCGGGATTGTCGTGAAGAAGGAAGCCACGGAAGGAGCGTATGTCGAGAAGGGTACGCCGCTCTATACGGTGGCGAACCTGTCCCGGGTCTGGGTGCGCCTCGACGCATACGAGCAGGATCTGGCCTGGCTGCGTTACCGTCAGGAGGTGGAATTCAAGACCGACGCGTATGGGGATGAGGCGTTCAAGGGCTGGATCTCGTTTATCGACCCCGTGTTGAACGAAGAAACGCGTACGGTAAAAATCCGGGTCCTGGCCGATAATGCCGATGGCCGACTCAAACCCAACATGTTCGTCCGGGCGACCGTTAAGATGCACGTGGCCGGCTCCGGGCAGCCAATTGCGCCCGAACTCGCGGGGAAATGGATTTGTCCCATGCACGGCCAGGTGATCAAGGATACCGCCGCGCCATGCGACCTCTGCGGCATGGCTCTTGTCCAGGCGGAACAACTCGGCTATGCGAAGAATGACGCCGAAGCACCGCCGCTTCTTGTGCCCGCATCTGCCGCGCTTCTGACCGGGCCGCGCGCCGTCGTCTACGTGGCGGTTCCGGGGCGGGAGATGCCGACGTATGAAGCCCGGACTGTCGAACTCGGCCCCCGCGTCGGAGAGTGGTACGTGGTGCGCTCTGGATTGAAAGAGGGCGAGGAGGTCGTGGTGCAAGGCGCGTTCAAGCTCGATGCCTCGTTGCAGATCAAGGGCAAGTCTTCGATGATGCATCCGGCAGGCGGACCCCCGGAAACCGGCCATGCGGGACATACCGTGCAAGTTGCCGATCCGCATGCCGGACACTCCGCAGGTACGCCGGACTCGCCAAAAACCGAAGCAGAAACAATTCGCTTGCAGTCTCCGGCCGAATTCCGGGCACAGTTCGACGCCGTGCTGCAAATCTATTTTTCGGTCAGTCGTGCGCTTTTTTCAGATAACCACCAAGCTGCCGTCCAAGCCGCGAAACAACTGGATGAGGTTCTGGCGAAGATTGACATGACGCTGTTGCAGGGTGAAACCCATATGGCATGGATGAAGGAAGCGGCGGTTCTGCAAAAGCAGACCGCTGCCATTGCCGAAGCCAAGGATATCGACGCACAGCGGACGGCTTTCTCGCTCTTATCTGAAAGTCTGATCACCGCCTCCAAACGATTCGGACCGGTCAATCGGGCCGGATTGTATATTCTCCACTGTCCCATGGCATTTCAGGACAAAGGCGCGAATTGGCTTTCCGACCGAAAAGACATTCAGAATCCTTATTTCGGCGCAAAAATGCCGGGTTGCGGCGAGGTTACAGCCACGCTGCAGGAGGGCGAGTAATCCATGACCGCCCAATTGCCGCCTCCGCAGAGTAACCCCGGCCTGATCGATCGCGTCATCCGGTTCTGCCTGGAAAACAAGCTGGTCGTCTTTCTCCTGGCCCTGTTCATCACGGGCTGGGGGCTTTATGTCATGCCGTTCGACCATGGCCTCGAGTGGCTGCCGACCGCCCCGGTGCCGGTGGACGCGATCCCCGACATCGGCGAAAACCAGCAGATCATCTTCACGGAATGGCCCGGACGCTCGCCCCAGGATGTGGAGGACCAGGTCACCTATCCGCTGACCGTCACGCTCCAGGGAGTGCCCGGAGTCAAGACTGTCCGCAGCTTTTCCATGTTCGGCTTCTCCACCGTTTATGTCATCTTCCGCGAAAAGGTCGATTTTTATTGGGCGCGGTCGCGTCTGCTGGAACGTCTTAACATCGCGCAGCAGCGTCTGCCTGCGGGAGTGCTTCCCGCGCTGGGGCCGGACGCCACGGCGCTCGGCCAGATATTCTGGTACACGCTTGAAGGCGAAGGCTTCGGCCTCCAGGAATTGCGTTCCACTCAGGATTGGTATGTTCGTTATGCACTCCAATCCGTCGAAGGGGTGAGCGAAGTCGCTTCGATCGGCGGTTACGTCAAGGAATACCAGGTCGACGTGAATCCCGATGCCATGCGCGCGCACGGTGTCATGCTCCAGGATGTGTTCATGGCGATGGAGCGAAGCAATATCGATGTCGGCGCGGAGACGCTGGAGCACAACGGCGTCGAATACATCGTCCGCGGCAAAGGCTTCATCAAATCAGTTGCCGATGTGGAAAACGTTCTCCTGAAGACAACGAACGGAGTGCCGATTTATGTCCGCAATATCGGCACGGTGCGCCTCGGGCCGGCGCTGCGGCGCGGTATGCTGGATAAAGAGGGCGCCGAGGCGGTGGGCGGGGTGGTGATCGTCCGCTACGGCGAAAATCCGCTGGCGGTCATCAACCGGGTGAAGGAAAAAATCGCCGAGATCACAAGCGGTCTGCCGCGCAAGCTTCTCCCCGACGGACGGGAAACGCAGGTCAGGATCGTGCCGTTCTATGACCGAACCGGTTTGATCTACGAGACGCTGGGAACGCTGGAAGAGGCGCTCGTGGAGGAGGTATTGATCACCTGCTTCGTCGTATTCATCCTGCTGGCGCATTTCCGCTCCAACCTGCTGATCTGCGCCAACCTGCCGCTGGCAGTGATGATGGCGTTCATTCTCATGTCAATCTTCAAGGTCGACTCGAACCTGATGAGTCTCGGCGGCATTGCCATCGCCATCGGCACGATGGTGGACATGGGGATTGTGCTCACGGAAAACATCGTGCGCCATTTCGACCAAGCCCGGCCGGACGAGGATCCGCTGGAGGTCGTCTACCGCGCCTCTTGCGAGGTTGGCAGCGCCGTGGTGACCGCCATCGCCACGACGCTCGTTTCGTTCCTGCCCGTCTTCGTTCTCACCGGCCCGGAGGGCAAGCTGTTCGGACCGCTGGCCTATACCAAGACCTTCTGCCTCTTCGCTTCGGTCTTCGTGGCGCTGACGGTGCTGCCCGCGGTGGCGCATATCCTTTTCACGCGCCGGAGGATCGGTGGCAAGGCGCTTTTCGCCGCGCGCGGTGGTCTTCTCCTCGTCGGCCTGGCGACCATGCTTCTGTGGAAATTCTGGGGCGGCTTCCCGCTGGTGCTGGGCGGCGCTCTGCTTCTGGCGGAGCACCGTCTTCCCGGGAGCCTTCGCAAGCGGATGTCCTTCATCGTCTGTGGGATAGCCGCTTTGCTGGTTCTCGCGATCCTGACCCTGCACTGGATGCCGCTAGGCCATGCGACCGGCTTGACGCGGAATATCCTGTTCGTCTTCGGCATCAACCTCGCCTGGACGGCGGCGCGCGTCTTGGTGATCGAAATATATCCCAAGTTGCTCGGTTCGTTTTTGCGGCATAAGAAAGCTTTTCTCAGCATTCCATTCGCCATGACCGTCTTTGGTTTCATGATCTGGCTCGGGTTCGACGGGATGTTCGGCTGGATACCTAAAGGCGTTGGGAAAGCTGGCGTGCCCGAGGAGAAGATCCGTTCCTTGAGCGTCTGGTCGGCAGCGAGTCATCGCTTCCCCGGCCTCGGCCGCGAATTCATGCCCGCCCTTGACGAAGGGTCATTCCTCTTCATGCCCACCACCATGCCGCACGCCTCGATCGGTGAGGCGCTGGACATCGTCGCCCTGCAGGACCGAGCCATCCGCGCCATCCCCGAGGTCGAATCGGTTGTGGGCAAGATCGGACGCGCCGAAACCGCCATTGATCCGGCGCCGGTCTCGATGGTCGAAACCGTAATCGCCTACAAGCCGGAATACAGTCCGCCGGATCCGGTCACGGGCGTGCGCGTCCGTCAGTGGCGGCCGCAAATCCGCTCCGCCGCCGACATCTGGAACGAGATCGTGAAAGCGGCGGTCGTGCCCGGCAGCACCTCGGCGGCGAAGCTGCAACCGATTGCGGCGCGCATCGTGATGCTCCAGTCCGGCATGCGCGCGCCGATGGGTGTCAAGGTCTTCGGCCGTAATCTTGAGGAGATTGAAAGACTCGGCCAGGATATCGCGGAGGCGCTGAAGACGGTTCCGGGCGTCAACCCCGACGCCGTCGTTCCTGACCGCGTGGTCGGGAAGCCCTATCTGGAGATCGAAATCGACCGGGAGCGAATCGCCCGCTACAAGGTCAATATCCGGGACGTGCAGGACGTAATCGAGATCGCCGTCGGAGGCAGGCGGGCAACGACCACGGTTGAGGGCCGGGAGCGTTACCCCGTGCGCGTACGCTACCAGCGCGAGCTGCGGGATTCGGCCGAGGTGCTGGCGCGGGTGCTGGTTCCGTCGAGCGAAGGGCTGCAGATCCCCCTGTCGCAACTCTCCCGGATCGTCTATGCGCCGGGACCGCAGGAGATCAAGAGCGAAGACACCTTCCTCGTGGGCTATGTCCTGTTTGACAAGAATCCCGGCTTCGCCGAAGTCGACGTCGTGGAGGCGGCGCAGCGCGTCATTGCCCAACGCCAGAAGGACGGTCGCCTCGTTTTCCCGCCCGGCATGCACATCCGTTTTTCCGGCACCTACGAGAATCAGCTTAATTTTCAGAAACGTTTCGCCATCGTTCTGCCGGTCAGCCTGTTTGTGATCTTCCTGATCCTTTATTTTCAATTCCGCAATGTTGCGGTGACTACACTGGTTTTCGGTCAGACCGCGGTGGTCTGGTCGGCTGGCTTTATCGGGCTGTGGCTGGCTGCCCAGCCATGGTTTCTGGATATGTCTGTTTTCGGCCACAATCTGCGCGAAGTTTTCCACCTGCGCGAATACAACCTGAGCGTGGCTGTCTGGGTTGGCTTTATCGCGCTCTTCGGTATTGCCACAGACGATGCGGTTATCATTATTACTTATCTGGAGCAATTGTTTAAGGGAAAGAAAGGCGGGACGCGCGAAGAAATCCGGAAGCTCGTGATTGAGGGTGGCGCAAAACGCATACGGCCTTGCCTGATGACGACGGCCACAACCGTGCTGGCGCTTTTGCCAGTACTAACTTCGCAAGGTAAAGGCGCAGACGTGATGATCCCCATGTCGCTGCCGATCGTCAGCGGCATGACACTGGAATTTATCACCATCTTCGTCACGCCGGTTCTGTATTCCTGGTACCGCGAACGGGCGAGTCGAGGCGGGGAAATGTCCTGATGGTGAATTCCCGGCGTCAACGGATGGAAATGGGCGTCACGGATGAGCACGGCCAGACAAAGGGGGCTCCAATGCCGCTAGGCGAGTATTTGAAACCGTCGCGGACCTTGGTGCTACAAGCAACCGCAAAAATGGCGGCACTGGAGGAACTGGCCGCCGCGCTTTGCCGCGACGACGCGGACTTGGATTATGACACGGTAATGCAGGCCATCATGGAACGCGAGCAATCGGTCAGTTCCCGCATTGCCCCGCACATCGCGCTCCCGCACGCCGTGCTGCCGGGTTACGGAAGACAGATACTCGCCGTCGGCTATAGCCCGACAGGAATTCCATGGAATGCTCCGAATGAGACTCCGGTCATTCTTGTCGTGATGAGCTTGTGCGGAGAGACGCGAGCCGACGATCACATCCGGATGCTCGCCGAACTTGCCCGCTCGCTCCGCGATCCGGCGATGCTGGCACGGATGTCGGCGGCGTCATCGGTCGAGCAGATATACGCGATTCTGCAAGAACCGGCTGAAGCAACCTCCGCCATCGCGGTCGATCGCCGGAAATTGCGCGTATGCCGGTCGCTGGCCCTGCATGCTTGCGCCGTGGCGAAGGAGACTCGCGCCACAGCTTTGATGCTATTGGCCGACGATGTGCCGGAGCTCGAATTTCTCGACGCGCTGCCGTCAGGCGTGCAGCTCATCCAGGTCACCGGTGGAGGCAAGACATCGGGCGAACCGAAGCGCGGAACGGTGCTGGCGGTTCCGCTTCTCGGTTTGCGGCGCGCACACCGAGTCAAACTTGCTTTTCTCTTTGCGCTCTCCCGCGGGCTGATCGACAAGGGAGACACGGTCGTATGTCTCTCCGGGGATCCGTCCGCCGGCACGTTGCAGGCCATGGAGATCATCAATGTCGCCGAGGAATTTCATATCCTGCTGTCGCTTCGGGCCCAACTGAAAACCAGCGACATCGGCGGCCATGTGCTCGACCGGATCCTGCACATTGCCGCGGCGCTGGCGCGGGAAGGCCGGGAAGGCTCGCCGGTCGGTGCGATTTTCGTGCTCGGCGACTACGACAACATTCGGCGGCGTTGCCAGCAGTTGGTGATGAACCCGTTTCGGGGATACCCCGAAAACGAGCGCAATATCCTCGATCCCAGCCTGGAAGAGACCATCAAGGAGTTTTCGCGGATTGACGGCGCATTTCTGATCCGCGGGGACGGCGTGATCATGTCCGCCGGCAGCCATATTCAGACCGAGAACGCATCGGAGTCTTTGGAGTCCGGGCTCGGGGCGCGCCATGCCGCAGCGCTGGCGATCACCGTGGCGACACGGGCCTTGTCCATCGTGATTTCGGAATCAACCCGGCGAATCAGCCTGTTCAAACAGGGACGGTTGGTCATGGCCTTGGATCAGGCGTTACATTGAATGCGATCGTGAGGCGGATCGTTTGGCGGCAATGGAGAGGATGGCGTCGAAAAGCATGCCATATACAATACATGACGGCGTCTCGTGAAGTTGTGGCCATTGCGCCCGGTATTCCGGTAAGCGCCTCGTCCGTCATGGTCTGCAAGCCGATGCGTACAATCTTCTTGGGAGGACTTTCTTGTAATGAGCATCTTCATCGTTAGTGTAATGATGGCCCTTTCTATCTCGGCCTTTTGTTCCCTGATGGAGGCGGCGCTTCTCAGCTTGACTCCGGCACAGGTCGCCGAACTGACGGACAAGCATCCGGGAACGGGCGCTATCTGGCAGGGATTCAAGCGCAATATTGAACGGCCGATCGCGGTGATCCTCATCATGAACACGGCCGCCCATACCATAGGCGCTTCCATTGCCGGAGCGCAATTCGACGAATTGTTCGGAGACGATTGGATCTGGGTGTTTTCCCTGGCGTTTACTTTTCTGATGCTGCAATATACGGAAATTCTCCCCAAAACGCTGGGGGTTCGTTACAACCGGAAAATGGCGCTGCTGATCGCAACGCCGCTTTCGGTCGCCATTCGGGTTTTCTCGCCCGTGATCCGCGTTATTTATTGGCTGAACCGCCCCTTTGAAAACGGAAACGCGCATCCGGAACGTGCAAATACGGTTGACGAGATCGCCTCACTGGCCGCTATGGCACGGCTTTCCAAGGAGATTGGACGCCATCAGGAGCGTATTATCCGTACCGCGCCTCACCTCTCCAGCATCCCGGCCAGCAAGGTGATGATTCCCCTTGCACAAGTGTCCATGTTCTCCACGGCGCAAACCGTTCATGAGGCATTGATCGCCGCGCATATCGACGCTCACACTCGATTCCTGATCTGCGAAGGAGACGATCGCCGGAATGTCATCGGTTACGTCAATTTCAAGGAACTGGTGTATTTCATGCACACGAATTCGAACTGTCCCAGACTGGAAGGGATCGTTCATCCGGTGCATTTCGTAACGCCTGACAAGCCGTGCTCCGAATTGCTCAAAACCTTTGTCGAGCAGCATGTGCATATGGCGGTTGTGCGGGATCGCGACAACCACGCTCTGGGGCTGATCACCCTGGAGGATATTGTCGAGGAACTGGTGGGAGAACTGGAGGACGAATTCGACCGACTGCCCCGCCATATTCATCGCCTTGCCGGAAACACCTGGATGATCGGCGGCGGTGCGGCGCTTGAGGAGATCGAAACCGCCCTTGGGCGGAAACTGTCGGAAAGGAAAGGCACTCTGGCCTCATGGCTTGAATCGCAAGCGACGGCTCCCATTCGCATCGGCGACAAGATAGTCATCGCCGATTGCGAGTTTGTCATCCGTCGAATCCGCCGAGGCCGCCCTTTCGATGTGTCTGTGTCTATTATCGCGAATGCTGGCGGCGGTGACTCCCAAATCGCCGAATAACCGGACCGCCGATGTTTTTTGACGTCCCGGTGGCATTGTAGCGGGGCTTGAGATGAGAAATGGGGATACTGCAATACAGTTTCGTACGCGTCGCGAGGATGCGTGCATTAAGGAGACGCATCCATGACCGGATTCACCTATCTGATCCTTTTCCTCATCCTGATTGCTTTGGCCGCCGTGGTGCCGCAGGTGCTGCGCCGCTGGCACGTGCCGCACGTTATCAGCCTGCTTCTGGTGGGCATGGTCATCGGCCCCAACGCGCTGGATCTGATCGGCCTGCTCGCCACGCATTTTGCCCGCGGCTACCCTGTGCCGCAGATGCTCGCCACCATCGACGGCATCGGGATGCTCGGGTTGATCTTTCTCATGGCGCTGGCGGGTATGGAGGTGGATCTGGGCATCGTCCGCCGGGAGAAGACGGCGGTCGCCTGGCTGAGTCTGTTGACGTTTGCCGTTCCCGCAATCGCCGGATATCTCGTTTACGCGTATTTTCGCCCGGACGATCTGATCGGCAAGTTGATGTATGCCTCCCTGTTTGCGTCCCACTCCGTAGGCGTGGTCTTTCCCGTCATCCGGGAACTCAGGATCGAGCAGACCCGCTTCGGCATCGCGGTGCTTGCCTCGACGGTTATCACCGACGTCGCGAGCCTGGTGCTACTGGCGGTCTGCGTGCAGATGAAGCGCCATCAGGTGCCAGAAGACGTGTATTCCATCAGCCTGTTCGACCACATTCCTCCGGACGCTTTGGGCGGAGCATTTCTGCCGGTGTTTCTGACAATCATCCTGCTGTATATCCTCCTTTCTTTCTGGCTGGTGCCGCGTTTGGGAACCCTGCTGCTGGGGCGCATCAAGTCCGGCGACGAGACGCAGATCACTTTTTTCCTGCTGACAGTTCTGATCGTGGTGTTCGTGGGCGAGTTGATCGGAGTCAGCGTCGTAGTCGGGGCATTCGTAGCGGGCATGGGACTGGCGCGGGTCAAGGCGGTGCAGCACGACGAGCGGGCGCTGCACCGGAGGCTGGAACGTATCGGCTACGGACTCATCATCCCGTTCCTCTTCCTCTCCATCGGCATGCAGTCCGACCTGCGCGTCCTCTGGTCCGGAAACGGCCATGCCGCCATCGTCGTCCTGACGGTCACCGGCTTGATCGCGAGCAAAATGCTGTCCGGGTGGCTCGCCATGCGCCTGTCGGGGTTCACGCACGAAAAAGGCCTCTGCGCCGGGCTGATGACCGTGCCGCAGCTTTCCGCCACGCTCGCGGCGGCGGCGGTCGGGCTCGAACTCGGCATTCTCGACGCGCAGTTCTTCAACGCCATCATTGTGCTCTCGGTGCTGACCACGCTGCCCGCCCCGATTCTGATGAAGTTGCTCATCCTGCGGCGGAAGATCACCTTCGATCGGATCGATATCGAGTTGGAGGAAACGCCAACGCATGCGGGCGAGGAAGATTTATTATCTTCTAAAACCACGGCCTCTGGCCGTGTGACCCGTATAGGTTTTACCGTTCCGGGGACGCGAAAAACGAAATAGGCTCCTCCTCTGGGAAAGCCCTGTGGCCAGGGAAGAGGAGAAGCCTATGCACGAGTGGGAAAGTTTAGCGCATGTTCGCTGGGATTGCAAATACCACGTGGTGTTTGTGCCCAAGTATCGGAAGAAGGCGTTGTATGGCAGTCGGCGAAAGTTGGTGGGGGAAATCCTCCAGACTTTGTGTCGGCAAAAAGGCGTGGACTTGATGGAAGGGCATGCCATGCCGGACCATGTCCACCTCTGCTTGCGGATACCGCCCAAGTACAGCGTGGCATACACGGTCGGATTTCTGAAGGGGAAAAGCGCGGTTTGTCTGCATCGTGCGATTGTCGAACGCCGAATGACGGGGCTGCACCTGTGGGCCACCGGATATTGCGTCAGCACGGTTGGATTGGACGAGGCGACCATACGGCAGTACATCCGCGAGCAAGAGACGTTTGAGGCACAGCAAACAAGTTTGGACTTGGAGTAAAGCGACCGAACAGCCCCAACGGGGCTTTCCCGCGTTTACGCCCCCCTCTGGGGGGCTTCTTAAGGCCACCCCCTCTGGGGGTGGTAGATTACTGTAATGAATACAGCTGGCCGTAATGGCCCCACGAATTGTTTTGAAAATAAACATATTTGTAGGTATATTCTAGCCAGCATGTTGTTGACATTATGACATAAATGTCGAGGAGCATGCTTGCGCGCAAGCCGTCTCCGTTGATTTTGGTTTTCGCGAGAATGGAAATCAATTAGCGTTTTCTGTAACACACATTGGCTCATTATGTTAAGGCTTTTGGCGATCAATTGTACTCGGAGATAGTTACAGCCAAATCGGCGCCGAAACAGTACCAACAACAACGAGACGCGGAAGCGTCTCTGACACGCGACCCGCGGAAAAATCTCGCGGGTCTTTTTATTGGCGCTCCTTTATTCAGGGGAAACGCATCAATTTTCTGCAGGGCTATAATGTAGAGGAGATAAATACATTCAGATGACAAGGGTAAATCTTTAGGATTTACTCCATTGAGGAGCCCTCAACCCGACTTTTCATACACCTTTTGAAAATAAATCTTTTTTCGACTGAAGAAATCCGCGCCAATGTCCGCTAATAAATATATCGGCAGGGAAGCCGGGAAAAAACGGGACTGGGATGGGAGGTGGAAAAATGATCAGCTTATCAGGCGGCAACGGGGTGTTTGGCAATTCTTTTCCGGGTTACATGCGCATGTCGACGCCCGCGGTGGAAAAAGCCGCCGACAATTCGGCTGTGGCGGAGACAAAAGACAAGGGCGCGGCTTATCTCGATCTGCCGGAAAGCCTGCTCAATTCCCTTAACCTGGGCAAAAGCGGCAACGGTAAAAGTTCCTCCGCCGACAGCGGCATGTCTGATCTGCTGAAAGACATGGGGCTGGACGACATAGAGCTTTCACCCGACCAATCCTATAGCCTGCAATATTCCAAATTCCAGTTCGAACTGAATTATCAGACCATCAGCTCCCTCAACAGTGCCAACGGTTCCAGCACCAAGCAGACCAGTTTTTCCCTCAGCGCCAGTTTCGAGCTGATGCAGGTCTCCAGCGGCGGCAACGCGGTCAATCCTTTCGCGCAGACCGAAAATGGTGCGGCGGTCGATCCGATGGAAGCGCTGAAGGAAATGTTCTCGCCGGAAAACACCGCCAAGCGCATCCTCGATTTCGCGCTCAGCTTTTTCCCCGGCAGCAGCCAGTATGCCGAAGGCGGCGACAATGAAGACAGCCGCCAGAATTTCGCCGACTACATCGGCGCCGCCATCCAGAAAGGTTTCGACCAGGCTATGGGCATTCTCGGCACCGTTCCGGAGGAAACCCAGGACGGCATCGACCAGACCCACGAAATCGTTTTCGGCGGACTCGACGATTTCGTCAAGAACGGCCTGGATAAAAACAAGGAAAAAGAAGGCGTTTACGAATCTATCCAGGCATACCGCATGGAAATCTCCCTGCAGATGGAATACACCAGCGTCAGCAGTTACAGCAACTACGGCTACGACTCCAGCGGCAAAGCGGTAAGCTCCGGTAATTCCGGCAAGATCGACACCGCCGCGTAAAAAAATCCCAACAGAGAAGTTCTCTCTCTCCCATGAAGCCGCCTTCCCCCCAGAAGGCGGCTTCCTCCTTTTCGCGTGTTTTATCCATTTTCCCGCAGATTTCGTGCATTGATTCAGCGATATAATATGGTAAAAGATATGGATATCTTCCCGATGGCAACCTGCCTCATTTTTGAAAAGGAAAATCATGGCACCGGATCTGAAATGGTTCCTCGAAGCGCGTTACGGACTCTTTATCCATTACGGCCTGTATTCTTCTCTCGGTCGTGGGGAGTGGGTATTGCAACGCGAACACCTGCCGCTGGACGAATACAAAAAAATGGCGGCGAAGTTCAATCCCGACAAGTTCGACGCCGACTGGCTGCTGAAAAAAGCCAAGCAGGACTGGGGGATGAAATACGCCGTACTTACCACCAAGCACCATGAAGGCTTCTGCCTCTATGATTCAAGGCTGACCGATTTCACCGCGCCTAAAAAATGCGGACGCGACCTCGTGGCGGAATTCGTAGCAGCCTGCCGCAAGCATAATCTTCGCATCGGGCTGTACCATTCACTGAACGACTGGACCTGCTCCCCCAACGCCACCGACGCCCTGAATGACCCGGCTAAGAATCACCAGAAATTCATCGACTACGTCCATGCCCAGATCCGCGAGATCATGACCAATTACGGCAAGATCGACGTGATGTGGTATGACGGGTGGTGGCCCTTCGACGCCAACGGCTGGCAGGCGGAAAAACTGAACGCCATGGTGAGAAGCCTGCAACCGGGCATTCTCGTTAACGGCCGCTGCGCCCTCAAGGGTGACTTCGGCACGCCGGAAGGACATATTTCCCCCTCGGCCGATCCGTGGGAAGCGTGCATGACGCTCAACAACAGTTGGGGATTTCACGCCGGGGATGACGAGTGGAAAAGCGCGCGCGTGGTGGTGGAGATGCTGCGGCAATGTTCGGCCGGAAACGGCAATCTCCTGCTCAACGTCGGCCCACGCGGCGACGGTTCGGTTCCGGGAAGATCGGTGGAGATACTGGACGAGGCCGGCGCTTGGCTGCAGGATAACGAGGAAGCGATCAGGGGCACGATTCCCGCCCATATGGACTTGTTCGATTCGTCGATCGGCAACAGCGATTTCACCCATCACGGGCGTTTTACTTTCCGAGAAGACGCCATTTACCTGCACCTGCGCAGTTGGCCAGGCAAAACTCTGCGCATTTACAAATTCGAATGCGGCGTCGAAGCAGTGTCGCTGCTGGCCACCGGAACCGCCTGCCCGTTCAAATTCTCCGACGGACTGTTGGAAGTGGAGCTGCCGGACGGCTTGAACACTGCCCTGCCGGTGGTGGTGAAGTTCAAGACTACCGGCACGCCACGCATCTACAACTGCGGCGGCTACGAACATCCGCTGGTTCCGCACTGCCGCTACGATCCGGTTTCCTCCGACCTCAATCACGGAGTTTGAAGAAAAAGCACTCCAGAAAATCATTTCTCTGTCGGCGCAAGCGCCTCCTTACAGCGAAAGCCTGCGCCGACAGAGCCTGATAACCTCCGATATATATTTGAATCTTATCCAGTAAGAGACAATTTCCGTTTGCCTCTATTTCCGCATATAATTCGGAAATACCCCCCCCCGCCGCCGCTATTAGCTTGCCGACCAAACCATGCGGCCGCCGGGGCGAAAAATAAAAACATTCGGCATTTATACCAACCGCTCCTTAAATGTTCCTCGCGCGGTTTTTAAAGATCGCGATCTGAGAGAGATAGCACACATATGTATGTATTGTGAATGTATATCTTTCACGCTTATTCTTTACTAATAATTTGCTTAGTAAATAGCTTTATGGTATATTTGTTAGTGAATGAATAATGTATGAAAGGGAGCCATGTCGGAATTACGATACAGATCTGTATATCGTAATATAAAAAACGGGATTATTTCCGGCGAGTTCATGCTCGGGGAGTGTTTGCCGACTGAGCCAGATTTTGCAAAAAGATACTCGGTTTCTGTCGGTACACTGCGCAAAAGTATCGGTCTGCTGGTTAGGGAAGGACTGGTAGAGCGGCGACAGGGAAGCGGCACCTTTGTCTTGGGAAAAGCTACGGACGCTAAACCGCAAAAACCGTTTTGGGTTGCTAACATCTTTGCTTTGCGATTTCAGGAAGATATCAATGCGGCGCTCTGGGGGTGGCTGCCGGAAACGGAAACCATCAGGACAGCACCTCACCTGGATCATCACGACGGGATTTCGGGAAACGCCTGGCACTCTTCATCCTGCGTACAAATTTCCACTCTGCAACTGCACTTGCCCGGGATAGAGGAATTGTTTATTCCTGCTCCGCGCAATCTGGCAGCGAGGATCAGGCAATCTCTGGATGCGCGGTTTGCCAATGAGTGTTGCTCCAGGGCAGGCGAATTGCTTCTGATTCCGCAGGTGATAAACCCCGCCGGGTGTTATGTGCATTTGCCTGCTTTTGAGCGAGCCGGAATCCGGGTGCCGGAAAATGGCTGGGATTGGGAACTGTTTATCGATACCTGTCGCCGGTTAAAAAAAGAAACACCGTTTCCGTTTTTACTCAACCCATATGTCGGAAGTTCTTTTGACATCTTTTTGTGGCAGCACGGCGGCGATTTTTACGATGAAATCGGCGGGGTTTCTTTCGCCAAAGAGCCTTTTCTACAGCTGATGCAAAAACTGCGCCTGCTGGCCGGGGAGGGATTATGCGCCGATTCCAACCAGTTGCCGACCGGTTATCAGGAATTTCTGCAGCAGAAAAAAAGCGCAATTACCATTATGGTTCCCCAACTTACCCGCGTGCTGGGCGAGGACGCGCGGGAGTGGACTTTCGTGCCGCTGCCACACGCGGATGAAAAAGCCGGCGCGGTGGCGGTGATTGGCTATGGCGTGCCGCGTGAATGTCCTGATCCGGAACGGGGGTGGGGACTGCTGGAGAAGGTATTTTTTGGGAAAGGGCAGCAGCGCTTGACCAGGGAGGCGTATAATGTTTTTCCGGCGCGGAAAGACTGCCAGGAATCCTGGCAAGGCGGATTGGTCGGTAACCCACAATGCCTCAGGGATACGCTTTCCATTAGCCGTCCTCTGCCCTCAAGAAAAATGTTTTTCAAATATTACCGAGAGCTTTATCCACTGCTCGAGCGAACTGTATTCGACGACTCTGACTTGACTGAAGTCTGGAGCGTCTGCCGAAAAATATTGCTGGATAACCAGTACTCTGAGAAAGCTGCTGTTTTTTTCTAGTACCCTGTCAGCCCTAAAAGGATGAATGAGAAGGCGGCAAATGGTCGATACATACGGTGGAAGGATTCAGCCTTCCTCTAGAGGAGACGACTATG
>JAGUZQ010000057.1 GCA_020060765.1 Planctomycetota bacterium | reverse complement strand
GCGCAGGCAAATATGTGAACTGGCAATTTACGACCACGGATGCGAGGATAAAGCTAAAACGCCTCTATCCAGTGATTCAAAACTGACAGGGTACTAGGGGACTAAGATTTTTTTTACAAGCTAGGTATCGATAATGCCTGATTGTGAAAAACTTACGGCAAGCAGGAAAACCTTCGACCAGAGTCTTAGAGCCTTAGTCCCTTGCATGTTTTGCCTCTTTGTTTGCGGGGAAATGCACTATGCGCGACAAGTCATGGGAGAATAAATGAAGCCGTTGGTCTCGATCGAGGAACTGTCGCTGCTACTGGACGGGGAACTGCCGCCGGAAAAAATGGCCGAAGTGCGGCAGCGGTTGCAGTCCTGCCCGGTCTCGCAGAAACTGTGCAAGCGTTTGCAACTGGCTACTTCCTCCGTGATCGAGGCGGTGTTGCGGGCACCCCTGCCGGAGAGGAAAAGCGACGGCGGGCAATGCCTCTCCGACGCCGCGCTGATGCGGCTGGCCGACGGCACGCTTGCGCCCAAGGAAACAGCGGCGGTGGAAAAACATATCGCGTGCTGCGAAACCTGTTTCGCGCATGTGGTGGGCAACCTCCGCGCCGCTTCGGCCATGCGCGCGTCGCAATGGCCGCAACTGCCGCCGGAAGTGAAAAACCGCAAGGAATTCCGCAGTCTTTCCGCAGAACCGGAACCGCCGAAAGAAGAGGAAAACTGGGGCCGGATCGAACTGGTGCTGAACCGGGAGAAGGCGGCGGCAGGCACGTTTTCCTATGGCGAACTTTCCGCGCGGATCATTGTCGTGCCCCGCGACGGGGAGCACGCGCGGCTGATGCTGGACGTGGAGGACGGCGACGGCGCCTGCGAGAAGCTGGCGGTAAATCTGGCGGAAGCGAAAAAGCAACGGAAAATATTCGCCGGGAAAACCGATGCACGGGGACATCTGGACATCGAAAAAATTTCGCCCGGCGAATACCTGCTGCACGTGGGCAAAGACGGACTGAAAGTGGAACTGCTGATTAAATTCGAGAAGGAAGCGTAAAACATGATAACGCATCAGGACTGCCAATACAAAATCATCGACTGTCATACTCATCCCGACAAGAGCGCGCTGGCTAACGGCTGGTTTCTGCCGCCCACCTCAATGGCGGAAAGATTCGATTTTGAAAAAAGCTGCGGCGTCGACCGCTGTTGCGGGTCTGTGATCAGTTTTGAGAAATTCGCCTCTTTCGCCGACGTCGTCAAGGCCAACCGAGCGGCGCTGGAAATCGCGAAAGATGCCAGCGGTTTTTATTATCCCGGCATTCACATCCATCCCGGTTTTGCGGAGGAAAGCTGCCGCGAACTGGAGACTTGCGTAAAGAAGCACGGCGTGCGCTGGGTGGGGGAACTGGTCGGCTATATCAACGGTTACGGCGACGATTACGCGGCGGCAGGGTCGGACTGTATCTACGCCCTCGCCGCCGAACTCGGCGTGCCGGTGAATATCCATTGCGGCAACCTGGAGGTGGTGGCGAAGTTGTGTCGCGATTTTCCGAAACTGAACGTCGTCCTGGCACACCCCGGCGACGGCAAACAACTCATGATGGAACGCACGGGACTGGTGGCGTCTTTCCCGAATCTTTATCTCGACCTGTCCGGCAGCGGCGTGATGCGTTACGGTTTTATCCGCGCGGCGGTCGACCTGGCGGGGGCCAATAAAATTTTGTTCGGCACCGATTTTCCCATCTGCAACCCGGCGATGTACGTGCACTGCGTCCTGTCCGAACCGCTGACTCAGGAGGAGCGCATCGCAATTTTCTCCGGCAATTTCAAGCGCCTGACCGGGCTGAACGGATAAGCGATGGAGCCGTTGCCTAGTTCCGACAAGCGTCCGCCCTTCTACCGCGATTTATTTCTGCTGGCCTGCGTGCTGCTTGTGCTGGCGAAGGCGGGTAGTTACTGGCTGCTGCGCGCTTATGAGCGACCGGAGGAGCCGCTGGAAACCGGCGCGCTTTATCGCGGCGATGACATCCAGTATTTCCCGCTGATCAAAGCGCTGGGCGATTTCGACCTGCGCGAAAGCGTGACGCACGAAAACGCCGGCAATGGCGTACGGTCTTTTCCTTTCGCCTCGGTTCTGCCGCACGCGCTGTTCTTCCGACTGTGCGGCGCGGCGGGTTTCATTATCGGAGATTTCCTCTGCGCGCTGGCGGCGTTTTTCCTGTTTGCGAAAATGTTTCAACTGCTGGGCGCGCGCAGGAGTCTGGCGCTGGGGCTGGCGGTGTTGCTGGTGTGCGGGGCGTTGCAATTCAATTCCGAACCGCTGGATATGAAAATCCGGTTCTGGGGCTGGCGGATTCCGCGGCCTTTTGTCAGCGAGATATTTTTCCTCGCCGCACTCACGGCAATGTTGCTGCTGTTTCGCGAAGACTGGCGCAAACGGAAAATCCTGTGGGTCGGAACCGGGCTGGCATTTGCCGCGCTGATCCAGGCCGATATTCATCTCGCGTTTATTATGCTGACCGTGCTGGCGGGACAGGGCTTGTTCCTGCTTGGCGCTAAAAAAGAAAATCGATGCGGATTGCTGCTCAATTTCGCCATCTGCGGCGGGGCGTGCCTGCTTTTTTCCGCGCCGTTTATCTGGCAGCGCCTGGGTGAAAATCCGGACGTGCCGCGCCGGTTTGGCATTTTTGCGGTAAGCCGTTTCGCGCCGCTGTTCGAGGCAACGAATATTTTACAGACCCTGCTGGCGGTAGTCCTGCCGCCGGTTATGGCCGCGTTTTATCAGGCTAACCGCCGCAAGCATTTCCCTGAAGAAAGACCGGAAAAGGCGATTTCGCAGGGGCTGCTGCTGCTTTCCGCCTTGTCGGCGATTTCTTTTTTCGCACTGCCGCTGTTCTGCATCGCGACTGGCAAATGCGCCCAGCCTTATCATTTCCGCTTGCGGCTGATCATGCTGACGTCGTATGCCTTGCTGGCGGCGCTGGCGATGGGGCTGGAAATGCTGGCGGGAAACCTGCAGCGCACGCGGCTGTGTTTTCCGAAATGGGCTCGGCTTTTCGCGGCACTGAAAGCATTACTGGTTGTCGCCCTGTTTTTTGTCGCCTTGAAAGGCACGTATAAGGACGCTGACAAGGCGGTGAGGAAAAGTGACCACATGCGTGCTACCAGGGATTATCCGGAATGGGATTCGCTGCGCCATTACCGGCGCGACTTCGCGGCGCTGGCGGCGGAATTGGAGAAGGACGACTATTACGGCGTCAAGGTGGCGGCGACTTTCGACCACCAGTTCATGTCGTGGTGGCTGACTTTCCGCGACAGGGAAATGTTCCTGGCCGAACCCTTCCTGTCTGTCGTGCCGGACGCGGAGGTCGAATCGCGGCTGATCGAGTTCTGCAAAATGCTGGGCATGACGACGGAACAGTTCCGCGAATTCATCCAGCGGCGCTACGTCCTGAATTTCTGGCTGTCGCTCAATAAATACCAGGCGTCCAGCGCGCACGCGTTTTCCAGCCTGGACGAGTATACGCCGGAAATACGCGGAAAGATCGCCGCGTCCTCGGTTTACGAAAACTGGCTGCTGGCGCTGCCGTTGAGCGAGGAAAAGCGGCTGCTGGAAAAATTCGCCGCGACGCCGCCCGGCATCACCCGCAAGCTCGACCTGATCGTACTGACGAAAGACAGGAGCGTGGCGGGGCTGGAGCCTCTGCCAAACGATTTCGCGCCGGTCTACGAAAACGAGACGTTCAAGGTCTGGCGGCGGAAATTCACTGCAATCCAGATAGGATGCCGATGATTTCGTGCTCGTCTTCGGCGTGCAGGAGCGCTCCGTGCAGCCAGTCTTCCTGCAGGAAACTCTGCGCGATCCACTTGTAGAAATAGAGAAATGCCTTGTCGTCGTAGGGCGGGGCGGTGATGCCGAAAAAGATGTGCACCGGTTCGCCGTCGGGCGAATCGTATTCCACGCCGTCGACGCTGCGCGCGAAAACGATAGCCATTTTCTGCGGTTGCATACTGCGCACATGCGGCACCGCGATGCCGTCGCCGACGGCGGTGCTGGCCTTTTTCTCGCGGTTCCAGAGATCGAGGAAAAACTTGTGGCGGTTGCGCACCACTCCGGTCTCGACAAACAGGTCGGTCAACTCCTCCACTACCGCCTCTTTCAGGCGCAGCTTTTCCTTGGCTTCGTCCTTTTCGGGGTCGATTTCGTCGCGGTGGCCGTGCACCAGCCCCAGCCTGACGTATTCCGGTTTCAGATAACGGGAAATGTACAACCGCGCGCCTCCGGCAATAATGAAAGCGGAATCATATCACCGTTGCGCGGCTTTGGCAAGAGGGCGCTGTATGAACCGTCATTCCCGCCTGCGCGGGAATGACGTTCTCACGGCAGAGGTTAATCCGCGAACGAAGGGAGCGCGAAAGTTTGGTGCTTACAAAAGCGCTTGCGTAATAAGTCAGTGGCGACCCGCCACCCGTGGTTTCGGATTGACACTGGCGGCCTCTTGCTTTACCGTGTGACCATTGCTGATAGTTCGGTTTTTCGGGTTCGGGAGCTTAAAATGAAAAAAGTTTTCTTTGCCTGTCTGCTTCTGCTGGTATTTTCCTTCCCGGCTCACTCCGGCGAACGCGAACTGCCGCCGCATCCGGAAATCTCCCCGGAAATGATTGCGCAAAACCTCGGCGAATTATGGTATGGCATGTACATGGGGAAGACCAAACTCGGTTATGTGCAAACTGCCATATGCAAAGAGGCGCGGGAGGGGCGCGAGAGTTATATCTGCAAGGAAAATGTTGTCATGCTGCTGGCGGCGATGGGGCAAAAAACGGAAATGCGGGTGGAGAGTGAAAAAGTTTTTGCCGCGCAACCGCCTTACGCCCTTCTGTCCTCGTGGAATTCCGAGAATACCGGGCGCGGCGCGAAAAAGGTTTTCCTCTCCGGCAAGGAGGGAAATTTCGAGGCGAAAATCGAGGAGGCGGGTCAGACCCGCACGCGCTACCTGGGCGCAATCGATTATACTCTCGCCGACCTGCTGGCGCCCAATATCTGGATACTTGCCAAACCCAAGCCGGGAGAGGTTTTGCCTGTCCTCAATCTGGATTATGACGAGTTGCGCCTGCTGGTCGATTCCTACACGGTTATATCACTAAAGCACAGCCTGGTCGGCGGGGTGAAAGCGCCGTTTTACGAGGTCAAGTATGCGTCGGAAAAAATGGGTGACCTCGGCGTGGCGCGGATCGATCCCGCCGGCAAAGTGTGCTCCATGGTGCTGGGCGGCCTGTTCGAGGCGCGGCTGGAGCCGGAGGATATCGCTAAAAAAATCGAATATGGCCAGGATCTGTTCCTGTTCGGCAGTGTTCCGCTTAATGCAGCTATCGGCGATCCGAAAGAAATTACCAGCCTGGTGCTGGAAGCGCGCGGCGAAGGCGCGGCAAAACTCGAATCCGCCGCCTGTCAGCAAGCCACCTGGGATGAGGCACGCAAAGTCACGACCCTGCGCCTGGGCAAGGAATTCGGTCAGTCAGCTGCGGCGACAGAAGAGGAAATCGCCGACAATCTGCGCGAAACCGTGGAATATCCCATCACTCAGCCGGAAGTGAAGGAATTGGCGCAAAAAGCCATTGGCAACGCTGTCACAGAGCAGGAAAAAGTGGCGAATATTGTCAAATTCGTCAGCGATTTTATCGAGGACGACTATCACTCCAATCCGCCTACCGTTCTGGACATCATCCGGGTGCGCAAAGGCGACTGCAGCGAGCATTCCCTGCTATTTGCTGCGCTGGCAAGGAGTTGCGGCATCCCCACCCGTCAGATCGGCGGCTTGATCTACATGGGCGACGAAATGCGCGCCTTCGCCTGGCACGCCTGGGACGAGGTCGTGCTGGACGGAAAATGGGTTCCCGTCGACGCCACCTGGAACGAAACCGAAATCAACGCCACCCATATCCGCGTCGGCGCAGGTAAAGAAGCCACCATGCTGTCGGTACTGGGAAAGCTGGAACTTGCCGCTGTTTCCGTAAACAATAAAGAAATCGAGATAAAACCCTTTAATGTCGAGCCGGAAAATAAAGACGAGGAACCGGCGGAATAATCCCTTTTACGCGAAGTAACACATATGCGATTTTATCTGATTTTGCATTGACATCGACTCGCGTTTACCTTACTTTGCTGATAATCAGCACCTGTTTTATAACCCGAAGAGAAACCATCCAGGAGCAACCATGAGCAGATGCAAACTATTGACTGGAAATGGCATCCGGTCTTTTTCCACCCTGTCTGAAAGCCTGGGCGCGGGTAAGGGAGAAACCCTTCTGTTTGTCTGCCCGCACGACGACGACGCCAATGTCGGCGCAGGTATGACTATCGCCCAGGCGGCGGCGGAAGGTTTCGACGTGCATATCCTCATCACCAGCGACGGCGGCATGGGCTATTGCGACCTCGCGCAGAAAGACACGATTTCGGAAATCAGGAAAAAGGAAACCATCGATTCGTATAAGATTTTAGGGCTGCCGGAATGCAATGTGCATTATCTCGATTTTCCCGACGGGCAGCTTTACAACTATATTGGCCGCCGCGCCGCGCAGGCAGGCGACCCGGAACTCTGCGGCATGACCGGCTTGCAGAATCATTTTACTTACTGGATTCGCCAGCTCTCCCCCGCGCGCATCTTCACCCCTGCCAGCACCGACCTGCACCCCGACCACCAGGCGGTTTATAAAGACCTGCTGATTTCGATCTACCACGCTTCCGGCGACATCTGGCCGGAACTGGGCAAGCCCTGCGCGTTGCCGGTAATGTACGAATACCCGATCTACGTGGCGCTGGACGGCAACCCGGAGTTGATGCTGGAAGGCGACGAGGAACTGTTCAAGAAGAAACTCGACTCGGTCGCGGCTTACGTGTCGCAGAAACAGATCGCCGCGACGGTCGAAGCGGTGCGCAAGGCGGGAGCGGTGGAATTTTCGCGCAATCTTAACTTCGCGATTTATGACCCGAACGTGTATAAGAAGCTGTTTGCGTAGTTTCTTGTCCAAATAGTCAGCAAAAAGGGAAAGTAAAATGGCCGAGATCGGAAAAGAGAAAAACAATGGTTCGGGCTGTCTGAAATGGGGCGCGGTTGTGTGTCTCGTGCTGTTTCTCATGTTGCTGGGAGGCGGATATTACGTTTACAAAAATTTTAAATCGATAGGCGGGGCATTCGCCTGCAACGTCGCCGAATCCGCCCTGGTTGGCATGGGATTGTCCGGGGAGGAACTCGAAAGCGCAATGAAGCCGATCCGGGAAGTCGTGCAGAAAGCGATGGACGGCAAGGTTTCGCAGAAACAGCTGGAAAAAATCATGAAAAAGCTAACCGACGGGTATCTGCCGGGAGTTATCGGTACCAGGATATTCGACCTGCGCTATCTCACCTCATCGGAACTTCCGGAAGAAGAAAAGAATGAAGGTCGCATGACTCTAAGCAGGTTCTCGCGAGGCCTGATCGAAAAGAAGATCGACAAAACGACCACCGACGAAATCATGGCGATTATTTCGGACAAGACCAGCGACGACAAAAGCAATGAAATTATAAAATTGAAGGAAACCGTCACCGTCGAGGAACTGAGGCGCTGCCTGTTGAAAATGAAAGAAGCGGCTGACATGGCAAGCGTTGAAAGCGGAGAATTCAAGGTAAACATAGCGGCGGAAATCCGCAAGGCGATCGATGAGGGCATGTCCGGTGCCGACGGCGAATAGGCGGCGGAAATTATTGGCTCCATATCACAACAGGAATGCAAAATGAAAAAAGTTGCCTACCTTGGCGACACCTCCCTGCCGGGGCCAGCCAATTATCTGGCCGGGATTCTCACGAGGGAAAAGCTGCCGTTCATTTACGTGCCGTCGGAACGGAAACCGCCGCGCGAGATTTTCGCCGAAGACGTCGGCCTTTACATTCTCAGCGATTACATGTCTTCGATGTTTTCGCCGGAGGATATGGACAGGCTCTGCGCGCGGGTGAAAAACGGGGCGGGGCTGCTGATGCTGGGGGGATGGGAAAGCTATCACGGCCTCGGCGGCGATTACGACCAGACGCCGCTGGCCGACCTTCTGCCGGTGGAAATGTCTGACGCCGACGACCGGCGCAACTGGTCGCAATTGATGCTGGTGCGGAAAATCGCGGAGCATGAAATCCTGTCGGGGCTGCCCTTCGACACCCCGCCCGGCATCGGCGGCTATAACGAGTTCAAGGCGCGGCCCGACGCCACGGTTTTGCTGGAAGCGGAAAAGTGCCACGTGAAAATCGTAAACGGCAAGCCGGAATTCTCGACCGGGGAAAGGGTGCCGCTGCTGGTGGTGAAAGACGGCGCAGGCGGTTGCGGGCGCAGCGCGTGCTTGGCCACCGACGTAGCGCCGCACTGGGTCGGCGGCTGGGTCGACTGGGGCGACGAACGCGTGACCGTAAAGATGGAATGCGACTTTATCGAAGTAGGCGCGTGGTACGCGCAATTCTTCGCGCAACTGGTGCGGTGGGTGTTGGGAAGCGCATGAATACCTCTTGCGGCTGCCACCGCGCAGGATTAAAGAAAAAAGGTTGGCAACATGAAAATTTATCGCTATTGGAGCAGGGCAGAAGGTGATGTGCCGCAAATAGATTGGAAAGTCGCCTGTTTCGGCGGATCGAATCTCAGCGAAGACGACGCCTCTCTCCAGGCGAAAGACCGACTGGAAGAATTGAAACGTAAGCTAACGGGGCAATCCGATGCAAACCATTATCCCTATGCCGAACGCCCCTTGCGGGAGGAAGTCAAAGAAGAATATCACCAGGAAGAAAAATTAGAAGCCGTTGTCACCCGCAACAGTTATGGCTCTCTGATCCTGAACACCGCCCAAGTCATGTTTATTGATCTGGATTTCCCCTCAGGCGAATCTTTGTGGGGACAGCTTATGCGCTGGTTGCGAAGAGCCCCATATCCGGAAACAGAGATTCGTGAGCGACTTACTCTGCAAGTTGCTCAGGAAAGAAATTTGGGCGTTCGCCTATACCGCACCGCCAACGGTTATCGCTGTCTTGTTACCAGCGCTCTTTACGAACCGGCTTCGGATGAAACGAAAAACTTGCTGGAGCGCTTCGGTTGTGATCCGCTTTACGTTAAACTTTGCCGCATGCAGGAATGTTTCCGTGCGCGCCTGACTCCTAAACATTGGCGCTGCGGAGCGCCGTGTCCGCCATTTAGGTTCCCTTGGAAAAACCGGGACGAAGAACAGAAATTTCGGAAGTGGGAACAGGATTACGAACAGCAAAGCGCGGCTTTTGCAACTTGCCAATTTATCGAAAACCTTGGTACGAAAAAAATCATTCCGGAAGCAGAGCGAATTGTCAAGATTCATGATGCATTTGTTTGCAAACCCGGGGAGTTGGCCTGAAAGCCTACGATGTCAACCTTGGGACTGACAGTTGTTTATGAAAGGAAAGCTTATGAAAGGAAACGCAATCATCGGGCAGTCGGGCGGGCCGACTTCGGTTATCAACGCCAGCCTCATCGGCGTAGTCGACGCCGCGCTCAAGGCGGACAAGATCGAAAACGTCTACGGAATGCGCTTCGGCATCGAAGGGTTTATGGAAGACAATCTCGTCGATCTGGGCAGACAGAGTCGCGCCACGCTTGACGGGGTCAGGGTTACGCCCTCCTCCGCGCTGGGGAGCTGCCGTCACAAGGTCAAGGACGGGGACTTCCCGAAAATCCTCGCCGGTTTCAAGAAGCATAACATCCGCTTTTTCTTCCTCATCGGCGGCAACGACACCATGGACACTATCCACCGCGTCGAGGAATACTGCCGCAAGGAAGGTTACGACCTGCGCGGCGTGGGCGTGCCCAAGACCGTCGACAACGACCTCTTCGGCACCGACCACACCCCCGGCTACGGCAGCGCCGCGACCTACGTCGCCCGCTCGGTGGCGCAGGAAGGAATTCTCGCGCGCGACATGCAGCGCGTGGACAAGCTCGCGGTCTTCCAGACCGTCGGCCGCGAAGCGGGTTGGCTGCCTGCCGCCGCAGCTCTTGCAAAAAAGAACGAAGCCGACGCGCCGCACCTGATCTATATGCCGGAAAAGCATTTTTCGCAGGAGCAGTGCATCGCCGACGTAGAGAAGTGCATCTCGAAATACGGCTTCTGCTCCATCGTCTGCGGCGAGGGCATTACTTTTGAAGACGGCACCCCCGTCAGCGCCGCGCAGACCCGCGACAAGTTCAACAACGTCGAATTCGGCGCGATGGGCGGCAGCTCCGCCGCGATGCAGATCCACCGCATGGTGTGCGCCGCGCTGAAAATCCGGGGCGAATTCGAGGTCACGGAATCGTTACAGATGTGCGCCAGCGACCGCGTCTCCCCGCTTGACCGGGAAGAAGCCTACGCCTGCGGACAGGAAGCGGTGCGACTGGCGACTTCCGGCACCAGCGGCGTGATGGTTACGCTCGAACGTCCGAAAGGCGCATACAAGACCACGCTCGGCCAGGCGAAGCTGTCGGACGTGGCGGTGCGCGCGAAACCCATGCCGCCGGAATTCATCAACGCCGCAGGCAACTTCATCACTCCGGCGTTTCTCGACTACGCCCGGCCGCTGCTGGGGGAAATCAGCAACTTCACCACTTTCGACTGGATCGCGCCGAAAGCGTAACGTCAGTACGATTCATCAGGATAAGTCGGCGGGCGGATTTTGCCTGCCGACTTTTTTTTATTCACGCTTTTTGGTATATTTGGTTAAAATTGAGAAGGCAAATTGCGTTCTGTTTTTTTATTGCGAGGGCAGCCATGAAACCCAATCTGGAGCGGATGCGTAACACCTTTGTCGAACTGGTGAAGATTCCCTCGCCGTCGCTGCGCGAGCGCGATCTGGCCGACGAACTCAAAAACCGGCTGACGGCTCTGGGCTACGAGGCACAGGAGGATTATTCCGCCCAGCACATCGCGGGTACCGCCGGAAATATTCTGGTGCAGGTTCCCGCCACCGGCAAGGGGGCGAAACTGTTCCTGAACGCACATATCGACACCGTCGAGACCCCGGGCGGCAGGATCAGCCCCGTGGTCGAAGGGGATATCGTCAAGGCCAAGGGCGATACTATTCTCGGTGCCGACGACAAGGCGGGGGTGACGGTGCTGCTGGAAGTGCTGGCTTTGCTGAAAAAAAATAAAATCAGGCACGGGGAACTGCTGTTCGGGTTCACCGTCGCGGAAGAGGTCGAACTGCTGGGCAGCAGTGTCATGGCGGAAGACTGGTACGAAGGCTTCGACGCCGGTATCACGCTCGACCATTCCGACCCGGAGGAAATAGTCCTCGCCGCTCCCGGCAAGCTGGCCGTAACCATGACCGTAAACGGCGTCTCCGGGCACGGCGCGTTCCCGCAGGGGAAGATCAACGCCGCCCATGCGCTGGCGAAAGTCGCCTCGCGCCTGCCCAGCGGCCGGCTGGACGAATTCAGCACCTGCAACCTCGGCCTGCTCCACTCCGGCGCGGCGATCAACGTCATTCCCGGGCAGGGTTACGCCGAGTACGAAATCCGCAGCCACCGCAAGGAACTGCTGGACTTCCACCTGAAAAACGCGCTGACCGTTATCGAAGGCGCGATCCGCGAATGCCGGGTGTTGCTCACAGACGAGGAGACGGGCGAGACTTCCGTCCGCCGCGCCACCGTGGATGTGGAGGTGCGGGTCTGTTACGAATCGTACTGCCTGGATGAAAGCGCCGCCCCGGTCAAAATCCTGTCTCAGGCGATTGAAAAAACCGGCGGCGAGCGCAAATTGAAAATCGGCAGCGGCGGCTCCGACGCGAATATCTTCAACAACCGCGGCTTGCCCACGGCGGTGCTGGGCTGCGGGATGCACGGGGCGCATTCGGCGGGAGAAACCGCCAACCTGCGGGAAATGGCTCGGGCGGTGGAAATTCTGCTGGCGGCGGTCAAATCGGATTTGGGACTAGGGGACTAAGGCTCTAAGGGACTAGGTTTGACTTCCGCACTTTTTCCGGCAAACGTTGCCAGCCGGAAAGCAAAGTCCCCTCTCCCCCAGTTGGGGGAGAGGGTTAGGGTGAGGGGGATTATTTTCGGAACTTTTGCAGACAATCTCAAGCTATCAAAAAAAACGGTTATAACTTTTTGCGGCAATCAGGGAAATCGCCTAATGGCGCCTTAGTCCCCTAGTACCTCAGTCCCTTGAATTATGAAAGCAACCACGTGACCGATTCGGACATATACCAGCGCAATTCCGACACCGACATGATCATGCGCGAAAGCACGCGCCCTTCGGGGCAACGCACGGTCGATACCGTCGATTTCGGCGGCGGTCGCCCGCCCCGCCCCTGGCCGGTGGTCGAGGATATCAAGGCGTATCTCGCGCACATGGACGACGCCTGCCCCACCATTACTTCCGATCCTCTGGAGGCGGAAGAGATCAAGGCGCGCTACATCATCGGCGAAGAGGTCGGCAGCGGCGCTATCGGCCAGGTCATCCGCGCGCACGACCAGCACCTGGGGCGCGACATCGCGATCAAGATTCTCCACGGCGGCCCCGGCGTCAGCCGCGACCGGCTGGCGCGCTTCATCGCCGAGGCGCAGATCACCGCGCAACTGGAACACCCGTGCGTGGTGCCGGTGCACGAGATCGGCCGGATGCCGGGCGGAATGCCATACTTTACCATGAAACTGGTTAAGGGGGAAAGCCTGGAGGACGTCATCAACAATCTCCGAGTCGGCGACAAGGATTACGAGCGGCGCTATTACGGCAAACACGTGGTGCGGATTTTCTATCGCCTCGCGCAGGGCGTCGCCTACGCGCACGACAAGGGCGTCATCCACCGCGACCTGAAACCGGCCAATATCATGATCGGGCGCTATGGCGAGGTGCAGATCATGGACTGGGGTCTGGCCAAGCTGATGCGCGAAGGCGACAGCGGAACCGCCGGCGCGGTGCAGACCGTGCGCGACGCGCCCGACCTGGGCACGCTTGACGGCGATCTGGCAGGCACCCCCGCCTACATGAGCCCGGAACAGGCGCACGCCGATACAGCCAAGATCGGCCCCCAGAGCGACGTTTTTTCACTGGGTCTGATCCTGGCGGAACTGCTGACGCTGGTGCGGGTTTTCCGTAACGAATGCCTGGAGGAAACGCTGGAGCAGGTGCGCAAGTCCGGCGGGGTCGATATCTATTCGCTGAAAGCCGACGTCAAGGCGCCGCCGGAGCTGGCGGCGATCGTGCGCAAGTGCACTGACCCCGATCCCGACAAGCGTTACCGCGACGCGGGGGAGCTGACCACGGATCTTCGGCATTACCTGGAAGACCGGGAACTGGCCATCGCTCCCGACCTCAGCCACCGGAAATTGGTGAAATGGAGCAGGCGCAACCCCATGCTGGCGGGCGCGGTTTACGCCGCGTCAATAATGTCGCTGTTGTTTTTCCTGTACCGGATTTTCAAGATACTGGTTTTTTAGGTTCTTCGTTGGTTTTCGGGTAAAACCAGCGAATAAGAGTAACGTTGTTTGGATAAATATCTATCGGACGTCATTCCCGCGGAGGCGGGAATCCAGTGAGGAAACCGTACGCAACACCGCCTGGATTCCCGCCTTCGCGGGAATGACGATTTGTAGTTTTCTATGTTGCGATAGATGAAGCGCAAGGAACAGCCATGCCCCGTTACGCGCTAGCGCAGATCAATGTCACTGTCGGCGACCTGGCAGGCAACGCCGCGCGTATCCTGCAGGCGCTTGCCCAAGCCGCACGCTTCGAACCTGATATCGTCATTTTTCCCGAACTGACCCTGGCCGGCTATCCGCCCGAGGATCTGCTGCTCAAGCCCGGTTTTATCGACCGTTGCCGCGAGGTGTTCGAGCAGACCGCCGCGCAGGTCGAGGGAACGGCGCTGATCGGCTATCCCGCGCGCGACGAAAACGGCAAAATCCGCAACGCCGCCGCGCTGGTGCGGGACGGTTTTGTCGAGACAATTTATTACAAAAACCTGCTGCCGAATTATTCCGTGTTCGACGAGGAAAGATATTTCACTCCCGGCAACAGCGGCTGCGTGTTCGACGTGGGCGGGCAGACTGCCGGCGTGGTTATCTGCGAAGACGCCTGGGAAGACCACGGCCCGGCTCGGGACGAGGCCGCCGCAGGCGCGCGGGTCATTCTCTGCTTGTCAGCCAGCCCCTATCATTGCGGCAAGAATCTGGTGAGGGAAAAAACCTTCTCCTCTCTCTGCACGAAAAACGACGCCTGGTTTTTCTACTGCAACCTCGTCGGCGGGCAGGACGACCTGGTATTCGATGGCGGCAGCCTGGTCATGAATCCGGCGGGCGAGGTCGTTGCGCGCGGAGCGGAATTCGCCGAGGATATGCTTGTTTTCGACCTGCCGTTGCTGCCGAAAAAACTTGCCGGAGCAGGAGAAAGCGCTTGCGCCTCGTGTTCCGGCTGCAAGTGTAAAAGCGTCCCCGTAGAGCCTGAAAAGAAACCGCTGCCGGAACGCAAGGTGGAAAAGCTGGGCGAGAACGCGGAGATTTACGGCGCGCTGGTGCTGGGCGTGGGCGACTATGTCAGGAAAAACGGTTTCAAGGGCGTATTGGTCGGCCTTTCCGGCGGCATCGATTCGGCGCTTACTGCGGCAATCGCCGTCGACGCGCTCGGGGCGGAAAACGTGATCGGCGTCACCCTGCCCAGCCGCTACTCTTCAGGCGAGACAAAAAGCGACGCGGAAATCCTGGCGCGCAACCTTGGCATCAGGTTTGAATCCCTGCCGATCGAAAAACCGCACACCGCTTTTTCGAAAATGCTGGAGCCGCTTTTCGCCGGGGCGCAGGGCGATCCCGAAAACCTTACCGACCAGAATCTTCAGGCGCGCCTGCGCGCGGTTTTTCTGATGGCGCTGTCCAATAAATACGGTATGCTGGTGTTGAACACTTCCAACAAAAGCGAATGCGCCGTCGGTTACGGCACTCTTTACGGCGACATGGTCGGAGGCTACGCGGCGCTCAAGGATGTGTTCAAGACCAGGGTGTGGGAACTTTCCCGCTACGTCAACGAAAAGCACGGGCGCGAGGTAATCCCGGTCAGCACTATCGAACGGGTGCCGTCGGCGGAGCTGCGTCCGGATCAGGAAGACCGCCAGTCGCTGCCGGATTATCCGTTGCTGGATCCGGTGCTGGAACTGTATATCGAACACGACTTGAGCCTGGCGGAAATCGTGGCGCGCGGGCACGATCCGGAAGTGGTGAGAAAAATCATCACCCTCTGCGACCGGAGCGAATTCAAGCGCAGGCAGGCGGTGATGGGCGTGCGGGTGACGCCCAAGGCGTTCGGCAAGGATCGGCGCTTGCCGGTGACTAATCGTTTCCGGCCATAAAATTTAGGGACTAAGGGACTAAGGCTCTAGGGGACTAAGAAAAATCTTTTACAAGCGTGATGCCGGTAATCTCTGATAGCGAATCGCTTACGGCAATCAGATAAATCACCGACCAGAACCTTAGTCCCCTAGTCCCTTAGCGCCTTAGTCCCTTGACGATCCTCCCATTTTCGGGAGCTGAAAAAAAATGTTTGCAGTATAATGACAGGATTGACAGGAGAACCCACGTGGCTATCGACAACCCCAGTTCCGCCAACAGCCAGAGCGGCGACGGCAAGCGCACGCCGGTGGTTTGGACGCCGGAGGACGCAGCCAATTTCCTCGGTGCCGCCATCAAGGAAGCGCAGCGCCCGCTGCTGAAAATGATTGAGAAACAAGGCGTGCCCAAATGGGTCTTCGCTCTCGTTGCCCTGATTTTCCTGGCGCTGGCAGGGGTGTTTTATCATCACGCCCGCCGGGAGTTCGACCACCTGCGCGACCTGAACATGCAGATGCAGGCCGAACGCGACGACGCGGCGCGCGCCGCTTCCGACAGCCGCGATCTGCTGCACAAGACGGAAATCTCGCTTATCGAATCGAAGGGGAAACAGGAAATCCTGGAAAAGGAAGTTTTAGAACTCGCCGCCGAAAAGGCCGAGTTGGCGGAGACCCACTCGAAACTGGCCGGACAGTACGCCAACCTCCAGTCCGCCTACCAGGAGGAAGTCGAACGCGGCATGAACTCGCAGGACAAACTGCGCGACGATGACACCCAGCGGCAGGAAGAGGTGCGCCGCCTCAAGGACGAACTCCACGACGCGCATATGGCGCTGGAGGCGCGGGAAAAACGCACGTCCGAAGAACGGCAGGCGGCGGAGAAGACGCAACGCCAGATCAAACTGCTGCAGGTGCAACTGGAAGGCATGGAGGAAGAGAAAAACGCCATGGCCAAGCAGCTTAACGCCGCGCGCGAACTGTTAAAGGAAACGCGCGACCCGGCCGCCGGAGAAAAAACGAAACCGGAACCGCTTGCGCCTGCGGAAAAACCGGGCGGGGAAGAACCCGCTCCGAAACGCGGCGAAACAGATATGACGCTGTAAGGCAGGCATTCTTTTTTTGACAGGGAGTCAGATCATGTCCAAGGAAAAGAAAAAGGCGAAAGCGGAAAAGTCGGCGAAAAAGGCTCCCGCAAAATCCGGGAAACCCGAGAAAAACGGTAAGCTGGAAAAACTCGAAAAGAAGTTTTACGAAAAGGAACTGGCGCGCCTGCAGATCGAATTGGTCAAAATGCAGGAATGGATTCGCGAGAAGGGGATGAAGGTGGTTGTCCTCTTCGAAGGACGCGACGCCGCCGGAAAGGGAGGAGTCATCAAGCGCATCACCCAGTCGCTTAACCCGCGCATCTGCCGCGTCGTGGCTCTGGGTACTCCCACGGAACGGGAAAAGACGCAGTGGTATTTCCAGCGCTACGCTCCCCACCTCCCCGCGGCGGGAGAGATGGTGCTGTTCGACCGCAGTTGGTACAACCGCGCGGGCGTGGAGCGGGTGATGGGGTTCTGCACCGAGGACGAATACCAGGAATACATGCGCTCCTGCCCGTCGTTCGAGCGGATGCTGGTCAGGTCGCAGATACTCCTGGTCAAATATTGGTTTTCGGTCAGCGACGAGGAACAGGAAAAAAGATTCCAGGCGCGGATCGAAGATCCGACCAAGCGGTGGAAACTGAGCCCGATGGACTTGAAAAGCCGTTCGCACTGGGTGGAGTATTCCAAGGCGAAAGACCTGATGATGGCGCACACCGACATCAAGCAGGCGCCGTGGTACGTGGTGAACGCCGACGACAAGAAGCGCGCGCGCCTGAACTGCATCTCGCACCTGCTCAGCCTGGTCCCGTACAAAGACCTGACGCCGGAACCGATCAAGCTGCCCCCGCGCCAGAAAAACGAAGGCTACGTCCGCCCCCCGATGGAAGACCAGACCTTCGTGCCTGAAAAATATTAACTCCGAAGCCGGGGATTTATTCCCCGGCTTTTTTATTCGCGTATTCCTTCAGGATATCCGGCCAGAGCTGGCAGATATTTTCGATCAACTTGGCGAAAGCCTGTTGCTCGGTGTCGAGGCGGGCGTTATCCACCACTTTTTCCTGCGTCCAGGAACTGGCGATATGGTCGGACTTGTGCGTGGCTTCGGCCTGCCCGTAGACGTGGCCGGTGCGAACGTCGTAAATCACCGCCGACGCCGTGGTAGTCACGTAAGCTTTTTTGTTCGGAAGCAGCCCCAGCGTTATCTTTCCGAGCGGACCGATGTCGTGATCCTTCACCCGGAAGGAGGTGTCAAGCGTATAAAGCAGCAGCATGTCGGCGTGGAGGCTGGCCGCGCCCAGGCGCAGATCCTTGACTGTCTCCAGCTTGGGCGGCAGCAGCAGCCGGCCCAGAGTCGCCAGCCCCGCCACCTGCGGCAATTTTTCCAGTTTGGCAAAATGCTCGTCCTTCTCCACGTCGCGGGTAGTGACAATGCTGTAATTGCCTTCGCCGTAGCCTCGATTGCCGTAGGAATAATACCCCGGCTGCTGGATTCTGGCCACCGCCAGTCGCGCGGGAAAATTCGCCGCCGGTTTGGTGGCGAAACGTTTTTCAATCGAATAGTCGTCGATCGATTGCAGATTCACCCCCGCGCCGGGAGTGACGTATTTCGAATTGCATCCCGAGGCAATTGCCAGAACCGCCATGAATAGCAGAGATATCGCCGGTTTCATAAAAATCCCTTCCCATACCTGAAAAAGTTGCCCTCTAAAGCGACCATTGTGAAGCAAGAATCCCCCCATCCCTCCCAGTGGGAGGAATTGTTTATGCCGCATTCACCTTTTGAAACATGGCTTTGAATAGCGTAGCGACTCAGCAACCCAATCAAACCCCGTCTTAACGATGACGCTTATCGTGGTCGCGGTCATGATCCCTATGGCCCCACGAGCCGGGGATGTAGCGGTATTTGTACTTGCGGTGCGGGTCGCTGTAAGGGACGTACTGGGGTTCGATCCAGATGAAATTGCTGCTCGGGGGCACCACCCAGGAACCGCTGACCCAGACGAATTTGTCGCTGCTCCAGTGCCAGTAGCCCGAGCGCCAGACGTGCTGCGAGGAGGGGCAGCGCGTGCGCCATTCGTAGCGCGGGGCGGGCGGATCGGTATTGATGTAGGTGATGCTCATCGTGGTCGTGGCCGGGACTTCGCGGATGACCGTCACTGTATTGGTGTCGGTCGCCGGGTAGGTGATGGAAGTCGATTTCCGCGCCTCCTCGTCCGAGAGCATCTTGATCAGTTTCGCCCGCACCACCACGTCTTTCTGCGCCAGCGCCTGGCGGAGATTGTCGACTTCCTCGGCCAGCGCCTGCAACTGCGCCGCGTCGCCGGTCTTTTCCAACTGCTTGAGATAGCTGTCGCACAGCGTGTTCATCTCGCCGCGCAGGGTCTTGATCTTCGAGCCGACGTCGGTTTTGTCAGCCTCGATTTCCTTCTGGGTCTTGGCCATTTTCAGCCGCTCGTTTTCCTGCTGCAACTGGCGAATCTGCTCCAGCAGATCGTCGTTGTCGGCGGCGGCGGCGTAACCAGTCGCCAGGAAAATCACGGCAAAGGCGGCAATAATAATCTTTTTTGTCAACATGGCTTTCTCCTAACCAGACTTCATGGATATATATATCTTCGCACGTCATTCCTACGCAGACAGGAATACGGCTCGCAAATACAGGGCATTACTGATACTCAGCGCCCCGCTATTGCTTATCCAGAAATGAAACATCAAGCTGCCCGGTCTTTTCGGCCTTGCGCGTGCGGCGATTGCTTTCCGCATCGGTAAAGGTGATATCGACGTTCAGGCGGTAATCGACTTTTTTCGTGGCCGCGCCGCTGATAGCGGTGCGCGCCAGGCCGAAGCTGGAAATAGTCGAGGGAATGACCACGTCTACATGCCCGAACGCCGGCACCGCTTCCTTGACCGGAGCCATGCCCTTGGCAAAACTGTTGCCGTTGGCGTAGATGACGTAATTCAATCCTTCCAGCATGATCGGGTCGGGATTGGGGTTGGAGACGCGCAGCCTGAAATCAGCCAGCCCGCTTAAGCCTGCCATTTTGAAATTGCCGAAGCCCAGCGCGGCAGTGTCGGGAGTTACGATCCCGCTCCCTGCCTGGCATCCAGCCAGCGCGACAAGCGCCAGTCCCGCCAATAAGTACTGTTTGATCGGTTTCATGTGCCACCGCCTTTCCACTATAAGTTTACTGTCATAAATATACGACATTACTGCGGAAAATGCTAAAAATTGTTTCCCGACCGCGTATTTTCTCCATAAACGGAGTTTTTGGAAAAATACTGAATGTCATTCCTGCGGAGGCATGACTCCAGGCGGTGTTATGTCATCCCATCCCACGATTTGACAGCGGCTCGCGAAATGACGGGAGTTAATGTTATAAAGAAGCAAGAGTTATATTTTTTTGCGGTTTGGGGCTTGCGTTTTTTTTTTAAGACCGGTATCTTGGGGCGGTGTGCGCATGGGTGTATATCAGTTTCAGTCGGAGAGTTTTTATATGCCTGAAAAACTGGCTGATTTCGATTATTCCCCGCCGATGCAGTGGGCCAGCCCGATCGAGAGCGCCGTTTCCGGAGATTCCGGTGAACTGCTGAATGAAAACATTGCCAGAATCGAAAACCTCAAGCTCAAGGTGCTGCATTTCCCCATGCTGGGTCAGGGGGAGAAAGACCTGTTTTTCCGCGATCTGGACATCCTCCGCGGCGCTTTCATCAATATCGCCAGTCGCCAGGAAACTGAAAAAAATGAGCAGACGCCGGACGTTACACCAAAAATCCGAAAGGAATTCGAAGGCCTCAAGGTCGAAGGCATTATCGGTAATCACCCTCAGATTCGGGAAATTCTCGCCATTTTATACCATGTCGCGCCCAGCGATCTGACTGTTCTGCTGGAAGGGGAGACCGGCACCGGCAAGGAGCTTTTCGCCCGGATTGTCCACCTGAACAGCGAACGCACCAAGTTTATCGCGGTAAACTGCGGCGCTTTTCCGCCGGGAGTGATAGAATCAGAGCTGTTCGGGCACCAGCGGGGCGCGTTTACCGGCGCTTCCGCCGACCGCAAGGGCAAATTCGAGGAAGCTGACGGCGGCACTATTTTTCTTGACGAAATAGGCGAGCTGGAACCGCTGGCGCAGGTCAAGCTGCTGCGCGCGCTGGAACAGGGCGAAATCCAGCGCGTCGGGTCGGACAAGCTGATTCATGTTAATGTACGCGTAATTGCCGCCACTAACCGCAACCTGGAAAAAATGGTGGAGAAAGGCGAATTCCGCGAGGATCTGCTGTACCGGATCAATGTCTGTCCGCTGGTGCTGCCTCCCCTGCGGCAGCGGCGCGACGAAATCGAGATTCTACTGGAATACTTCCTGCGCGAAGCGTGCGGAAAAATGAAGAAAAACCTGCCTCTGCTTGACGAAGGACTCAAAGACTTTCTCTTTAAAGTGTACGATTTCCCCGGAAATATCCGTGAATTGAAAAATATCGCCCAGTTCATCGCCTGCATGGGACAAAACCGCATGGTCAGGCTGTCCGACCTGCCCTCCCGCTTCCGCCGCGGCGTAGTTTCCCTCAGCAGCGACACTAATATTATTGTAAAGGATCAATCGCATCGGGATGCGGTGATGCGGGACGCGGAAAAGGCGTATTGGACGAGGCTTTTGCGCAAGCACAAGGGGAATATCCGCAAACTCTGCGCAGACACTGAGTTATCTAAATCGAGAATCTATCAGATTCTTGACGGGTTGTCGCTGAAACCGGCCGCATTCCGGTAATTGCACGGGTTTCGCGACATTTGGCGACAAAAAAAAGCATAACTGGGTAAGGTTTGAGCAAAGTTTGTCTTGGTTTTATCGTTGTAAGCGTAGATAATCCAGGCGCTGACTTAAGGAAAATGCCTATGGAAATGACGGATGTGCTGGTGCTGGTAAACGGCAAGGAAATCCGGGTGGAGGAGGTGATCGGCTACCTCAAGGCGCGGGGGATTTTCCGGGACGCGGTCTGCCGGATGGCGGAAATCGAGGTTCTGAAAGACAAATCGAAAGAATTGGGCATAGCTCTTACCGAAGACGAAGTCCGGGATTTTTCCGACCGGAAACGCCGTTTCTGGAACCTTTCAGCCGACGAACAGTTGCAGGCCTATTGCGTGCGCCACGGCATTACCCAGGAACATTGGTGGGGTCTGGTCAGAAACGAGCTGCTGCAGGAGAAAATCCGCGCGGCAGTGGTGACGGACAAGGCGGTAAAAAAATATTTCGAAACCAACTCCGCCCGCCTGCGTTCGGTTTCCGCCTCGCGCATAGTATGCGCGGAAAGGAAGCAGGCGGAAAAACTTCTTTCCGACATCAGCGACCAGGGCGAACCGTTTTCCGTCATGGCGCGCAAACACTCGATCGAGAAAAATACCAGCGTGGCGGGCGGCTACCTGGGCGCGATCACGCGGGGAATGCTGCCAGTCGAAAGCGACGCGGCGGTATTCGCGGGCAAACCAGGCGATATTATCGGGCCATTTCCCGAAAACGGCTCATGGAGCCTATACCGGATAGAAGAGGTGCGGGACATCGCCCTTTCCGACAGCCTGCGCCAGGAAATTTCCGAACGCCTGTTCCGGCAATGGCTGCAGCGAACCATCGCCGAGGCAAGACTAGAACGCCCGGCGGGGTAGGGGGGTACTGGGTTATTTGGCTTTCACTTGTTCGACCGGCATCTACGTAGTCGCGCCCGTCCGACGATGCTAAACACCGCTTAAACCGCAGCGGTGTCAGCATCGTCTCCCGGTCACTCCCACGTATCTGCCTGGATGGGTTAGGTGTAACGGCAGTAAACCAGTTCGCCATTAACCCAACAAGCACCACCCACAAAAAACTTGCGGCGGGAATAAAGATTACTTATATTTTTACGAATCAAGTTGCGGGTCAACGGAATCGTGAAGTCAGAAAGGATGCAGGCATGGCGGAAGTGAAGACAAGCGCGGTGCGGGTCAAGACAGGCGTGCCGGAAATCAGGCACACCATCAAGGCGGCGCAACTGCTTTACTCGGCTCCCAATTACGTGCTGCGGGGTCCGATTTACCTGGTGTTCCTGGTCGTGTTCGCGGGTCTGATTTATTCCTTCATCGGCGAGACTGTCGAAAGCGTGGCCTGCCCCCTGGAACTGGTGGCCGAGACCGCCGACGAACAGGCTCCCACCGGCGGCATCGTGCAAGCGATCAACGTCAAGGAAGGCGACCGGATCGAGGCTTTCGTCGACGCGGTGGTGATCCAGCACCGCACCACGGCGCTGGCGGCCAAGAGCGAGGAAGAGATGCTGCGCGAGCGGCGCGAGTCAATGGAAAGCGACAAGGGCTGGCAACAAAAGCAGGAGCAGAACCTCAAAGAACGCGTGGTCAGCCTGCAGGAGTCACTGAAAACCTCGGAGCAAAATCAGAAACTACTGGAGGAAAAAAACAAGAACACCGATTTGGATTTCCAGGATCAGATCAAATCGGCGGAAAAGAAAATCCAGACTATCAAGATCGAACTGGATCGCGCCAAGGGACAACTCGCCCCCCTGAGCAAGCAGTTGGAATTGGCCGAAAGCGGCTACGCGGAAAACCTGAAACTCTTCAAGGATCAACTGGTGACCAAGCCGGAACTGGACGCGTCGGACATGAAGGTCACGTCTGCGCGCCAAGCGGTATCTGACGCCCAAAGCAAGGTGGCGCAGATCGAGATCCAGCTTTCCGAAGCACAGAACGAACCAACCCGCCTGAAGCGCCAGAAAGAAAAACTGATCATGCAGCACAACGAGGAAATCCTGGCCTTGAGCGACCGCAAGGCGAAATTGACTTACGAAATCAGCTCCATCAATTTCCAGAACGACAAGGACAAGCAGGAACTGCTTACCGCGATAGGAAAGCTGGACGACAAATTGCAGGATGCGGGGCGGCTGCTGCCGGGAGTGATTTTCGAGGACGGCAAGTGCCGCAAGCAGGCCACCTATTCCGGCGTGGTCACGAAGGTTTACGTCAAGAACAACGAGCAGATCAGCGCCGGGCAGCCGCTGTTCAGCGTGGTCAAGGACACCGCCCCCATCCGCGCGCGCATCTACGTCGCCAACCGCGACATCGGCCGCGTGCGTATGGCCTACAAGAATAACGGGGAAAAACCGGTCAAGATCAAATACTCGGCCTACGACTACCGCGAGTATGGCGTGCAGGAAGGTACCATGGATGAACCGTCCATCAAGCCTACCGACCGCCCCGGCTTCGAGGGCATGTATGAAGTCTTGGCCTATCCCAAACCGGATTACATCCAGAAAGGCAACGAACACGTCAAGCTGACGCTGGGGTTGCAGGGTCTGGCTGAAATCGAGGTCGGTCGCAAACGGTTGATCGAAAAAGTGTTCTCTCCCATCTCCAAGTTCTTCAGCGCCGAGGAGGAATAAATGCCCAGCAAGCAGGAAGCGGTCCGCAAAATTCTCGAAACCCACATCGTCTTCAACCGGCTCCCGATCGAGGATCTGAACGCGCTGGAGGAATTTTTCGAGGTTGAGAAATACCAGGCCGGCGACGTCATCGTCGAGCGCGGCGAGGCCATGGACGGGATGTACTGCCTCTGCGGCGGCGAGGTGCGGTTCAAGACCATCAACGAGTCGGGCAAGCGGGTGTCGCTCGGCCCCCAGCCCAAGGACGCGACCTGGGGCGAAGTCTCCATGCTGCAGGACGGGCAGTGGGAATTCCAGGTTTCGGCCTCCAGCCAGGTGTCGCTGCTGAAACTGCCTGCCGCCAAGGCCAAGCAGTTCCTCGCGCGCAATCCCGAGGCGCAGAGCAAGGTGCGCCAGCAGATCGGCCTGATCGAACTGCACAAGCGCCTGCGCAGCATCCTGGGTCCGGCGGGGTACGACAGCCGCATGGCTACCGAGATTCTGCATAAGATCGGCGTGAAAAAACTCGCGCGCGGCACCAAGGTCTTCGAGCAGGGCGCGGACGACCCGCGCCTGTATTATATCGAAACCGGCTCGGTGGAACTGGTGCGCGACATGCTGGAGGGAACTGTCTCGCTGGAAAAGGTCGGCGCGGGCGGGTTGATCGGAGAAATCGCGGCGCTGACGGGCGAGGCGCATTACTACACCGCGAAAGTCGTCAGCGACGCCACGGTGCTGGTAATCCGGCAGGAGGAAGTGAAAAAGATTCTGGAGCTTAATCTGGAATTGAAGACCAGGCTGGAAAACCGCGTGCGCGACCTGCGCGAAAGCGAGAAGGTCGAGGCCAGCGCCATCCAGCGCGCGGAAGGAGTCGACCAGCGCCTCAAAATCGACGCCATCACCGAGTCGGAATTCGCCACCCTGAAAAAGAAAAAATCCGACATCCACAAGTTCCCCCTGGTGCGCCAGCAGGAGGAGTCGGAATGCGCGGCGGCGTGCCTGACCATGATCGTACGCCATTACGGCAAGGATTTCACCCTCGGGCAGATCCGGGAACTGACCAACCTCTCCATGCCCGGGCCGCTGGTACAGACCGTCTGCACGGGAGGCGAGTCGCTGGGCTTCCGCGCCAAGGCGTACAAGTGCGACTTCAATACGCTCCGGCAACTGGAAATGCCCTGCATTGCGCTGTGGGAAAACGACCACTATATCGTCATCTTCCGCGCGACCGACAAGACCGTGCACATCGCCGACCCCGCGCGAGGCTTGTTGAAAATGAGCCGGGCGGAATTCGAAACCGGCTGGACAGACATCATCGTCTCCCTGATTCCGACCCAGCGGTTTGAGCACGCCGAGCCGCCGAAAAACGCGTACATGCACTTCATCAACTACCTGCTGCCGTTCAAGACGCTGTTCGCGGAGGTGTTCCTGGCCGCACTCATCATCAATATGCTGGGGCTGGCTACGCCGCTGTTCATCCAGAACATCGTCGACAAGGTGGTGGTGAACAACGACCGCAGTCTGCTGAATATCATGCTGGCGGGCATGGTGCTGGTGACTGTTTTCAACATCCTGACTTCAGTGGTGCAAAGCCTGCTGCTGGCGCATACGACGGCGCGGGTCGACATGAAAATGATGAGCGAGTTCTACCGGCATATCCTGAGTCTGCCGATGAATTTCTTCCTCACCCGCCGCACCGGCGACATCCTCACCCGCTTCGGCGAAAACCAGAAGATCCGCCGCATCATCGCGGGCGCGACCATCACGACCATCCTGAACGCCATGATGATCGTGGTCTATCTGCTGATGATGTTTGTCTATAACGCCAAGCTTACCTATATCGTCATGGTTTTCATCCCGTTCTACATCGGCAACACCTGTTTCTTCACGCCCAGGCTGAAGAAAATCGCCAACGACATTTTCCTGCGCAATTCCTCCCAGCAGTCGCACCTGATCGAGTCGCTGCACGGCATCGAGGCGGTCAAGGCCACGGCTAACGAATATTACGCCCGCAGCCGTTGGGAAAACTCCTTTGTCGACCAGGTCAATCTCGGTTACGTCTCGGCGAAGATCAGCCTCGCGTACGGCAGTATTTCGAAACTGATCAATCTCAGCTCCACCATCGCCATCCTCTGGATCGGCGCCAACGAAGTGATGGACGGCAACATGACTATCGGTTCGCTGATGGGCTTCAACATGCTGGTGGGCGCGGTGATGGGGCCGATCATGCAGATGGTGCAGTTGTGGGACAGTTTGCAGGAAATCCGCATCTCGGTCGACCGCGTCAGCGACATCAACAACGTCCGCCCCGAACAGGCGCCGGTCACCGACCAGGCGTCGCTGCCGGCGATCATCAACAACCTGGAAGGCCGTATTGACTTTCGCGACATCAAATTCCGCTACGGCGGGGAGGAGACGCCGCTGGTGCTGGACGGCTTCAATCTCACCATCGAACCCGGCCAGACCGTCGCCTTCGTCGGGCCTTCCGGCTGCGGCAAGAGCACGGCGGCGAAGATGGTGCTCGGGTTCAACCTGCCGACGGGGGGCGAACTCCAGATCGACGGCAAGGAAATCCGCAACCTCGACCTCGCTTCGTTCCGGCGGCAGGTGGGGGTGGTGCTGCAGGACAGTTTCCTCTTCAGCGATACCGTCGCCGCCAACATCGCCCTCGGCGACCCCGACCCCGACATGGTGGCGGTGCGTGAGGCCGCGCGCCTCTCCAGCGCCGACGATTTTATCGGCCGCCTGCCGCAAAGCTACCAGACCATGATCGGCGAGAAGGGCGTGCAGGTCTCCGGCGGCCAGAGGCAGCGCCTGTGCATCGCGCGCGCGCTGTACCGCCGCCCGCGGATTTTGCTGTTTGACGAGGCGACTTCCGCTCTCGACAACGAGTCGGAAGCGAAGATTCAGGAAAACATGAAATCGATCCTGGCGGGGCGCTCGGCGATCGTCATTGCCCACCGCCTGACGACCGTGCTCGACTGCGACGTAATCTGCTTTATCGAAAACGGTAAGGTGGTGGAAAAAGGCAGGCACGACGAACTGCTCGCGCTTAACGGTCGCTATTACGAAATGGCGAAGAAGCAGTTCGGCCTGGAATAGGTGCGAAACTCGAAACAAGCAATCGCCACGCACAAACAAACGAGGAGACAGCCTGATGTCTGAAAACCCGCCCAAGGCGAAATTGATTTGCAGCAAAGGCCCGGAGAAGGGGCTGGAGATACTGTTGCAAGACAGCCCGGTTCAGGTCGGGCGCGATCCCAAGAAAAACACCCTGACTTTGCAGGACGCCTCGGTCTCGCGCGAACACGCCCGGTTTTTTCCGCAGGACGGAACGTGGTTTGCCGAAGACCTGAAAAGCTCCAACGGCGTGTTTGTCAACGACCAGCGACTCTCCGAACCCACACCTTTTCACGATGGCGATCTGTTGCGGGTGGGTCACGTGCCGTTCACCGCTTTTATCGAAGGCGAAAAAAAACCGGAACCGGAGGCGGAAGTAGGCGCGACCATGGTGGGAGTCGCCGCGGCGGTGGACGCGCCTGACAAGACCCTGATGTTCGGCGACAACCAGGCCACCATGTTCGGCGGCAACAAGGCTATCTCCGCTTTTGTCGCATCAATGAAAGAAGCCAGGCCGGAACCAGTGACAGCGCCGGAGGATGGCGGTGAAAAAGGCAAGGCGCGGGAAGAACCGGTGGCCGTGGAGGGCTACGTGAAGGAAGCACAAAGCCTGTTCTGGGTGAAACTGAAACTCGGTGCGGCTCTGCTGGTTTTCCTGGCGGTGGTGGGCGGCGGCGGCTTCTACCTGATCGGCAAGTCGAAACAAGCCAAGGCAAAAGCCAAGGCAGTCCGTTCCGCCCGGCAGGACGTGGACAACTTCGTCAACACCAATGAAAAACGGCTACTGAAAGAAAACGAGTTGGCGGAGATCGTGGACGGGGAACTGTCTATCCTGCGCGCGGTGCGGGAAAGCGTCGCCCGCAAGTTGAAGGAATTCCAGGCGGGAGAGGAATTGCAGGCGACTCTCGCCAAGGCTGATTTCCTGATCCTCGAACGCGAGCTGCTGCGCAACGAAAACAATTACGCCGTCTGCGAAAAGCTCCTGGACGCGGCGCAGACGGCAGATTTCGCCAAAACCGAAATCGGCTCCGAACTGCTGCCTTTCGCGAAACTGGTGATGCAGTTCCACGACTTCGGCAGAAAATTCCCCGCCCCGCCCACCGTCGCGGAGGAAGCCGCTCCCAAGGGCAAGGTGGCGGAATTGATCGCGCTGTCGGCGGAACTAAAACAGGGGTATCAGAAAAACAAGCGCCACATGTCGGTCTGGTGCAACCAGTTCGACCGCATCGCGCAAGAGGCTATTGACCGCGAGGAACCGCTGGTGGTAATGTGGAGCAGGTTCTGGAAAGATGTCGAGGATTACGAAACCGCTCCCGCCGCGGAAAAAGTCAAAATTCATGAAACCCTGGTCAAGGCTTATCCGCGCATCAAGTTCCTGCAGAAAAGCAATTGAGGGCGGAATTTCCGGGACAAGTTGAGAAAAATAGTTAACTGCCTAAGCTTGGATGAGTTGGACAAATCCGGCGGGGCAGATTGAGTTTGCCTCCGTAATGCTTTTATTTTAAACGACTTACGTGTTCAGCTTTAAGCTGCCGGGCATAGCTGGCCTCTTTGGTTGAAGAAATAGGCTATTCCAGATGCGGCTGGTTAAAATCTTTTAACATGAAAGAGTTTGTGTTTTTTTTGCCAACATGGTAATATCGCGCGCATTGTTACGTATCTGCCTGGAGCGGGAAGAGGGAGCGGCTCCGGGCTTAATCACTCATGCAAGAGAGGATCCGGGGGGAATGTTTGCCAATAAGCTGATACTTAGCCAGGCTGCATGTCTGGTCTTACTCGCGGTTTCCGTTTGCGCCCGGGGGGCGGACAATGCAGTCGAGGCGCCTCTGCCAGCGGCGAAGTCCTTTGGCGCGGTCGGGGAGGCGGGGATGGTGGTGGTGGCTGACGAAAAAGCAGTCGCCCAGGCGGTGCTGGAAGCGGGCGCGGCGGCGAATCTCACCGGCGCGGCGGCGTTTCTGCAGGGAAAGAAAATCCTCACCGTCACTCTCGGCGAGGCGCTGCGCACCGCGTATGACAAGAACCTGCAGATCCGCTACGGCAGGAAAACCTACGACATCGCCGACGCCGACCTGGCGGGAACGAAATCCACTTTCATGCCGGTGCTTGATTTTTCGCTCAGCGAAAGCTATACCGACACCTACACCCGCAAGGAATGGATTGTCCGCAAGCGTTACAGCAGCGAAAAACTGCAGAGCGATTTCGACAATTTCGAAGGTGCCTTCAATGACGTCACCTATACCCGCATTGTCATCGACAACCAGATTGTGATTACGCCCGAAGGTTACAGCGGCGTGGGGGCGGCAGCGTCGGGGATCAACCCGTTCGTGGTGGAAGGCGGCTGGGATTACGCCAGCTACCACACCACCACCAAGTACGACAATTTCGGCGCTTCGCTCAGCCAGCAGATTCCCTGGGGCTCGTTCCTCGGTCTGGGCTTCTCCACCGGCTACCGCAAGCCGCAGATTCCCGACGATTTCTGGCAGCGCTGCTGGGTCGCCAACGTCTCGGCCAACCTGACCGTGCCTCTCCCCTGGTGCAAGGATTTCGGTCCCTTCGGCGCGACCGACGTCATGCCCAAGCTGGCGGAAATTACCAAGGATTCAGCCTATTGGCAGTGGCGCTCGGGAGTGAATTCCAACCTGCTTGAAACCAGCAGCGCCTACTGGGAAACAGTGCGCGCCCTGCACCGCCTCCACGCCACCTCCGCCAACCGGCGCAACGTCGCCACCATAGCAGCCAAGACCGCGGAACTGGTAGGACGCCGCACCACCGCCTACGGCAAGGCGCAGGTCGACGCGGAACTGGCTCGGGTGAAACTATTGGAAGAACAGGCGTGGGCGGCTTTCCTGATCGCCTCCAACCGCTTGGCCGCGGCGCTGGACGCGGGCGGCGACACGGTGTTCGTGCCCTCTGGTTACGATGCGCTGCTGCGGGAAAAAGCGACGGTGGATTCCGTCTCGTCGCTGGCCAAGGCGTTGGAATTCAACCCCGACCTGATGCTGGTGAAGGAAGGAGAGAAGTACAGCCAGACCTGGTACAAGCATAATATCAACCAGGCGCGACCCGACCTGAAACTGATGACCTCCCTGTCCTACTCGCAGAATCCCTATCCGTTCGGTTATGCGAAATTCAAGGACGCTATGGGTGCTCTGTTCGATCCCGACACGGAAAGCGCCTACGTCGGCCTGCAGTTTGAAGTGCCTTGGGGTAACAACGTCGCCAACGAGCGCGAGCGGCAGGCCAAGGACGGCTACGAACAGGCAAAGAACGCGGTCAAATTGCAGAAAAATGCGGTGCGCCGGAACGTGAACGACGCCCTGGCGGGAGTGTATTCCGCCCGGTCGCGGGTTGACGTAGCGACGACCAGCCGCCAACTCGCAGCGCTGGCGCTGGAAAACGCGCAGAAGCTGATGGAAGCCGCCAGCCGCGTCACGGAATTCGAAATCATCGAGAAAAACAACGACGTGCTGCAGGCCGATTACGAACTGATCGACGCGCTGATTGTCGAGAAGAAAGCGGTGGAACAGTTGCGCGCCGCGGAAGGTTCTCTGGCCGGCGGGTTCATGGAAAAATAAATCTCAAACGGGGATGGGAAAAATGATTCGCAATTTATGTAAAACTCTTCTGCTTTCCTGGGCGCTGACCTGCGGAATGGCCGCGGCCGGGGAGGACAATGCCGCGCCTCAGCCGGAAGTAACCGCTGTTGCTGCGGGAGACGAAATCGCGATTACCGAACTGGTGGTAAAAGACGCTCCCGCCGCGGAGCAGGCGCTGTTGGCGCTGGTGGAAGCGGCGGCGAACAAGGAGGGCGGCAACTCACTGCTTCAGGGCAAGAAGCTGCTGCGTCTGAGCGCGCGCGGTGCGGCGATGAGCGCGCTGGAGAAAAATCTGTCTGTCAACAGCGCCAAGTATGGCAAGGAAATCGCCAAGTCCGTTTTACTGGAGGCGCGCACGGTTTTCCTGCCGGTCTTCACCCTCAGCTATAACTATACCAATACCAAGACCAACGACCGTCCGGCCATGGGCATGGTCAAGCAGCCGCTCATCATCGCCAAGAACGACATCGATCTGCCCGGCGATTCCGAGATCAGAGCCATCCGCTTCATGCCGTTCCAGGCGCCGAGGCTGGTGCCGGGGAAAATCTACGCCAGTGAACGCGATCCCAACGGCGCGAAGCTCAAGGATTCCTTCACCGCCACTATCAGCCAGCAGCTTCCCTGGGGGCCAAGCCTGACCATCTCCGTCACCCCGGCTTACCAGAAGCATTATTCCGACAGCAGAAAACATGCTTACAACCGCAACTGGACGACTTCCGTGTCGGCCACATTTTACACCCCTCTGCCGGGCACGAAGGGTTTTGGACCCTACTCCCCGGGCGACGTTGACATCAAGTTCGCCAAATTGCAGCGCGACCGCTCGTACTACGAATTGCAGGCGATGATCGAAACCGTGCTGCTGCAGGCTGACGACGCCTACTGGAATCTGGTGGCGGCGGTGAAGACTTTGGAAACCGTGACCGCCAGCCGCAAGGCCCTGGAGGAACTGGCGGGGAAAACCGCCGAACTGGTCAAGGCCGGACGCACCACCAAGTATGGCCTGCAACAAATCGAATCCGAAGTCGCGCGCGTGAAGGGGTTGGAGGAAACTGCCTGGAATTCCCTCGCCGTCGCTTCCAACGCGCTGGTCAATCTGCTGAACGTGGAGGAAGACGCGTTTTTCGTACCGATGAACTATACCGACACTATAGCGCGCAAGATCGCCGAACCGGGCGACATCCTGCCGGTGGCGCTCGCCAACCGCCCCGACCTCAAGGAAGCCGACATCGACGTGAAATACGCAGAGACTCTGCGCAAGTATATGAAGAACCAGAGCCGCCCCGACCTTTATTACCAGGTGTCGGCAACCTACAATCAGAGTTCCGACGTCTACGGCTACGCAACCATCTATAAGAGCCTGTCGCACATGCTTAACGAAGACAATCGCAGCCAGACCCACACCCTGGGTTACACCTACCCTTGGGCCAACCGGGCGGCGAAGTCGCGTTTCCGCCAGGCCGCGCTGGGAGAAGAAGACGCGGGTCTGGCCAGGCAGCAGAGCGAAAACCAGGTAGCGGCGGACATCACCAACGCCCTCGCCGACCTGGCGGGTGCGGAAGAAACCTTGCAAATCGCCAGCGAACGGGTGGATGTCGCGGATCAGGCATTCAACGACGCGGTGACTTTGCGCAACGCCGGCAAGCTCGACCAGGAATCGGGACAGCTCGCCATGCGCGAGTTCGAGGTCGTTTCCAAGCGCCGCGCGGTGCTGGACGCGCAGTACGCCCTGATCGCCGCGCAGATCGATTACCGCAAGGCGGAATCCGCCCTGTACGCCGCACAGGGCATTCTGGCGCGGGAATACGCCGGCCTGACCGCCGAGGCTCCGGTCGATCAACACCGTTTGCGGCTGATGAAAACGCTCAAGGCTCTGGAGTTCTTCTAACCGCTTTCATGCTTTGCAGGATATAAATAATGAAAAAGATGAATCGAATCGTATGCGCTCTGCTGGGAGGTTTCGCCTGCCTCTCGCCGGTCTTTGCGGCTGAAGATGTCAAGACGGAAAAAACCGAACCTGCGGTAACTGCGGTAGTGGCGACGGAACTCACCGCCACCGAAAAGGAAATTCTGGAGCTTTTGCGCGGTGCCTTCGGGAAAAACGACGCAAAGGGAGAGTTCCTCAAGAATCGCAAGGCGGTAGAGATCACCCGCCGGGAAGCGGCGGTGCAGGGACTGGAAAAGAACCTCTCGATCCAGCGCCAGCGCAAGTCCGAGGCCATCGCCCGCGAGGCGGTGATGGAAGCCAAGGCGCTGTTCCTGCCGACCTTCAGCGCGAACCTGTATTACAACGAATCCGAGGCGTTCGAGCGCTCCGCCAAGGTCAAGGTCTGGAAAAGCGGCACCACCACCCGCGACCTCGGCGGCGGCAACGTCGAGTATGTCCTTGTGCTTTCGCCCGAAGCCCAGCAGCAGTCCACCATCAAGGAACTCGTTTTCCGCGATCCGCGCATGGCCGGTTACCAGATGCGCGAAATCAAAGCCAGCGAGGAAACCGACAAGACCGAAAGCTGGATCTACTATTTCAACGTCGCCCAGCAGCTTCCCTGGGGTTCCTCGCTCAACGTAGGCATCACGACCAAGGAGAAGCATACTTTCTTCGACAACGAGGGCGGCGACTACAAGCGCCCCTGGTCGACCTCGGTGGCGACGGTGCTGGATGCGCCCCTGCCCCTGACCAAGGGTTTCGGTCGCTATGCCGCGGCGGAAGTTTCGCTCCGGCTGTCGAGGCTGCAGAAAGACCGCGCGTTCTGGGACGTCAAGACCGTCATCAACGGCACCCTGCTGGACGTGGACATGGGCTACTGGAATCTGGTCGCGTCCGCGCGGGTGCTGCTGGCTACCGTCAAGAACCGCCAGACGCTGGAAACGATCCTGGGCAATACCGAAAAGCTGCTCGCCGCCGGACGCGCCACCGCTTACGGCAAGAAACAGGTGCAGGCGGAACTGGCGGGAGTAAAGGATATCGAAGCACGCGCCTGGAACAATTATCTGCGCGCTTCTACCGCCCTCGCCTTGCTGCTGAACCAGGACAAGGACGCGGTGATGCTGCCGGTGGGCTACGGCGGTTCGCTGGACGAAGCGGCGGAAATGGCGTTGGCCGACGCGATGTCGGTGGCGTTGCAGAACCGCCCGGAACTGAAAGCCGAGGAGACCGGCGAACTGGCGACCGAAATCATACTGCGCCAAAGCGAAAACGGGACACGCCCCGACCTCCGCTTCAATTTCAATTTTACCATCGAACAGAACGGCTCGGTATTTGGTTACAAGACCTTGGCCGATTCGATCAACTTCACCGACTTCAACAAAGACACCCAGTATCAGACCTATGCGTTGAACTATAGCTATCCTTGGCGGAACCTAGCTGCGCGAGCGCTGAAAGCCGCCTCCCAGGCCTCGCACGAACGCCAGCGCATCGCCGTCAGCGCTGTCAAAAACCAGATTACGGAAGAAGTCAATAACGCCGTGGTCTATCTCCTCAGCGCCCAGGCGCAGGTGGAGATTGCCAGCCAGAATCTGAAGCTGGCCGAAGAGGCCTTCGACAATGCCTGCAAGCTGCGCGACGCAGGCAAGATGAGCGAGTTCCAGATCATCGGCAAAAGCGCGGCTACACTGTCGGCTAACTATAATCTGATCGCGGCGCTGGTCGAACGGAAAAAGGCCGAGTCCCGCCTGCTGGCCGCAGAGGGCGTGCTGCCCCATCGCTTCGCCGATAAAACGGCGGCGTCGGAATTCGACCGCCAGCGGATCAGGAAAGTGTCCCACGCCCACCCACTGCCGTTCTTTGCGCCGATAGCGATGAACAGACAAGCTGTGCCTGCGCAAGATAAAACCGTCGAAGCCGTGCCGCTGCCGACCGCCTCGGCGATGTCGCCTAGCGCGGTGGCGCAATGAAAATAGGCGTTTTCGCCCCCGCGAACAATGCCCAGGCACGCGACCTCGCTACAGCAATCAACGCCGTCCTCCCGGGGGCGGCGTGTTGTTTTGGCCTCGACCTCGACGGCGCGGGCGGCGCGTTTTCGCTGTCGGCAGACCGGCTGATCTGGGACAGTAAGGACTGCTCCGCCCTTGAGGCGGCTTACGTGCACGGCTTCGGCTATTCAGACCCAGTGGTTCCGGCAGCGCGCGAAAACGTCGACTGGAGCGTCTGGCAATTCGAATACCTGCGCGAGCAACAGCGTTACAGCACGGTCTACAGCGCCTTGTGCGAGTTGCCCAGGCGCGGCGTGAAGATGTTCAATCCTCCCGACGCGTACCTGAACTGTTTCATGAAAGCATATCTGCTGGAAAAAATCCGCCTCGGCGGCGCGCGCGTACCTGAAACCGTTTGCACCAACAGCCTGGAAGAAGCGGAAAGCTTCGCGCAAGACCGGGAGATTTTCTGGCGACCAGCCACCGGGCGCGCAGCCTGGCAGAAATGCCTGCGGCGGCAACGGGAAAATCTCTTCGCTCTCGACAAACCTCCTGCGTTGCTGGCGGGAAGAATCGGCGCGGAGTGGCGGCGCGCGTACTTTTTTGAAAATGAAATACTCTTGTGCCTCGCCCATGAGGAGCCGGTGGATTTTCCCGCCGAAACGCTGGAGCAGTTTCACGCCATCGAGTGCGATGCAAATATGAAAAACGATTTGCTGCAAGCGGCTCAATTTGCCGGGCTGGCTTGGGGAATGATCCTGTTCCGGGTCGAGGACGGCAAGGCCTGGATTTACGATTTCGACGGCGATCCGGTGTTGGACTGGCTGCCGGGAATTTTCCGCGACAACCTGCTTCACGCGCTGGCCTGTTCGCTGCTGGGGGAGAAATCGCGAAAGCAGGCACCGACCGGAATCGAGGGAAAACATGCGCGACCAGGCATGTTCCTGCGGCGGATGCTGCGCATCCTGTTCGATTTCGAGCAGAGCAAATACAGATAGCGTCTTTCCTGATCTCCCCAAGTGGCCAAATTTCCATAGCACAAAAAAAAACTGCCAGCCCGAACGCGCGGGTTGGCAGTCCTATTTTTACAAACGCAACCTGATTTATCCCAGAATCGCTTTCAGGTCTTCTGCCGCCGTGGTCGTGGGTTTGATGGCGAATTTATCCACCAGCACCTGCAGCACCGCCGGGGTTACGAACGCGGGCAGTGTAGGTCCGAGTCGGATATTCTTAATGCCCAGGTGCAGCAGCGTCAGCAGAATGCACACCGCTTTCTGTTCGTACCAGGACAATACGAGCGACAGCGGCAGATCGTTCACACCGCAACCGAAGGCGCCAGCGAGCGCGACCGCGATCTGGATGGCGCTATAGGCGTCGTTGCACTGGCCGCAGTCGAGCAGGCGCGGAATGCCGCCGATGTCGCCGAAGTCGAGTTTGTTAAACCGGTACTTGCCGCAAGCCAGCGTCAGAATCACGCAGTCTTTCGGCACGGCCTGCGCGAAGTCGGTGTAATAGTTGCGACCCGGCTTGGCGCCGTCGCAGCCGCCAATCAGGAAGAAATGCTTGATCGCTCCGCCCTTGACCGCGTCGATCACCGTGCCCGCTACGCTCATTACGGTGTTGCGCGCAAAACCGATGGGGATGGTCTTCGCTTCCGCGTCGGCGGCAAAGCCGGGCGCGGCCAGCGCGGCTTTGATTACGGGAGAGAAATCCTTCTTGCCGCTTGCGTCGGCTTCAATGTGTTTAACGCCCGGCCACGCCACGAGGCCGGTAGTGAAAATCTGCGCCTTATAACTTTCCTTCGGTTTCTGGATGCAGTTAGTGGTCATCAGTATCGCGCCGGGAAAAGCCTCGAATTCCTTCTGCTGATCCTGCCAGGCGCCGCCGTAGTTGCCGACGAGGTGCTTGTGCTTTTTCAATTCCGGATACGCCAGGCACGGCAGCATCTCGCCGTGGGTGTAGACGTTGATTCCCTTGCCCTCGGTCTGCTCCAAAAGCATTTTCAAATCTTTCAGGTCGTGGCCGGAGATGACGATGCATTTGCCCTTGATAGGGGTAACGCGCGCCTGCGTCGGCTCGGGATGGCCGTAAGTCCCGGTGTTGGCGGCGTCCAGCAGTTCCATCACCTTGAGGTTGACCTCACCCACCTTGAGCGCCATGGCGGTCAGCGCGCCGACATCCGTGGGATTGCCGGACAGGAAATCCATCGCCTCGTGGATAAAAGCATAAACGCCGTCGTCTTCCTTGTCGAGAACGCGCGCGTGGTCGGCGTAGGCAGCCATACCCTTGAGTCCATAAGTGATCAGTTCCTGCAGGCCGGTCACGTCGGCGCCGAGTTTGTCCAGGCGCTTGCTGATGGCGACGCCTTCGCCTTGCCGGATCAGGCCAAGCAGATCGGCGGCAGGTTCAATCGCCGCATCGGCAGGCAGCGCCTGCGGTTCGCGCCCGGCCTTGCGGCAGGTTTCCGCGCAGACTCCGCGCATGTTCGCGCGTACTTTCGCGCCGCGCCGGATCAGTTCCGCCAGGCGCGCGGGATCGAAATCCACGTTGGTCACGGTCGAGAACAGCGCCTCGACCACGAAGACGTCGGCCTCGCGGTTGACGATTCCCTTTCCGCGCGCGCAGTGAGCGTAGCGACTCACGCCCTCGGCGACATGCACCAGCAGATCCAGCAGCGCCGCGACTTCCGGTTCCTTCCCGCACACGCCTTTCAGCGTGCAGCCCGTGCCTTTCGCCGTCTGTTCGCATTGATAACAAAACATGCCCATGTTCACTTCTCCTTTTATATGCCCGACAGGCGTTGCCCCTCATGTTCTATGGTGTCAGATTTGTATCGCGCGCGCAAGGTCGCTCAGAGTGGTGCGACTGAAATAACCGTGCAACTCCGCATGCAGCTTTCCCAACAGTCCTTGCATGACGCAATGTTTGCCGTTACAGGCAGGCTTGCCCAGTAAACATCGTTGCGGGCGTAGCGGGCCGTCGACCGTTTCGTAAATCGTGAGCAGCGTGACTTGGTCGGGATTCACGATCAGGGAAAAACCTCCCCCAGCCCCGCGCACCGAATCGACAAACCCAGTCCGCACCAGTTCGTGCATCACCTTGGCCAGCGTATGCTCGGAAGCGCCGAACAACTCCGCCATACGCGTGGTCGAGGCGCGCTCCTCCGGATGCCGCGCCAGCAAGGCCAGGGCGTGAAAAGCCAGGGAACTTGCGTCGCTCAACTTCAGGATGTCGGTCATGACTCACTCCTTATCTGATATTAGCATACCGCTATACTGCTATAAGTCAAGTATTTTTCAGAATAAATTTTTCATGTGTTGGATATGAGATGCTTATCTGGTCGCGTCGCGTAAGCTGCGGTACAGTTCCAGCGCGTCGGGGAAGGGACTGAGGGCGCGTTCGAAGATGCCCAGCGAATAGGCGATGGTGAGGCCGTAATTGGTCATAGCGACTCCAGCCTGCCGCGCTTTCATCAGGCGGGACAATACTTCCTGCCGGTTCCACATGCAGGAGCCGCAATGCACGATCAATTTGTAATCGCAGATATCATCGGGAAAATCGTGCCCTTGCACGGTGGTGAATTCCAGCTTGCCGCCGACGTATTGCGTGAGCCAGCGCGGAATTTTCACCCGCCCGATATCGTCGGCGATGGGGTGGTGCGAACACGCTTCGGCCATGAGTACGCGGTCGCCGGGACGCAACTTTTCAATCGCCATTGTCCCGCGCACGAACTCCAGCAGGTCGCCTTTGTTGCGCGCGAACAGCACGGAAAAGCCGGTCAGCGGAATTTCCGGCGGCGTGTCGGCGGCGACTTTCGGAAACACCTGGCTGTCAGTGACGACCAGCGCTGGCGGCCTTTTCAGCATGCCCAGCGCCTCGCGCAACTCGCGTTCCTTGACGACGAGGCAGCAGGAATCGTTGTCGAGCAGGTCGCGGATCGACTGCACCTGCGGCAGGATCAATCGCCCCTTGGGCGCTTCCTTGTCGATAGGCACCACCAGCACCGCGATTTCGCCCGGCGGCACCAGGTCGGCCAAGATGTTGGTGTTGTAGAGAAATTCCGGCGGCACCGCCTTAATCAGCGCTTCGCGCAAAGCGTCCAGCCCCCGCCCGGTCGGCGCGACAGTTTCGACAGACGCGATTTTCCGCTCCAGCAATTTTGCCCGGATATTTTCATTGACGGTTCCGGTGTCGATCTTATTGAACACGACGACGGCGGGGAGGTTGCGCGCGGACAGTTCCCGCAGGATATCTTCCTCGAATTCGCCCCATTCCCCCGGCGACGCGACGACGACGCCGAGATTGGTGCGGTCGAAAATCTGGCGGGTTTTGTCGACTCGCATTTTTCCCAAACCGCCTACGTCGTCGATTCCCGCGGTGTCGATAAACAGCACCGGCCCCAGCGGCTGTAACTCCATCGGCTTTTCCACCGGATCGGTAGTCGTTCCCGCGACGTCAGAAACTAGGCTGACCGACTGGCGCGTAAGCGCGTTCAACAAGGAAGACTTGCCGACGTTGCGCCGCCCGAACAGGCCGATATGCAGGCGGAATCCCTTGGGAGTTTTTTGAGCCATATCATTTCCCTTGTTTCAAAGGCTGGGCCATACCCAGGCGGCAGACGTTTTCCGGCGTAATCGCGGCGTCTAATTCATCCGCGCGCAGAATATTTTTTGACAGGATCAACTCACGCACGCTTTTCCCCAATACCGCCGACTCGCGCGCGATTTCGCTGGCGCGTTCATAGCCCAACGTCGGCAGCAAGGCCGTCAACACCGCGCTCGACCCGTCGACATGCGCGCGGCAGCGTTGCTCGTCGGCGACTATCCCGTCGACGCAGAATTCGCGGAAAATCCGGCACCCGTTTTTCAGCAGATCGAGACTGCCAAGCAGGCAATCCGCCACCAGCGGCAAAAACGCGTTCAGTTCCAGGTTGCCAGCCGCGCACGCCTGCGCAATAATCTGGTCGTTACCCATCACCGTCATCGCCGCCTGGATCGCGGCTTCGGGAATGACTGGGTTCACTTTTCCCGGCATGATCGACGACCCGGCCTGCCGCGCGGGGAGTCTGATTTCCCCCAAGCCCGCTTCCGGGCCGGAGGAAAGCAGGCGCAAGTCGTTAGCGATTTTTATCAGGTTCACCGCGCACGCTTTCAGAATGCCGCTTACTTCGGTAAAGACATCGGCGTTCTGGGTGGCGTCGATCAGATTTTCCGCCCGCGCGATGCCCAGGCGCGTGATAGCGCGCAGATGCTCGGACGCGCGGAAAATATACTGGCGCGGCGCAGCCAGCCCGGTGCCGATCGCGGTGCCGCCGAGGTTGACGACGCGCAAACGCTCCTCGCACTTGTACACCCGCCAGCGGTCGCGCGCGAACGCCTCCGCGTAAGCTGACATCTCGCGCCCGAGCGTAGTCAAGACCGCGTCCTGCAACTGCGTGCGCCCCACCTTGACGATGTGGGCAAATTCCTTTTCCTTCGCCTGGAACGCTTCCTGCAATTTGACCAGTTCCGCGTCCAGAGCCTGCACGCCATAAATCGCCGCCACTTTAAGCGCGGTCGGATAAGTGTCATTGGTGGATTGGTGCAGGTTTATATCGTCCAGCGGACTGACAGTTTCATATGCGCCCAGTGGCTTGCCCAATAGTTGCAGCGCGCGATTGGCCAGCACTTCGTTCACGTTCATGTTGGTCGAAGTGCCTGCTCCGCCCTGCAAGGCGTCGACGATTATCCATTCGTCGAGAGTGCCGGACAACATCTCCTCGCAGGCATGTTCGATGGCTGCAGCTTTTTCCTCAGGCCAGCAATTCAATTCGCGGTTGGCTTTGGCGCAAGCCAGTTTTACCGCGCCGAAGGCATGAACCAATCCCGCGTGAACTCTCCGCCCGGACAGGGGAAAATTCTCCAGCGCCCGCACGGTGTGAATGCCGTACAGGATATGGGCAGGGATTTTCAGTTCTCCCAGCAGGTCGTGTTCTAAGCGTGTTTCCCCACTCATTGAATTCCTTGCGTTATTCGTCAGAAAATCAAATCCCGGTCATCGGTTTCCTTGATCCGGCGCAAACGGTCGGCCGCTTCCGCCTTGATCTTTTCGTCCTTGATGCCCGCCAGTTCTCTTGCAATTATTTTCTCGCCTACCGTGCGGGTTTCAGGCGAGGCGTAATCGACCAGGTATTCCTCCAGCGTGGTCAAAGCGTTAGGCGTGCAGAAATTCTGGATAAAGCCGGGTATCGCGAATTCCATGAAATGTTCGCCTGTACGGCCAAGGCGATAACAGGCGGTACAGAAACTTGGAATATAATTATCCTGAAGCAGTTCGCGCATCACTTCGTCCAGCGAACGGATGTCGCCCAGGGCGAATTGTTCGCGTTCCATGCACTGCGTGTCGCCCGCCTCGGTGTAGCCGCCGATTTCAATGCGGCTGCCTGCATCGATCTGGCTGACCCCGAACGACATGATTTCCCGCCGCAGTTTCGGGCTTTCGCGCGCGGTCAGAATCATACCGGTGTACGGCACCGACAGGCGCAGAATCGCGACGAGGCGCTTGAAGTTGTAGTCGCTTACCAGCCACTTCTGGTCGAGATTGACCATGTGCGCGGGCTGCAGGCGGGGGAAACTGATGGTGTGCGGCCCGACGTTGTAGCGTTGCTGCAGGTGCAGGGAATGCGTCACCAACGATAAGACTTCGAAGCGCCAGTCGTGCAATCCGAACAGCGCGCCAATACCCATGTCGTCGCATTCGGCCTCGAAAGCGCGGGACAGGCCGTCCAGCCGCCACATGAAATCGCCCTTGCGCGTGCCTTTGGGATGATAGTTGGCGTAAGTCGCGTGGTGATAGGTTTCCTGGAAAATCTGGTAAGTGCCGATGCCCGCCTCTTTCACCAGACGATAACCGGCGTGATCCATCGGCGCGGCATTGATATTGACGCGACGGATTTCCCCGCGCCCCACCTTGGTCTCGTAAACCTTGCGCACGGTATGGGCGATGTATTCCGCGTCGTATTTCGGATGCTCGCCGTACACGAGAATCAGGCGCTTGTGGCCGACGTTTTCCAACGCTTCCACCTGCTGCACGATCTCCGCGTCGGTCAACGTGCGCCGCACCGCGTCCTTGTTGGAGTGCCGGAAGGCGCAGTATTTGCAATCGTTCACGCAGTCGTTGCCGATGTACAGCGGGGCGAAGAGGACGATGCGGTTGCCGTAAACTTTCCGCTTCAGTTCGCGGGCGCACTCGAAAATTTCCTCCACCAGTTCCGGGTTTTCCGCCGCCAGCAACACTGCGGTTTCCTCCACTTGCAAGGCTTTCTTTTCCATGCTCTTGGCCAGCACTTCCCGCACCCGAGAAGCGTCTTCCCTGGTGTTTTCGATCAGGCTGGTCAGTTTTTCGTCGTTGATAAAATCCACGGCGCCCTTACTGAGCGTCATTGTCGGCATCGCGCACATGGTTTTCTCCCGTCATAAAAAGTTCGCGTAAGCGAAGAAATAGTTCAGCGCCCGCAAGCGGCGGACAAGTACCGCGGCGAATCTCCCCGACCGATTCCGATTTTCCGACCGATGGATTCGATCCTGCCTTTCATGCAGAGGTTGCATACGTCGGCGGTTTCGTTCAGGCAAGCCTTGCCGGGATAAATCTGGTAAAGCGAACGATAGTTGACCGGCGTAACGTTAGGCATTACCACGTTAGCCCCACGCTGAAGCCCCAGTTCACGCCCCGATTCGCGGTTCAGCGTCGCCAACGCCGTGGTGCTGGGAATATTCGCCTCTGGGCAGACAATCCGCGCCAGCGCCAAAGTCTTGTAAGTCATCAGTTCGGTATTGGGAACCTGCTCCCCCTCCTGCGCGAAGGGGATATCGCCATGCCCCATGGCGGTGTCGGGATGGAACAGGAACGGCCCCAGGCCGATCATGTCGAGGTCAAGGTCGCGGATGGTTGCAAGATCACGGGCGAGCATTTCGTAAGTCTGCCCCGGAATGCCGACCATCACCCCGCTGCCAATTTCGTAGCCCATCCCGCGCAAGCGCCGCAAAAGCGCGAGACGGTCGGAACGGACTCCCGGCAGGGAGGGATGGATTTTTTCGAAAAGTTCGGGGTCGGAAGTTTCAAACCGCAGCAGATAGCGGTCAGCGCCTGCCTGCTTCCACTGGGCGAGAATATCGTCTTCCCATTCCCCGAGGCTGAGGGTGATGGCAAGATTTGTCTCTGACTTGATGCGTTTGATCAGTCTGGAAACCGCCGCCGCGTCGAGGGCGGGATCTTCGCCAGACTGCAGCACCACCGTGCCGTATCCGTAGGAAACGGCCTGGCCGACCGCTGCCAGGATTTCGTCCTCGCTCATGCGGTAGCGCATGATTTTGCTGTTGCCTGCGTTCAGACCGCAATACGCGCAGGTGCGGCGGCAGCAGTTGCCGATTTCCACCAGCCCGCGCAGATGCACCTCGTCGCCGACATGTTCCCGGCGCGCGGAGTCGGCGCGAGTCCAGAGTTCCTGCAATGACGCTTCATCTTCCTCGCGCAGCCACGCGAGGGTTTCCCCGTGCTCCATGACGTATCTCCAGGCATTTGCCAGAATCGCTCCGAGATGCCTACCTTTCTTCCGGAACGATCCACCCCTCGTCATTGGCGCAGTCGGCTGTTATTTCATGACCGCCTAAGGCAGCAAGCGGTCGATTTCCTGTTTCAACTGCTCGAACCGGACAGGCTTCGCCAGGATGGCGTCTGCCTTGATCCAGTGGCGTTCGTCCTCGTTGGAGGCGCCGAAGGAGTAGCCGGTCTCGGATGTGACGGCGGTGACGAGAATGACCGGAATCGGATTATCCATCTTTTTCATATGATAGCAAAGGATAAATCCGTCGTCTTTGTCCTCCATCATCAGGTCGACGATGGCGATGTCCGGTTTCTCTTTCTTCAGCAGTTCCTCGGCCAGTTTGCGGCTGTAAGCCTCGATCACCGCATACCCGGCTTTTTCAAGATGCAGTTTCTGTTGCAGGCGGAAATCCTCGTCGTCGTCGACCAGCAGCACCACCTGTTTTTTTTCGTTATCAGCCATTTTGCTTATGCTCCGCTCTTCGGGTTTTCAAAAAAATGGTCGCTCACACCACGTCGCGTTCGACATAATGCGTGTGCAGCAGGTGGTGGCTCTTTTCTCCCAGCGGCTCGCCCAGGAACTCGTCGTATAGCCGCTTGATCGAAGCGTTGGAGTGGCTGGTGCGCAACGCCTCCTCGCGGTCGATCTTGTACAACGCGCGCATCCTGGCCTTGACCGCCTCCTGGTCGACCTTGAGGGGCTGGCCGCCGCCGTTGATGCAGCCGCCGGGGCAGGTCATGACCTCGATAAAGTGCAGATCGTCGCGCCCGGCGCGGATTTCGTCAAGCAATTTCCGGGCGTTACCGAGACCGCTCACCACCGCCACGCCGACGTCGATGCCGTTGATGTTCAGGCGCGCTTCCTTGATGCCGTCGAAGCCGCGCACGTTCTTGATGTTGAGGTCTTCCATTTCCGCGCCGGTCAGCAGGTAATAAGCGGAACGAAGCGCCGCTTCCATCACGCCGCCGGAGGCGCCGAAAATCTTGCCCGCGGTGGTGCGTTCGCCGAAAGGCGTGTCGGCCTCGTCCGACTCCAGCGTGTTCAGGTCAAGCCCGCGCAGCCGGATCAGCCGCGCCAGTTCGCGCGTCGTCAAGACCGCGTCGATATCGGCCAGACCGTCGCGACCCATCTCCGGGCGACCCGCTTCGAACTTCTTGGCGGTGCAGGGCATGATGCTGACGGAGAAAATCTTCTTCGGGTCGATCTTTTCCCGTTCCGCGAAAAAGGTCTTGATGATCGCGCCCATCATCTGCTGGGGACTCTTGCAGCTGCTGACATTGCCCATCAGGTCGGGATAGAAAGTTTCGACAAACTTCACCCACCCCGGCGAACAACTGGTGAACATCGGCAGCTTGCCGCCGTGCTTGATGCGGTGGATCAGTTCGGAACCTTCCTCCATGATGGTGAGGTCGGCGGAGAAGCCGGTGTCGAAGACGTACTTGAAGCCGAGGCGGCGGAGCGCCGTGGTCAGGACTCCAACCGCGTCGGTGCCGGGTTTCAAGCCGAATTCCTCGCCGATGGTGACGCTGACGCTGGGGGCGTGCTGCACGACCACAGTCAACGCGGGATTGGACAGCGCGTCGCTGACTTTCTTGATGTCGCTCTGTTCGCGCAGCGCGCCGGTGGGACAGGCGACGATGCACTGACCGCAATTGATGCAACTGGAGACGTTGATGCCTTCGCCGAAGGGCGGCGCGACCTGGGTGCGGCAGCCGCGACCGACAAAATCGATGGCGCTGACGGCCTGCACTTCCTCGCACACGCGCACGCAACGACCGCAGAGGATGCACTTCTCGGGGTTACGCACGATCGAAGGGCTGGAGATGTCCAGATTCGCCCGGCGATGGCCGCCGGCATAACGACGCTTGCGCACGCCCAGCTCCTCGGCGAGATCCTGCAACTGGCAGCAGCCGTTGCGCTCGCAGTAGAGGCAGTCGTCGGGGTGGTCGGCCAGCAGCAGTTCGATGATGGTCTTGCGCGCCCGAACCGCGCGGGGCGAATGGGTCTGCACCTTCATGCCGTCGCGGACGGGGTATGCGCAACTGGGCACCAGCCCCGGCATCCCCTCCACCTCCACCACGCACAGACGGCACGCACCGGTGGGGGTCAGCCCGTCGATGTGGCACAGCGTCGGCACCCGTACGCCGATGCGCCGGAGCACGGTGAGAATGGTTTCGCCTTCGGTGGCCTCGGCGATACGCCCGTTGATTTCTATAGCAGCCATGCTGTTTCCTTCCGTAATATGCGGTTAATTTATTCCACGCTGATGGCGCCGAAGCGGCAGGCTTCCTTGCACGCGCCGCAGGAGACGCACTTGTCGAAGTCGATCTTGTGCGGTTCCTTGCGCTTGCCTTCGATGGCCTCCACCGGGCAGACTTTCGAGCAGACCGTGCAGCCCACGCATTTCTCCGGGTCGATCACGAACTTGCGTAGCTCCGTGCAAACCCCCGCCGGGCAGCGACGCTCGAAAACGTGCGCCTCGTATTCGTGGCGGAACCAGCGTAGCGTTGAAAGAATGGGGTTGGGCGCAGTCTGTCCCAGGCCGCAGAGACTGGTGTCCTTGATCACTTTCGCCAGCCGCTCCATATCCATCACACCCTGGAAACGCTCCAGCGCGTCGTTGCCGGTTTCCTTGCGACGGCCGCGCGTGATGCGTTCGAGTATTTCCAGCATCCGCCGGGTGCCTTCGCGGCAGGGAATGCACTTGCCGCAGCTTTCGCGCTGGATAAAATCCATGAAGAACTTGGCCACGTCCACCATGCAGGTGTCTTCGTCCATCACCACCAGCCCGCCGGAACCCATCATCGCGCCCACGGTTTTCAAAGACTCGTAGTTGATGTCGATATCCAGGTGCGAAGCGGGAATGCAGCCGCCGGAAGGCCCGCCGATCTGGACTGCCTTGTACGCCTTCCCTTTGGGAATGCCGCCGCCGATGTCGAAGACGATCTGGCGCAAAGTAGTACCCATCGCCACTTCCACCAGACCGGTGTTGCACACCTTGCCGGAGAGGGCAAACACTTTCGTACCCTTGCTGGTCTCGGTGCCGATAGCGTTGAACCAGCTCGCGCCATTGCCGAGAATGGCGGGAAGATTGGCCAGCGTTTCGACGTTATTGATTACCGTCGGCTTGCCAAACAGGCCTTCCACCGCGGGGAAAGGCGGGCGCGGGCGCGGCATACCGCGTTTTCCTTCAATGCTGTTAATCAAGGCTGTCTCTTCGCCGCAGACAAACGCGCCCGCACCCATTTTTATAATGATGTCGAGATTGAAACCGCTGTCGAGAATGTTGTAACCGAGCAAACCGCACTGCCGCGCCTGGGCGATGGCTTTTTCCAGCCGCTTGATCGCCAGCGGATATTCCGCGCGGATATAGATATACGCCTTGCTCGCGCCGATGCCGTAGGCGGCGATAGCCATGCCTTCCAGCAGCCGGTGCGGGTCGCCCTCGATGACCGCGCGATCCATAAACGCGCCGGGGTCGCCTTCGTCGGCGTTGCAGATCAGGTATTTCTGTTCGGCGGCGGTGCCGAGAGCGAACTTCCACTTTTTGCCGGTGGGGAATCCGCCGCCGCCCCGCCCCCGCAAGCCGCTTTCCTCGACCAGTCCGCAGACTTCGCCGGGAGTGCGCCGGTTCAGGGTTTCGCTCAACGACTTGTAACCGCCGCTTGCGAGATATTCGTCAATAGAAGTCGGGTCGATCAGGCCGCAGTTTTTCAAGACCCAGCGGGTCTGATGCTTGAAGAACGGGTGCTCCGCCATGAGCGGCACGCTGTCCCACTTTTTCAGGGTCTGGCTGTCGTATTGGCAGAGGGCGTTATCCTTGGGCAGGATTCCCGCCAGAACCTGGTCGGTAATGGCGGCGACGTTGTTGCCGGTGACGCTGTGGCAGGACAGACGGCATTTTCCCGGAAGCTGGAAATCGACAATCGGTTCCAGCGCGCAAAGGCCGAAACACCCCACTTCGACGATGTCGGCGTCAATCTTTTTGTCTGCCAGATGGCTTTTCAGCACGGAAAGCGTCTTGCCCGCGCCCGCGCCCAGGCCGCAGGTGCCTGCGCCCACGAAGATCACGGTTTTCTTGACGTCATCGCGGCGGTTGAGCTTGAGCCATTCGGCGCGCTTGGCCGCCTGCGCCTCGTCTTCCTTGACGGATTCGCCCAGCAGAGAGGGCAGATATTCCAGGCAGGGCGCGTCTTCGGCGCACCCGCAATCGCAACCGCTGTTAGGCTTTAACATTTTCCGCCGCCTTTCTACGATAAGTTTCGATAATTTCTCCCACCAGTTCCGGCGTCAGGCGCGCGTGGAACTCGCCGTCGACGGTTATGACCGGAGCCAGTCCGCAAGCGCCGATGCAGGCGACCACTTCCAGGCTGAACAGCCCATCGCGGGTGGTCTGTCCGGGATTGACGCCCAGCTCTTTCTGCAAGGCCTCCAGAATCGCCGCCGACCCTTTGACGTGGCAGGCGGTGCCGCGGCAGACCTGAACGTGGTATTTGCCCTGCGGGGTAAACCGGAACTGGTTGTAAAAGGTGGCTACCCCGTAGATTTTGCTGGCAGGCAGGTTCATCTTGCGCGAAATGCAGGTGATGGACTCGCGGGAAAGATAGCCCACGGTATTCTGCACCTCCTGCAACAGGGGAATCAACTGATCCCTGCCCCCGCCCTCATATTTCTTGAGAATAGGTTCTAGTTGTTTAATCTCCACGTTCATCCCTTTCACTTACCTTTTCGGGCAAAAAACGCCACCTTTTCGATTGAGGCGCTCATATCCACGTTTTCGACATATATCTTCCGGGGCAATTTCAGCGGAATCGGCGCAAAGTTAAGAATCCCCTTCACACCCGCATCCACCAGTTTTTCCGCCGCGCCCTGCGCGCCCGAGGCGGAGACAGTCAGAATACCGAGCTTTACGTCGTTCTCCTGCAGAATCTTTTCCAAGTCGTCGGTGTGATAACAGCGGCAACCATGAATAACCCGGTTGACCTTATGCTCATCGTTATCAAAAGCAGCCACTATCTTCAGATTCGGGCGGCGGTTGGTGAAATACGCCAGTATCGCCCGCCCCAGGTTGCCTATGCCTATCAGTGCAACATTCTGGTGGCGGGCGCAGTCGAGAAAATCGCTGATGCTGCGCACCAGCTCGTCAATGATATAGCCTTTGGTCGGGCTGCCGCTGTAACCGATCGCCATCAGGTCGCGCCTGACCTGCGCTGCGGAGCCGCCTGCTATTGCCGCCAGATCGTGGGAAAAAATGGCTTCACGACCTTCTTTGTGCAAATCCATCAACAGGCGACGATACAGGCTGATTCTGGCTATAGCCTTGTCCGATATCACCGGCAACCTCGCGTGAAAGGTGTAACGCCGTTAAATTCTTAACATTGTGAATTATTTCACATGGCATCTTTTGGTAATGATACCACGGTATTCGGCTCTGTCAATCGTTAATGAGGATTTTTTTGAAAAAAACGGGGATGCAGGCTATAAGGTTTCTGGTTTTCAAAATGCATCATCTCGTCTTATCGAATTTTCAATGGAAGAGCAAGTATTGTGTCCAGAAACCCCTTGCTAAAGTTTTTTAAACCAGATTATCATGCCACAATGATAGTCGCACGCATAGTCGCACGCATTGACTTCCGGTAGCGAACTCTATTGATTTAATGCCAGCCTATACATATACTTGTTGGGTCAGATTCTCTTGTGTTTTGGAAGGAAAAAAATGAGTATTGTATGGGGTGATGTATTGCAGACCGTAAGCGTGGTGGTGGCTTGCGCAACGGCGATCTACGGTGTCGATTCATGGCGGCGGGAAAGCCTAGGCAAGAGAAAAATGGAATTAGCCGAGGACGTTCTTTCTATGTTCTACAATGCGAGAAATGCATTTGCTGCAATGAGGAATATTTTTGGATATTCAAGTGAGGGGCAGGCTACTCCTGAAGCAGGGGAAGCAGCCGTGCAGGTAGAGCGGTACATGAAGCACAAAGACCTTTGGGGGGAAATGGATGCCAAACGTTATCGCTTTCAAGCATACTTCGGCCTTGAAGCTGTCAAGCCGTTTAGTGAGATTTCAAATCTGTTACACCAGTACATGAGTGCGCCTCGCCGTTTGAAGAGACTAGAGCAACTCGCGATGAATGCAGAACATAGTAGCGATGAGAACCGCATAGAGAATTGCCATACACAAATAGAAGAAATAGAGAGCATCATCTACGGTATGGGCGGTGAAGATGATGCCTTTGCTCAAAAAGTAGAAGCCGCCATCCAGAAGATCGAAAAGATATGTGATCCTGTACTGCGTGTAGATACAGGTGAGAAGTACCAAAGAGCAACCGAGATTGCCATTGGAACACTTGTGATGCTGTTAGTTATCTATCTTGTGGCAGCGTCGTTTTAATTAAGGAACAATGCGTAATCTGGGAGCACAAAACTTAATTCCGAATTCATTGATCTGCTATCGCGTCTGGCGGAGAGAATTGTTTTTATAGCGTTGGCGGCGTTCCTCGAAGCTGGGTTCCCACTTGCTAAATTGTTCCGGGGTAAGCACTTTCCGCATTTCCGTCTTGAGAGATTCGTACTGTTGGTCAAGTTGCGGGCTGAGGGAGTTACGCAGTTCCTCCAACTGATTGAAATGCTGAGTGAATATTTCCGTGACTTTCGTTTTCTGCGCGTCGTCCAGTTCATACTTTTCCTGAATCCTGGCCGCGATCCGCCCGGCGTCGGGTTTTTTCCCGCTGCTGCGGACGGCAGGATAAAGCCCCTGGTAAATCAGAACGCAGGAAACGCCGAGGATAACCCCGCTGGCGAGAATGACCAGTTCGTACAGGAAAATCTTTTTCCGCACCACCCCCGGTAAAGCGTCGTTTGCGTCTGCAGGGCTTGTCATTATTATTGCTCCATCTCGGCGTCTAAATCGGCATAGACATAGGATTCCGGCTCATATGCGGCGGCATCCCGCGCGGAGAAAAATTGCATCGTCACCACCAGAAACAGCGCGGCGGCAACCGCGGTGCCGATGCTGAAGCGGTTGAAGCTGCGCAGTTCGATCACCTGCTCCTGACGGATGGTCTGCAACACCATCCCCGCCACGCTGGTCTTCGGCACCGGCGCTTGCCGTTCCTGCAAAGCCAGCCTGTCCAACTGTTTATCGATGTTCATGATAATTCCTTTCCCAGTCCCGCGTTTTCCGCAATCGTACGCAGTTTTTTCCGTGCCCGGGACAGCCGCGCCCGGGTCATGATATGCGTCCACCCCATGCGTTCGGCGATCTGTTTGGCGTTCAGCCCTTCATCATAAGTCAGTGTCAACACCAAACGCTCTTCAGGATTCAACTTCTCCAGCAGGCCAAACAGCGAAATCCCTTCATCTGTTTTCTCTGGCGCGGGTTTGCCTGCCAGAGAGTCCGGGTCCTGCAGGTGTATAATTTTTCTTCCCCGGCCTTTCTGACGCCAGAAGCCGTAGCCGACGTGGGTTGCGATCCGGCGCAGCCAGTGGGCGAAAGGCGCGCGGAAGCCAAACTTGGGCAGGGAGAAAAAAGCCTCCACAAACACGTCATGCACCAGTATTTCATGTTCGCCCCGGTCATGGGCAAACCTCCACATCTGGCGCGCTATGTCTTCCTCGTATCGCCGCAGCAGCCGGGTATAGGCTTCTTCGTCGCCCCGCAGGGACGAGACCACGTCTTCCTTATCCTGTTCATCCTGCTCAACGGTTTTGTCCATGCCCGGAATCATACCGGAAAAGCAGTTTCTTACCAATACATTTCGACAGCCTTTCAGGCTACAGGCTTCAGGATTAATCAACCCTGAAGCCCGAAGCCTGACGCCTGATCCACTGTACGCGACTTAGAACTTGAACCTCAGGTTCAACCCCGGCTTTGCGCAGGACTGGCTGGATTCCACCCAGTAACCCTCGATCCAGTAACGCACCGTGCGCATTTCGTAGCGCTCGGGAACCCAGACTCTTTCCGTCCGTTCCGGCTGCACCAGAACAGTGAAAGACCTTCCTCTACGGTCGGTACGCCTTTCATATACGGCGGGAATATAATGATTTTCGTAATGCCCCGCCTCGACCAGTACCCGTTCGGTGCGTTCCTCGTAGTGTCCCGGAACCCAGGTGCGGGTAACGGTTCTCTGGTTGCTCAGATTATTCAGCAGCAGGCTGAACACGGCTTCCACTCCCTTGGATTTCCCGTGATTATTATCGCGCCTATCGTCTTTCCTGTCGTGTCCTTCACGCCTGTCGCGATGGTCGTTCCTGTCGTGCCGGTCGCGGTCAGCCGCCGCCGCTCCGCTTGTAATACCAACTGTCATCACCATGGCAATTGTCAGCAATCCTGTCCATTTCAAGCTTTTCATGATTTTCTCCTTGTCTTCAGGTTTAAAAGCGGATGTTCATTTCCTTGCTCAACCCAGTAGTGTCGGCGGTTACGCAAGTGTGACCAAAAAAATAAATAAACATTCCGACGTCTATCATTCTTTCACACTCACTTGACAAAAGCGATAAATATGGTAAAATAGGTTAAATGATTAAAGTGAGGTAAATTATACATGGCTGACATATCTGCCTGTTTTGAGATCAAAACCAACTCTACCGAGCCGCTTTACCGGCAGATTGGCTCAAGTCTGCGGCGCTACATCGACGAAAACAGCTTGGTGGAAGGCGACAGAATGCCGGAACTTGCGACCATAGCAAAACTGGCTGGCGTCAGCATACGTACGGCATATATTGCCATGCAGGAGCTTATCAAGCAGGGAATCTGCTATAAACGCCCGAAAAATGGTTGTTTCGTCGGGGCAAAGCCTGAAGCTGGCCTGCGCACCATGTGCGGGATTTACAGCCGGGAATATGTTTTTTCCCAGCCTGACGTTATTCATGGCTGCATCTTCAAGGGTATTTCACGCCTTACCGATCAGAACCTCATTTCGCCGGTTTTGTTTTCGGCCGATCCTGAAACCAATATCAGGTTTTACCAGGGACTGGCAGGGGTAGACTTCACGGGAGTTGTGATGCTGGCCTGGCAAAGTCTTGAAGAAGGCGTCAGGCTGGCGGAAAAATTTCCCCAGCTGCGCTTTGTTTATGTAAATTACGAAATGGCGGGGTTTGACAACACTCCGGAAAACGTCTACGGGGTATTTAACGACGACTTCGGCGGCGGCTATCAGATCTGCCAGAACGCCGTCAGCCAGGGCGGTCGGAACGTGCGTATACTAACGGTGGAAACAGGCGATCTGAATTACAAAAACCGCGAGGAGGGAATGCTGGCCGCTTTGCGCGATAATAATCTGCCAGCCTCGCCGCGACAGATATGTTCCGGCGGAGCCAAGGGAAACAGAACGTTAGAGGAGATAGGCGGGATGCTGGCTGCTGAACTTTTCACTGACGACAGGAAACCAGACACACTCCTCTGCACCAACGATCTGCTGGCGCAGGGCGCGCTTGAGTGGCTGAACGGCAAGGGGATTTCCGACGTTAAGGTGACAGGTTACGACAATCTGTTTCCGAGCCTGGGGATGCGGTACGGCATCAGCACCGTGGCGGTTGACTTCGAGAAAATGGGCGAGAAAGCTGTCGCGACAGCCGCCAGCCGTAAAAGAACGCCGAAAACAATCCGTATCATGCCGAGAGTGATGATGCGCGATATTCCGAAAATTGGTTAACGCGGGAGGAACTGGCGTGCCCGAACTTTCCACAAGCAAACCAGAGCATTTTTGCATCCGCCATCGGGTATGCGGTTTTACCTTGGTGGAACTGCTGATAGTCATCGCCATCCTGTCCATCCTGGCGGGACTATTATTGCCCACGTTGAAAAGCGCAGTAAACAAGGCGCGGGAAATTGCCTGCCTGAATAATCTTAAACAGCAAAGCCTGGTATATATCAATTACGCCAACGACTGGCGTGATTACTTCCCATATAATTACAGACCCGGCACCCCTCATCCAACCAGTTCCTACGGCTATGCGAAATTCCTGAACACGATCTATCCCTCATATATCGAAGAGCCGGGGATTTTCTTCTGCCCCGGAAAAGAACTGCCGCCTGTCCGCACGCCTGAACACGATTTCTTTATCAACGCTCCCGGCAATTCCTATTTGAATTATTTCTATTTCGCCTGGAACCAGTACGGCAACGCCGTTTACGAATCCCCTTACCGCCTGTCGCGCCGCGGGGTTTATTCGACCATCATCTGCACAGACATGTATTCGGCCGCGACCGACACCGGCAACCACGGCTCGCCCGCCAAACTTGGCACCCTCTACCAGGACGGACACGTGAAATTCCGTCCCGGACCGGATGCCTGGCTGAAGGATACGAAAGAATAATAAACGAGCATCACACGGCGTCCAGAAACCTGAAGGGGGGTTGTCTCTGTGTATAAAATGGCTCTGATTCTCATGGTCTCGCTTGCGTTGTCTGGTCTTGCCGCTAGCGCCGAAGAGGAACAACAGAAGCGTGTGAAAGTAATCAATGCCGGTATCGGAGGTAATAACACCCGCGACGCGTTGGCACGGATCGACGCGGATGTTTTCAAATACCAGCCGGACATGCTGATCCTCGATTTTGGCGGCAACGACTGTTGCTGGCCGCAGAAATTCGTGCCGCTGGACGAGTATGAAAAAAATCTGCGCAAACTGATCGCCCTTTCGCGGCAGAACGGGGTTAAAGCGATTGTGCTAATGACGCCGCCGCCAGCCATCGAAGCTTATATCCTGAAACGCCATCCCGACCATCCGCAGGCGGGAAATCTGGGAGCGCACATCCTGACCTACGTCGAGGCTGTCCGGAAAATCGCCGCTGAGGAAAAACTCCTGCTGGTCGATCTGTACGAAATCATTAACGCCCATGGCGGAGCGGTGGAAAGCGCCGACACCATAGTCAGGAACATGAAAAACGGCGGCGGTCTGGACGGCATCCATATCAATGCGGAAGGATATAAGATCGTCGCCGCCGAAGTGCATGAAAAAATAAAAGACTATGTCACTCCCGCTTCGGTGGTGGTTTGTTTCGGCGCCAGCCTGACGGCGGGCGCGCACGTGAAGGGATTCGGCACCGCCAGTTGGGAAACCTATCCGGGGCAGCTCAAATATCTGCTCGACCCGCAGGCATTGGCGGAGGACGAGGAAGCGGAAAGGAAAGAACGCGCGTCGCTGGAGAAATCCTGCCTGACTGGTTTTCTGCTGGATGACGAGATGACCGATTTCTGGCAAACTCACAAAAACCACCACCCTGATCGCGTCTCTCTTGACACCACTGTGGCGTACCGGGGAAAGGCGAGTCTGCGGCAGGAGGGCGGCGTCGACGACTGGATTCTTACTGCCAGCAAATTCATTCCCGTCACGCCTGGTAAACGCTATTCTCTAGGCGCGGCGATTCGCAAGAGCAGGAACACGGATAAAATCTTCCTGGCGATTCGAACCAAAGACGCCGAGGGAAACTGGACTACCTCGCACACCTTGGGCAGGGAGACGGTTGCGGAGGGCGTGTGGAAACTGCACGAAGTTTCCTTTGTCGCCACCGGTAACGAGATCAGCCTCTATATTTACAACACAAAAAGTAACGTTATCGGCTGGTTCGACGCTATCAGCCTGCGGGAAGTCGCGCCGGAAGGAACCTGCGTCTGCCGTAAATTGCAGAACGCCACGGATTGGGAACAAGCCGACATGGCCGCCGGGTTCATGCAGCTTTCGAGCAATATCCGCTGGCCGGTCAAGTCGTTCCTCAATACGCAAGTACGCCTGTTGCACGACGAGAACAATATCTATCTCAAAGCAACTCTGCCGGAGGAAACCGGCTATCGCCGCAAGGCGGAGTTTTACGGGCAGGACGAGCCGGTCTATCGTGACGACTCGTTGGAACTGTTTTTCTTTACCGGCAACGACTCGTACTTTCAAATCTGCGTCAACGCCAACGGCGCTGTTTTCGACGCCTGCAAGCAAGCCGGTCGGGAAATTGACGCCTCCTGGCAAAGCGGGGTAATAGCCGAGATCGAGGAGAAGAACTCCGGCTGGGAGGCGACAGTAACCATCCCCAAGAAATCCCTGCCCGGCCTGGCGGCGGAAAACAGCAATATCATTAACGTAAACTTCGGCAGAAATCATGCGGGGGGATATTATTCGTGGGCGCTAACCGAAGCGGGCAAGGGTTACGCTTCCGGGGCGGTCGAGGTCTTGCTGTCGGAGCAGGATTACGCACCGGGTAAAACGGTTTCCCCCTACGCCGCCGCCATCCGCGAGGCAGGCATCATCTCTAATCCTGATTTCAGCGGAGACGACGCAGGGCTTTACCAGTGGCGACGGGAAAATGACTCGTATTTTCAGCCTGCCAAAACCAGGGTTTACGTCGCGGGAGAAAGTATCGAATTCTTCGCGCAGACAGATAAACAGCCGTCGCTACGCCTGGAACTGCAAGATTCTGCGGGGAAAACCGAAGCTGTCACGGTCGAACTGAAAGAGAAAACGCGCGGGGTTTATGTCGGGGAATTCAGATTTGAACAGCCCGCCGCTATCGTCGGACTGACGCTTGGCACGCAGGGAAAACCCATCGCATTCCAGGCAGGCGGCGCGGGGGTAAGATGTTTTAGCCATTCCACTAAGCTGTATCCCTTTGTCTATCATAAAAATGATCAAGCTCTGGAAGCGGATACGCTGGAGGTATTTTCGCTATACCCTCATCTCAGCCTGGTGCAGGGACAACCTTCGCCGCTGGCGTTTATCATAGCCAATAATCTGGCGGCTGAATCGTTGCGGAATACGACAAAGGAAACCTGCCTGCTGCTGGATCTGCCCGCCGGGATCGAGCTGTATTCCGACACGCTGTTCGAGCAGAGGATTTTCGCGGAGCCGGTGGAGGAAGCCAGCCCCCACGGGGATGACTACCGCCGCTACCGCTTGCAACTGCGCACACGGTTTGCGAAAAGGGATCGCAAAACCCAGTCCGCTGTTCCGTATTTCATCACCCACGATGCAACCGTGGCGAAAGCGGTCTATTACTCGTTGCGTTATTGTGGTCGTGAATCGACGGAAAAATCCCTGCCCGTAGACTGCCTGCCCCCCGCGCCAAAAGTCAAGCCGCTGAAACGCCTGATGACGGGGCTTTACCTCTCGACGTGGCACAGCGACAAACCGGCCAGCGGCACGATTTTTTCCGATCCCCAAGCGCCGGAAATTTTCCAGTCTTTCGCCGACGCCGGTCTGAACACCATTTTCGTTAAAAATATCCTATCGTTGAAACAGATTGACGATCCGAAGTTAGACGCACTGGTGAAAGTCGCCAACTGCGCGGGCTTGACCTGCGGAATGTGCACGGGAGATTTTTTCCACTGGCGTAAACTGTCGGAAGAAGCGCTGGCAAAAAAAGCCGACGGTTCCGCTTTCGGCAATACGCTCTGCCCGTCCTATCGTGGCAAGGAATACCGGGAGATGATCGCAACCTGGGGCAACGCCGCAAACCATGGCATGTACTTGGTCGACCATGATTTCGAACTGTGGAATTATCACGAACACGAAATCTGTTTCTGCGACCGCTGCAAGGATAAATTCAAGGCGTGGCTGCTGCTGTATGAGCCTGATCTGGCTTATGCCGATCCCGCCGAATTTGAAACCAGGCCGGAAGACGCGCCCGCCCTGCACAAAGCCTGGAACACGTTCAAGACGGAAATGCTCGCGCAGTGGCATCGCGATTTACAGGCGGAGTTGCAGCGGAACATGACCGCCGCCGGAGTGCCGGGTCAGGCGCGGGTGGCGATTACCAAATTGCGGGATGCGAAATGCTTCGACTGGCAGCGAATGCTGAAACAGGGAGACATCTCTTACCTGTCTTCCATGATCTATGCTTACAGTTCCGGACACGCGGAACCGACGATCGAAAATTGCGCGCGGGAGTTTCTGAAATGGCGGCAACTTGACGGCGTCGATCGGTTCCGGGACATCATCACGATTGCCCCGGCAGAGATTAACTGGGGGGAGGCGGTGGTGCCGGACAAGGGAATGTATTATCAGGTGCTTGAAGTTTTCGGCTCCGGCGCGGCCGGGTTCAAAATCTGGCACGGCTCCGACATGAACGGGGGCAAATATCATTGGCTGGCCCGTGCGCTGGGGGTTGTGCAGCCGGTGGAAAATATCCTGTACAGCGGCGAGTTACGCACAATTTCCGCGCCTGATGCGCCTGGCCGAATCCGCCTGTTTTCGCATCCGGCGGGAGAGGTGGCGTTTGTCTCTGATTATCGCCTCGGCAAGCGGGAGCTTTTCGTGCCGGTGCCGATTGCCGAAGGGAAAATCGTCGTCGATCTGGAAAAAGGTTCCGTCCTTCCCGGCGGCGCGGAAAAAACCGACGGGTTCAAGGTAGTCTTCGACAACGACGACTGCGCGAAAATGTATTTTATCGGCAGCGAGGAGCAGTGGCGCGCCCTGTAAGGATACTACGCATGAAGAGCAAGGAAGTTGTACTGGCGGACGCCGCCGTCGTCAGGCTGAAACCGGTCGGTTCGCAGTGGTCGCTGACGTGCCCCGGCTTGCACGGGAGCAGGCTGGTCGCAGGCGAAATTAAATTTTCCTATCGCTATATCCTTTCCGGGAAAGAGCAGTTGCGGCAGTTCCGGTTTGACAGCTTTACGGAAAAGAAAAACGGATTGACGCTACACGGCTCCCTGCCGCTGAACGAGAATGAATCCTTCCCGATCGACTGCCAACTCACCGGCGATCATCAACACGGCGCTGGAACTGATTTCGCGGGTCTGTCTTTCCGCTTCGTCCCCCGGCGCGAAATTCCCTGGGCGCTGGAGCTGGTGCTGGAGCCGACGCTGGCGCTGCCAGGCTGGCGCGTATTCGTGCAGGATTTGTATACCCGCGAAAAAGCGGCAGTCATCGGCCAGAACTGGGCAGGCATCAACCACTGCAACTGGCAGGCGGAACGCTCGCCGCTTGATTTTGCCGCGCGAGAAGGAAAACTTTTTTGGGGACGGCTGGAGACGCTGGAGCAGGATTTCCTTTCACGCGCGACCGGCGCAAAGGACGGCAAGGCAGTTTTCCAGTATCATTTCAAACTTGCCAGTCAGGAAAAAAAATCGTCGCCCCGGTTCTCCCTGCTGACTGCCGCATTGCCCAAGTCATCGCGCGAACTGGATGCCGATATCTGGCGGAAACTGTTTGTCGGGGATAGTTCTCGCTTCCGTCAACAGGCGGGAGTGGCGGAGGAACCGCCGCTGCCGCTGGCGAATCTCCCCATCGACGGCGGCACACCCGGCTGTGCGCCGAAAGACAAGCTCGTCATCCGCGGCAAATTCAATGCGGTCGGCGGCGAACTGCTGAGGCGCTGCGAGGAGTTGAATTATACCCGCCTGTTAGTGGGCAGCCCCTGGATCAGCCTGCGCACCTGGGGCATAACCGCCAAATGCACGCGCACCGTAACCTACGATTCGCGCTGCGGCATTATCGATTTTGAAATCGCCAGGGAGTTCGGCGGCCGCAGACAGTTCCGCGATTTCTGCCGGAAAGCGCACGAGAAAAATATCGAGGTGTTTGCCTGGTATCCGGGGTTTCACCTGTCCAATCTCTCGCCCCACGTGCAGCATCACCCCGAATGGCTGATCCGGAAAGCGGACGGCTCCCCGTCGACGTATGTTTTTTTTCACCTGTCAATCCTCTCGCCCCGTCCAGAGGTGCAGGATCATTTCCTGAAGCAACTGCGCGGCCTGAAACGTGATTGTGAATTCGACGGATTATGGCTGGATTCGTTTAACACTTTTTCCTTCATGGATCTGGACTACTCGCTCCGCCACGGCGTCTCGACCTGCAAGGACGGCATCGACATGGTGCGGCGTATCCAGGAACTCGGTTTCAAGGTGATTAACGAAGGCTATTCCCCCTTCGGCGTCAGGGGCGACGGCGAAGCCATGTTTTACCTGGGACAGGAACATATGGCGACCGACACCAGCCTGTTCACGTACTGGAAAAACGTTCCGGAAATTTTGCGCTCCGGAAGCTTTTTCCGCTTTCTGGCCAATCGCGCGCCGCTGACAATTCCGCTGGAATACGTCCCAAAAAAGTATCGCGCCAAGGTTGCGTTATGGAATCGTGTCTACGCGCAAGTCCTGCCGCAGTTGCGCGAACGGGTATTGCTTTCCGACAACCAGGGAGTGCTTTGGCGTGACGGCGGCGTGGAAATCCTGTTCTCCTACGCCGAGGGAAGTTATCCGGTCGCCAGCGGCCTGGCTGTGGTCGACCTTATGACTGGCAAAAAGTGCGTAACCGCCGGAGGCAATCTGTGCTTACGCAAGGAGCATGTCTATATTATAGGTAACGGGGAATCGGCTTGAAAACATTACATGCGGATTGCGTGATTGTCGGCGGCGGCTTTGGCGGAGTGGCGGCGGCACTGTCGGCCACTGATGCCGGTTGCCGCGTGATTATGACCGAATGTTACAACTGGATCGGCGGGCAGGTGACCAGCCAGGGGCTGTGCGCGCTGGACGAATTGAGCGCGCCCTGCGGGGAGGAAACCGGCTTCGGCGCGAGCTACTGCCGGTTCAAATCGCTGGTGCGCGAGTATTACCGCACCCATCACCGCCTCTCCGAATTCGGTCGGCAGGCGCTATATCTCAATCCCGGCAACGCCCTGGTCTCGACTTTGTGCGCCGAGCCTAAAGCGGCAACGTGGGCGCTGGAGCAGATGCTTGCGCCTGCACTGCAAAAGGGCTTGTTGGAGATTCTGCAGCCTTACGAGCCGGTCGCCGCCAACCGGGAAACGGGCAGGATCACAAGCGTCGAAGTCGCCCGCGTCGGCGCGCCGTCCGACCGCATCGAATTACGCGGCAGATTTTTCCTGGAAGCAACTGAGTTGGGCGACCTCCTGCCGCTGGCAGGAATCGGCTTTTCCCAAGGCGCGGAAGCTGTCTCCGAAACCGGAGAACCGCACGCGCTGGAAACCGCCGACCGCGATGCGGTGCAGGGGTTCACCTTCTGCCAGATTGTTGAATTCAGTCCGGGCGAAGACTATCGCGCCGCGCCGCCCCCGGATTACGAAAAATATAAAAAACTGGCCGGGTTCCGCCTCGGCGGCAACAACGGCAAGTTCATGCAGATGGATCTCGCCTGGGGAGAACCGCAGAAAACGCCGTTCTGGGCTTACCGCAGATTGCTTGACTGGCAGAACTTTGAGGACATCGCCAACGACGTTTATGTCATCAACGTTTTCTGCAACGATTACCATTACGGCCATCTGCTTCACACCGACAAGGCGAAAAACGAGGAAACTCTGCGCGAGGCGCGGGAACTGTCGCGCGCCTATCTCCACTGGCTGCAAACCGAAGCGCCGCGCGACGACGGGGGCGTCGGTTATCCCGAACTGAAACCGCGCCCGGATCTGAGCGGCGCGGCACACGGGCTGGCGCAAGCGCCCTACATCCGCGAAGGACGCAGGCTGCGCGCGCTGCACGTGGTTCGCGAACAGGATATCGCCTGGAGCGAAGACGCCCCTATCCGCGCCGACGCCTGCCCCGATTCCGTCGGGCTGGGATGTTATTTCATAGACTTGCACGTCTCCAACGGGCACGAGGGACACTGGCTGCGTTCGCGGCCATACCAGATTCCGCTGCGCTCCCTGGTCTGTCCCGATTGCGAAAACCTGGCGGTGGCGGGGAAGAATATCGGTGTCACGCATATCACCAACGGCGCTTACCGGCTTCATCCGCAGGAATGGGCTATCGGCGAGGCGGCGGGAGAATTTGCCGCGTTCTGCCTTGAACACGCCCTCGCGGCGCAAGCCGTGTGCGGCAGCGAAACGCGCACGCGGAATTTCCAGCGGCGGCTGCTACGCCGGGGCGTGCCGCTGTATTGGTATACGGATGTAAATTACCGCACGCCCGGATTCGCCGCCATCAACCTGCTGGCAGTTGCCGGTTACTGGCCGGGAAGCGAAGAGCATCTGCGGTTCGAGCCCGATTATCCGGTCAGCAATTTCACCCTGCCGGATGCGCCCGCAGGCGATTACGCCGCCGCCTGCCAGCGGTTACTCGCGCAGGGGGTGAACGTGGAAAACACCCATCGCCTGCTGGCTTGGAACAAGGGCGCGCGCCGGTCGGACGCCGCGCACCGATTATGCCAGGCGCTTGACCGGCACGATTCCCTTGCGCCGCTGCCGCGATAAACTAGCGCGCTTTCTATCAGAGATTTATTCCTGTACCCCGGAGAGAACAACATGAGCAAAAAACATTTCGCGGACTTTGTCATCGGCACCCAGTATTATCGCGCGCCCACTCCGCTGCCGGAGGAATGGGAATACGATCTGGAAAACATGGAAAACTTTTCCGGCATCGACACCATTCAACTGCGCATCCAATGGCGGTGGAACGAACCGGCCGAAGGCGACTACCGCTTCGCCGACATAGACAGGCTCTTCGATCTGGCGGCGCAATACCACAAAAAGGTCATTGTGAAATTCCTGATGGAATGCGCGCCTGACTATATCTTCCATAAATATGGCGGACACCGGCGCGATATGCAAGGCGCGCTCCTGCGCCCCGGCGCGCACGGAGCTTACTACGTCGGCGGCTGGATTCCCTGCTTCGACAACCCCGAAGTAATCCGCAAGGCAGAGGAATTCGTCCGCGTCGTCGTCAAGCGTTACCAGAACCGTCCGGAGCTGGTGCTGTGGAACGTCTGGAACGAGCAGCGTTCGCGCCCGATCCAGGAATGCGGTTGTGAGCATTCCAATGATGCTTACCGGCAGTGGTTGCACCGCACCTACGGGACAGTGGAAGCTCTCAACCAGATGTTTGGCAAGGCCTGGGAGTCATTCGACACGGTCGAGCCCCCGGCCATGCCCCACGATTACGCGGAACTGTTTATCTGGCGCAAATGGTCGCTGGACGCGGTGCGAGCGCGCTTGACGTTCATGTACCAGGCGATTGCGGAACTGGATGCGACGCGCCCCATCATCAGCCACGTCGGCGCGTGCAGCGTCATCCAGGACGCGGCTGGCGACGGCAGCGACGACGTGCTCAATAACGAAGAAGTGGATTTTTACGGCACATCCTACGGCAGCGCCCAGACCTTCGTCAACCATATGCAGGAGTCCAAGCTGTTCCTGACCTGCGACTGGCTGCGGCGGGTGTCTCCGTACTACTGGGTGTACGAACTCTATCCCGACTGGGGCAACTGGACGCCGCGCGTGACGGTAAGCGATTTTCTGCTGAAATTCTGGAGCACGGTGGCGGGCGGCGCCAAGGGCATCGTCTACTGGCAATACCGCGCCGAGCGCCTGGGCTGCGAAAACGATCTTGCCGGGCTGCTGCACATGGACGGGCGTCCCAAGGATATCACCGGCGTCGCGCGCGAGGCGGGCAAAGCAGTGATGAAACATTCCGCGCTGCTGATGCAGGCAGAAGTCAAGGACGACGCGATCGGTATTTTTTATGACGTCAACAGCGACCTGATCAACCGCATCGAAAATACCGGCGGCGGCAATTTCTGGAATTTCGAGTTGCGGGAAAACCCTTACCATTACAAGCAGGCGCTGTCCGGGATTTATGCCCTGTTCCGGGAACTTGGACATGCGGTGCGCTGGGTGGACGAATGCAACCTGGCGCGGGAATTGTCTTCGCTCAAACTGCTTTATCTGCCGCAGGCGTTCATGCTGTCGGAATCGTCGCTGCAACTGCTGGAGGAGTTTGCCGCGCGCGGCGGCCACATCATCGCGGAGGAAGGCTGCGCCCTGCGGCAGGAAAACACCTGGCTGCATCCCGTACTCCCTTCGCCCCGGGCGGCGGCGCTGTGGGGCGCTTGCCACGCCGAGCGCGTTTCGGTCATACACGGCGGCAATACGATTTCGGTGCAAGGCGAGGAAATTCCGGCAGAGGGCTACGTTACCAGACTGACGCCCGCGAAAGACGCGGAAATCATCGGCTACTGGCGCGACGGTGCGGCGGCGGCGGTGCGGCGGGGGACCGTGATCCTGCTCGGAACCAGCCTGGGCGCTTCTTTCCACCAGAATTTCGAGGAAACGGCACACTTGCGTTTTTTGCGCAAGTTGCTGGATGACGCCGGGTTTGAGGCAAGAAAACTGCCACGTGGCGTTTATCTGCGCGAACTGGTTGCGCCCAAAGCGACGGTCGCTTTTTATTTCAACCGCAGCGCCCAGCCGCAGGAAATCAGGCTGCCTGTCGAACGCGATCAGGTCGAGTTGATCTGGGATCAGTCCTGTTCTCTCAAGTCCGGAACTGGCGTGACCGCATTGCTGATCGAGCCGGGCGGCGTCGCGGCAATCATATTATCATCCTCAACGCCTTGATCGGGCTTGAGAGGAGTCACAATCGCCAACCGCAACCAGAATCGCCTGATTTTAACTTGTCTATACACTAGAGCGGCGTATAATGTTAATTGATATGAATTATCATATATGCGAGGAACGCCGCTTTGATCGAAGAGATGGTCATCTTCAGATTTTCCTGCGCGCCTCTCGACCAGGGCGAGATCAGGGAGAAGGGCACTGCGCTGCTCAGGCGAATCCAAGAGCACGCGCAAAAGCATGATTTTGCCCAGCGCCTGCATGTCGAGGAAGTCACCTACGAGGAAGTGGAATACAACGGGCGGAAAATGCTATCCCTCATCATCCCTTTCCACAAAGAGTGTTTCCAGGAACTCGCCGCCATCAACCATTACATGAACATTCGCGCCCGGGAAGCCGGCCTGAAAATCACCAATCTCATTCTCCCCGACGGCTCCTGCATACCTTTTTCATGAAAATCTTGCTTTTCCCCGGTAAACAGACTATATTCTGGCCTAAATGCCTTGTGGTTTTTGCTGAACTGGCATAATCTGCGGTTCAGGAGAAATACTATTCAGTCAGGAAATCAAGTATGCCCGTGCGGCATGTACACAGGAAAAACAATGAAACTAATCGACACCGCGAAATCCTGCTTTGAAAAAAACTTCTGTGCCAAATCGACCGCCTACGGCTGCGCACCGGGACGCGTGGAAGTGCTGGGCAACCACACCGACTATAACGAAGGCTTTATCCTGTCGGCAGCCATCGACCGGCACGTGGTGATTTGCGGACGCGCAGTTCCCGGCGAAAACTGCGTCGCCTATTCCGCCGCTTTCGACAAACGCGAAACCTTCTCTCTGCGCGCTCCGCAGAAAAATACCGAGAATTTCTGGGTCAATTATCTGGCAGGCGTAGTCGATCAATTGCAGAAATCCGGCGTCGCGCTGGGCGGTTTTGAAGCAGTCGTGATCAGCGACGTGCCGCTGGGCGCAGGGGTTTCCAGCTCCGCCGCTATCGAGGTGGCGACGGCGTATTTCCTTAAAAAGCTTTTTCCTTTCGAGATGACCACGGAACGGATCGCCCTTACCTGCCAGGCGGCGGAGAATAAATTCGTCGGAGTCAACTGCGGCATTCTCGACCAGTTTTCCTCCGCTATGGGAAAGCAGGATCACCTGATTTTCCTTGACTGCCGCGACCTGTCGAAAGTCGAACACATTCCGCTGGGCAGCGGCGCGGCGCTGGTGCTGGCCAATACCTGTGCCAAGCACGACCTCGCCGAAGGCACCTACAACCGCCTGCGCGAGGACTGCTTCGCCGCCGCGAGATTTTTCGCCGATCAGACCGGAAAACAGATTTCCCACCTGCGCGACGTGACGCTGAAGGATTTCGAAAAATACGCTGGCGAACTGCCGCCCGACCTGGCGCAGCGCGCCCGGCACGTCATCACCGAAAACCTGCGGGTGCTGGCCGGCATCGCGGCTTTGCGCCGGGGAGACCTGGCGGAAATGGGGGTCTGCATGTCTGCCTCCCACGCCTCCAGCCGCGATGACTTCGGCAACTCCTGCAAGGAGCTTGATATCATGACCGCGTGCGCTGCAGGCATTTCCGGCGGCTACGGCTGCCGCCTGTCTGGCGGCGGTTTCGGTGGCTGTACCATTAACCTGGTGCAGGCGAATAAAGCCGAAAGCTTCGCGCGGGAACTGAAAAATCGCTATGAAGAAAAAACCGGCCTGCAACCGGAACTGTACCTGTGCCGGGCGGTAGACGGAGCAATAGGAGGCTCTTGCTGAGTTTCGCCGCAGGAATTACCAGCGCTTTCCCATCAGCCCGCGATGCTCGAAATTGAACCTCATTTAAAATATTCGCATCATCTTTATCAGGAGCCAACTCGATGGACTTTACCAGAAAATACGACCTCGTCGCGGTGGGCGGAGGAATCGCCGGAGTAGCCGCCGCCGTCGCCGCCGCCCGCGCGGGCAAGAAAACCGCGCTGGTGGAAAAAACCATCTTCACCGGCGGACTGGCCACCACCGGCCTGATTTACATTTATCTCCCGCTCTGCGACGGTTTCGGCCGCCAGGTCACTTTCGGCCTCGCCGAGGAACTGCTGCTGAAAAGCATCGCCTACGGCCCCGGCAAGATCCCGGAAAACTGGCGCAAGGGGCAGGATGCGGAAGAGAAAAACCGCTACCGCGTGGTCTTCTCGCCCGCCTCCTACATCATCGCCCTGGACGAGATTCTGCGCGAAGCCGGGGTCGACGTCTGGTTTGACACGCTGTTCTGCACATCGGTAATGGACGGCGACCGCCTCGCAGCCATTGAGATCGAGAACAAAAGCGGGCGCGGTCGGCTGGAGGCAGGCGTTTTCGTCGATTGCACCGGTGACGCCGATGTGGCTCTCCGCGCCGGGGCGCCTTGCGTTGACGGCGACAATTACCTCACTATCTGGGCGCTGGTCAACACCCCTACCCCTTCCACTCGCCGGAAGGACGACGGCACCGAAAACCTGCACATGGCCATTCTCGGCGGCGGACCAGCCGGACATAATAAACCTGCGGGCAGCCGGGTATATCGCGGCATCGACGGGGAGGCGGTGTCCCATTTCGTTATGGAAAGCCGCAGGCTGCTGCTGGATCATTACAAGAAGCTTTTTGCCGAGGGCGGCGGACACAACCGCCTTAATTCCTTCCCCATCACTCTTCCCTCTATGCCGCAACACCGGATGAGCCGCCATATCGTAGGGCAGGTCACGATGACCGACGGCGGCTACGGCAAGCATGTCGAGGACTCGATCGGCCTGTATGCCGACTGGCGCAAATCCGGCTACGTGTGGGAAGTACCATACCGCTCCCTGTTGCCGCAAAAGGTGAAAGGCCTGCTCGCCGCCGGGCGCTGCATGGCCAGCGAAGGCGACGCCTGGGACGTGATGAGGGTAATCCCGGCGGCAGCGCTGACCGGGGAAGCGGCGGGAATCGCTGGCAGCATGGCGTTGGACAGAAACATCATGCCTGACGAACTCCCGGTTGCCGACCTGCAGAAAAAACTCCGCGAATCCGGCTTCCCGCTCCATCTGGAAGATGTGGGGTTGAAGGCGGAAGGATAAACGCGTTCAAAGCATTTGTTGCGAGCTTCAACGGAACATAGTAATATTTTAGGGTAGAGATGCTGCGCGTATATATCGAAACCACGATACCAGGTTATTTAACGGCAAAGCCTTCGCGTGATATTCTGCTTTTGGCGAGGCAAGAGTTGACATGCGAATGGTGGAATAAACAACGATATAGGCATCAACTTTTCGTATCGGAATTGGTTTTAATTGAAGCCGGAGCAGGAAGCAGGGAGGCGGCCAGAAAGCGTTCGGATATGCTGATCAAACTCCCCGTCTTGGAAAATACAGAAGAAGCTTATGATATTGCGGCAACGCTGATGAAGTCAGGTTGCCTTCCCCGTAAAGCAGAACAGGACGCAGCACATGTTGGCTTAGCTACCGCGCACCAGATGGATGTTTTACTCACATGGAATTGTACGCACTTGGCGAATCCAGTGGTTATGAAAAAGATGATAAAAATAATCCGAGGTATGGGTTATGAACCGCCACAAATCTGTACGCCTTTGGAAATGATGGGAGGAAAATAAATGAAAGATCCTATTGTCGCCGAAGTACGGCGTATTCGCGATCAATTAGCGGCGAAGTATGATTACGACCTGAAGGCTATTTTCAAAGCCTCCCGCAAACGGGAAAAGAAGTGTGGTCATTCCGTCGTGTCTTTCCAAAAAGACAAGAAGACCGGCTGATTTCGTCTTTCGTGCAAGCCAAAAGCATTCAGGAAGGAACAGTCCATGACCTGTCGTTGGCTAATTTGTCTCCTTCCGCTGTTCTGCTGCAAAGCCTTCGCCGGGGAAGACTTCTCGCAAATTCTGCAACCTAACCAAGAGCAACTCCTGACCGCTACCGCCCAGGCAACCGAGTATCTGCTCAATATCTGCGACGAAGACGGTCGTTTTATTTATCTCCAGCATCTCAGCCCGGAAGTGAAATACACCAATAAATACAACCTGCTGCGGCACGCCGGAACCATGTACGCGCTGGCCATGCGTTACGAACAGCAGCCTGACGACCGTATCCTGCAATGCCTCCTGCGCGCGCGGAATTTCCTGCAATTCCGGATCGAACCTGTGCCGCAACATCCGGAGGTTTCCGCCGTCTGGACCGACCCCGAAGACATGGGCCATACCGATCCCAACAAGCCGAAGGAAGCCAAACTGGGCGGCGCGGCGCTGGTGCTGATCGCGTTATGCAAATTACGCAAAATTCAGCCAGAAGCAGTCAAGCTGGACGATCTGCATCGACTGGCGGCGTTCATTATCCTGATGCAGCGCGCCGACGGCGGTTTCAACTCCAAATACGACTACCAGAAAGGCCCCGACCCCCGCTGGGAATCGCTGTATTACCCCGGCGAGGCAATGTTGGGGCTGATGCTGCTTTACGAGCAGACCCAGGCCGAAGTCCTGCTGCTGCACGCCGCCAGGGGTATGGCTTTTCTCGCCCAGACCCGTAAAAACCAGCAATTCCCTCCCGCCGACCACTGGGCGCTGCTGGCTACCGCCAGAATGTTGCCATATTACTCGCGCCTGCCCGACCCCCCGGTTCCGGAAACGGCGATTGTCGCGCATATGAAACAAATCTGCACTCTCATGCTGGGCGAGCAGATCATAATGTTTTCCAATAAAAATATTTCCTACGCCAATGGTTGTTTCGACACTACCACCTCCACCTGCCGCACCGCCATCCGCCTGGAGGGATTGCTGGCGTCGTACACGGCCCTGCCGGATTCCGAGGCGGAATTAAAGGCGAAAATCGTCCGCGCCGCCGGATTCGGCACCGGATTTCTTTTGCGCCAGCAGATTCGGGAGGGAAAACTCGCAGGCGGCATCCCCCGCAGCGCCATCTATCCCCCCCGTCCCGCAGGCGAGACCGTGAAAGACCGGTCAGGCGAAGTCAGAATCGATTACGTTCAACACGCGATGTCGGCACTGATCCGCTACCGCGATATTCTGGGAAAACAGGAAGAACTGCAAAAAAACGGCGAAAATGCCGAAAAGAAATAGGGCGACAGACTTCAGATTTACCGAACTTTCTCCCCGGGCAAACGTTATATACTATTGGAGAACCGCATGTTGACTGATGCGGATTTGATGCGGGCGCACCAGCTTGGCGACAAGAACGCGTTCGAGGAACTGATCAACCGTCATCAGAACGGGTTGTTAAACTTTTTCTACCGGCTGGTGCATGACCGGGAATTGGCCGAAGACCATACGCAGGAGGTTTTTCTCAAAATATATCTGCACGCCGACAGCTACCGGCAAGAGGCGAAATTCACGACTTACCTCTACCGGGTCGCGAAAAACTGCTGGATCGACCAGTTGCGCAAGACCAAGCGGCGGGGCTATGTCCACTCCCTCGACAAGGAATTTGAAAACGGAGTGAACCTTTACGAGCGACTCGCCGCTGATACTAAGGAACCGGGCGCGCGCCTGGAGGAAAAGGACAGAGCGGCAGTGATCGAAGAGGCGATACAGAGTCTGCCCGAGGATCAGCGGGTGGTGTTCGTGCTGGCGGAAGTGCAGGAAATGAAATACGCCGACATCGCCGACACCCTCGACGTCCCGGTAGGCACGGTGAAAAGCAGGATGCACGTGGCAACCAGACGCCTGCGGGAACTGCTGGAAAACAAGGGATTGTCGATTTAGGAGCACCAACCATGGACTGCCATGAAATAGAACCGGAACTGGTCGGATATCTGAAAGACGAACTGTCTCCCGCCGAACGGGAAGCGGTCGAGCGGCACCTTGCTATCTGCCCCGTCTGCCAGGAAGACCTGGAACGTTACCGCCAGACTTTCGCCACTCTCAGGCGGGAACTGACCCCCATCCAGCTTTCGGCGCATTTCCGCCTGGCGCTGGCGGAACGGATCGCGGCGGCGGAAACCGGCAAAACCAGTTTCAAGATCGTCCGCTCCAGCGAACGCCACCGCGCGGAACTGGACAAGCCCGCGCTGACGTATTTATGGGAACACGCCAAGCGCAGCCCCTACTTCGCCGCGTCGCTGCTGGTGCATGCCGCCGCTATCACTGTCATCGTCGCTGCCGTCTTCAATTTCGGACAGCCGATTGAACAACGCCGCCCGCAAGTTTCTTATATCATCGTCGACGACGACCCCGACGCCTTCGCGGAAATGCCCGCGCCCGGCCACATCGCCTACAGCTACCGCAAGGATGTGCGCAAGGTTCCGGTCACGGGGCGGAAGCTGGAAACCGGCGCGGTGCGGGTTGACGTGGGCGCGCTGACGATGCTGGCTAACGACACCCTGGTGCTGGTGGGCGACAACACGCTGCATTGCGTGCGGGCGTATTTCACCGACCCGGCTAGCGGCCTCACCGCCGCGGCGCTCCTGAGCCAGTACGAGAATTCAGTCCTGTGCAAGATCGCCAACGCCGAACTGGACATCCCTCCTGCCTTGGCGCAGGCAAGCCTGGACAACCTGTCGCTGCTGGTGCTGGACATGCAGGGCGGCCTGGAAATCTGGACCCAGCCGACCTGGCAGAGTTTCGAAAGCAAGTGGCGCAACAGCTTCACCAGCCGGGAGCAGGAACAATGGCGCGAAATCACCCTCCGCAAGGAAGAAGATGCGGTATGAGGTTGACTGCGGGTTCATGCATGTTGACTTTCCTCCGGCCTGAAGTACAATGAGTGGCGGAGGATATTCATGAGCATTACCGAATTGCTGTTTCTCGTCGAAGACGATCCGGAAGGCGGTTTTTGCGCCCGCGCCCTGCAAACCGGAATATTCGTGCAAGGCGAAACCATGGACGAAATCCGAACCGCTGTACGTGAAGCAATTGAGTGCCATTATGAAAATGCCGACGCCCGCCCGGCTGTAATCCGCCTGCATTACGTGCATGACGAAGTCCTGGCCTCATGAGACTCCCGCGCGATATTTCCGGTTTTGAACTGTCAAAGCGGCTGGAAAAACTGGGGTACATTCTTACCCGTCAGGTTGGCAGCCATATGCGACTGTCTACCGAGCGAAACGGGACGCATCACATCACGATTCCCGCCCATATTCCACTCAAAATAGGCACGCTGAACGCCATTCTCCGGGAAATATCCGAACATCACGCCTTATCCCGCCCCCAACTGCTGTCAGAGCTTTTCGGCTAAAAAATGATCCACCCCCACCAAAAAACAAAAGCAACAACCAGCCTGACATTATATCAGATATGATATAATCTATAATTATGGATGATAAGCCACTGGTTTGGTTGCATGGTGAAGTCAAACAGGAGCATTAGCACGAACGCAGACAAGAAGAAAAAGCTGGAGGCGGCGGGAGGCGGGTTGGCGACGCGACCGCGTTTCTGGAACTGTCGGCAGCAGATGCGGCGTATGTCGAGACAAAGCTGAAACTGGCTGATCGCCTGGAGCAGGCGCGAAAAGAGCATCACCTTACGCAGAAGAAACTGGCTGCCATGCTCAAAACCAGTCAGTCGAGGCTGGCGATGATGGAAAAGGGGGATGCCTCTGTCAGCATTGATTTGCTGGTGCGCGCGTTAGGACTTTTCGGCATTCACATCGGCTGCACCGGCAAGGGGAAGCTTCTTGCCGCAAAGTGAAATACAGGCGGTGCAAAATATCTCACGGGTGGCGCAGACGTTTACGTCTGCGCGACGAAGCCGCAAGAGGTTCTCCCTTAATCGTATACCTGCCCTTCAGTCACGCACAGGCCGCTCCTCTTGTGCTGGCGCACGGTCGCGCCACCCGCGCGGGAAAGGACACATATACCTTTGCTTCAATTATAGTTAAAACACAAAATGTGCGGTAAGTCTTTAGATATTGAATCCCTTTGTCATATTGACATATTTACCGATAGACGCCGGAAACAAAATGACACACATTGTCCTGATAGTATTTTACTATCGAAATCACTTATCATAGATAGTATTCTCAAATAAGGCGTTATCTGCCAAATCAACTTTTTTCGTGGCTTGGTATAATAATTGCAATTGAAAAATGCCAGCAGTAGGGCTGCTGGCATTTAATCTCCCATAGATTGTAGAACCATCTAACGGGAGGCCGGGCTGAGCCGGTGACCCGTGAATTTATACCGAAATGGCTCAACGGTGTCAAGGGTTCAAAAATAGGAGTTGAGCATGGCTTCGAAAGAATTTCGCCCGGGCGAAAAAGCTCCCTGGTCTGGACAGTACCAACAGATCGGCCCACGAGGTGGTTTGGGCAAGGAAGTTACTGTCACAAAGGGTGAGCCTCTTCCCCCCTCCCCGACCTCTGGTATGAGCTATAAAATTGTAGATCGTACCAAGAATAAGTCGGGACGTCCCTAGGCCGCAAGTAAGTGGTATTCGCCCACCCGTTCAAGGGTGGGCGAATTTTTTTCAGGCTGCTATTAGCAAAAATAAAAAAGTCTCCGCCCCCTACCGCAAATTCATCATCAACTCATCCAACCCGCCGAAAGTTTCTCTTGCATAAACTATCAACGGCAGACAAAATATCTTCGGCAGATTTTTGCGGAGGGTCGCGTATAGAGAAACTCTGACGTAATTTCACCGCCGGGCAACCGGTATTAAAATCAGGCTTGGGCGTTTGCGAACCAAACTACCATATATCGGCTTTCGCCGATACAAAGCAACGAGCAAGCATGAAGCCCGTGTCCCATCTTATGGTGGGAGCGTCGTTTCATGTTGCGTGCTTTGTGGGGTGTGGTAGCCCTGGTTCGCAGCGCAGCTGAACGGCGCTCCCTTTATTTTCATCCCTGTTCCCGCCGTTTCCGAGCCGCATCGGAAAGGGATAACATGGGAAGGAAAATCCTGCTGGTAGACGACGACGTCGAATTTCGCGGACTTGTGCGAATTGTTTTGCACGAACCGGGAACAAGAATTTTCGAAGCCGCCACCTGCGCCGAGGCGATGGAGTTTGCACGTCAAATCGATTTCGACGTAGTGCTGCTGGATAACGTCCTGCCCGACGGCTACGGCGTCGACCTTATCGCGGAACTGCGCGAATATTGCCCGCGCGTGTTCATGCTCACTGCCGACGAGCCGGTAATCCGCGAGCGCGCGCTTTCCTCCGGCGCGGAGGAGGTTTTTCCGAAAACCGTCGACATCTGCGACCTGGCGGATTATGTCCGGGCGTAACGGCTAGGAGCCGGAAAATCTTCGCGCATCATATTACTCTTGTTCAGATGTGGGTAATGCTATATACTTACATTTGACTGTAGAAGAGGTACCGATATGACAGCTATCTACAAAAACGTCACCATTTCCCCGGATCATCGGGTGCATATGGATCTGGAAGTGCCGCAAGATATTCCCGTTGGCGAAGTGCAGGCGGTAATCTATCTTCGCGTGCCCCACCAAAAGCGATACGACGGCGACAAGGCTGTCGAGATTCTTCGCAAGATTGCCCAAAGGGGAACACTCGCAAAAGCGATTCCCGATCCGGCGCAGTGGCAGCGGGAAATCCGCCAGGATCGGGCTTTGCCGGGACGGGATCATGCTTCTTGACAGCAATATATTCATCATGGCCGGCTCCGGCAATCATGACCATCTGCTCGGTTATTTTCAATCGGGCGAATCGGCTTTCTCATCAGTCACTCGCATTGAAGTTTTAGGTTATCCCAAACTTACTGCCGAAGACGAGGCAGAACTGACGCAGCTTTTGGATATTGTCACAGAGATTCCCGTAACCGCCGAGGTTGTCGGAAAAGCAGTTGTACTGCGCAAGCGCAAAAAAATGTCTCTGGGCGATGCAATTATCGCCGCCACAGCGATACTCCACGGACTGAGCCTGATTACGGTCAATGAGGTCGATTTTTCTTGGATTGAGGAACTTGAAGTAATCAATCCCATAATGTAAACTCAGGCCTATCCAGATTTTTCATCGCTATACAGTTCTAAAGTCTCATCCTTTAATCAGGAGAACGTCTTGCAACTGACAGTCGATCTGCATAGCCATTCCGGGTATTCCGGCGGGGTGGGGCAAGTCTCGCTCGCCGGGGTCGCCGAGACCATGCGCAAAAAAGGCATCGATGTCTTCGGCACCGGCGACTGTCTGCAACCGGAGTGGCTGGCGCATCTGGAAAAGTCGCTGGTCGAACGCGAGGCCGGACTGTTCGCGCTGCAAGACCCGCCCGAGTCCAATCCCGGCGCGCGCTTCCTCCTGCAAAGCGAAATCATCATCACCGCCGACGTCCCTTCCGGCGGGCGCAAAGGCGTGCATACCGTGCTGCTGTTTCCGTCCTTCGCCGTCGCCCGGGAAGCGGCGGCGTATCTGGCGAAATGCGAAGTCAAGCTCAACATGGGCAGGCCGTTTCTGAAATGCCAGGACTCCGCCGACGTGGCGGAGAAATTATGCGCTATCTGCAAAATCGACGCCTCAATCATGGTAATTCCCGCGCATGTCCTTACCCCGCAAGGGATTTACGGCTCCGATCATCCAATCGCATATTTGAGCGACTTCTACGGTGATTACAACGATCAAATCAGAGTGGTTGAGACAGGCCTGTCAGCCGATCCGCAGGTGCTGGCGTTGATTCCGGAGTTGGACAATCGCACACTGATTTCGAATTCCGACTGCCACTCCCCCGCGCTCAACCGGGTGGGGCGAGAATTCACGGTGCTGGAAGTGACGCAAGTCTCGTATGAAGAAATAGTTACAGCATTATACAATCGCAAAATCATCCACACCGGCGAGTTTTCCCCAGCCGAGGGGCGTTATTTCCTCACCGGCCACCGTTCCGGCAAAAACGGGCATACTTCGGAGCAATTCTGCTATTTTTCGCCAGATACGGCACCTGTCGACGGGGTATGTCCGATCTGCGGTAAAGGCTTGACCATAGGTGTGTTACAGCGCGCACTGGAACTGAGCGCAATCCAGGGAGAGCCGCGCACCTTGCAGAATGTGCAACCCCGCCAGAAAGCGATATATATGGTGCCGCTGACGGAAGTAATTGCCGCAGGTCTGGGTGTAAAGAATAGTTCCTCGAATAAAGTGACGCAGTATTTTGAAGCAGTGATAAACTCGTTTGAATCAGAGGCGAATCTGTGGATTCATGCGGAAAATGAAATCGAAAAACAGTTGGCGGCGACAGTGCCGAACAAGGTTTTAGCCGCGATTCTCTCGATTAAACGGGGCGATTACACTTTCGACCCGCTGGGCTATGACGGCGAATATGGCGAATTGATTCTTGACAGAAAGACGCCCTGGTTTGGTAATAAGATAGTAAAAATATAGAAATTACCGTCGATTTTCGTATTTTTCGTGACATAACCCGTTTTTTTGTGTATAATGTTGTTGCATTCTGGTTGTTTCGTTTCGCGTAAACCCTTACAGGTGGACACCAGTGACTACAAAAATAAAAAGAACGGGATCAATCGCCATACTGGAGCCGGTCGGCGAGCTGAGGCGCGAGTCTTCGGAGGTGTTGGCCGAGGCGCTGGACAAGGCGCTGGCGCTGCAAGGTATTGACACGGTGGTGATTTCCTTCAAGGAAGTAACCGCCTTGCTAAGCGAAGGCATCCGCCGCCTGGTCACGCTTCGCGACCAGGCGCTTAAGGCGAAATGCCGGTTTCACATCACCGACCTGCCGCCTGACGTGCGCTACACTCTGAAAATAACCAACCTGTTGGAATTCCTTAACCACGTCGATGTGCTGAATGAAATTGTCGAAAAGAAGAAACGCAGCGACACCGCGATTCTGAAAAAGGCGCAGGTCGAAGGTAGAGCGTCCATGCCCCAGGCACCGACACAAAAAACAACGCAAAAACCGGAAGCCAAACCCGCTCCCGCTCCCGCCGCCCCGGCCACGAAACCGCCGGAACCGCCGAAGCCTGAGAAAGAACCAGACCTGACTGAAAAGGAACTGCAGGAACTGATCGCGCAGTATCTGCCCGGGCGGATGGCGGTGGAAGTGGTGGAACAGTTTCTGAAAAAGCACGAAAGCGTTTTTTCCGCTCCTGCCCTGGCTGCGGCGATCGGGGTAAAGGAAAACGCCATCCGCAAGGTCGCAGCGCAGTTGATCCATTGCAACGTCCTGAAGGAAATCGCGCAGAACACCTATAACTACGCGCCAGACCCGCAACTGGCGAAAAAGCTGGATTCGTTTTTCCGCCTGTGGCACCTGCCCAACCGCCAGCCGCGAATACTGGCGATGCTGTTGTCGGTGGAGCGGTAACGGGTTGTCGGGTTGATGGATTGACGGGGTATTGGGTTGATGGGCAATACGGTTTAATTAGGGGAAAACTTGTACCGTCATTCCTGCCTTCGCAGGAATGACGTAAGTAAATTTATACCTAATACAAATACTTTTCACTTTATCGAAACGTAGAAAAACCAGTGATGGTATGTAGTGGAGGAGATTACCCAACTACCCCTCCTGACCTCCTCTCTGGAAGGGGAGGAATTTTCTTTTTGCCGCGTTCCTTATGAATCGCTATATTTATATGAATCAGTAAGTCATTAACCCAATAAGCCGTCAACCTGTCAACCCGTTCACCCGACACGAGGCATTGTTCGACAGAATGCGAAAACGGTATCTGATTTTTATCCTGGCGCTGATGCCGGTCCTGACCTCCTGCGGGGGCGGCAGCGCGACGCCGACCTTGAACCCGGACGAAAAGCTCCGCGTGCAACTCGGTCGCGAAGGCGCGGTCACGCCCAAGACCGGGGTCTACGAAAAGCCGCCGGAATATACCACCCGCCTGGCCGACATCCCAGTACTGCGTACGGTATTGAAAAGCAGCCCAAATTACGTCATCGACCCGCTGGTGGAAGTAGACGGTTATTATTACAACTTCACCGTACGGACGAAGTACGCCGATTACCAGGTGCTGTCGGTGCGCAAGCTCATCCGCCTGTGCCACGAGATCGACGTGGTCGAGCATTTCCGCGAAACCGACAAGGGCGGGCACGTGATGAGCGGCGTCTCGCAGTCGGCGGCGGGAATCGGGCGGGGCTTTGGCAACCTGATCCTGCATCCGGTGCAGTCGGTCAAACGGGCGGGACAAGGCGCGGGAAAAATGGTGCGCGCCACCGGCGGCATGTTCTCGGGCAAGAAAATCGAAACCCTCGCCAGCGATGGCCGCGACCGGGCGCTGATGGGCAAGGGACCGGCCGGCGGGGAACGCCGCGGGCTGGCGTACCAGATGGGCATCGACGTCTATACCGACAACCCCATCACCCAGGAACTGGTCAACAACGTGGCGCGCAAGCGGCTGGCGGGAAAACTGCCGCTCACCGCCAGCGTCTTCGCGCTGCCGGGCGGGGCAGTATTCACACTGTCGCTGACGCCCATGGGTTTCGACCCATCCACGGAAGAAATCATCCGCGACAATGCGCAGGGCGAACTCCGCTTTCTGCTGGCGAAGAATTACAAGGAGCAATTCGGTCTGGATTATCAGCAGGAAGGCAGCGCCGTACAGCGGCTGCTGGACAATCCCAATTACTCGCCGCGCGAACAGGCGTATCTCTGGCGCTATCTGAAAGACCTCTCGACGCTGGAGGAAGTGGGGGCTGCGTTTGAATTCCTCGCGCAGGTCAATTCGCCGGAACGGGCGGAAGTGGTGAGTGCGCAGATGGAAATGCTCAGTCTGCTGCATCAGCGCGCCCGGCGGCTGGTGCGGTTCGTCCCCATCCGCAATACCCTCGCGGCACTGGCCGAGGACAACTCTCTGTGCATCGTCATTTCCATCGACACCGTGCGCTACTGGAGCGACGTGCGTACCAGTCTCGACCTCACCATCAAAGCCGCGCGCGATCTCGGCGCCAGGCAGATCACGATCTGGTCCACTGGCGACATCGACGCCCAGTCGGTCGAACTCGCCCGGAAGCTGGGGGTAAACGTCAGGCAGGACATTCTGGAAAACCCGGTCTTCCAGCGCGCGCGCGACAACGAGAATGATATCTTCACGCCTTCCACGCCGGTTTCGATTTTCCCTCAGGAAAAAGTCTCGCCGCCGGAAATCGACTCGGTGCCAACGCTGGCACCGACCGAAAGCAAGCGGCGCGCCCCCCCCCGATCCGCACCGGCCAAACAGCCGACGGAACCGCCTTTGCGCGAACGCAAGGAATTGCCCGCGTTCGAGTTTTGAACGCAAAAACCGCCTATACAGTCACAACAAAAACGCCCCTGTCATCTTCTGACAAGGGCGGAATATTTGGAGCCACCTCTCGGACTCAAACCGAGGACCTGCTGATTACAAATCAGCTGCTCTATCAACTGAGCTAAGGTGGCGTTGTCTCCAGCGCGTATTGATTAACCGCAACTCCATCACCGACTATAACATAATTTTCTCCCATTTGTTATAATCAATATTGGCGCGTTGTCAATGGATCATGCTGTTGAATAATGGTAATAAGGAGAAAATTATACTTCTGCAAAGGATAACCGTGAAACCGCTTTTATTCGATTGCCCGGGATATAGGAGAATTGTTGTCAATTTACAGTTGCAAAGCCTGACAGTCGTCTGTAAAATCGAAAATTCGAAAATACAGTCCGGATTAGGATTGCCGGCTTAACCGTTTACAGGCGTTTTTGCCCGTGGGAGAAAATCAATGAGTAACCTCACCCTGTTCGCTTCCGAAAGCGTTTCCAAAGGCCATCCGGATAAGGTCGCCGACCAGATTTCCGATGCCGTGCTCGACCATATACTCGCCAACGACCCCGCCGGACGCGTGGCGTGCGAGACCCTGGTCACCACCGGGCTGGTGCTGGTGGCGGGCGAAGTCACCACTTCCTGCTACGTCGATATTCCTGAAATCGCCCGCGGCGTGATCAAGTCCATCGGCTACAATCATTCCGCCATGGGCTTCGACTGGAAGACCTGTTCGGTCTTGAACGCCATCGACAAGCAGTCCAGCGACATCTCCCAAGGAGTCACTGCTAACGAAGGCCTGCACAAGGAACAGGGCGCGGGCGACCAGGGTATCATGTTCGGCTATGCGGTGAACGAGACCCCCGAACTCATGCCGCTGCCTATCATGCTTTCACACCAGTTGCTGAACTACCTCACCCTCAAGCGCGAACGCGGGGAAATCTCTTATCTTCGCCCGGACAGCAAGAGCCAGGTGGTGGTGGAATACGATGGTCGCAAGCCGGTGCGCGTGCACACTGTCCTCCTTAGCACCCAACACGACGAAGATGTCACACACGAGCAGATTTGCGATGACATGATTAAAAAGGTTATCAAGAAAGTGGTTCCCGCCAACCTGCTTGACGACAAGACCATCTATCACGTCAATCCGACCGGGCGTTTTGTGCTGGGCGGCCCCCACGCCGACTGCGGCCTGACCGGACGCAAGATCATCGTCGACACCTACGGCGGTCGCGGTCGTCATGGCGGCGGCGCTTTCTCCGGCAAGGATCCTTCAAAAGTCGACCGGTCAGCCGCCTATGCCGCGCGGTGGGTGGCGAAGAATATCGTCGCCTCCGGACTTGCTGACGAATGCGAGGTGCAGGTGAGTTACGCCATCGGTGTGGCGCGTCCGCTGTCGGTTCTAGTTAATACCTTCGGCACGGGCAAGATCGAAGAGGCGAAAATCTCCAAACTGGTCGGCGAGCATTTCGACCTGCGTCCGGCTTCGATTATTCGCGACCTCGACCTGCTCAAGCCCAAGTACCAGGCCACTGCTTCCGGTGGCCACTTCGGTCGCAACGAGGAAGGCTTCACCTGGGAAAAGACCGACAAGGCCGCTGCGCTCAAGGCTGCCGCGGGGTTATAGAAAAACGCGCCCCCCCTCTTCATCAGGAGAGGGGGGGGCGTTTTCGCGTAGTCGACACGCATCTTATTACATTAATCATCAGGAGCAATCCCATCATGGAAGAGAAAATCCGGAAAACCATTGACGAGACGATCCGACCCATGCTGCAAAGCCACGGCGGAAACATAGAGTTGGTTTCGGTCGTGGGCGGAGTGGTCAGCGTTAAATTGCAGGGAGCTTGCAGCGGTTGTCCCCACGCGGCCGCGACCTTGAAACAGTTTGTCGAGGCGGAACTGCGCAAGGCTGTGCCGGAAATCGCGGAAGTCAAGGCGGTTTGACCCGGGGAGAAGCAGCGCCATGCCGATTTTGTCAGAACCTGTCGCCCTTATCTCGGACGTGCACGGCAACGTGGAAGCGTTGCGCGCGGTTATGTCTGATATAGCGGCGCAGGGGATAGTCAAGATCATCAATCTCGGCGACACGGTGGGCTACGGCCCTGATCCGGAAAGCTGCATCGACATTGTCAGCGAAAAATGCACCGTCAATCTCTGCGGCAATCACGATTACGCGGTGCTGCACGACGCGGAAGGGTTCAACCCCGTGGCGCGGGCGGCGGTGGATTATGTGCGTGCGCGATTGATGCCGGAAAAAGAAAACCCCGATCCCGGCAAGGCGCGGCGCTGGGAATTTCTGCAGCGGCTGGAGCCTCTTTACGAAAATTCCTGTTTCGAGGCAATGCACGCCTCACCCCGCCAGCCGATCACCGAATACGTGTTGCCGTCTGATCCGGAAATGGATCCCTTCAAGCTGCAGGATATTTTCGCCGCCATGAGCCAGCCGGTGGCGTTTATCGGCCATACCCATTTCCCCGGCGTGGTGGAGGAAGGCAAGGACTGGTTCCTGATGCCGCAGGTGCTGGACGGGGAATATCGCATCGGCAACTGCAAGGCGATCATCAACGTCGGTTCGGTGGGACAGCCCCGTGATCGCGACGTGCGAAGCTGTTACGTGGTTTTCGACGGCGAGGTGGCGCGCTACCGCCGGGTGGAATACGACATCGAAAGCACTATCGGCAAAATCCGCGATAGCGGCGGGCTACACGAAATCTGCGGACTGCGTCTGCGCGAGGGAAGATAAACCTTCCCCACTTCGAGTTCTTCTTTAAAAAATCCGGAGAGTATAAGTGTCTGCAATAGCGAGGGAGCGTTTTCTGGTCACCGGCTGCGCCGGGTTTATCGGCGGGCATCTGCTCCGGCGCTTGATTGGTGAAGGGCTGGAAGTGGTCGGTGTGGACAACTTCGCTACCGGCTTGCGCGAGAATATCGAAGACCTGTCGGGGAAATTCGACTTTATAGAAGGCGATCTGTGCGACCCGGAAATCGCGGCCAAGGCGTGCCGGGGCGTGACCCATATTCTGCACCAGGCGGCGATTCCGTCGGTGCCCCGGTCGCTGAAAGACCCGCTGGCCAGCCTGCACGCCTCCGCTACCGCCACTGTCACGCTGCTTGAGGCCGCCCGCAAGGAAGGAGTCAGGAGGCTGGTGCAGGCAGGCAGTTCCTCCGCTTACGGCGATAGTAAAACGTTGCCGAAAGTGGAGACCATGACGCCCCGCCCGATGAGCCCCTATGCCGTGAGCAAGCTGGCGCAGGAGCAGTTCGCCTTTGCTTACGCCAAATGTTTCGGGATCGACACTGCCACGTTCCGTTATTTCAACGTGTTCGGCCCCAGGCAAAATCCCAACAGCGCCTACGCGGCGGTTATTCCGAAATTCATTACCCTGATGATGGCGGGCAAGCAGCCGACCATCGACGGCGATGGCTTGCAGAGCCGCGACTTCACCTATATCGACAACGTGGTCGAGGCCAACCTGCTGGCGGCGCGCCATCCCGAACCGCTACAGGGTGAGACCTTCAACGTCGCCTGCGGGCAGCGCACGACCTTGCTGGAACTGATGGATCTGCTTAACGAATTCCTGGGCACCGACATCAAGTCCCTGCACACCGAAAGCCGCGCGGGAGACGTCAAGCACAGCCAGGCCTGTATCGAAAAGATTTCCGCAACGCTGGGATATAAGCCGGTAGTGCTGTTCCGCGAGGGCGTACGCCGGACGGTGGAGTATTTCAAAAATCGGGCGGTAAATGCCATTGGCTGAATGGGTTGATGGGTTAGTCAGTAAATTATCGTGTTGCTTCCTGAAGTCTAAATTCAAGTCCTATGGCTTCGCACATCACTTCGCACAAGTGTTTGGCATTTTCCCACCCGCCACAACATTCTGGGCTGAGAGCTATTGTAACAGCTTTGAGAGTATCCTTTTCCAAACAAGCTTTTATTGAATATCCTATCTCCCGCAAAAAATTGTCGGCGAATATCGAACAACAGGTTCCTTGATCACCCCGTTCAATAAAGCCAAAAAAATAATCAATATCGATATCCAAGATACTATTTGGTGAAGAAAGGTTCCAGACTAATTCTTTCAGGAACTTGTAGGGATCATCAACATGAACATGGCATACGTTTGTCCATTTTGGCTTATCACCTTCATCATGGGTTGTCCATATGAATTTCGCGATGGCGTTAGGATAAACCAGCACAAAGGATGTTATGAAGTTATCCCATCGGAATAATTTCGATGGGGAGTCGCTAGAAGACCCATCATATGTCAAGGCTAGATAATCATCAATCGACAGCGATTTTATTGATTTTGGGAGAGCGTCTTCCTCTTCGTCCCAAAGGTCTGCCGCATCATAGTGAGCATCAAGATGCAGGAGTGTGTGTGACTGATTTACATCGATACACTGAGCCCAACACCAAGCGGCAGCAAGGTGATTATCCATAATAAACACCTTCTCTTTTCGCCAAAGAAAATTTATATCACTCACCTGCGATTCGTTTTTTCCCTTAAATGGAATGATCCAGTTATTCATATTCCATCCTTTCTGTGCCACATCCCTTACGGCAACCCCGCGCGTTTCCTTAGAAACCATTCCAGCGACAGGAACAGCGCCAGCGCCAGAAACAGTCCCCCCTCATGCCACAGGCGCAGGTGATAAATCTCCCTGACGCGGTTGTCCTCGGCGACGAGGCGGGAAATCTTTTCCGTCAGCAGTTCCGGCTCCACGACTTCGCCCCCCGTTTCGCGCGCGATTCTCGCCAGCAGCCTGCGGTCGGGACTGAGCCGCTCGAATTCCCCCTTGCCGCCGCGAATCCGGATATTCAATTCCCGCGAGGCGAACTCGGTCTTCCCCGCCAATGCGGAAACCTTCACGGTATATTTGCCGGGGCGGGTGGTTGAAAAGCGCCCCTCGAATGTTCCTTCCATCCCCGGCACTTCCGCGAAACCGAAACGGTCGAAAGACTGCTCGCCCCGTGTAACTTCAGCGGAGACGGAGCATTTTTCCCCGGCGCGTTTCCCGGTCGAGGCGGAGAAGCGCAATTCCTCTCCGGCGGAAGCCACAAGTTTGTCTGCCGTGACTGAAAAATCGACGCTCTCACTGTTCTTCTGTTTATCTTCTCCCGCCAACCAACGCACGGTCTGGCCGAAAAGCTGGGAGTAGCAGGCGCTGCCGTCCAGGCTCCATTGCCAGGAATCGTGTCCGCAGAACAGGGCGGTTCTGCCTTGGCCGAAAGGATAGACGGCCAGCAGCGGATAAGTCTCCTTGCCGCGTCGCGCCTGCAGGATTACCAGCGCGCCGGGACGGGGAGGCTGCATGAGGTCGATTCCGGGCAAGGATAGGGAGCCGGTCGCGAAAAATGTTTTCAGATTTTCCGACAGCGGATGGTCGGCTTTTGGCAGGTCGACAGCGGCTTCCTCTTCCATGATTTTCCGCAGCGGCACCAGGGGGAACAGCGGAAAGAGCGGACTGTTTTCGTATTCGCTTCTCGCGCCGGTGGTGACGGGGGAGGGGAGTATCAGCAGTCCCATTCCTTCCGCAACCGCCTGCCGGATCAGATGAGCGCATTGCCCCAGTTCAGCAGCCGAAAGTTCGCCCAGCATCAAAACGTCGAAGGCCTTGAACTGCGCGAGATTTTCCGGCAGGCCGTCCAGTTCCAGGCCGCTGATAGAGCCCTGGCGGTTCCACAAATCGCCCCGCATCCGGATCAGGCTCATGAATTCGATGCCGGGGTCTGTCGCCAGCGCCCGGCGCAGATACCGGTAATCCGGGCGGATGCGGCCTTCGACATAAACCACGCGCGGCAGTTTTTCATGCACCGAGAGCGGAAAGGACACGGTATTGTTTTCCGCGACGCTTTCGCCCGACAGCGGCTGTACCGTGAGGGTGAGGTCGAACACGCCGGTTTGGCGGGGATGGAAATTCAGCGGCACCGCCTGGCTGCCTCGCAGCGAATCGAGAATGACTTCGCTTTTCGCCAGTAACTCGTCGCCGCAACGCAGAGTCAGGTGTGCAGTCTGCCCGGCGAAACCGGTTGCGCCGACATGAGCGACCACCTGCGTGACCGAGCCAACCGGAACCCGGTCGCGGCGTTCGGGGTCTTCCAGAAAGACATCACGGTAATCCTTGCCTTCACGCAGATCCTGCCCGATTGCTACGGTATCGACCGGTACGCCCAGGGGAGTAGCCGCCAGCAGCGGATCAACGCCGGTCGTGTCGTTGCCGTCGGTTACAAGGATCACGCGCGAGACTGGCGGGGAAATGCCGGATGCGGCGCGAAACGACGCCGACAAGTCGCTCGCGTCGCCCGATGCTTCGAGTTGGAGGATGTCTTCACCGGAAACGGGATGGCAGGGATTTTCGTCAAAAGGAATTATGGAAAAATTAGCGCTGTCGGAATCTTCCAGTATCTTCTCGCAATCCCGCGCCAGCAGACGCGACAGATTAAGGCGGTCGCCGCCGGAGGAATCGTCTTTCAGCGACATGCTGGCCGATTTGTCCAGCAACAGCAAAAGGGTGTGCCGCTCGCGCCGGTTCTTTTCGATATCCAGTTCCGGTTTCAGCAGCAGCAGCAACAAGGCCACCACGCCCAGCGCGCGAAAAATCAGGGGCAACAGCCAACGCCGCGCCCCCGCTCTGCGCCTGGTGGTAATGGAATAGGAAAAGGCAACCGCCGCAATCGCGACCACGGCCAGCAGCGCGGCTGTCCACCAGGAAAAACCGGAAGCTAAAAACAGGTGGATGCCGCGCACGAAAGCTCCCCGGAAGTCACTCCGCCATCAACGGCTGGAATAAATCTTCCTCGCCCAGATTGATTTTTGCCGCGATTTCACCAGCCCAAGTGAAAACACCGATGGTTTTCAGATCGTGCGCGTCGGAAGCGGGAGAGATTTTTACGCCCAGGTCGCGGGCGGCGGCGATGATATCAATGTAACCCCGCAAAACTTCCGGCGGGATTTTTTTTGCCAGCGATTCGTTAAGTTCGAAGGCGGTATCGTGCTCCAGGCAGACCTTCAATAATCTGGCGAAATCATCCAGCACCTTGCCCTCGAAGGATCTGATCGCGCCAACGGCAGCCATTTCCAGACCGGGATGCGCCAGCACATCCACCTTCGGGTTGGCCGCGACCCGGCAGATCCAGTCCAGCCATTCGTCGTACATCCGTTCAATGCCTGCAGTGGGGATATTTTCTGGCAGGTTATACCAGAACGCGGGGATGCCGGGCAGGAAGTGGGTGCTGGCGATTACCAGTTGGATGCCGCCCAGATCAGTTGTCAGCAGAGAGCCGTCGCGGAGATTGGGATTGGCGTCGACTTCCGCGGCGCGGACGACTTCAACCGGGAATTGCCGGTGCCAGTAATCGAGTTGCTCCCGGATCATCTGGAATTGGGGGCAGGGGAAGTCGGACGCGGTATTGGCGAAAACCGCGCGGCAATGGCGGTTCAGTTCAGGCGCGTGTTCCAGCACCGCGATCCGCCGCAGGCCACGCCGTCCCGCATGGTCGAGAATGGCCGGCACCAGCATCTCGGGGCCGGAATGTCCGGAAAAAACCGTGTGTATGTGGTAGTCATAAAATAAGTGCATGGCAACCTGAAAACGCAGACTATTGCTCTTCCAAAGCTTCCTTGAGTTCTTCGCTGGTGACGACGGCGGAATCCGCTTCTGCGGTCGGACGATCGGAGTTTGTGGGTTCTGCCGGAGCCGGTTCGGTCGCGACAGGAGCGGTTTCCGGCGCCGGTGCCTTGGTCTCGATTCTTTTCCAGGCGTCCGGTTTGCCGTCACCATTCTCGTCTAGGCCGACGTAAACCGGCATTGAATTGGCGTAACGCACCCAGGTGTCGAACTTGCCATCGCAATCCTCATCCTCGGAGCGTTCATACCAGATGCTGGCGGGGAAAACTTCGGCCAGGTCTTTCTGCGCGAACCAGTCGCAGTCGGTGTCCTTTAGCAGAGAGGAGCGCCCGCGCAGCACCAGTTCGCGGTCAGGCTTGCCGTCGTGGTTGCGGTCGAGGCTCTGCTTCCAGGAGCCAGTTCCGTCGTACTCGAAAATCAAGTCGAACTTGCCGTCAAGATTGGTGTCAATCTGCAACAGGCGCGGATCGCCGCTTTCCAAGTCGCATTCGAGGCGGAAATCGACAAGGCTGTCGCCGTTAATGTCGCGCTCCTCGCTCAACATTTTCCCGTGGTCGAAATAGCGCCAGGTGTCGATGCGGCCATCGTTGCCCACTGCGTCCCATTCCTCGGAAATAACCACGCCACCCTCGCGCAGTTGGGTGCCTTTCCAGCCTTCGGTGCTGAGTTCGTGGCCGACTTTTTCCAGCATGCGGGGCTCGGGATCGTTACAGCCGCCCAGCAGACAGCAGACCAACAGCAGAAGCGTATTGTTGCGCATATTTATTTCTCCGGATATTTGACCGACATCGTCGCGCCCCGTTTGCGCGGTCATCAAAAAAAATCACGGGAACTTGTTCAATCTTACGGATTGAGTCGGTTGAGTACAAATGATTTCCGTCTGGTTGCTAATCCTTCCTCGCGCCTTGCGCCTTCATGGAAGCGTATTTGTTTTTCATCATCAGGCCGTAGATATGATCGAAGCGCTTGTACTCCCACCCGTCCTTGTCCTTGATCTCCAGGCAGAGGTCTTTGCTTTTGATGAATTCGTCGGCTTCGGCGATTTTTTTCTCCAGTATTTTCTGTACCTCACGCTTGCTGCTGTCAGTGTCTTTGCCCAGCAGTTCCATGGCGGCGTCGAAGCTCTTTTCCATGCCGTCGATAAACGCGAGTTGCTTGCTGTAAAGCTCCCACCATGCTTTCCATTTGCCCATGTTTCCCTTATACCTTTTGGCGGGGGCGGCATACATCATCGCCAGAGCCTTGAGAGCGTCGCGCTTGGTTTCCTTGTCCGCGTGATCCAGCAGTTTTATCATCTCTCCCGTGGCGGTGTAATCTTTAAGTTGCGCGCAGGCTCCGATGGCGGCGTGGCGCACCTTGGCGTCGGCGTCGGCGAACAGGGGATGTATGCCTTCAGCCAGTTTCGGTTTCTGCGAGGCGGTAACGGCCTCGGCCAGCGCCAGGCGCACCTCCGCGTCAGGCGATTTTACCAGCGACAGCATGGTTTCGTAGGTTTCGGGCAGCGCCATCTTGCCGCAGGCATCCAACGCCTTCAGCTGTAGCTTGATCGAGGAAGAACCCAGCGCCTGATTGAGGGCCGGAGCCATTTCCGCGCGCACCGCCATCTGCAGGAAAATATCGATCACATCGCCCAGCAGCGAGGATTCGTTTTTGGTTTTTTCGCAAAGTGATGGGATGATGCTTTTTTCCATCGCGGCCAGTATCCGCTTGGCGCAGGTGGCGGCCTGCGGGTTGTCACCCTTGACCAACGCCACCATTTCGCCGACGCTGCCTACCGTTATGATTTTCTTAAGGGATGATTCCGCCGCGCCCCAGACGTCGGCTTCCGGATCGGAAAGCATGGCGGTCAAGGCCGTGACTGATTCCGCTCCTTCGAATTTCGCCAGTATCTTCGCGATATCTGCCCGGAGCTGCGGCTCTTTCGACTCGACGTTTTTCAGAAATACTTCCGAGGGGAAACGCTCCGGATTTTTGCATCTGACGATTTCCCGCAGGACGAGAATTCTGGCGGGAGTCGTCTCGCCTTCGGTTTGCAGGCTTCCTTCTGTGGCGAGTTCCGCGAGTTTCTTTTCGGCGGGAGCGTTTTTTTCCATCAGCACCAGGGCGTGCGCCGCCGCCTGCCGCGCTGTGTCGGGCCAATTCTCCGGATTTTTCTCCAGCAGCGTTTCCAGTTGCATCCGCGCCGAATCGCCGAACTCCGCCAGTTCCCGCGCGGCGCTGGCGCGCGCGGAATCGTTACCGTCCCGCAGATCTTTCAGCAGCATACCGCGCTTGATCGAGCCCCAGGAAACGAGAAGAATCAGCAAGGCGACACCAGCGGCTATTCCTCCTGCGATATATAACGTTTTCATTTTGGAACTGCTTTTGCTGCCTTTGCCTTTTTTTGAGGAGGAAACGTTAGCCGGGCGTGAATCGCGTTCGGAACGTTTTTCCCGGACAGAGGATCGTTCTTGCTTTTCGCCTGAAGCGCGCGAGCGCACGGAAGAGTTGGTGTTTCGGGCAGAAGGCTTTTCTGTTGGCTTTGCCGTACGGGAAGAGGCTTTCCCCCGGGCGGGGGGCGGGGATTTGCGGGTAGTTTCCGCTTGCGCGCGGCTGGGTCGCTTGCCCGAATCGTTTTGACGCCTGACAGGTTTTTCCGGCATGGATGTCCTCCTATGATGTCTATGCTGAGAAGTTCTGATACGGCGGGAGCGGAGCGTTTTAATATACGTGCTGGAACGCGCGTTTTTTCTCGCACATCTCGCTGTAAATATCCTCAAGTTCGGTAATCAGGCGGGTGGCGGAGAAATGCTGCACGTTTTCCCGCGCCTGCAGCCTGATGTTTTGCAGATTTTCCGGCTGGATGGCATGGTCGATCGCTGCAGCGAAAGCCTCCGGCGTGGCTTCGTTGATGAGATACCCGCCGCCGCGCGCCAGCACTTCCGCCACTCCGCCCACGTCCAGCGCCACCACCGGCACCCCCGCCGCCTGCGATTCCAGAATCACCTTGCCGAAGCCCTCGCGGGTGCTGCACAGCACCGTCGCATCCAGCGCCCGGTAGACCCGGGGCATGTCGTTGCGGTTGCCGGTAAAGGTGACGTGCCCGGTCAGCCCCATGTCCATCGCCGTGGCTTCCAGTTCGCGTCGGAGTTCGCCGTCGCCGATAATGGCGAAGTGGATGGAAGGGTCTTCGTCCAGCAGCAGCCGAGCCGCCTTCAGGAACAGGCCGTGATTCTTGAACGGGTGCAGCCGCCCGACAATGCCCACTACCGGCAGGTCGGCGGGAAGTCCCAGATCCGCCTTCATCACTGCTTTGGGAGTTTCGTCGAAATAATCCGACGGTTCGATGAAGTTGTGGAATACGCGCAGTTTGTCCTCCGGCTCGTCGCCAGCCGCCAGGCGGGTGGAGCGGACTTCTCCCGAGACGCAGAAAATCCGGTCGGTTCTTTTCGCCAGCCAGCCGGTGAGTTTGCGCTGCCGCCATTTCCGCTCCAGCAGGGTGTCGTGATGATGCGCGCAGATAACCGGGGTTCCGGCCCAGATTGCCGCTATTCTACCTGCATGATTGGCGCGGCGCAGATGGGTATGGACGATGTGGATGCCCAGGTCTTCGATCAGGTGTTTCAATTGCCACAGGCCAAAGGGCGACAGGCGGGTGCCGAAGTGGCACTGGTGGAAGGCGATGCGGTTTTCCACCAGTTTGCCCACCAGCGCCCCGCCCCCGCGCAGGCAGCAGACATGCACCTGGAAACGGTCACGGTCGAGAAAGCGCGCCATATCCAGTACGCAATACTGCGCGCCTCCCGGCTCCAGATCAGACAGAATATGCATCACCTTGATGCTGGGCATGGGAATTTTCCATCAGTAAAGACGATGGTTATTATACGGAGGAAAGTCAGTTTTTATAGCTTAAAGTTGCGAGGTGGGATTTTTTTACGGCGCGGGTTAACCGTTTCCCGGCAGTCGTTCCAGCAGCACCAGCGTCACGTCATCCTCAAAGCACCCGGCGCTGGAAAAACCGCGCGCGGTTCTGACCAGGTGGTCGAGAGTCTCCCGGCCGCCTTTATCCCCGCATTTGGTCAGTTCCTCGGTCAGCCTTTCAGGGCCGAAAATCTCACCTGTATCCTCGTCGGTGACCTCGAAGATGCCATCGGTATAGTTGAACAGCTTGTCGCCGGGCGCCAGTTGTACCTGTTCGTCGGGAAACTCCGTTCCCGCTACGATTCCTAGCGGCAGTCCCCGGCTGGGAAGCTCCCGGCAGGTTCCGTTTTTCGACAGCAAAAGCATCGGGCAGTGCCCCGCGCCGGCATAGGCTGCGATGTGCGTGGCGGGGTCGTAATTGATGCACACCATCGTCATCAGGTAATCCTGCTTGAAGGTATTGATCATGAAATCGTTCAGTTCCCTGAGGATTTCCCCCGGGCTTTTGCCGGAGTGCACCGCCGTGCGGGCAAGAGTCCGCACCTGCACGCTGACGAGGGCGGGTGCGACGCCGTGGCCGGTGACGTCGGCGATGCTGATATGGAAGATATTTCCAGGACGGTTGACGTAATCGTAATAGTCGCCGCAAAGCTGCGCGGCGGGGATGTAGCGGTCATGCAAAGCGAGGTCGGCGCCTTCGGGCGAATCGGTCGGTAGCAAGTTGATCTGCAGCGCGCTGGCTAGCTCCATCTCCTGCTGGAGAGTCTGCAGGTGCTGCTTGATTTCCTCCTGCTGGGCGGAGATGCGGGCGTCGCGGAGTTTCAGTTCCTCGTTCTGCTCGCTGATCCGGCGGCTGGCTTCCTCCAGTTGCAGCATCATGTCCGCCGCCTCTGCGCTGGCGCGGGCGAGGCTGATGCTGCGGCGCTGGCTTTCCACCACCATCTGCCTGATGCGCAACAGGGAATTGATTCGGCAGTACAGATCCTCAGGCGAGATGGAAACCTGGATGATGTCGTCGGCGCCGGACTGGTAGGCGGCTTTACGGCTGTCATCGGAAATCTTGAGCGCGTAGATCACTACCGGAAGATAAAGGGAGCTTTCCGCCTTGATGTCCCCGCAGAGGGAAAAGGCCTGGGAACTCTGGGTCATGGCGCATAACACCACGAGGTCGGGCTGGGCTTTCTCCAGCGCTTCCCGGAAATCATCGCCGACATTGGTTTCCGCCACCTGCCAGGGAGGATTTTGATCGAAGACCGATACCGTTTCCTTGATTGACGGGGAATCGTAGACGACCAGAATTCTTTCAGGCTGTTTCATGGGTAAATCCAGTCGGAGAAGCGACTAAACTGTTCTCGTGCTGTTAAAAAACTTGGTCATCAGCACCACGTTGCCGGTTTCGCTGTACATGATATCGTCCATCAGCTTGCGGGTGATGAAAACTCCGTAGCCACCGGCGCGCTTGCCTTCCTTCATGCGCTCCATGATGTGCGCCAGCGGGTCGATGGAGGGGTCGCGCAGGGTGTCGGTGCTGAAGCCTTCGCCCTCGTCCTCGATCTTGAACACGATGCGGTCTTCGAAAATGCAGTAAGAGAGATGTATTTTTTTATTACGATCATGACGGTTGCCCCATTCCACCGCGTTCTGACCAAGTTCGTCCACCGCCACGCGAATGTCTTCCCGCGCCTCCTTGCTCAGGGGGATGTCGCCCAGCAGCGAAGTGAACTTCTGGAAGCGTTCGACATATTCAAAGTCGGTGGGCGCGGTGATTTCGATCCAGCCCTGAACATTGGTGTGAACTTCCAGATTTTCGCCGATTCCCTTGAAGCGGTTCTGGCGGTCGAAAACCAGTCGCACCATTTTCAGCAGATCGTCGACCTTGACCGGTTTGGTTAGATATTCGATCGCGCCCATTTCCAAGCATTTAACCACGTTTTCATCATTCTTATGCGCGGTCAGGATTACCACGGGAATGTCGGGCCAACGGCTTCGGATTTCCTTTATCAGTTCCAGTCCGTTCATTCTGGGCATCTGCATGTCGGTGATAACCAGATTGAAACCACCTTCTGCCGCAATTAACATATCCAGCGCCGCCTGGCCGTCTTCTGCGTCTTGTACCTCGCAAGCGGGAGATTTGCGCAGTATATCGCAGATCAGTCTGCGGATATTTACTTGGTCTTCCGCTATCAGAATACGCTGAGGTTGGTTTTCTTCCGATGGCATCTTGACAAAATCCTTTTATAAATAATTACAGGCTATATATTAATGCCAGTCTCTAAACATAAGTCAAGCAATTTTACCTTGTCAGGAAAAAGTTAGGTCAAAACTTGTCCGTGTCCGGCTTCCGCGACGGAATCTTGCAAAAAAAGTTTTTTTAAGGTAACGTAACGCTAGTGGCGGCGGACTCATTATGGAACTAAATACACTTTTCGCAAAGGCGTTTCCGGAGCTTTGGATTTCTATATGGAAAAAAACGAAAAATTCATGCGTCAGTGGATCGGAGCCCAGCCGGCGCTGGCGGCGTATATCAATTCCGTTGTGCCGGATTTCCACGAGGCAGAAGACTTGCTGCAGAATGTGGCGGTGGTGCTGTTGCGCAAATTCGAGGAATTCGACGAGTCCCGCCCGTTCCTGAAATGGGCGATGGGGGTGGCACGCTACGAGATTCTGGGCAAACGCCGCTCCTACGCGCGCAGTTTTCTGCTGTTTCACAGCGATCTGGTAGAAGCTGTAGGCGCTGAAATCGAGGAAATGTCGGGTGAATTGGCTGAAGAGGCGGCGGCCTTGAGGCATTGCCTGAAAAAAGTCGAGGGTCGCAACGCCAAGGTCTTGTCCTTGCGGTACGAAGACGGCTTGAAACCTCGCCAGATTGCGGAAAAAATCGGGATGGAGCCAGGTGCGGTCAGAGTGATGCTCAGCCGTGTGCGCGCGACTTTGCACGACTGTGTCCGTCGCCGGGTGTCCGCGTTGAGACAATCATAGGCGGAAAAAGATGGAAGATTATTCGCAGAAACTACTGGATGCCTATCTTGATGGGGAAATGACCCCTGAGATGGAGCAGGAATTTGTCTCCTGGTTGCGGCAGGATCGGGAAAATGTCCGCCGGTTCGTGCGGATTACGCATTTACATCGCGGCATTCGCGATCTCCTGCTGGCGGATAAGAGTCTGACCCGGATCAGGCGGGACGAACAGGCGTTGTGGCAGAGGAAAATTATCGGCTTCCCCTTGGAAAAGATCGCGGCGGTTGCGGCGATGGCAGTCTTGTGCGCTGCGGCGCTGCTGGCACTTTCCCTCACGCCTACGCAGAATACCGGAAATGGTTCCATTAATAGAGAAAATAGTAATGAAAGCAACACCGTGGCGGTGAATTATCCCGTTCCAATCAAGTCGCCGCAGGTTTATGCCGATATTGGCGTGGGCGGGAAGGATCTCTACACCGAAACAGAACCGGGAGAACTCACGCTGGGAGGTTATTGCCACCTGCGGCTGGAGCCGGATACGCGCTTGCAGGTGCAGGGCGAGCCGGGTCGAGAAGAGGTTTTTCTATTGCATGGCAGCCTCGTATGCGAAGTTGATCGCAAGGTGGGTCGGTTTACGGTGCGCACGGAAGCGGGCAGCGCTGAGGTGACAGGGACTAAATTCCGGGTGCAGGCGGGAGATACCAGCGAGAAGTGGCGGGGATTGCTCTGGGCGGGGCTGTCTCGGCAGGAAAAAAGCAGTGCGCCTTTCACCATTCGCCGCGCGTGGATGATGGTGGGGGTGATAGAGGGTTCGGTCGCCGTCGCCAGTCGGAAAACGGGGGAAGTTTGTTCTCTCCGCGCTACGGAAGAATTGACGCTGGAAGCAGAATTTCTGCCGTTGCCTCAAGCGCCAGGGCGGTATGCGCGGGAGCCTTCGGCTATGAAAAGTTGGAGCGGTGCGCCGCTGGCGGAAGTTTGCACGTGGCTGTCGAAAACTTTCGAGATGAAATTTACCTGTGCGGAAGAGTTGTCCAAGCTTCCCCTGCATCTGATCTCGCTCCACGCCGACGCGCGCAGCATGACCGGGGAAATCGCCGCCCTCGTCGGTGCCGAAGCTGATTGGGAAAATGGCACCTGTCGCTTCTCCGCGCTGAAGCAACCGTCTCCGCTGATCTCCGATGACTTCCGGACTCTGGCCAACTGGAACGCATTGGTTGTTCCACAACCGCAGAGTGGAAAATTGTCGGTGGAAGCGTTCCGGTTGGAAAAGACAGATGATTACGCAGGGGCGTCGCTGACTCTGGACTGCGCCTCTCTCGGCGATGCCAGTTTGGGTGCGATGTTGAAACTGCCGCTGGAGGTTCCGGCTTTTTCGGTAGAGTACGATGTGCTGCTGGAAAAATTCTACGTGGCTCCGGGCAGAAGCGCGTCAGTCATTTTTTTCCATCCCGCCTCGCCCGACGGCCTCAAGAGCAAGCGCGAGATAGTTTTCAGCAGTTTCGAGCAGATCGGGAGCCTGGAAAAGCCGGTGTGGCTGCATTATCGCGCCGAGGTGCGGCGTTTGCCCGGCGGGGACGGAAAAGAAATGTTCGATATCAGCGAATATCTGGGAGGAAAGCTGTTTCAGCGAGTCAGAATCAGAGTCGAAACCTCCGGATTTTGCGCCTTGCTGACCAAGAGGGTGAAGGCACGCATCGGCGGATTTTCCGTTCGGTATTTACCGACGGAACAATGATTTCTATTCTCTTGGCTTGAAATATGCGGGCGGAATGTCGATAATCAAGACAGGATCACTATTTTTTACAGGAGCGGGCAGATGAAAACCGTTTGGAGCAAAGTTGTCTGGTTCGGCTTTTTCCTGGCGCTGGCTTTTCCCTCCGCGGTTTCCGCCGCCACCAGCAAGGCCAAACCTCTTACTACCCAGGAATTGAACATGATCAAACGGGATACGGAAGAGGCGTGGAAACGGCTGACCACTTCGATACCGGGAAAAGTTCCGCAGGAAATCCGGGAAATCGAGGCAAAGCAAAAAAGCTTGTGCGAGGATCGGAAAAAAATCAAGCGGGCGAACGATAAGTCGCTGGAGGGGATTCAGGATCTCAATAAACTGGTAAAACAGTTCGATGGATTGCAGAAAAAAAAATGCAGTCTGATCGTGGCTAGTCTGCCTAACGATTTCCAGGTAAAATTCAAGCGGGTCAGGGAAAAGATGGAAAAAATCCTGGCCGACCTGAAAGATAAGAAAATAGACGAGGAACAGGCCGACAGCCAGATGCGGCGGTGCGAGGATGAGGCTAGCGATATCTGGTGGAAAGCCCTGCCAGATGTGACGCAAACCTCCGTTAGCAAGATAATGGACATTCTCAAGGGACGTCGGGTGTCGGAACTGGGCAATACGCTTACGGAAGAGGGGATGCTGCCGGTCAGGTTCATCATCCTGGGTCCCTACCCATTGGATTATTCCGAAGATAAAACCAATGATGGCGCCAAGACTTCCTGAAAGTCAATATCTCAATAAAACGGCACGCTCCTGGCTGGAACGTGCCGTTTTATTTTCGGCGCTAAAATGATTTACGGAATCAGATTTTCGTTGCCCTTTAGGCTCTTGATGTATTCGGCAATGAGCTTGACTGTGTTTTCCGCGTCCTTGAGGCTGATAACTTCCACGGGCGAGTGCATGTAACGGTTAGGCACGGAGATCAGCGCCGCGGCCACTCCCGCGCGGGTCATCTGGATAGCGTTGGCGTCGGTGCCGCTGCCGCGCGGAATCGGCTGCTGCTGCACTTTCACGCGCGCGCCTTTAGCCGTCTTTTCCAGCCCGGAAAGCACGTGGGGGTTGAAATTCGGGCCACGGTGGAGGATCGGGCCTTCTCCCAGTTTGGCTTCGCCGACTTTTTTCGCGTTGATGCCGGGGAAGTCAGTGCCGAAGCCAACGTCAACAGCGATGCCGATGTCGGGGTCGACGCCGAAAGCGGCGGTGTGGGCGCCGCGCAGACCAAGTTCCTCCATGGTGGTGGCTACCGCATGTACCGCCACGTTCAGGCGCGCGCCCTGGAGCAGACGCAGTACGTCGGCAACGATGAAAGATCCGATCCGGTCGTCGAAGCCGCGGCAGGCGATCAGGCCGTTACGCAGCTCAATCCAGCCCGCATCGATAGTGACGGGGTCGCCCAGTTCGACCACCTTGAGAGCGTCTTTTTTGTCTTTGGCGCCGATGTCGATCCAGAGTTCCTCGATCTTGCCCTGACCGGTCTCGCGTTCCTTGGCGTCCATCAGGTGGATGGGTTTCACGCCGATTACGCCAGGTACATCGCCGCGCTTGGTGTGGACGAGAACCCGCTCCCCCTGCAACAACGGCACGTTCACTCCGCCAATGGCGCTGAAATAAATGAAGCCCTTGTCGTCTACGTGCATCACCATCAGGCCGATTTCGTCGCAGTGCCCAGCCAGCATTACTTTCAGCTTGCCCTTGGGATTAAGCACGCCGTGCACGCTGCCATTGACGTCGGTTCTGACCGAATCGGCGTATTTCTCCATATAAGCCGCCACTACTTTTTGCCCCGGCTGTTCGTAGCCGGAAGGGGTGGGTTTGGCCAGGAGTTCCTTGAGGAAATTCAAAGCTGTTGCGTTCATGAATCGGTTCCTTTCATAAAAATTAGAAAAAGCAAACCAGCGCTTGTCTCGCTTGTGAAAATGATCGTATCGCGATCAAAACGTGGTTGCAAGAGAAAAGAACAGGAATGGTATCGTCGACAGGATAATCCTGACTGAAGCGAATATTTGCCGGATTGACGGAAAACAAACGAATCGTCATTCCCGCTTGCGCAGGAATGACGATCGAAGTTTACGGGGGATATGGATGTGTTCCTATTTTCCGCGGCTCCGCATCTTTTCAGCGGCGTTTTTGATGCCCTGGATCATGGTCTTGACGTCTTCGTCGGTCAGTTTCGGGTGCATGGGCAGATTGGTCTCGCGCTTGTAGAAAAACGCTTCGGCGTGGGGGCAGAGGTTGCGCGGATACTTGTACGCCGCCTTGACGCCGCTGAAGTGATAGCTGGGTTGATAGTGCAGGATAGTCTGGATACCTTCTTCACGGTAGAGTACGCGCATGAATTCGTCACGCGACGCGCCCAGTTCCTTCTCCTCCACGCAGATAGTGTAAAGGTGGTAGACGTGGCGGTATCCTTCCGGATCGTAGACGGGGGTGATGCCTTTAATGCCTTTCAGTCCGTCGTTGAGGGCGAGGCCGATCTCGCGGCGGCGGTTGGTAAGCATCTCGGCCTTGTCGCACTGCACGCAGCCGACTGCAGCCTGGATTTCGTTCATGCGGTAGTTGTTGCCCCAGTGTCCGTTCCAAGACTTGACGTCGAAGTGGGACGGAATCCAGTAATCCAGCTTGCTTTCCTTTTTCAGGGTGATGCCGTCGAATTCGAAGTCGGTCAGTTCCGGCTTCCAGTGGTCTAGGTTCATGCAGCGCAGGTTTTCCGCGCCCTTGGCGAATTCGTCGTTGTTGGTGGTAATCATGCCGCCTTCGCCGCAGGTGGTGATGTTCTTGAGGGAATGGAACGAGAACACACCGATATCGCCGACGGAGCCTGCGCGGCGCCCCTTATACTCGGCGCAAGGAGCATGGGCGCAGTCTTCCAGCACGTAGAGCTTATGCTTGCGCGCGATCTCCATGATCGGATCCATGTCGCACATCAGCCCCGCGTAATGCACGCAGTAGATAGCCTTGGTTTTCGGCGTGACGAGTTTCTCGATGCACTTGGGGTCAATGTTGAAGGTCACGGGGTCGATGTCGGCGTAGACAGGCTTGGCGCCTTCCTTCAGGATCACGAGCGAGGTGGCGATAAAGGTGTTGGGCGTGACGATCACCTCGTCGCCGGGCTTGATGTTGAAAAGCTGGGTGGCGACGTGCATACCGGTGGTGCAGTTGGACACGGCCAGCGCGTGCTTGACGTTATGCAGGGCGGCGAATTTTTTCTGGAACTCGGCGGTCTTCGGCCCCATCGTCAGCGTATCCTGGTGCATGGCTGCCAGCACCGCCTTTTCCTCCGCCTCGTCGTAGATGCTGCCCATGAACGAATACGGAACTTTCAGTTTGATCCCGTCATTGGTGGCATAGGAACTGGTGATGCCCCCGTCGGTTTCGCCGCCGGTGATGTGCTTTTTCGCTTCCTTGGTAACTGGCGCCATTTCTTTCTCCTGTAAAAAACTGAAATATGGACGAATTTACATATTGTCAACTAAATCCCAGAAACGCTCCGTCGCGTCTTTTAATGACCCAGTCGCGCGCAGGCCTTCTCCCAGCACCAAATTACCCGCAAAACTTGAGCAGCGCAGGATCGAAACAAGTTCCTTGATCTCGGCATTGCCGCGCGCGAGGCCGACGTCGCGACAGTCGTAAAGAGCGTCGGCGACTTCGAGTTGCTTCATAAACCGGCGGCATCTGGTCTTGAATGTTCCGAGGAAAGGATGCTCGCCTGCGCGGGCAAAGTTAGCGGCGTGGAAAACAAAGCCGCACTCAAACCCGGCTTCATTTAAAGACAGCAATTTGTCAGATGTGGCTTTGCCGGAAAGGCCGAGGTTATAAAAAAGTATTTCCAGGTTATTTTCTTTGGCCGATTTCATAACCGCTTCCGCTTCAAAGGTGAGCGGCAAAACTAGCCTGGCGACGCCACAGGCTTTTGTCTTTGCTAGAAACGCAGGCATATCCGCCGGAACCGCGCAAGTTTTCAGGGCAGTCACTTTCAACCCGCCAGCATTCAGTTCTTCCACCTGCTTTTGCAGCGCTTCTGCGGAAAGGAACTGAACCGGCTTGCCCTGCACATAATCCAATTCGATATGTTCGATTGCTGCCGCCTTGCAATTTTCGATCATCTCCGGCACGTAGCGCCCGGCCAGGACGGCGGAAGAAACCAGCGTGAATTTTTCTTCTTTCAACCGTGCGACCCGCAGTTGCGCGCGCTGCCGCACGCAGTCATCGCAGGCGGGATTATCGCACAGGACAAATGCCGGGTTTTTCTTACCTGCCGCGACGGAAATATCGACCAGATCCTTGCTCTTTATCAGACGCGCGACCGCATTACCGATAACGACAGTTTTTATCTTTTCCGAAAACAGTTTATCCAGGCCGATGAAGTCGCGATGCGGGCCGGGAAAATACTTGAACGACGTCGTCACCTTGCCTTCGGGCGTGTCGATTTCTTTCGGCGAGGTTTCGGACAGATACGGCAGCCGCAGCAAAGCCTCTACCGAATGCAAGGTGGTATTCCTGTCCTGGTCTACCCCGAGCAAGCAGATGTAGCCGCCGAGGTCGGCAAGTTTCAGATAAGGAGTTCCTTCCGCGTGGGCGGTTTCGCATTTCCAGTGGTCGGCGCAGATTTCCTTCGCTTTCGCGCCGATAGCGGCGACCTGCGCGGTCGGCGCGACGCTCACTACCGCACGCGGGTCGTTCTTCACCGCGTCAGGCACGATTCCCGCCGTGAAAGACGGCACAACCAGCGTCCCCTCTTTTCCCAATACGTTTAGGAATGCTTCCACCAACGAGCCAACCCCGCCTTCGAGATTGCCCAGGCTGGAAAGGGCGCTGTGCAGCAGCACGATGTCGCCTTTTTCCAAGCCGAGTCCGCGCAAGCCGGTTTCGAGTTCTTCCCTTTTCATTGTTCTTTCCCTTTAGGGGTATTCCGCTAATAGTCGGCAGGGCAGTTGCGTTGCACTTTCGAATTTCAGAGGCAAGGCGGTTATCCAGGTTTTTCCGCAATCTAGCAGGTGCAGATTTACCGGGTTACAGACAGTGCTGATTCCCGCCTCGAAAAGTGCGGGGAAAACGCCATGCAGTTCCGAACTTTCATAAATATCGGCGACTAGCAGATGCACGCCGCTTCTGACAATCCATTCCACCGCGTCATTAGCCAACCACACCGACCTGTGTTCAATCTCGTCAAATCTGCGCTTTCCCAAGGAATTTATTACCAGAGCCCCAGATGGCTTATCCGTATCCAACCTCGCCTGCAACATGTCTGCCGTCACCGCGCCGAAGCCGCTGGCGCAATCAAGATGAATCACGTTCGCCGGGACACGGTACAGTTTTTCCAAGGCGCAGTTGGCCGCATCCGCGCCATCGTCGAGATGTTCAATATGTCCAGGAAAATCGATATAAGTTGAAACCATCCCCCCATAATGATAATCATACAGTATACCGATATAATCGCCGCCGACGCCGGAGACCGGAAACCGTTTTGGCGTCAAGGCGTTTTCCTTCAGCGAAACCTGAAGCGTCAAATCCACCAATTTCATCCGCATTCCTTACAACGCCAGAATTTTCAACTTTTCTTCATCCCTGATCACATTTTCTTTTCCTGCCTTGCGATTGCGGGAGGCTTCGGCGACGGCTTTTTTTAATTCGACGGAGGCGTTGTCGAGAATTTCCTTTTCCACTTTTGCGCCCAACTTGGCATTTGCTCTTTCAGGGAAACCCATTACGCCGATCTTAACCTTGGGATCCTGCACGGTCATGATAATCTCTTCGTTGTTGGAAGAGTAACGTGTGCGTTTTTGATAGGAATCCGGATCGCCGCGCAACTGCTCAGCCACTGCTTTCTGGTCCATCACGATCTTTTTGCGCACTACTTCCGGCCGCCAGTGCATAATCAGCGAGGTTTCGATTTCCCCCGCGTGATAATCCTGGGATTTAAAAGCGGCCAGCCAGGTGGGAGAATAATTCCACAGTTGAATCAGGAAGATGGAAGTTTTCCGCCACAGGGGATTAAGCCACTTGGCGATGCGCAGTGATTCTTTCAGATGAATCAGGCTTTCGCTGCCGCCATGGCCGGGAACGATAATGATGTTTTCAAATCCCTGCACCGACAGCGACTCGATGATGTCACACACCATTTGGGAGAAGGTGTTGGGCTTGACGTTAATGGTGCCGGGCAGCATCCCGCCGGAAAAACAGTAATTCAAGGTCGGCGCGACAATACACCCCAGTTTTCCCGCCAGCTTTGCGCCCAGGATTTCCGCATTAAGAATATCCGTGTTAAGCGGCAGATGATAACCATGTTGCTCCGACAGTCCGTAAGGTAGAATTATGGTTTTGTTTACCTTGAGGTATTTGATCACGTCCTCTACTGTCATTTCCGCCAGACGAAGATACTCAGCCATTTCCTTCCCTTCCGAAAAATGTTAATAAACAGGCTTTAACCAATCAACAACCGTAAATATAAACGACGAAAGCGACATAGTCAAGTATTTATGGATTATATATGTTCTTATTTAAGATTATTCAGTATAATTATTTGACTTGTGCACGCATTTCGTTTATATTTATCTTTAAAAGGAGTCATCAATGGCTGTCGGCGCAATGGAAACCAAGCTTCAGATTGTCGCCCTGCTGGAGGCGCGTGAAGCGCTTACCAGGCAGGAGATGACGGAAGCTCTGGATATAAAGCCAACCACATTATGGGGTTATATTCGCGATCTGGACGAGGCTGGAATCATTGCCGAGCCGGAGCGAAAAAGTACTCGTACCGGTCGCAAGGCTTCGCCTGTCACTCTTTCGGCTAGTTATGGCTGTTATTTGGGCATAGAACTGGCCATGAGGCATCTGCGCCTGGTTTTGACCGACAGCGCCTTGCGGATTATCGGCGAAAGCCTGCACGCTTTTCCGGAAATTCCTTCCCGCGCCAAAATCGAGACTGCGGCGGAGGAATTGTTGACCGGGTTGCGGAAAAAATTCCCCGATGAGTTCAAGAAACTGAAGGCAGCCGGTTTTGCCGACCAGGGTCTGGTCGATGTGAAAAGCGGCAGGTCGATCCACGCCGTTAACATTCCCGGCTGGAGCGGGGTCGATACCGGTAATTGGCTGCAGGAAAAACTCGGCTGTGAGGCATGCGTCTATCCCTCTCCCTTTGTCCGCGCGCGCTACGAGCACGCCGCTAGGCATCTTCCCGCCAGGGAAAGCCTGTTCCATCTGGAATTGGGTTACGGCGTAGGCGGTGGTTTCGTGAAAGAAGGCAATGCGTTTCTCGGCGATTCGCCCTGTGCTATGGAGGTGGGGCATATCGTGGTGAAGCGCGACGGCAGCCTCTGCCAGTGCGGCAACCGCGGGTGCCTGGAAACCGTAGCCGGGGAACCGGCGCTGAAGCGCAAAGTGGAGGAACTGAAACAGAGCAACGTCCAGACCCTGCTCACGCGCGAGGAATTTTCGCCCCGTTATTTCGCCGAATGCGTGGCGCAAAACGACAAGACCGCCTGTATTCTCGCAATCGAACTGGGCGAGCAGATAGGATATGCGTTGGCGACGGTGATAAATCTGCTCAGCCCCTCGCACGTAGTGCTTAGCGGTTCTTTAGCCGAGGTGGGCGAGCCGCTGTTGGCTTCCATCAAGCGGACATTGTCAATGTCCTGCCTGCCGTTGGCGCTTAAAGACTTGCGCGTAAGCGTTTCCGAACTGCGGGAAAACGCCAACGCCTTGGGCGCGGCCTTTCTCGCCCGCCAGCGCCACCTGCGCAG